>JAIPCZ010000006.1 GCA_021737975.1 Polaromonas sp. | reverse complement strand
TGTGTAGGTCCGGTGGGTGCGCCGGGTCGAATATCTGGCAAGGTCTGGTTCTTTGAGCATGGTGTGCACGATGGGTTGCGTGCACACGATCTTGCGAGATACGAGACTTCAATTCAAGGTGGGTTCACCGGGCGCTTACTGTAGTCATTCAAAGGAAGAAGCCACACAGCGCCTCAGATCAGCTTTCAGCACATAGCAGCAGCGACACTACTGTCGTCACGCTTTAGGCGCTTGTGGGCTTGATTTTGGTGAAGGGCAGCGACCAAGTTGTTCGTTGTCTACGGTACAATTAATGCGACGGAGAGATGGCAGAGTGGCCGAATGTACCTGACTCGAAATCAGGCGTACCGCAAGGTACCGTGGGTTCGAATCCCACTCTCTCCGCCAATGGATATAACGAAGCGCGCTATTGAATAAGTAGCGCGCTTTTTTCTTTTGTGTCGCCGTGTAGCCACCATGTAGTCACCAGTACACGGTTTTGTACCAAATACAGCGCCAACAAAGCAAACCAGCAGGCGAAAAAAACCCAGCGGGTAAGCCTGGGTGATCACTCTTTCGAGCCGCGCCAGGGAGGAAGGCGCGGGGGCGTTAAGCCGGCTGCACTTTAGCATCACATCCGGCACCCAGCAAGGGCTTCCGCTGGCCATCCGACAGCGTTCAGCGTGGAGCGACTTTTACAGACCCATTGGAGCCGGTCACAACAGTCAGCTTTCGGGCTGTCCAGTGCAACGCCAGTCAGAAACCGTTCGTGGCATTCGTCATAGTGCCAAAACCGGTCGGTCACAGTTCGTTTAAGAATGCCCCACGGCTACCACAATTGAAAGTAACTTTCGGGGGCTTCCAAATCCAACGACCAGGCTGCACAAGATGGAGGCACGCAAAGTGGACTTCAAATTCAAAATGGTTTATCGCTCACAAGTGATGTTCCGATCTTGGGCCATTTTCCGGTAAAGAGTCTGGCGACTCACTCCAAGAATGCGCGCAGCATGAGAGACATTTCCCTTGGCAGACTCCAGCGCCTGTTGCATGGCGGTCTTGGCAAGGTCTTCAAGATTTGAGGAAATTCGCACTAGAGGTACTGGCATCGTCGGTGGCGTGCGCGCCATCAGGTCTTCCACAACATCATCCGGGAGGTGACTCCACCTAATGCAATCTTCGTGCGGATCGAGCATGGCACTCGCGGTTCGCAAAACGCTTGCGAGTTGCCGTAAGTTACCCGGCCATCCATGATTCTCCATTTTGTGGAGTACTTCCGTGCCAAGGTGGATATTGCGATCAGGGTTTAGTCCTGCAAGCAATCTGTGTGTGAGCGCCTGGAAATCTGTTCGTTCCCGCAATGGGGGGAGTTGAAGGGTCAGACCGTTGATCCGGTAGTACAGGTCACTGCGAAACCGGCCCTTGTCCGCTTCTTCGCGTAGCTTTGAATGGGTAGCACAGATAAGTGCAAAGTCCACTTCCATGGAGTGTCCCCCACCGAGTGGAGTCACACAGCGTTCCTGCAGCACACGTAGCAATCGGGTCTGCATATTCAGTGGCATATCTCCTATCTCATCCAGAAACAGAGTGCCGCCGTTTGCCTCACGCAGGCGACCCAAGTTGCCTTCCTTCTTTGCGCCAGTAAACGCTCCAGGTGCATAGCCAAACAGTTCGGCTTCAATCAGATTCTCCGGAATTGCTGCGCAGTTGATGGCGACAAACGGACCTGACCGGCGCGCACTGGTGTCGTGCATGGCACGGGCAAAGTATTCCTTTCCTACTCCCGACTCTCCCTGGACGAGGACAGGTATGGGCTTGTTCAGCACGCGGCGAGCCTTATCAGCCGCGTTGCGCCACCGCACATCGCCGGTATCCAAGCAAGCAAGCGCGTCTACTGATGAACGATCTAACCTTGCGCCCTGATGAAGTCCGACTGACGACCTTGCCTCAGGGGCATGCACAATTGCGAACAGTGTATGGGCGTTACAGACTCGGATTTGCATCGGAGAACCGGGTTTTCGCATACAGCGCGACAACAACTCATCCAACCGCAGGTCAACAGCGCGCTCTAGCGGAGTAACACCCAAATTGGAAGGATTTAGTTGTAGGTAGGTCATTGCAGCTCGGTTGGCACCGACAATCCAACCATCTTCAGAGACCGAAACAATGCCTTCGGCCACTGTCCCAATGCCTTCTGGCTGTGTGTGCAGATGAATTCGAATACTCCGTGAGCCCTGAGCCACCATCAAGCGGTTCTCAATCATCCGGGCAGCGGTGCTCACGAGGCCAAGCGTGTGAGGATGCCCATTGTGCTGGTCGCCGGAGATGTCCAGAATGCCCATCAGGCTCCCGTTTGCGGACATGATGGGTGAAGCGGCACAAGTGAGAAAGCTATTGCGTTCTAAGAAGTGCTCCTGGCCATGGATTTCTACCCCCGTGCCTTCGGCGAGTGCAGTTCCAATTGCATTAGTCCCACGTTGCGCCTCGTGCCACGATGCCCCCGTCGCTAGGGCAACCCGCTGCGCTTTATCAAGAAAGATGGCGTCACCCAGGGTGTGCATCAAGGTTCCACGATTGTCCGCAAGGACCACAACATTTTGGGTATGGCGAACCTGTTCAAACAAGTACTCCATGACCGGTCGGGAGTGGGCCAGGAGTTCATGGTTTTGCGTCAAGATCTGGCGCAATTCAGTTCCGCTGCTGTGATCTGCCATCTGCAATCGAGCGTCTGGCAGAAGCCCCGCAGCCATGCTACGACCCCAGGAGCGTGCGATACGTCGATCCAGCCCGCTTTCCGGGATAGATCCAAATTCCATTAGATGCTCGCGAGCCTGACTAACAGCCAAGGCATGTTGTGGTGTGTGCACTGTGTCTCCTGGACAGATTCTTAGTCTGTTCTCTGTCATCAAAACCGACATGATCGTACTGAGTGCAGTGAAACCTGACGATATGTAACGCCATGCATAGAGCCGCAGCATGTGATGTGTCACTTTTTGTGACAGGCGTCGCGATTTACACCACTGCGCGGTCACTCGGGTTAACCCGAGATAAGAAAAAAATTGCGTTTGAAATCAACACTACATAAAGATTGCACGGATTGGCACGGAAATTGAGAAGTAGAGGTACCCGCAAGGGAAATTCTGAATCAATTTACACATTCTGGAGACAACATGATCTACGCAGCACCAGGCGCAGCAGGCGCCAAGATTGCCTACAAGGCCCAATACAACAACTTCATCGGCGGCATGTTTGTGGCCCCGGTCAAGGGTCAGTACTTTGATGTCATCACCCCCATCACCGGCAAGGTATACACGCAAGCCGCACGCTCCACCGCCGAAGATGTGGAACTAGCCCTGGACGCTGCTCACGCCGCCGCTGATGCCTGGGGCAAGACCGATGCTGCCACCCGCGCCAACTTGCTGCTCAAGATTGCTGACCGTATCGAAGCCAACCTCGAACTGCTGGCCTACGCCGAGACCGTGGACAACGGCAAGGCCATCCGCGAAACCCTGAACGCCGACATCCCCCTCACTGTTGACCACTTCCGTTACTTCGCCGGTTGCCTGCGTGCGCAAGAAGGCGCGCTGTCCAACATCGACGAAAACACCGTGGCGTATCACTTCCAGGAACCCCTGGGCGTGGTAGGACAGATCATCCCCTGGAACTTCCCCATCCTGATGGCCGCCTGGAAACTTGCACCCGCCATTGGCGCTGGCAACTGCGTGGTGTTGAAGCCCGCAGAAAGCACCCCCATCAGCATTTTGATTTTGGCCGAGCTGATTGCCGACATCCTGCCACCCGGCGTCTTGAACATCGTCAACGGCTATGGCCGCGAAGCCGGCATGCCCCTGGCCACCAGCAAGCGCATTGCCAAGATCGCCTTTACCGGCTCCACCACCACCGGCCGCGTGATCGCCCAGGCCGCTGCCAACAACCTGATTCCCGCCACGCTGGAACTGGGCGGCAAGTCACCCAACGTGTTCTTCGCCGACATCATGGACAAGGACGACGGCTTCCTGGACAAGGCCATCGAAGGCTTGGTGCTGTTTGCTTTCAACCAGGGCGAGGTCTGCACCTGCCCAAGCCGCGCGCTGATTCAGGAGTCGATCTATGACAAGTTCATGGAGCGTGTGCTCAAGCGTGTGGCTGCCATCAAGCATACCAATCCGCTCGATACAGACAGCATGATGGGTGCACAAGCCTCTAAAGAGCAACTCACCAAGATCCTGTCGTATCTGGACCTGGGCAAGCAGGAAGGCGCCGAAGTGCTGATCGGCGGCGAGCAGGCCCACCTGGGCGGCGACCTCGAAGGCGGCTACTACGTGCAGCCCACGCTGTTCAAGGGCCACAACAAGATGCGCATCTTCCAGGAAGAAATTTTTGGACCGGTACTGGCTGTGACCACCTTCAAGGACGAAGCCGAAGCCCTGGAGATTGCCAACGACACGCTGTACGGCCTGGGCGCCGGTGTCTGGAGCCGCAACGGCAATGTGGCCTACCGCATGGGCCGCGCCATCAAGGCTGGCCGCGTCTGGACCAACTGCTACCACGCCTACCCGGCCCACGCCGCCTTTGGTGGCTACAAGGAATCCGGCATTGGTCGTGAAACCCACAAGGTCATGCTTGACCACTACCAGCAGACCAAGAACCTGTTGGTAAGCTACAGCGAAAGCAAGCTCGGTTTCTTCTAAAGCAGACTTTCTTCTTGAGGCTTAGTGATTGTCACTAACCCACCCCCGACGCAATGACTTCAAAGCGCTGGGGCGCCAACCGACCTCCGCAACAGCCGGGTGGGGCAAGAGCCGTTTTGTGGTACTCCACCATGAGGCGAGTCCCCCACCCGGCTGTTGCGCTGAGAGAGCCAACAATGCAGCCATCGACGCACCCGAATCACTTAGGAGATCCACCATGGTTGAAAAAGTAGTTGCCACCCCCGCCGCCCTGGAACTGGTGGCCTTTCTGAAAACCAAACATGGCCCGGACCTGATGTTCCACCAGTCCGGCGGATGCTGCGACAACAGCGCTGCAAACTGCTTTCTGCCAGGAGAGATCACCATGGGGGCAGGCGATGTCTACTTGGGAGACATTGGCGGCAGCCCGTTCTACATTGGCCGGGCGCAGTACGAGTATTGGAAACACACGCAACTCATCATCGACGTGATTGAAGGCACGGGCGGCACCTTTTCGCTGGAAGGACCCGAGGGCAAAGCCTTCCACACCCGGTCAAGGGTGTTCAGTGAGGCGGAGATGAACGAACTTTTTGGCGATTGAGTCGGTACATATATTTGGCACAATTTCGTCACTAAGGATGACCGGAGTTGGTGGCGGGTACTGCAATCCTCCGAAATCGACGCCATATTGCTGACGGTCACACCCCCAGGTGAATGTCGGGTTTGGAGCAAGCATTTCGGGCAGACCTATGTCAGCAACCGCTGCGATGCGGGTTTACGATTTTCCCCATACCTGACGCTCAGTTTTGAAAGTCGGGTCCACAGAACGTTGCCTGACTCTAGTAGACCCATAGCGGCTGCTCACGCGGTAACTTTGTCAGTCGGGTATGCCGCGTTAGCAGGTGTTTACGACCGTCAGCTTCAGGGCGGTCCGGTTCGATCCCATTAAGAGGTAATGCTTGAATTTCGGCACCGTGCCCAATCCGGTCGATCGCGCATGCCGGTTGTGGCGCAGGCGTGTCGCGGAACCTACCACTCACAAACGGCCGGTTTCTGAAAGCCCGGCGTGCCGCCTTTCAGCGGGCAGTGGTGCTAAAGATGAAGATGACTGCTCTAAACTTGCGATTCCCTCTCAGGCCCTAGGGCTTTGAGTCCCATGCACCAAAACAATTGGCGTGAGTAATCCTTGGGGATTGCATTTTGGATTCTTGCTTGAATTATGATTCCTCCACTTGAGTCAACTTATTTCCTCTAACTTCAATAAACAACGTGGCGAGGAATATTGATATGGATAGCAAAACCGACCGAATCCCAAGTGATTTGGGTTTGCAGACAGCTGCACAGAGGTTTCGACAGCTGGCGGATTGGGCGCCCGTTTCGATGGCAATTTTTGACCTCAACATGCGCTATCTTGACCTAACTCAGGGGTGGCGTGACGACTGTCAAATCGGTGACCGGGACGTCATTGGTTTGTCTCATTACGAAGTATTCCCCGATCTTCCTGAACAATGGAAAGATGTTCATCGTCGATGCCTTATAGGAGCGTCCAAACGAAGTGATTCCGACCACTTTCTGCGACCAGATGGAACGTCAGGATGGCTTCGCTGGGAGGTTAAACCCTGGCGTGATGATTTTGGGAATATCGGCGGCATTGTGATGTGGAGTGAGGACATCTCAAAACGCAAGCAAGTCGAAGAAGATTTGCGTTTAACAAAGAACCATTTAGAAGCAACTCTTGACGCCATTCCTGATCTTGTTTTCGAAGTGGACGGCCAAGGGCGAATACTGCACTACCACGCTAACCGCAGCAATTTACTGGCTGCTCTGCCCGAGGTGTTCATGGGCAAGAGCTTTTCTGAAGTTCTCCCTCCCGCGGCGACCGCGGTATGCATGAGCGCGATCAAAGAAGCCGCGAGCAAAGGTTTGTCTGCAGGCGCTATCTATGCACTGCCGCTGCAGCAAGGTGAAACGTGGTTTGAACTGTCGGCTGCTGCTATGCCGGTGGTCGGCGACGCTGAGCCACATTTCATACTTTTAACGCGCGACATCACAGAACGCAAGTTGGCTGAAGTCAGTTTGCTTGAAAGTGAGAGACGGCACCGCAGTATGTTTGAGAACAACCCGCACCCTATGTGGGTTTTTGATACCGAATCTTTGGCTTTTTTGACGGTGAATGATGCAGCTGTTGCCAACTATGGCTACAGCCGGGAAGAGTTTTCCCAGATGACGATTAGAGACATTCGACCCGCTGAAGAACTGGCCAAGTTTGATGCGTATTTCACCAATCACATAAGCAAGACTTATGGCAAAGATGGAGTGTGGACACATCGGCGCAAGGACGGTAGCAGAATTCAGGTTGAGATCAGTTCGCACACTTTAGATTTCCAGGGCCGATCTGCTGAACTTATTCTCGCAAATGACGTTACGGAAAAGTTGAAATCGCAGGCCAAAGTTCAGTATTTGGCCTATCAGGACACTCTGACAGGTTTGCCCAACCGGACCCATTTTTTAGACTTCGCAAACCAGGCTTTACGCGAGAACAGATTAAGCGAACACTTGGGTGCTGTAGTTTTGTTTGAACTGGATAACTTTAAGCGCGTCAACGACCATTGGGGGCACCGTGTTGGAGATGAATTGCTCAAGCAGGTTGCCTTGCGGGCGCAACAATGTCTCCCTACAGCCGCATTCCTGGCCCGCATGGGTGCTGATGAATTCATCGTGCTCATCTCCAATGCGGGCCGAGATCAGGCTGGCGCATCGGTGGTGGCACAAAACCTTTGCACCAAGATTATTGTGGCGTTAACGCAAGGGTTTTCGATAAACGAGCGTGAGTTTTTCACCTCAGCCAGTCTAGGCGTTGCCTTGTTTGGCGGGGCGGAAATGAAGGTTGATGAGTTGCTCAGCCGGGTCGATTCAGCCATGTACTCGGCCAAAGCCGAAGGCCACAACACATTTCGCTTTTTCGATGGCCAGCTTCAAGCGCAACTCGCAGCGCAAACTGAACTAGAAGGTGACTTGCGCCGATCTATTCAAAATGATGAACTGCACTTAGTGTACCAACCACAAGTTGACCGACAGGGTCGCATTGTGGGCTCCGAGGCGCTACTGCGCTGGAATCACCCGCAACGCGGTCCGGTTTCACCAGCTCAGTTTATACCGGTCGCTGAAAACAGTGGTTTTATTTTGCAAATTGGGAAATGGGTTTTACGTACTGCCTGTTTGGCTTTAGCTAAATGGCAGTCAGATCCCACTACTTTTGGCCTGACGGTGGCTGTCAACGTCAGCGCCAAGCAGTTTCACCACCCGGATTTTGTAAGTCTGGTGCTGTCGGAATTGGAGTCATCTGGTGCTAACCCTGCCTTACTCAAGCTGGAGCTAACTGAAAGCCTTTTGGCACAAAACCTGGACGGTATCGTTCAAAAAATGAATGCTCTGAAGGCCAAGGGAGTCACGTTTTCTCTGGACGACTTTGGTACGGGTTATTCATCGCTTGCATATCTGAAGCGTTTGCCGCTGGATCAACTCAAAATCGATCAGGGTTTTGTGCGAGATATTCCGGAAGATGCCAGTGACGCAGCCATTGTTCGCACTGTTATTGCTCTGAGTGACACGTTGGGGCTCAGCGTCATTGCTGAAGGCGTAGAAACTTTAGCGCAAAGAGCGTTTCTGGAATCAAACGGTTGCTATTCTTATCAAGGGTACCTGTACAGCCGCCCCCTGAAGCAGGAAGACTTCGAGGCATTCTGCGCACGGGCTTGAGACACGTACATCCAGCGTTTTGATGGGCTCATCACAATACAACGTCCGCTTTGGCGGAGGCATATCAAATTATGCTAGTACCGATAAGTGCCTCTTGCCGACCGTCAAATCGAGATGTTGTATGACCGCACCTAGCTCACTGCGGGTGTTCAACTTGACGAAAGCGTTGCTGTTCAGCTGACATTCAATCGCATGAGCGAACGGCTGGTTTGGAGCGAGCAGATCGAAAAGTCGTATGACAGGAACCAGCCCCCTGGAGTCACTCCCGGCCGAAGTTCCAATGGCTCCTTACGCTGCCTAGCGGGTCCACAGATTCCTCCAAACCTGACGTTTATGTCTGCTTACCGTTACGTTGCTGTCACCGAAAGCCGATTGGTGGGGCAATTTTGCCTGCGGTGATAAAGTGAATTCACTTCCACTGTGATTGAGTCCAATTCCATGTCATCAATAAATCAGCGGCAACCCTACCCCGAAGACTTCAGCCAGTTTTTGACGGCCCAGGCCGCGCTTGCGGACGCGCAACCGCTGGAACCTGGAACATCGCCCGTCGATGCGTTTGCGGAAGCGCGCATGTATCAGGGGACACCTGTCATGCCACTGGAGTTCAAGCTGATGTATCCAAGGCGCGTCACCTGGAGTAGCTGGGTTAAGCAGCCAGACGGGAAGATAGCTCATTTCATTGGGTCCAACGATGCCACCCCCGAGGAAGAACTGTGGCACCGCATCCATGCCCCAGAACGCGGCCTGACCCCTGAAGACGTGATTGCCTACCGAAAATCAAAGCGTGGTCCAGTGTCCGGATTCTTTGCCAGGCTGAAGTGCTGGCCGTCGAACTGCTAGCTTTCAAGGTGATGGCTGATACCGACCAAAATTTTGAGAATTCAATAGGTGAATGGCACGAATTCATTTTGGAAAATACCCTTTGGCTAGCCTTGGAGCAATGTTGCCACGAAGGGGTATTGCTTCCTCCCGAACAAATTGCGTTACGCGTAAAGAGTTGCCCCTTGGAGCGTAGCAAGCACCTTTGGTATTTTCTAGACCACTGCCCCGTTCATGTGAAACATCATCTCGCGCTTCAATTCTGGGTGATGGTGCGAATCGATCGAGCTAGGTGCTTTGGTAGTCCAGACTGGCGCCCAGATAGCCCGCCACCGCGCTCACCGTGTCATGACTCCGTGTTTTTTCAGCCACCAAAGCTGACGCCTTGAAACTATGCGCGATAGTCAAACTACTTCAGCGCCAGCAGTCATCTTCTCCCGTGATTTGGGGTACCCGTGAGGATAACAGGGGCAGTGGATGGTCACGCGGGCACATGGCTCCAGCAGGCGATATGCCGACCGCTCAGGCCATGGCGCAGAGTTTTTCGATTGCCAAATTGTGCCCCATGCAATCAAACATAACTGCGGTGTACGGGCGTCGACCGTTGAACAAGCGACCCGCAAATATGCAGAACGCGCTGGCGGGGATGTTTATGTGCTCACGGATCCATTCTGTGAGCCCAGCGTGCAGCAAAGTCCAATCATTGGCCCCACCGAGGGGCACGTTTGTCGATGAAGGCCTGCACACCTTCAAGTGCGGACGGGTCCATCATATTGCAGGCCATGGTCTGCGCCGCATCGGCATAGGCTGCCTCGATGCCAGTTTCCAGCTGACGATAGAAGAGCTGCTTGCCCAGCGCCAGAGCGACCTGAGGCTTCGCAAGGATACTCTGCACCAGCTGCTCCACGACCTCATCGAGGGCCGCGGGATCTGCCACTCGGTTCACTAGCCCCTGGCGCTTGGCTTCGTCCGCGTCGATGAACGCGCCGGTGACCAGCATCTCGAACGCCGCCTTGCGCCCCATGTTGCGCGACAGGGCCACCCCCGGTGTGGAGCAGAACAGACCCACGTTCACGCCGCTCACCGCAAAACGGGCGGTGCTGGCCGCCACCGCCAGATCGCACATAGCCACCAGCTGGCAACCCGCGGCGGTGGCGATGCCCTGCACCCGCGCGATCACCGGCACCGGCAGGCGTTGCATGGCCAGCATGACTTCAGTGCACTGCGCGAACAGCGTGCGATAGTACCCCGGCGACGGCGAGGCGCGCATCTCCTTCAGGTCGTGGCCGGCACAGAATGCACGGCCATTGGCCGCCAGCACCACCGCGCGCACCGTCTCATCGACTGCAGTCGCGTCCAGCTCGCGCTGTAGCGCGGCCAGAAGTTCTTCCGACAGGGCGTTGAACGCGTCCGGGCGGTTCAGCGTCAGGGTCTTGACACCGCGCGCATCTAGCGCGCTCAGGAGGCACAGCTGCAATGGTTTGGGCATGGTGTTCTCCAATGTTTAGGCGGCCAGCGCCTGGTCGCGTCTGATCTGTGCCGCGTGGTCGGCACTGTCGAACACGAAACTTTTAGCCCGCCGAACAACCGGTCATGCTCAATCTTGACGCAGCGGTCCATCACCGAATCCATTCCGGCCCCACGCGCCAGCGCGTCTGCCTCCAGGTTCATGACCCCGATCTGCTGCCAAAGGAATCGGGCGCCAATCTGCACCGCCTGGCATGCAATCGGCAACACGTCCTCGGTGCGCCGGAACACGTCGACCATGTCCACTGCAAAGGGGATGTCGGTCAGCTCTGCATAACAGCGCTCCCCGAGGACCTCCGTGGATGCCTTCGCGTAGCGCGGGTTCACCGGGACGATGCGGTATCCATGCTCCTGCAGGTACTTGGACGCCAAGAAGCTGGGACGGTGCCATTCGGCCGACAGCCCCACCACGGCGATCGTGCGGTTCCTGTCCAGAACCCCTCGGAGTTGTCGAATGGTGTTTATGTTGCACCTTCCTGGTTAGCGGCCGACGGCCGGGAGTGAGAGCTTCGGGGCATTCTGTCCCGCGCACCAGACAGCTCTGCACCACCCGCGACGTGCCTGCCCTTCACAGTGCCCGCCCGGCGCTGTCCTGGCGCACTTCGATCACCGGCAAGCCCGGCGACTCCTGCGCCGTGGTGACCAGCCACAAGCTTGACGCGGATCCTGCGGCACACCGACGACCCGATCCGCCTGCGGCGTCCGGTGCGCCTGCCGCAGGTGAAAATACCGGTCAAAACGACCTGAGACATGCGTGGAAAGCCCAGCTTTGGCCGCTTCAGGCACCCACCCGATTGCTCAAGACTCCCACCCCGGATACCGAAATCTCGATGTGATCGCCGGTCTTGAGAAACCTGGGTGGTGAAAAACTGCCGCCCGCGCCTTCGGGTGTACCGGTGGCGATGAGATCGCCCGGATGGAGCGGCGTGAAGTGCGAGATGTAGGCGATCAACTCGTCAGGCTGAAAGATCATCTGGCCGACGTCGGTCTGTTGTCGCAGCTCGTCGTTGATCCGCGTGGTCAGTGACAGCTTGTTGAGGTGCCCGACCTCGTCGGCCGTAACGATCCAGGGCCCGCAGCCACCGGACCGCGCGAAGTTCTTGCCGGCGTGCAAGGACTGTTTCTGCCAGCCACGCACCGAGCCGTCGTTGAGGATGGTGTAGCCCGCCACGTGCGCGAGCGCCGCGTCGCGCGGGATGTGCCGGCCGCCCTTGCCGATGACGAGGGTGATTTCGCCCTCGTAGTCGAACGACTCGGCCGCCAGGCCCAGCGGCAACTCCAGCGTGTCACCGTGGCCCACCATGGCGTCGTGGTGCTTGGCAAAGACAATGATGTGTTCGGGATCGGGCGGCGGCACGCCCTCCAGCGGGTACTTCTTGCGGAAGTTGATGCCGACGCAGATGACCTTGTTCTCCGGTGCAAGTGGCGGCAGCAGACCCACCGCATCGAGCTTGACACTTGGAGGCCGGCCTGCCACGTCCAGGGCCAGCATCTGCATGGCGTCGGAAGCCAACACGGACCTGATGTCCGGATGTCGGGCCAGGAAACCCCCGGAGGGTTCCACGATCCCGGCTTCGTCGATGACCACGCCGTACCCCGTTCGTCCCTTGACCATGAATCGGGCGATTTTCATCGGAATGCCTCCTCGCGCCTGCGCACCACGGCGCTCATGCTGTCGTTGTAGGGAGTGGGGATGCCCAGTTCACGCCCCAGGACCAGCACCATGCCGTTGATGGCGTCGATCTCGGATACCCGCTGTGCCAGATAGTCCAGCAGCATGGACGGCCGCGCAAGCGGCATGCCGGCCCCGAAACTGCGCACATACTGCGTCACATCGTCAAACCCGAAACGGATGTGTTTGGCCTTGCCGCAGGCGAAAGCTTCGCGCGCGCACCCGGTGGCGATTTCCCACCACGCCGGGTTGGCCATCAGTTCACCGACCGTGCAGTTGAATGCCGTGCACGGCGCGGAGAACGCGACATTGCACAGGAACTTCTCCCAGATCAACTGGTGGATGTCCTCGAACGCCCGAGCGTTGAAGCCCGCCCCCTGCCACACCTGCTCCACGTCGGTCAGCCGCCCGGTCAATCCGCCATTCATTTCGCCCAGCCGGATCAGCTTCATGGCGTTGTGGTGCGCGTGGCCGGGCCCTTTCATGGAGGCGCCAAAACCATCCGCCACACCCAGCAGCACGTTGTCCGTTGGCATGAACCTGGCAATACGCTCGCCCGAGCCGAGTCCGTTCTGTATCGTCAGCACCAGTGCGGATGGCCGCAAAAGCGGCGCGATGGCTTCGGCCGCCGCGCCCACGGCCGAAGCCTTGGTCGCGATGATGTAAAGGTCGCAGTCGCCTGCATCGGCGACCTTCATCGATGTCCTGATGCCTTTGACCGTGCGGTCGCCACTCGCTCCCTCGATCCGCAAGCCACCCTGCGCGATGGCGCGAATATGCTCTTCCCAGGTATCGATCGCCCAGACTTCGTTGCCTGCATCCGCCAGCAGGCCTGCATAGATCGAACCCATGGCACCGGTGCCAATCACTGCAATCTTCATGCGGCTTTCATCTCCTCTTGCGCCAGTCTGATGTCCAGGTTCGCCCGCAACGCGGCCTGAACTTCCGGACCCATGTGGGTCGGAAAATGGCTGGCGAGCAATTGTGCCGCGCGCTGCCGTGCGACCGTGCGGATGTCCAGGGAACCCGCCTGTTCCCACTGCCCCGGCGAGCGCCGGTCAGCCAGTTGCGGATAGACAAAGTCGCTCGACATCCGGGCCAGCGTGTCCGGTTGTCCCAGAAAGTGGCCCTCGCCGGCGACCACCTCCCCGATATTGTCAAGGACCAGGGTATGCGGCCCCACCTCGATCGGCGCCAGGGACTTCAGGATGGTCCCCAGCATGTCGTTGTCGATCACGTAAGCCTCCAGCGACACAGCCATCAGGCTGGCCTGCATGCCGCAGGCCTGCGTGATGAAGTTGCATCCTGCCTGCGCTGCCAGCGTCACACTGAGCGCCTTCTCGTAACCCGCCTGCGCGTCCGCGATTTTGCTGTCCGTCGCGCCGGCAATGGTGGAGTTGGGCAGATTGAAGTGCCTTGCCATCTGCACACAGGCGGCGGTCAGAGTCGCTTGCTCGCCGCCGCCGCCGGCCATCCCGCCAGTGCGCAGGTCGGTGACCATGGGACGAGGGCCAAAGACCAGTCGTGCCCGGCGGTCGACCAACCAGCCCAGCACCATGCCGGCGAGGGTTTCGGCGATGGTTTGCGCAACGCAACCGGCCATGGTGACGGGGCTGGACGCGCCCATCTGGCCGAAGGTGTTGACCATGGCCGGAATGCCCATCTCCACCGCCTTGAGCAACACCTCGCAGGCGTCCGGATCGAAACGAAGCGGAGGAACGGCGTGGTTGATGTTGAGCGAAAGGAAGGGTCGTGCTCGGAAAGCCTGCTCTGACCCTGCCACCGTGTGGCACATCCTGGCGATGATTTCCACGTGGGCGGGCGCCGAGGCCGACACGCACACATGCTTGGACGTTCCGGCCAGGCTTGCGAATGCCGTGTTCAATTCCAGTGACCTGTCGTCAGGCATGTCGCGTGCGACGAGCGAGCGCGAGAAGAAGTGCACGTGCTCCAGCGTGTCGACCAGGCGCGCAGCGTCGTACAGGTCTCGCAGCGTTGAATTGCGGTAGTTGCCTGTCTCCAGATCGACGATCAAGGGTGCGGCACCGCCGGAGCCGACGTGGACGCGGGCTCCGGCCAGGGTCAGGTCATGGCGCGCGTCCTGCCCGCACAGCACGACCTCGCGCGGCAGCTCGTTCAGGCAGCGCATGACCAGTTCGGCAGGAAACAGCAAGCGGCCAGAGCTGGACACCGAGCCGCCTGCGTCGCTCACGAGCGCCATGACGCGGGGCGGAGCACCTGACATGCCAACGTTGGCGAGGATATCCAGGGCGGCTGCCTCGATCGCAAGCACCGCCTCGGCGTCCATCGGGGCGTAACGCCCACCCACCGCTTCGATGCGCCCGCCACTGCCGGCGCGGTCGCGGCGGCGACCGGAGCGTCCAGCAGGCACGGTCTTGTCGGCCGGGTCCATCATGGCAACAAACAGCCATCCCCAAGCCCCAGCCGACGACCGAGGGCGCGTAGGCAGTCGAGGGTCTCCGGGGGGATGGGGATGCCGCTGGACAAGCGTTCTGCACGCATGCTGGCCTCGCGTTCGCCTGGAACTTCGACACGTTCGAATCCGGGTGCGGGCGGGCAGGCGCGCAGTTCGGCCAGGCATTCCTCGGCGGCTTTGCGATAGGCGGCCGGAGCTCGAAAACGCCCCAGGTCCACGGCAATGCCGATCCAGTTCATGCCATCCATGGCCTGGCCCAGGATCGCCTCGCCCAGCAACTCCGCCACCAGCGCCATGCCATACCCCTTGGGGCCGGCCATGGGCAGGATGGCGCCGCCGTTGAAATAGTCGTCGGGGTTGGTGGTCGGGCGTCCCTGCGCATCGATGCACAGGCCCTCGGCCAGCGGCCGACCGGCCATCTTGGCGGCGTAGATCTTGCCGCCAGCGGCCATGCCGGTGGCGAAGTCGATCACCACCGGGCCGTGCAAGCCACCCGGAATGCCGAACGCGTAGGGATTGGTCGGCAACACGCCGCGGGCGCCACCGTAGGGTGCCACCTGGGGCCAGTCCTTGCGCGAGCCACCGCCGAACATGATGGTCAGGCAACCGGCGTCCGCGCCGCGCTTCACGAAGGCACCGATGCGCCCCGAGTGGTCGACGTTGGCGATGCCGACGGCCGCCACGCCGCGCGCACGCGCTTCGTCGATCAGGTGGTCGGTCGCCAGGCGGAAGGCCGGCATGCCCAGGTTGTTGCCGCCGTCGACCAGGGCGCCGCCGCCCTCCGCCCGGCCCAGCACGGGCAGGGCGGTGGCGTCGAACTTGCCGGCAGCGGCGCGCTCGGCGTACCAATCGAGCCGGAAGATGCCGTGCGAATAGACACCGCACAGGTCGGCATCCACCAGATGTTCGGCGATCTCAGCGGCAATGGAAGGCTGGCAGCCGAGGGCCGTCATGACGCCGGTGCCGAACTGCTGCAGCTTGTCGGCCGCGACGCGGGGGTCGGATTCAAGAATGTCCATGGTTTCCCGCCGTTGGCAGTTGACGCCGCTCGCGCTCAACAAGTTCATGCCGTGGAATGTGGCAACGGATCGCATGCCCGCTTGGTGTTTCCTGCCATGGCGGCAGCGTGGACTCGCACAGGTCGCCGAGCTTGTAGGGGCAGCGGCGCTGGAACGTGCAGCCTTTGGCCGCCGGGGCCAATTCCACCACATCGTCGGCCAGCAGCACCGGCGGCCTGTCGGGCACCGGCTCCAGCACCGCCCCCAGCAAAACGGCGGTGTAGGGATGGGAGGGGCTGGCGTAGACCTCGGCCGCAGGCCCTATCTCACACAGACGCCCCTGGTACAGCACGGCAACCCGGTCGGACAGCGCCCGCACCACCGCCAGGTCGTGCGACACGAAGAGGTAGGTCGTTCCCTTGTCGCGCTTGAGGTCGTTCAGCAATGCCAGCACGGCCGCCTGCACCGACACGTCCAGCGCCGAGGTGACCTCGTCGCACAGGACGACGTCGGGATTGGCAGCAAAGGCGCGGGCGATGGCCACGCGTTGCTTTTCACCACCCGACATCTGGCTGGGCAGGCGATCCAGGTAGTGTCCACCCAGGCGCACCTGTTCGAGCAGCGCCACGCTGCGCTGGTGCAGCGCGTCACCCGCCAGGCCGAAGTACAGCTTGAGTGGCTGCGCCAGTATCTCGGCAACCGTGTGGCGCGGGTTGAGGCTTTCGTCCGGGTTCTGGAACACCAGCTGGATGCGGCGCAGGTGGTCGGGAGAGCGGTGATCGACGTTCTGTTCCAGCACCTCGTCCTGGCCGAATTCGATCGACCCGGACACCGGTGTGAGCAAGCCCGCCACGGCCTTGAGAATGGTTGATTTTCCACTGCCGGACTCCCCCACCAGCCCGATCGTTTCGCCCCGGGCCACACGCACCGCGATCCGGTCGACGGTATGGGGCACGTTCGGCCGGCGCCCGAGCAGTTGGTCGAGCAGCGACGGCCGGGCATAACTGATGCACAGCTCGTCCAGCACCAGCGCCGGCGAATCTGCGCCGGCGGCCGTGCGCACGGTTGCCGTCGTCGCGCCGGCCGACGGCAGCAAGGCTGTCTTGTCATGGAAATGGCAGCGCGTGCGTTCACCGCTGGGCAAGGACAGCAACTCTGGCCGACCCTGGCGGCAGCGGTCCTCGGCAATCGCGCAGCGGCTGACGAATGCGCAACCGTCACCCGCGCCCCCCGGGGCTGGCGGTCGCCCGGCGAGTGCTGCCGGAAGACGCGGGTCGCTGATCTTGGGGATCGACGCCAACAGGCCCTTCGCATAGGGATGCACCGGGTCGAGCAGCACCTGGCGCGTGCTGCCCTCCAGCACCACTTCGCCGGCGTATAGCACCACCACCCGGTCGCAGACCCGCGCGATCGCCCCGAGGTCGTGGCTGACATACAGCATGGCGGTGCCGGTCTGCTGGTTGAGTTCGCGCAGCAACTCCAGGATGTGCGCCTGCGTGGTCACGTCCAGCCCGGTGGTGGGCTCGTCGAGCAGCAGCGCGTCGGGCTCGCCTGCCAGCGCCATTGCGATGGCGACGCGCTGTTGTTGTCCGCCAGAGAGTTCGTGCGGGTAACGCTGAAGGATCACCCCGGGCTCGGGCAGGCGCACCTGCTTAAGCAGTTCGACCACGCGCCGTGCATGGTCGGTCGCGGGCAACTGGCTGTGCAGGCGCAGGGCCTCGGTCAGTTGGCGGCCGATACGGATCGTCGGGGTCAGCGACTGCCCTGAGTTCTGAGGGATCAACGCGATCTTTCCGCCGCGCAGTTGCTCCAGCGCGGGGCGCGCCAAGGCGAACATGTCGTGCTCGCGGAAATGCGCCGTGCCACCCATGACCTTGAGGCCCGTCTTGAGGTAACCCATCGCGGCCAGTGCCAGCGTGCTCTTGCCGGAGCCGCTCTCGCCCACGAGGCCGACAGCCTCACCCCGATGCACGGTCAGGTCGATGTTGCGCAACACCGGCAGCATGGCCCCTGCGCGGCTGGCAAAGCCGACCGTGAGGTTCTCGACACGGATCAATGGGTCGGTGTTCATGTCAGATCGGCGCCTTCTGCGCGCGGTCCACGCCAAGGGCCTTGGCGAGTGCATCGGCGGTCAGGTTGATGCCGATGATGAGCGAGCTCAGCGCCACAATCGGGTACAGCCCGGCCCAGGGCGCGATCGGCAGGAAGCTCCTGGAGTCGGCGATCATCAGGCCCCAGTCGGGCGTGGGCGGCGAGACGCCGAAACCGAGGAAGGACAAGGAGCTGAAGGCCAGCAGCATCCACGACCAGCGCATCGCGCCTTCGACCATCAACGCGTCCAGCACATTGGGGAACAGTTCGTTGGCGATGATGCTGAAGCGACCGTGCCCGCGCGCCCGCGCAGCCAGCACGTAGTCGCGCGCGACCACGTTGTGGGCGGCGGCGCGCGCGATCCGGATCACCGGAATCCCGTAGAACACCGCCAAGGTCGGAATCAGCACGCCGATGCCGGTGCCGAAGGTGACGATCAGCAGCAGCATCTTGAGGATCCACGGCAAGGCGAGAAAGGCATCGACCACACGCATCAGAACGTCGTCCAGGCGCCCGCCGACCAATCCGAGGTAGATACCCAGGAAACCACCCCAGGCCACCGCCAGCGGGGTCGCCACCAGCGTGACCAGGATGGCCTCGCGTCCACCCAGCAGGGTTCGGGTGAGAACATCGCGGCCCAACTGGTCGGTGCCGAACCAGTGCGCGGCGTCCGGCGGCACCAGAATCAGCGTGGCGCTGATGGCCTTGAAGTCGTGGGGAACCAGCCAGGGGCTCGTGATGGCCACCAGGAGGTGCAGCGACACGAGGAACAGTCCGACGGCGCCCGAAGGTCGCGACAGCATGTCGCGCAGCACCTCGCGCAGGCGGGCGCCACGCGAAGTTCGCGGCGCCGCAGCTGGGGGCAGGACCGCACTCATGCCCGTTTCGCCATCGCCGTACGCAGGCGCGGATTCGCCAGCAGGGTCATCAGGTCGGCAGCCAGGTTTACCACCACATAGACGGAGGCGACGATCAGCGCAATCGCCTGCACCAGGCCGAGGTCGCGGTCGGAGATGGCGCTGATCATCAGCCGGCCCAGCCCGGGGTAGTTGAAAACCGTCTCGATCACCACCACACCGCCGAGCAGCCAGCCCACGGTGAGCGCCACCACATTGATGGCCGGCAGGAGTGCATTGGGCAATACATGGCGCAGAACCATGCTGCGGTAGGGCACGCCCTTGAGGGTTGCCATGCGCACATAGTCGCTGTCGAGCACCTCGATCATGCTGGAGCGCACCGTGCGCAGGATGTGCGCGGTCATCACCATCGACAGAACCGCCACCGGCAGCACGATGCCCGGGAAGAACTCCGACACCGGGGCATTGGCCGAGGTCAGGATGATGCCGGGCAACCAACCCAGCCAGCCGCTGAACACCAGGATCAGGATGGTGGCGGAGACGAATTCTGGTATCGTCATGGCCGAGATCGCAAGGGCCGAGAGCACCAGGTCCAGGGGCCGGTCACGTCGCAAGGCGGCCAGGATGCCCATGACAAATGCCAGCGGAAGACCCACCGCCAGCGCGCAGAAGCCCAGCAGCATCGAGTTCTTGAAGCGGTCCGCCACCAGGTCGCTGATGCGCTTGTTGCCGTGGGCGGACATTCCGAAATCGCCCCGCACAGCGCCGGCGACCCAACCGGCATAACGCAGGTGGGCCGGGCGTTCCAGCCCGAGTTCTTTTCGGCAGTTGATCAGCCGCTGGCCCTGGGCATCCTGCTGCAGCAGCGCGGTGCAGGCATCGCCAGGCAAAATCTCGACCGCCGAAAATATGATCAGCGACACCAGGCCCACCGTGATGGCGCCCAGCAGCAGGCGCCGCAGGATCATTCGCAGCATCTTGAAACCTCATGAACGGTAGCCATCTCGCGGCGGCAGCGATCATGCGCGTGCCGGCCGGCTCATCGGCGGGAGGGGCCTTTAGTCAACCGTCACGCGGTTCCATCGGATCGTGAAGTTTTCCACCGCATCCAGATTCTTGACGCGCGAGGTCATTCCCATCGTGAGGATGGCGCTGAAACCCACCAGGGTCCCGCTGTTCTCCCACAGGTACTCCTGAGCCTGCTGGTATTTGGAGCGCCGCTTCTCGAAGTTGAGTTCCTTGCGGGCGTCGTCGAGCATGGCGTCGAACTTGGCATCCTTGAAGAAGCTCTCGTTCCAGGTGGCGCCGGTGCGGTAGATCTCGTTGAGCGCAGCGTCGGCCGGGCGCTGATTCCATCGCGTCATGGACACCGGCCGCTTCATCCAGATCTCGTTGAAATAACCGTCGGAAGGCACCTGGGCGATCTTGACGCGAATTCCGGCGGCGGCCACCTGCTGCTGGAACACTTCGGCCATGGCGGGCCAGACCGCTTCGACCGTGGCGACCGGCAGTTCCATGTCGATGCCGTTGGGATAACCGGCCTCGGCCAGCAGGGCCCGGGCCTTGGCAATGTCCTGGTTGCAGGTGCCATTCCAGCGGTACATGTCGGTCGGACCGACGGGGGTGTCGCAGGCCACCGTGCCCAGGCCGCCGGCGGCCAGGTCGATCAGGGCCTTGCGGTCCACGGCAAGGCGGATCGCCTTGCGCACACGCACGTCGTCGAATGGCTTGACGTCGGTGCGCAGCACGATGCCGCGCCAGTTGCCCGTGGGAATCTGCTGGAAGCTGAATCCGCCACTGCGCTCCAGCAATGTTTTTTGCTGTGGCGTCAGGCTGTTGGGAGACAGGTCGATCTGTTTGCCCATCAGGGCCTGGAACCGCGCCTGGGCGTCCGGGATTCCGATGAGTTCAATCTTTGCCACCCCGGGCGGGCCTTCAAAGTAGCTCATGTTGGCCACCAGGACCGTGGTGCCTTGCGCGTCGAATTTCTCCAACTTGAACGGCCCGGTGCCGATGCCGGTGGTCTTGATGGTGTCGCCCGAGCCGTCGGGGATCATCATGAGGCGGTAATCGGTGAACACCAGCGGCAGGTCGGCATACGGCGCGCCCAGGGTGAGCTTGACCGTCTTGGCGTCCACCGCCTCGATCTTGTCGATCATCTTGATCGACGAGCGCGCTGGCGAGTCCATTTTGGGATCCTGGACGCGCTTGAGGGAGTAGACGACATCGGCCGCCGTGAACGGCTTGCCGTTGTGGAAAGTGACCCCCTCGCGGAGTTTGAACGTCCACTCTGTGGCCGTCGCATTGGCGGACCAACTCAGGGCCAGGTCGGGCGTCAATTTGCCGTCAACGCCAGGGCGGACCAGACGGTTCATGACCTTTTCGGTCACGAAGAACACGCGACTCTTGGAGATCGGGTCCACGTCCGAGGCGTTGCCATAAGCGACCTCGTGTGCCTGGCGCAAGGTGCCCTTGGGCTGGGCCAGTGCAAGCGACGCACCCAACAAGGCCGCGATGGCCAACAAGCTTCTAAATTTTTTCATACGGTGTCTCCTGGAAGATTCACGACGAACATTTCCTGATCTACTCGGTCCCGCGACGCGGGCTCGGTGCCACACTGGTGGGGCTGGCGTAGTATGCAGTGGCGGCCGCATCAAAACAAACGACATTTTCGCCACACATGGATAAATAAATATTTATCCATGTGTGGCGAAAAGACAGATGTCCGGCGAGCTTTCAGCCCGCCTGGCATCGATGCCGAAACGCTGTGCATGGTGTCGAACAAACGGTACGACAGGCTGGGCGTCTTCCAGCGCGCAGGTGTAGCAAAAGCGCGGCACGTTGGTTGATCGCGAACACCGTGCACCCACCATCGCACAGAGCCCTGATGTAAGGCCGTTTCAGGGGCGTGTTCTTCAGGGACTCGGCGTTGTACCCCAGCGGCGCATGCCAGCCACTGCCGTCGACGCCATGGCCGTTGCTGAGCGGCGGGAGGTGAACGTCCATGAGCAGGGCCGGGCCGGAATGCATGCCGTAGACCAAATTGGCGACCGGATCTTGTTTTCGATCATGGACGGATTCATCGATCATTTTGCGGGCATGAACGGATGGGTCGGGCAGCAACAGGGTCACCCCGCTCGGGGTCACCGGCAATTTTGGGCCATGCGCAATGCGCCAACACCATCTGCACAGGCGCTGGCATATCATCGTGTCCATCGCTTTTTGGCAACAAACTGGTCCACTACATGCCCATGACACCACGCGTTATCGCCATCGGCGGTGGAGGATTTACCCACGAAGCCGATTCCACCATGGAGGATTTCATTCTGGCTCAGGTGCCGATGGTCCGTCCACGTATTGGCTTCATCGGCGCCGCCAGCCGGGACGATCCGGTGAAGATCGCCCGCTTCAACGAACGTTTTTCAGGTGCCTGCGCGTCGTGCACGCACCTGCCGTCGACCGCTGGCGCCACCGAGGCGCAAGTCTGGGTGGCCGCCCTGGACATCGTCTATGTGGGCGGTGGCAATACGCTGCATCTTGTGTCGCACTGGCGCACGCAGGGCATCGACCAGGTCATGATGGCGGCGGCACGGCGCGGAGTGCTGATGGCGGGTGTCAGCGCCGGGGCCAACGTCTGGTTCGACCACGCGTTGTCGGACTCTGGCGGCAACGGCCTGACCCCTACCGCCGGCATAGGTTTGATTCCCGGCAGCTGTTGTCCGCACTATTCGAGTGAATCGCAACGCCAACCTGCATACATGGCATGTATTGCGCGTGGAGAACTGCCAGATGGTGTGGCCATCGACGACGGGGTGGCGGTGCTGTTCGAAGGAACTGGTGCCAGGGTGGCCCATTCATCGCGTGACGGTGCTGGCGCATGCATTGTGCGCCGCGTCGGCAACGCGCTTGTCTGCGAGCCAGTTGCCCCGGCCATCAGGCCATAGCGGCCGCCTCCGACTCGATCCAGCTGCACACAGCCTGCACTTCCGGCAGGGCTCGCGCACCCGGCCGGTGGATCAGGTGATAGGCCCGCCCAGGATGCAGGTCGGTGTCGAACGGGCACACCAGACGCCCCGACTCGACTTCACTGTTCAGAAATGGGAACGTGCCCATCATCACGCCATGGCCGTCGAGCGCCGCCTGCAGCACCATGTTCGAATCCCGCATGGTGGTTTCCTGTGCGAACTTCAGGTCGTTCAGCTTGAGCAGCCTGAACCAGGCGTTCCATTCCTCTCGGTCCCACTGGTGGATGATGGGATAACGAACCAGGTCTGCCGGACGCTTGAGGCCACCACACGCCTCGATAAGTGCGGGACTGAGTGCAGGACGGTAGACGATCTCGAACAGGCGCCTGGCTTCCAGGCCCGACCAGGTCCCAAGTCCCCAGTCAACGCCCACCATGCTGATCAGTTGCTCCGCACTGGTGATTCGCGGGCTGTTGTGCAGCACCAGTTCGATGGCAGGGTTCTGGCGGTAAAACCGGCTAAGTCGGGGTATCAGCCAGCGGGATCCGAAGATCGGTCCGACGGCCAGAGTCACTGTCCGGCGATTGGTCATGACATGGACATCGACTTCGGCCCGGATGTCGTCGAACGCGCGACTCAGCACACGCGACAACGAACGCCCAGCATCGGTCAGCTCGACGCGGCGCGTGTGGCGTGTGAACAGTTGACAACCCCAGTCGGCCTCAAGCTGCCGGATCTGGTTGCTCACGCTGGTCGGGGTCACACGCAATTCCTCCGCCGCGGCCTTGAAGCTGAGCAGGCGCGCTGCGGCTTCGAACGAGCGCAACGCCGTGAACGGGAGGTAGGTGCGGGAATGCATCCTGCCTAGTTTACCCATCCGGCTTCTATGAATAAAGAAAAATATATCCATAAGAAAAAACTAATCGTTTGTCATCGAGGCGCCGTGGCTCCAGACTCCGTCTACGTAATCAGACAAGCCACACAGCCATGCAACCATCGAACGCCAAGCCCGCAGGACCCGCCTTAAAGGCCGGCAACGGTGCGACTGGCCCGGTGCACACCAGCATGGACGCCAGGCGGCTGGCGCGCAAACGCCTGCCACGCACGATCTTCGACTTCATCGACGGTGCCGCAGGCCAGGAAACCGCTGCAGGCCTGAACCTGACGGACCTGTCCCGCATCCGGCTGTCGCCCCGTGTGCTTGCCGATGTCGCACAGTCTGATCTGCGCAGCAGTTTCCTCGGGCTCGACCTGCCGTTGCCCTTCGGCATCGCCCCCATGGGCATGTGCGACCTGGCCTGGCCGGGTGCCGACCGTGCGATGGCAGCACAGGCGGTGCAGTGCGGCATTCCGCTGTGCCTGTCGACGGCCAGTTCCACCAGCCTCGAAGACATGCACACGGTGACCGGCGGCCGGGCCTGGTTCCAGCTCTACGTGAGCGGCTCGGCCGAGGCCGGCTTTGCGATGGCCGAGCGTGCCGCCGAGGCGGGATACGAGGTTCTGATCCTGACCGTCGATGTACCCAAGGTCGCGCCAAGGCCTCGCGACTTGCGCAATGGTTTTCAAACCCCGTTCCGGATTCGGCCGAAACAGTTCATTGACTTCGCGCTGCACCCGCGCTGGTCGATCACCAGCCTGTTGACCGGCGTACCGACCACGGCCAACTTCCGCCTCGCCGGAGCCAGCAACCAGTTCGACCGCAGCGCGTCCCGCGCAGGCGCCGACTGGGCCTTCCTGGAGCAGCTGCGCGCGCGCTGGAAAGGCAAGCTCATCGTCAAGGGGGTGCTGAACCCTGATGACGCACAACGCATCCAGGGCCTCGGCGCTGATGCCATTTACGTATCCAACCACGGCGGGCGGCAACTCGACAGCGCGCCCTCCGCCATCAGCGCGCTGCTGCGCATCCGCCAGCGGCTCGGTCCGGCTTATCCGCTGGTGTTCGACAGCGGCGTGCGCAGCGGCGAGGACATCGTCAAGGCGCTGGCCTGTGGCGCCAACCTGGTGATGCTGGGCCGCCCCATGCTGTACGCCCTGGGGGCGGACGGCGCGCGCGGACTGCACAGCCTGGTTCACGCCCTGGAGGAAGAAATCCGCGTGGCGCTGGCGCAACTCGGGTTGCGCGCCATCCGCGATGTCGGGCCCGACCAGTTGGCGCAACCCGACGCACCACTTGCATGAAAACCAACCCCCTACAAGGAGACAAACCGATGAGCGACAAACGCAAACTGCGCGGCGGCAACCTGCTGGCGCGCGCCCTGCTGGAAAAAGGCGTGGAGCATGTGTTCACGCTGGCCGGCGGCTTCTGCAACCCGGCACTGGAGGGTTTCATGGAATGCGGCATGCGGGTCATCAACTGCCCGCACGAGCAGGTCGCCGGCCACCTGGCCGATGCCCACACCCGTATCACCCGCAAGCCGGCGGTGTGCCTGGTCGGGCCCGAGGGTTTTGCCAATGCCGTGGCGGCCATGATGGAGGCCTGGGGCGAACGCTCGCCGGTGATCTTCGTGACGGGGTCCAGCACACTCAAACGCAGGGGCGCGGGTGGTTTCAAGGAGATCGACGACG
The DNA here is from genome assembly GCA_021737975.1 of Polaromonas sp. GTDB lineage: Bacteria > Pseudomonadota > Gammaproteobacteria > Burkholderiales > Burkholderiaceae_C > Rhodoferax. The sequence goes on along the minus strand of JAIPCZ010000006.1, from coordinate 73,949 downwards.
TGGCCATCGCTGCACCACTCACCAAGCACAGCGTCAGCATTACCGACGGCACCCGCATCAGCGAATGTGTGGACCGCGCCTGGAAGATCGCCACCAGCGGTTACCCCGGCCCGGTGCACATCAGCTTGCCGGTGGACATCATGTTCTCGTCCTTCGATGAAGACGCCGGCCGCGAAGAGCGCCCCTACGCGCGCACCGCGATAGCCCCGCCGCGGGCCTGGCCCGACCCCGCCGCATTAAGCCCCATTCTGGCGCTGATCGCGGCGGCAAAACGCCCGATGATCATCGGCGGCCACGGCATCTGGTGGTCGGGCAACGAGCTCAAGCTGGAGGCGACTGCGAAGGCATTGAACATCCCGGTGTTCAATATCCCCTACCACCAGAAACTACTGGGCGAGGACAACGAGGCCTACATGGGCCTGGCCGACATCCACCAGTACCAGCCCGCGCGCCAGGCGCTCGAAGCCTGTGACGTCGTCGTCATGGTCGGAGGCCGGCTCGACAACCAGATGAATTTCGGCAACGCCCCGCTGTTCCCTGACACGCTGCAGCTGGTGTGCGTGAACGGCTCCTTCGAGGAACTGGAAATGAATCGCTCGGCCGACCACGTGCTGCTGAGCGACCCGGGGGCGTTCTTCGACGCGCTGCTGACCCTCAAGGCGCGCGGCGCTTGGCCCCTCGATCGCACCTGGTTCGACACCAACCGCAGATGGCGCGGCGAGTGGGTGGCCAAAACCTTGGCTGATCTGGCACCCGACACCGAGGATGCAGCAAAAACCGGCGGCAAGATACACCCGCTGCAGCTTTCTCTGGACGTGCAGGCCGCCATGGGCGAAAAGGACTGGCTGGTGTTCGACGGCGGCAACACCCACTTCTGGTCCGAGATCGCCGTCAACCTGGCAGGCTGGGGCGGGCAAAAGCTCGCTGGCATCCTGCACCCCGGTACCTTCAGCATGCTGGGCGTGGGCGTGTCGATGGCGGTGGCCGCCAAGAACACCCACCCCGATGCCACGGTGGTGCTGATCAGTGGCGACGGCGCATTCCTCTGCGGAGGGTTGTCGATCGAAACCGCTTTCCAGGAGAGCCTGCCGATCGTCGTGGTCATCGACAACAACGGCGGACTGGACTGCATCTCGCAGCAACAGGAGCGGCTGTTCGCCAATGGCAAGCACTTCGCCACCGACTTCCGCGATATCCCGTTCCACACCATGTTCGAGGGCATGGGTGGTCACGGCGAGCTGGTGGAGCGACGCGAACAACTCGGCCCGGCGATCCGGCGCGCCATTGCCAGCGGCAAGACGGCCTGCGTCAACGTCAAGGCCCGGGGCGTGATCAGCCCGATCGTGCTGGCCACCACCAGCAAGCGCGACAAGGCGTCGATCGAGTAAGCCGGAGCACATGCCATGGCCACCCTGTCTACCCATACCCTGAACGCGGCTGACGGCAGCCATGCTGGCGGTGTCGCCGTCGCCTTGCTGCGCATCGGCCCAGGCGGCGAACGCACTACGTTGTTCGCCGGGACCACCGACGCTGGCGGGCGTTTAAGCGAGGCTTTCGATCTGGCTGGCGCCGAACCATCGGCGCAATACGAACTGGCGTTCCAGACCGGGCGTTATTTCGCGGCGCAATCGGCCGCCGCCGTGCCCGGCCAGGAGCGGCAGGAGGTGGTGCTGCGCTTTGCCATGCCCGACCCCGATGGCACCTACCACATGCCGCTGATCATGGCCCCCAATAGCTGCTCTGCGTGGTGGTCGCGCTGAGGCGACTGAATTAACCGACTTTCATGAGGAACCCCAAGTGTCCACATCTGGCTTAAACATGTCGCGCCGCATCCGGCGCACCCCTTTCACCGACCGCGTCGAGCAACACGGCGTGCGCGGCTTTTCCGTGGTCAACCACATGCTGCTGCCCAAGGCCTTCCAGCCCACGGTCGAGGAGGACTACTGGCACCTTCGCAAACATGTGCAACTTTGGGATGTGTCTTGCCAGCGGCAGGTGGAGATCAAGGGTCCGGATGCCGCGCGCTTGGTGCAGTGGATGACGCCGCGCGACCTGCGCAAGGCGAAGGTTGGGCAGTGCTTGTATGTGCCGCTGGTCGACGACAAGGGTGGCATGGTGAACGACCCAGTGCTGCTGAAACATGCCGAGGACCACTACTGGCTGTCCATCGCCGACTCCGACGTGCTGCTGTGGGCCAAGGGACTCGCACTGGGCTCCAGGCTGAACGTCTCGGTGGAAGAACCCGACGTGTCGCCGCTAGCCCTGCAGGGCCCGCGCGCCGAGGACGTGATGGCCAAGGTATTTGGCGAGGCGATCCGCGACATCCGTTTCTTCCACTTCGGGTTTGTCGATTTCATGGGCACGCGCCAACTGGTCGAGCGCGGTGGCTACTCCAAGCAAGGCGGGTTCGAGATCTACCTGAACGACAGCAGACTCGGCTCGGTACTGTGGGATCTCATTTGGGAGGCCGGCCGCGAATTCAACATGACTCCGGGCTGCCCGAACGTGATCGAACGCATCGAAGGCGGGCTGCTGTCGTACGGCAACGAGTTCACGCGCGAGAACAATCCACTCGAAGCGGGCCTGGCCAATTACTGCAAGCTCGACGGGTCGATCGATTTCATCGGCCGCGCGGCGCTGCAGAAGGTGGCAAGCGAAGGCCATGTGCGCGAGATGCGCGGTGTCCTGTTCGACGGCGGCGCCTGTCCGCCCTGCGGCAAGCCCTGGCCGGTGATGGCCGGTGGCGCCAACGGCCCGCAGATCGGCCAGATCACCTCTGCGGCGTGGTCACCGCGTCTTGAGCGCAATGTGGGCCTGTCCCTGATCGACCGCGCTTTTTGGGAGCCCGGGCAGCAGGTGACGGTCCTGAGCGCCGATGGCGCGGCGCGCCCTGGTGAGGTCTCGGCGCTGCCCTTTGCCTGAGGCCGGGGACGCACCCTTGGCGCACGGGTGAAACCCATGCCCGGTTCATGTCACAGGCGCCGGGTTGAACAAGTAGCCCCGAATGCCCGCTGCGTGAGTGCCTCAACTTTGCGCGGTACGCGCCAGGCTCGGTGATCAACTCGGCCAATATCTCGCGCAGGTCATTGCCGTGCACATGTTCCAGCAACGCCTGACGTCCGCTTTCCTGATGACCGACCACAACGGCCAGGTAGCCCAAGGACGACTGGCCTCGCCAAGAGAGCGGTAGCCCTGCTCAGAGCCGCCGGCTCCCGGCGCCATTTGACTCCAGGCTCGTGATGAAGTTGCCATTCTGAACCACGCCAGTGCCCTGTTCACGGCAAGGTTCAAGCCAGAAAATATTGCGCAATGCCAACGTAGGCAGGTATCCCGAAGATGATGTTCAGCGGAAATGTCACCCCCAGCGAGAGACTGAAGTAAAGCGAGGGGCTGGCTTCGGGAATGGCATAGCGCAACACCGCTGGCACGGCAATGTAAGACGCGCTTGCGGCAAGAACCATGAGCAAAGCTCCGGTGCCCGCAGGCAAGGACAACGCTGCGGCCATGGCAAGTGCGATGCTTGCATGAGCCACGGGGCCAAGGACGGCATAGGCGATGAGCCAAGGCGACTTGCCCTTGAGTTGTGGCAGGTTGCGCGCTGCCATGAGCCCCATGTCCAGCAGGAAGAATGCCAACATTCCCTTGAAGAGATCCCCAGAGAAAGGTTGCATGGCTGCCTTGCCAGTTTCCCCGGTCAGAAGCCCCACAACCATGGCACCAAGCAGAAGAAGCTGCGCGCCATCCGTGAACGATTCATGCAGTATCTTCCTGATGGACACGCCACCCTTTGGGTGCGCAGCACCCGGAGTGGCCATCTCTGCGCTGCTGTGCCGACCTGAGGGCAATCCGCCTTGCTGCCTTAATGTGTTCGCGAAGATGACCGCCATGATGATGGCTGGCGACTCCATCAATGCCATCGCGGCTGCCATGTGGCCGCCATAGGCGATGCCCTGCGTTTCAAGGTACTGGACTGCTGTGACGAAGGTCACCGCGCTGACGGAGCCATAGGTCGCGGCCACTGCCGCTGCATCAAAGCCGGACAGAAACCGCCTGAGAAGCAGGTAACCCAGCAAGGGAACGATGATGGCAAGCGCCACGGCTGCGCCCAGGCTGGCCGCGACTTCATGGGTCAATCCAGAGTGAGACAGTGCAAAACCTCCCTTCAAGCCCAAGGCCATCAGCAGGTACAGGGACAAAAAGCGGGAGATCGCAGGGGGTATCTCCAGATTGGACTTCATTGCTCCGGCAAGTACACCGATAACAAAAAAGAGGACCGCTGGATCAAGCAGGTTGTGCATTTGGTTTTCCTTTGACGTCATCGTAGGTTTTCAGAATCATTTTGTAAAATCGATTCTTTCATCAGAATCTATAGATAAAAATCTATGAATATCACTTTCCGACAGCTGAAGCTCTTCCTCGCGCTCGCCAACACAGGCAGCGTCAGCGCTGCGGCCAGATCCGTCCATGTCACGCAGCCCACGGCATCCATGCAACTCAAGGAAGTCACGCAGGCAGTCGGAATGCCTCTTTACGAGGTGATTTCTAAAAAAATTTACCTCACGGACATGGGAAAAGAATTGGCGACAACGGCACGCGAGATGGTTCAAACATGGGACGCCTTCCAGCAAAACGTCGACGGCGCGAGGGGATTGAAGCGGGGAAAGCTTAGAGTCGCGGTGGTCAGCACGGCGACGTACTTCATGCCGCGATTGATTGGATCGTTTTGCAAGAAGTACCCGGAAATTGATGTGTCGCTGGAAATTCTCAATCGCGATGGTGTCGTTCACCGGATGAAAGCAAATTTGGATGATCTGTACATCATGTCCCAGCCGCCTGTCGACGCGGGCCTGGCGGACGATGTTTTCATGGACAACCCGCTGGTGGTCATTGCCGCCTCTTCCGATCAGCTCACCAGACGGGCATCCATTGCCATAAGTGCCCTTGCTGATAGCCGGTTCATCCTTCGAGAAAAGGGATCTGGCACCCGAATGGGTGTTGACCAATTTTTCAAGAAAAACAAATTCCGTCCGGACATCCGGATGGAATTGGGCAGCAATGAGGCCATCAAGGAAGCTGTTGCGGGGGGGCTGGGGATCGGGGTGGTGTCCCGGCATGCTTTGCATGGACTTCAAAAAGAGCACGGCGTGGCGACGATGGACGTCGAGGGTTTTCCTATCTTGTCCAATTGGCACATCGTTCACCCCTTGAGTAAACGACTGTCTCCGATTGCCTGTGCCTTCAAGGCCCACCTTTTGAATGAAGTGGATCATCGTCCGGTTCGTCAACGGCCCGCCGCCGGTGCGCATCGCGCTGAGGAACCCGCCTGACCGGATCCACACCTGAGCCAGACTCATCCTGAACATGCCCCAGAGCAACAAGGTGCAGGTCGATGTCAACATGAACTTGATCCAAATTTTGGTTAACATGGCGGCCGACATGCCTCAATCACACCCCGTCCAATACGAAAGCCTGCTGCGTCACGTGGCCACCCACGGCGTCTTCAAGGCCGACCGCACCGGCACCGGCACCAAAAGCGTGTTTGGTCATCAGATGCGCTTTGACCTGGCCCAGGGCTTTCCGCTGGTCACCACAAAAAAGGTTTTTTTAAAGGCCATCATCGTCGAGCTGCTCTGGTTCTTGCGTGGCGACAGCAACGTCAAATGGCTGCAGGACAACGGCTGCACGATTTGGGACGAGTGGGCCAACCCTGACACGGGCGACCTGGGGCCGGTCTACGGCGTGCAATGGCGCAGCTGGCCGACCCCGGACGGCGGTCACATCGACCAGATCAGCCAGGTCATCCAGACCCTCAAGAGCAACCCGGACTCGCGCCGCATGCTGGTGAGCGCCTGGAACGTGGCCGAGCTCGACAAAATGGCGCTTATGCCCTGCCATGCCTTCTTCCAGTTCTACGTGGCGCCGGCGGCCACAGCCGACGGCAAAGGCAAACTGAGCTGCCAGCTGTACCAGCGCAGCGCCGACATCTTCCTGGGCGTGCCCTTCAACATTGCCAGCTACGCGTTGCTGACGCACATGGTGGCGCAGCAGTGTGAGCTGGACGTGGGCGACTTCATCTGGACCGGCGGCGACTGCCACATCTACAGCAACCACGCCGAGCAGGTGGCGCTGCAGTTGAGCCGCACGCCGTTTGCGTATCCCACAATGGAGATCAAGCGCCGGCCCGATTCGATTTTTGACTACCAGTACGAAGACTTTGCTGTGCTTGGCTACCAGTGCCACCCCGCCATCAAGGCCCCGGTGGCGGTGTGATCAGCCGCCGCCAGATTTGGGGTCTGATCGCCCTCACGCTGATGTGGGGCACCAACTGGCCAATCATGAAGTACAGCCTGCGCGAACTCTCGCCGCTGTACTTTCGCGCCCTCACCATGAGCGTCGGCGCGCTGTGGCTGTTCAGCTACTACCGCATGAAAGGCGTGCGCATGTGGCCGCAGGCCGCCGAGTGGCGCAGCGTCATGATCCTGGGGCTGCCCAATGTGCTGGGCTGGCACACACTGTCGATCCTTGGCGTCAAGGAACTTGCCAGCGGGCGCGCCGCCATTCTCGGCTTCACCATGCCCATCTGGACCGTGCTGCTGGGCGTGCTGCTGTTCAAGGAAAGGCTCACGCGGCGCCTTGTTTTTGCCATGCTGGCGGTGGCACTGACGCTTGGCCTGCTCACCTTCAGCGAACTCACCGCCTTGAGCGGCAGGCCACTGGGCATTGTCTGGATGGAGCTGGCGGCCCTGTGCTGGGCGGCGGGCACCTTGATGATGCGCAGGGCGCACCTGACGATTCCGATGGAAACCTTGACCGTCTGGATGCTGATTCTGACCAGCGTCTGCCTGTGGATGCTTGCGTCCCTGCTTGAACCCCGGCCCGACTGGCAGTTTTCTGGCCCGATGTGGGGCAGCCTGGTTTATGGCGCGCTCATCAACTATGGGTTTGCCCAGGTCATCTGGTTTGGCATGGCACGCCATTTGCCCCCGTCCACCAGCGCCATGAGCGTCATGGCGGTGCCGATGGTGGGCACCCTGAGCGCCACCCTGATCGTCAACGAAATGCCGGGCTGGCAAGACCTGGTAGCCGTGCTGTGTGTCATGGTCGCCATTGCCGCCGTGCTGCTGCCGCCACGCCCATCTGCAAAGGCACTATGAAGCTCAATCTGATCCTGGCCCGTGCCCGCAACGGCGTCATAGGCAACAACAACGCCCTGCCCTGGCATCTTCCCGAGGACATGGCTCACTTCAAACGCAGCACGCTGGGCTGCCCGGTCATCATGGGCCGCAAGACTTGGGACTCGCTGCCCGCCAAATTTCGCCCTCTGCCCGGCCGCCTCAATGTGGTCGTGACGCGCCAGGCCAATTGGCAGGCCGATGGGGCCGTGGTGACCAATTCACTCGAGGCGGCCTGTGCCGCCTGCCCCACTGAGAGCACCGCCTGGGTGATCGGTGGCGCCGAGCTCTACGCCCAGGCCCTGGCGCTGGCGGGCACGGCCGTCGTGACCGAAATCGATGCCGACTTTGAGGGTGACGCTCTTGCGCCGCATTTTGGACCGGAGTGGCGGGAAGTGGCCCGCGAATCTCACCTCAGCGGCGCGGGACTGGGCTACAGTTTTGTGACCTACCAAAAGGATTTGTGAACCCATGAAACTTGCCACCTGGAACATCAATTCACTCACGGTGCGGCTGCCGCAAGTGCTGGACTGGCTGCAAGCCAATCCGGTCGATGTGCTGGCGCTTCAGGAGCTCAAAATGAGCGACGACAAATTCCCTCATGCTGCCTTTGCGTCGGCAGGCTACCAGTCGGTCTGCTTTGGCCAGAAAACCTACAACGGCGTGGCGCTGGTCAGCCGGGCCCCGGCCACCGACGTGGTGCGCAATGTGCCCGGCTTTTCTGACGACATGGCTCGGGTGATCAGCGCCACCTTCGCGCCCGGTATCCGGGTGGTGGGTGCCTATTTTCCCAACGGCCAGGAGCCCGGCAGCGACAAGTTCGAGTACAAGCTGGCCTGGCTCCAGGGCCTGCGCAGTTGGTTGCGCGCCGAACTGTCCGCTCACCCGAAACTTGTGCTGATGGGCGACTTCAACATCACCTTTGACGACGCTGATGTCTGGGACCCGGTGGGCCTGAAAGACACGATCCATTGCACCGATGAAGAGCGCTACGAGTTGAATGCCCTGATCGCGCTCGGCCTGCATGACGCGCACCGGCTGTTTCCGCAAGCCGCCAAAAGCTATTCATGGTGGGACTACCGCGACTTTGGTTTCAGGCGCAACCGCGGCATGCGTATTGACCATATTTTGGTAAGTAGTGCACTCAAACCCCAGGTGTCGGCCTGCTGGATCGACAAGACCCCGCGCAAGAACGAACGCCCCAGCGACCACGCACCCGTGGTGGTCGAACTCAACTGAGGCCAGGCGCTTGGGCAGCAGAACGCTCTGCCGCCCAGGCTCCTAGGTCCTACTCCAGGCCAAGCTCCTGGATTTTTCGGGTGATCGTGTTGCGGCCAATGCCGAGCTTTTGTGCGGCGTCGATGCGCCGGCCGCGGGTGGCGGCCAGGGCCGCCTGAATCAGGCGCGACTCAAAGCGGGCGCTCAGAGTCGCCCAGACGTCGGTGCGATCGGTGGCGAGCAGCGCACTGGCCTCGGCATCCAGCCCCTGCTCCCAACTGCTTTCGGGTGAAGCGGGCACATCGGGCAGTTTTTGCAGCGCCTCCCTGTCGGCTTGCCCTGGCGCCAAGGCAGGCGGCTCGGTGATGGATCCGGCCAGAACCGTTGGCGCGGGCGGGGTCTCCGTCGTCACCCCCACCTCAGGCGGCAGGTCCTTGGGCTCAATGACCTGTGCCGGCGCCATGACGGTGAGCCAGTGGCACATGTTTTCGAGCTGGCGCACGTTGCCCGGAAACGCAAACTGCCCCAGCCAGCTTAGCGCCGCATCTGAGATGCGCTTGGGCTCGACCCCGAGCTGGCGCGCGCTTTGCTGCAGGAAGTGGCGCGTCAGCATGGGAATGTCCTCGCGCCGCTCGCGCAGGGCCGGCAGGCGCAGGCGGATCACATTCAGGCGGTGAAACAGGTCCTCGCGAAACACCCCCTCTTTGACGCGTTGCTCCAGATTCTGGTGCGTCGCGGCAATCACGCGCACATTGGTTTTAACCGCGCTGTGGCCGCCCACCCGGTAAAAATGGCCGTCTGACAAGACCCGCAGCAATCGGGTTTGCAGGTCAAACGGCATGTCGCCAATTTCATCCAGAAACAAAGTCCCGCCATCGGCCTGCTCAAAACGGCCGCGGCGCATGGTCTGCGCGCCGGTGAAGGCGCCGCGCTCATGGCCAAAGAGTTCGGACTCCAGCAGATCTTTGGGAATGGCCGCCGTGTTGATGGCCACAAACGGCCCGTTGGCGCGCGGCGAGTGTTTGTGCAGCGCGCGCGCCACCAATTCCTTGCCCGAGCCCGACTCACCGGTGATCATGACCGTGACGTTGCTCTGACTCAGGCGGCCAATGGCGCGAAAGACGTCCTGCATGGCCGGGGCCTGGCCCAGCATTTCGGGCGCCTCTGTCGTCGTTTCATCTGCGACTTCTTCGCGCTGGCTTTCCTCAACGGCGCGGCGTATCAGCTCGACGGCCTTGGACAGGTCGAAGGGTTTGGGCAGGTATTCGAAGGCGCCGCCCTGAAAGGCGGAGACGGCGCTGTCGAGATCGGAGTAGGCGGTCATGATGATGACCGGCAAGCCCGGGTATTTGGCCTTGACTTTGTCCAGCAGATCCAGTCCCGACCCGCCCGGCATACGAATGTCGCTGACCAGGACCTGCGGCGCCTTGTCCTCATCGAGGGCAGCGATCACATCGCGCGCATTGGTAAAACTGCGGCTCGGCAATTGCTCGCGCAGCAGCGCCTTCTCCAGTACGAAGCGAATGGACTGGTCATCGTCTACGATCCAAATGGGCTTCATCAGCTTGTCTTGCCTTATAGGTTGGGCCCTCGCCGCAACAGCCTGCAGTCACCTTGCGGTGCGCTGCAGCCTCCCTTGCGATCAGGGCAGGGGAATCAGAATCTTGAAATCCGTGGCACCTGGCACACTGTCACACTCGATCAGGCCATGGTGCTGCTGGACAAAGGTTTGCGCCAATGTCAGACCCAGCCCCGAGCCACCCTCCCGCCCCGACACCAGCGGGTAAAAAATACGGTCTTTGATCGAGTCTGGCACACCAGGCCCGTTGTCAATCACATGCAATTCCAATGCCAACCGGTAGCGTTGTTTGCCAAAAGTGCTTTGCCGCGCCACCCGGGTACGAAAAATGATCTGCCCGTCACCCCGCGCGATCCGATCGACCAGCGCATGCGCCGCGTTGTGGGCAATGTTGATGAGGGCCTGGATGAGTTGCTCGCGGTCGCCACGGAACTCGGGGATCGAGGTGTCGTAGTCCCGCACCAGCTCCAGTCCCTTGGGGAACTCCGCCAGAATCAGCGAGCGCACCCGCTCACAAACTTCGTGAATGTTGACATCCCCCACCACATGGGGCCGGCGGTGGGGCGCCAGCAAACGGTCCACCAGCGACTGCAGACGGTCAGCCTCATGGATGATGACCTGGGTGTATTCAGAGAGCTCGGGCTGATCCAATTCCAGCTCCAGCAGCTGCGCTGCGCCACGAATGCCCCCCAGCGGGTTCTTGATTTCATGGGCCAGGTTGCGAATCAGTTCCTTGTTGGCTTGTGCCTGCTCGGCCAGGCGCTCTTCACGGTCCTGGCGCGCCTGCTGCTCCAGCGGCAGCAGTTCAACGATGATGTCGGCACTTTCGGTTTGGGTCACGATCACATGCACCGGCAACAGTTCGCGCCCCAGTCGCAGCAACTTGGCGTCGTAGCGCAGCGCCGCAAACTCGTTGCTGCCCGCGCCCTGCAGCGCGGTCTGCAAATGGGCGGGCTCAGTGAAGGAATCTGGTAAATGCGAGCCCACAATGGTGCGCCTCGAGACGCCCAGCGCATCTTCCAGGGCGGCGTTGGCAAACGTGACGGTGCCGTCACTTTGCACCACGGCCACCAGCGTGGCCAACAAATCAAAGGCGCCGAAACGCTGGGTCACCATGCTGCCCGGCGGGGCACGATATTTGGGAAAAGCCAGTTTCAAGGTCGAGCCTGGGACAACTAACGAGCCGCCGGACTGACGGGCAGGCGCCCGAGTTCGCGGCGAATACCGGCAATGTCACTTTCGTTTCGCGCCAGGCTGGCTTTGAGTTCAGCCACCCGGTCCAGGTAGCGCTGGTGATTACGCGCCTCATCCCCGCGCTTTTCAGGCTCGCCGTTGTTGTACTCCTTGAGCAACTCGGCTTGCCGGGCCTCGGCTTTTTGCAGCTCCGATTGCAAAATCAGACGGGCATCGGAGTCACGCGATTTTTGCTCCTGCGTATTCACACGCGGACCGGCGCTGGCAGCGCCGGCTTGCACTGGCGCAGGCTGCTGTGCCGGACGGGTGCCTTGCACCACCGTCACGTTGGCACCCTCCACCAACTTGCAGTTTTTTGCCTGCGCTTCCGTGACGGTGTTGGTGTAGGCATTACCGCAACGGTAAATTTTCTCCTGAGCCTGTGCATTGGCACATAGCAGCAACAGCAGCAAGCCCGTCCAAGTGATTTGTGTCATAAAAATTCAAGCCCTCTCTCATCAGCAAAGCCATGGCATCCATCGCCACGGTATGGGCTCAGAGTTTCCCACAATAAAAAAGGACGGCCAGAGCCGTCCCCATTTTTGACCCCAGGGTTGCCAAGCACAACCCGGAGCGGCCACTTACAGCGAGTAGTACATGTCAAATTCAATCGGATGCGTCGCCATGCGCAAGCGCGTGACTTCACCCATCTTGAGTTCAATGTAGGCATCCAGCAGGCCGTCGGTGAAGACCCCACCCTTGGTCAGGAAAGCACGGTCTGCATCCAGGCATTCCAGCGCCTGGTCCAGGCTGTGGCAGACGGTGGGGATCAGCGCGTTTTCTTCGGGTGGCAGATGGTACAGATCCTTGGTGGCGGCTTCGCCCGGATGGATCTTGTTTTCCACGCCGTCGAGACCGGCCATCATCAAGGCGGAAAAGCCGAGGTAGGGGTTCATCAGCGGATCAGGGAAACGTGCTTCGATGCGGCGACCCTTGGGGTTGGCCACATAGGGAATACGAATCGAAGCTGAGCGGTTCTTGGCCGAGTAGGCCAGCTTGACCGGTGCTTCAAAACCGGGCACCAGGCGCTTGTAGCTGTTGGTGCCTGGGTTGGTGATGGCGTTCAAGGCACGGGCGTGCTTGATGATGCCGCCAATGTAGTACAGGGCAAAGTCGCTCAAACCAGCATAACCGTCGCCAGCAAACAGGTTTTTGCCATCTTTCCAGATCGACTGGTGCACGTGCATGCCGCTGCCGTTGTCACCCACGATGGGCTTGGGCATGAAGGTGGCGGTTTTGCCGTAGGCGTTGGCCACGTTTTGCACCACGTATTTCAAGACCTGGGTCCAGTCGGCGCGCTCGACCAGCGTGCTGAACTTGGTGCCCAATTCGCATTGGCCGGGGGCTGCCACTTCGTGGTGGTGCACTTCAACCGGGATGCCCAAGGATTCAAGAATCAAAGACATCTCAGAGCGCATGTCTTGGGTGCTGTCGACCGGGGGCACGGGAAAATAACCACCCTTGGTGGTGGGACGGTGGCCGCGGTTACCGCCTTCGATTTTCTTGCCGGAGTTCCAGGGTGCTTCGTAGTCGTCAACCTTGAAGAAACAGCCGGATGCATCGGTGTTCCAACGCACGTCATCAAACAAGAAGAATTCTGGCTCCGGACCAAAGTAGGCCGTGTCGCCCATGCCGGAGGCCTTGAGATAGGCTTCTGCACGATGTGCCACCGAGCGTGGGTCACGCTCATAGGCCTTGCCATCGCTGGGTTCGATCACGTCGCAGCTCATGAAGATGGTGGTTTCTTCAAAGAAAGGATCGATATTGGCGGTATTGGGGTCGGGCATGAGTTGCATGTCCGAGGCTTCGATGCCCTTCCAGCCTGCCACGGAAGAGCCGTCAAAGGCGTGACCGGAAGTGAACTTGTCTTCGTCAAAGTGGGACACAGGCACGGTGACGTGCTGCTCTTTGCCACGGGTATCGGTGAAACGGAAGTCAACAAATTTGACTTCGTTGTCTTTCACCATCTTCATCACGTCTGCGACGGTCTTGGCCATGAGTTACTCCAGAGGAACAGTTGTTAAAAGGGGTTGTGGATTGGGAATGCAGGTTTTGTGCCAGACCCCGCAAGTTTTGACGGGATCGGTCCAGGGACGTATTTTGCCTTGTGTTTCAACTCTTTAAAATAAGCCGGCGACGAGAGAATTTGAATGACGGCGATTCAGAGGCGGTTGCCTTGGATCAATTGCACCACATTAGTGCAATTGATTCGAAATATCCGAGAAAACCTCAGGAGCGCACCATTTCGGGGCCCAATTGGACCTGAAATGCCAGGAGCCCGTCGCGCAGCGCTGGAAACGCTGCAGATACGGCATCGGGCGCCCCCTTGACTCCGAGTTCTATGTGTCGCCCGTACTCGGGGTGGTCGACACTGGGCAGGCTGAAGACCTTGATGCCGGCGAAATCGCGTTCGATGGACTCCATCAGGGGGGTCAAGGTGGCTTCCATTGCACCAAAAACAATCACTGAACGCTCCAGCCAGGTGTCCCGGGCAAAGAACGAAGCGTAATGGGTGTCAAGCACCCACTCGATCATGGGCCAGGCCATGACAGGAAATCCTGGGACAAAGTGAACAGCGCCGCAACTGAAGCCAGGGATCTTGTTGTACGGATTGGGAATAATTTCAGCCCCCTGCGGAAATACCCCCATATTGAGTCGGTGCAGGTTGTCGGCCTGGCTGGGGTCGTAGGGCTTGCCCTGCTCCAGCGCGACGTCCCGCATGCGTTGCTCGATAAGAACCCTGGCCTGCGGGTGCAACACAAGGCCCGAGCCCAGCGCGCGCGCTGCGCACTGGCGGGTGTGGTCGTCGGGCGTGGCCCCAATGCCACCCGTGGAGAACACGACGTCACCCGACGCAAAGGCGCGCCGCAAGGCAGCGGTGATGCGATCAGGGTCGTCGCCCACGTAATCGGCGTAGGCCAGTGACAGGCCGCGCGCCTTGAGCAAGTCGATCACCTTGGGCAAATGCTTGTCAGTGCGCTTGCCAGACAAAATTTCGTCGCCAATGATGATCAAGCCGAAGTTGGGCGCCTTGTCAGGATGGCGATGGGGGGGGATTGGGTCGGTCGGGTTCATGGCTGAGGGACGGGGTCAAAGAATCGAGGTTCAACACGTCGGGAGGTGTTGGCGCGGCGGCGGCGCGGGCACGCTCCTCGCGCAGCAATTGCAGTGCCGCCAGGCAAAAGTGTGCAAACCAAAGCGATGCAAAGGCAAACACCATCGTGTAAAGCCAGATCGCAAGGGGCACCAGAACCACGAACGCCGCGACCAGCAAAACACCCGATGCCCAGATCAGGCTTGGGGCCGCCCCGAGGTAGCCGCAAAACAGGCCGATGCCAAGAAGGCTGATCCGATGGCGACGAAAAATCTCGCGCCGCTCCTCGCTGCTGGCGTGCTCGGCCATCGCATCGAAAGCCATCACGCGGTAGGTGAGCCAACCCCAGATCAGCGGCGGCAAAATAAAAATCAGGGGGGGAATAAGCCACAGCGGTACCGACACGATCAGCGCCACCAGCGCCAGCAGCGTGGAGACCAGCGACCACCACAGGCTGGCAAGCAATGAGCCGCCGCGCTTGCGCTCCAGTGTCGGAAATCTGTTTTTGGCCACCAGCGCGGTCAGCGCGGGCGCCATCATGAGCGCCACCACCATCAGGGAGAAGACCACAATGACCGGTGTCACCGCAAAAATCACGATCAGCGGTGCCAGCACGGCCTTCAGGTCACCCATGCCAAAACTCTGCAACCAACCGGTCATGCTGCCCACCAATGTCGACGACTCGAGCCACAGTCGCACGGATGTCAGCAAGCCGTCCCAATAGAAATGACCCAGGCCGAGGGCCAGCCCAGTCATCAGCAGCAGCGGCAAAAAAGACAGCGCGACGACCCTGGGCTTCAAGCCATAGGCCAGCGCACGCCAGAAGGAGTCAAACAGCAGGCTCATGCTGTGGAGCATACCGCGGCAGGCACGCCGGCAATGCTGGCCAGGTCGGCGGCACTGAGCCAGCGCCAATGACCCGCCGCCAGGTCTTCGGGCAAACGCAGACCGCCGATTTGTGAGCGGTGCAACGCCTCAACCCGGTTGCTCACGGCGGCGACCATGCGTTTGACCTGGTGGTATTTGCCCTCGGTGAGCGTCAAGCGCAAATGAAATTCAGAGACTGCCTCGCAAACTGCCGCGCGCACCGGCTTGGGGTCGTCGTCAAGCACCACACCTGCCAGCAACTGGTCGACCTGGCGCGCATCGAGCGGGTGTTTGACCGTCACTTCATAGACTTTGGGCACATGGTGGCGCGGTGAACTCATGCGGTGGATGAACTTGCCGTCGTCGGTGAGCAACAGCAGGCCCGTGGTGTCCTGGTCGAGCCTGCCGACGGCCTGGACTCCCTGCACGGCGCCCTTTTGCGGGCGCAGCCGCAGCGGCGACGGCAGCAGGGTGTAGATGCTGGGGTAGGTCGACGGCTTTTGCGAGCACTCGGTGGCAACCGGCTTGTTCAGCATGATGTAGGCCTTCTCGGCATACGGCCAGTCCACCCCCTGAACCTGAAAGCGCAGGCCCTCGGCAACAAATTCAGCGGCGGCCTGAAGGCACCTGACGGGGGCTGCTGACTGACCCGCTTCATAGACCTGAACCAAACCCTGCTGAATCAAACCGGCGCAAACACGCCGGGTGCCAAAGCCCTGGGAATAAAGAATATCTTGGAGTTGCATGCGCCGAGTATCGCAAAGCCAGGCGCAGACGGGAAAGCCGGCTCAGGCGGCGATCAATTGCGCGGCTTCGCGCGCCGCCACCACGCCCTCGTCAGTCGGCACGACCCACACTTCAATGGCGCTTTCGGGCGCGTGAATGGC
Source organism: Polaromonas sp. (assembly GCA_021737975.1). Classification (GTDB taxonomy): domain Bacteria; phylum Pseudomonadota; class Gammaproteobacteria; order Burkholderiales; family Burkholderiaceae_C; genus Rhodoferax. The sequence goes on along the minus strand of JAIPCZ010000006.1, from coordinate 57,899 downwards.
CATGATCTGCTCACCCGTGGCCTGCAGGTTAAGCACCGGATCGATCACCACGCCCAACCAGGCCAGCCGCTGGCAGACCTCGCTGCGCAGCGCCACGTCGTGCTCACCAATGCCGCCGCTGAAGGCCAGCACATCAAGGCCCTGCAAGCAGGCGACGAGGGCGCCACTTTCGCGCAATACCCGGTAAGTGAACATGTCCACCGCCAATTTGGCGCTGGTCGAGTTGTCAGCGCGCAGGCGACGCATGTCGGCCGAAATCCCCGACACTCCGAGCAGGCCACTTTGTTTGTAGAGCAAGGTTTGCAGCCGGTCATGGTCCCAGCCTTGCGCGAGCAAAAAAAGCAGGACACCGGGGTCGAGCGCGCCCGTGCGCGTGCCCATCATCAAACCGTCCAGCGCGGAAAAACCCATGGTGGTCGCACAACTCCTGCCCTCGCGCGCGGCGCACAGGCTGGCCCCGTTGCCCAAATGGGCCATCAGCACGCGGCCTTTGGCGCGGCTGCTTTGGGCGAGCAACTCGCCCATGACATACTGGTACGACAGGCCATGAAAGCCGTAACGGCGCAAGCCCTGCTGGTACAGCGCATCGGGCAAGGCAAAGCGGTAATCCAGCTCGGGCAAGCTGGCATGAAAAGCCGTGTCAAAACACGCCACTTGTGGCACGTCGGGAAACGCCTTGGCAAAGGCCCGGACACCGGCCAGGTTGTGCGGCTGATGCAGGGGCGCCAAGGCGTTAAGTTGCATCAGGTCAGCGAGCACGGCCTCGGTGACCAGCACACTGGCCCGGTATTGCGCGCCACCATGCACGACCCGATGCGCCACCGCCTGCATGGCAGGGGTGTCCGGCAGACTCGCGAGCAGTTTGCGCAAACTTGACAGCGCCTGGGCAAAGACCGGCTCAGCGCCAAAATTCAGCTGGCGACGGTGGCTTTGACCTTGAAAGGTCCAGCGCATTTCAGGCGAGCCGCCCGGCTCAAGCCCCTCGATATTGCCCGTGAGTATCTGAGGTGTCACCTGTCGCTGCACCAGTGGATACAAGGAAAACTTCAGGCTCGAGGAGCCCGCATTGACCGACAAAACAGACATGGCTGCGCCTTTACCAAACGGGGCGGGGATGATCGCGGCGCGCGTTGTGCGCCACCAGAAGGGCGAGCAAGGCCGAGGCCACCCGATTTGACGGCCCATCAGCCCGGCTGGTCAGCGCAATGGGAACCCGGGCACCGAGCACAATGCCGGAACCGCTGGCACCGGCCAGGTATTCCAGCTGCTTGGCCAGCATATTGCCACTCTCCAGGTCAGGCACGGCCAGGATGTCGGCATGGCCGGCCACCGCTGATTCGATGTTCTTGATTTGCGCGGCTTGCATGGAGATGGCATTGTCAAAAGCCAGCGGCCCGTCGAGCATACCGCCGGTGATCTGGCCGCGCTCGGCCATTTTGCACAGGGCGGCGGCATCCAGCGTGGACGGGATATTGGAGTTCACCATTTCCACAGCCGACAAAATGGCGACTTTAGGCTCCGCCACCCCAAGGATGCGCGCGAAGTCGATGGCGTTCTGGATGATGTCGACTTTCTCTTTCAGAGTGGGATGGATGTTGAGCGCGGCGTCGGTGATCAGCAGCGGCTTGTGGTACAGCGGCACATCAAAACGAAACACATGGGACATGCGCCGCCCCGTGCGCAAGGCGGGCTTGGCCAGCACCGCGTGAATCAGTTCGTCTGTGTGCAGGCTGCCCTTCATGAGCATCTCGACCTCCCAGGCGGCAGCCATCTCAGCCGCCTTTTCGGCCGCCGCATGGCTGTGCGGCACCGACACAATCTCCACCCCGGTGAGGTCGATTCCGGCTTCGGTTGCCACATGACGGATGCGCGTGTCTGGGCCGATCAGCACCGGCACGATCAGCCCATAACGGGCTGCGTCCATGGCGCCGCTGAGCGAGCCCTCGTCACAAGGGTGCACCACGGCACAGCGCACCGCCTCAAGATTCTGCCCAAGCGCCAGCAGGCTGTTAAAACGTGCCATCGGGTCGAACAATTGAATCTGCGGCGCCACCACGCGAGGCAGGCGCACCTTGTTGGTCGGCGCCAGGACCTTGGCCACACCGCTCAAAACCAATTCACCGCGCTGGTTTAAAACCCGGCAGTCAAGCTCCACGCTCTTGTTTTCCGGATGCAGGACCGTGACGGTCACGGTGACCGTGAGCGTGTCACCAACCCGAACAGGTTTTACAAAATGCAGCGCCTGGTCCTGGTAAATGGTTCCCGGACCAGGAAACTGGGTTCCCAGCAAGGCTGAAATCAATGCGCCACTCCACATGCCGTGGGCAATCACGCCATGGAACAGACTGTCGCTGGCATAGACGGAGTCGAGGTGCGCCGGATTGGTGTCGCCTGACACGGCAGCAAAAGCCTGGATGTCCTCGAGCGTCAAAGTGCGCAACAGGCGGGCACTCTGCCCGAGCTTGATCTCGGAAAAAGTGAAGTTTTCGATCAGTTCAGCATCAGAAGGCAGGTTCATATCAATCCAAAACATTTAGGCAACATTAAAAAAACTATCCAGACCCACACCATCGGCCCCAGGTTTGAATCCCTGGCGCACCAGAATTTCTTCGGCCTGTGCCATCGCCTCCCAGGTGACAAGCAGGCCGTTGTCATTGAGGCTGGTGGTCTCCATGTGATAACGCAGGACCAGCAAGCCACGCAATTCCTCGTGCTGATGCGCCTCACGGCGGTCAGGGTCGACATTCACGTGCGCCATGTCAAGCGCGGCTTTGCGGCGCTCCTTGAAGACGGCCTGCACCGGATGGGTCGCCATCAGCGCCGCAATGGCCATTGGATCATTGAGGGGCACATGCAATGCAGAGGCCAGACGGGCAATCCGCGCGTTGAGCGTTTCCAATGAGGAACTCAGGCGCTTTATCAATGCTCGTCTATCCTGCATTGTTATGCCTCATGTCCGCATCAAGAAAATCATAGAGTAGTATTTTAGGGTAAACCCTAGTATTTTGAATAATGAAGCTGAATCGCTTTGTCCCTCCTGATCATGAGAATACCAATAGAGTGACCTGGCTGTGCACAGACAACAAAAAACCCGCCGAAGCGGGTTTTTTGTTGAGCGTCAATCGCTAGGGCATGGACCCATTACTTGGCGCGTGTACCCACCACTTCGACTTCAACGCGGCGGTTCTTGGCGCGACCTTCTTTGGTCTTGTTGTCAGCCACAGGCTGGGCCTCACCCTTGCCTTCAGTGTAGATACGGTTCTTTTCGATGCCCTTGGACACCAGATAAGCCTTCACAGCCTCCGAGCGACGGACCGACAGTTTCTGGTTGTAAGTGTCCGGACCGGTGGCATCGGCGTGACCGACGGCGATCACCACTTCAAGGCTGATGTCCTTGACCTTGGCGACCAGATCGTCGAGCTTGGCTTTGCCTTCAGGCTTGAGCACCGACTTGTCGAAATCAAAGAATGCGTCAGCGGCATAAGTGACCTTGGCCGCGGCAACGGGTGCCGGCTTGGGTGCAGGTGCGGGTGCCGGAGCAGGTGCGGCGACTGGTGCGGGTGCAGGTGCCGCCTTGGGCGCAGGTGCGGGAGCGGGCTTGGGAGCCACAATGGCGCCATCACAGCCGACCGCCGCAGTAGCGGGAGTCCAGTTGGCATCACGCCAGCACATTTCGTTGCTGCCATTTTTCCAGACCGTGCCATCGGAGCTGCGCCAGTTGTCAATGGACTGCGCGCCGGCAGCAGTTGCAAGCGCCGCAGTAGCGATAAGCATGGCTAATTTGTTCAATTTCATCAGGGTTCTCCTTAAGGGAAAAATCCGCAGCAAAGCCGCGTAGGTATAGGGACACCCAAGATGCCTATCAAGTTGGGCGTTCGGTTCATTGTGCCACAGCAAGCTTTGGCTGGCGTGCGGGAAATCAACGGGCGCCCACTTTCGCGGCGTCAGCAATCACTATTTGGAGCAGGCGTTGCAAAGCAGCCACAGGCACACAGCTTAAAATGTGGCGCTAACTTAGATCTTGCCTAGCCTCAAGTCCACCCCATGACCCAGTTCGCCAAAGAAACCCTGCCCACCAGTCTTGCTGACGAGATGCGCCGCAGTTACCTGGATTACGCCATGAGCGTGATCGTCGGGCGGGCGTTGCCCGATGCGCGTGACGGCTTGAAACCGGTTCACCGGCGTGTGCTGTTTGCCATGCACGAGCTCAACAACGACTGGAACAAGGCCTACAAGAAATCAGCCCGTATCGTTGGCGATGTCATTGGCAAATACCACCCCCACGGCGACCAGTCGGTCTATGACACCATCGTGCGAATGGCGCAGGATTTTTCCATGCGGCACATGCTGGTGGACGGCCAGGGCAACTTCGGCTCCGTCGATGGCGACAACGCTGCCGCCATGCGTTACACCGAGATTCGGCTGGCCAAGATCGCCCACGAACTGCTGGCTGACCTGGACAAGGAAACCGTCGACTTCGGCCCCAACTACGACGGCTCTGAAAAGGAGCCCCTGGTGCTGCCCGCGCGCCTGCCGAACCTGCTGATCAATGGCTCGGGCGGCATTGCGGTCGGCATGGCCACCAACATCCCGCCGCACAACTTGAATGAAGTGGTCGATGCCTGCCTGCACCTGCTGCGCAACCCGGAAGCCTCGATTGACGAATTGATGGAAATCATTCCGGCGCCGGACTTCCCCACTGCCGGCATCATCTACGGCATCAACGGCGTCAAGGACGGCTACCGCACCGGCCGCGGTCGCGTCGTGATGCGTGCCAAGTGCCACTTCGAAGACATTGACAAGGGGCAGCGTCAGTCCATCATCGTCGACGAACTGCCCTACCAGGTCAACAAGAAGACACTGCAGGAGCGCATGGCCGAGCTGGTCCATGAAAAGAAAATAGAAGGCATCAGCCATATCCAGGACGAGTCGGACAAGTCCGGGATGCGCCTGGTCATCGAGCTCAAGCGCGGCGAGGTGCCCGAGGTCGTGCTGAACAACCTTTACAAACAGACCCAGTTGCAGGACACCTTCGGCATGAACATGGTGGCCCTGATCAACGGCCAACCCAAGTTGTGCAACCTGAAAGACCTGGTCGAGGTCTTCTTGCAGCACCGCCGCGAGGTGGTGACACGGCGCACCGTGTTCAACTTGCGCAAGGCGCGCGAGCGCGGCCATGTGCTAGAGGGCCTGGCTGTGGCGCTGGCCAACATCGACGAGTTCATTCGTATCATCCGCGAGTCGCCCACGCCGCCCGTGGCCAAGATCGAACTGATGAACCGCCCCTGGGACAGCAAACTGGTGCGCGAAATGCTCACCCGCACGCGCGCCGACGGGGGTGTCGTCAATGCCGACGATTACCGTCCGAACGGCCTTGAGATGCAGTACGGCATGGGCAAGGATGGCCTGTACCGCCTGTCCGACACGCAAGCGCAGGAAATCTTGCAGATGCGCCTGCAACGCCTGACCGGCCTCGAGCAAGACAAGATCGTGGCCGAATACAAGGAAGTCATGGCCGAGATCGATGACCTGCTCGACATCCTGTCCCGCCCCGAGCGTGTCTCCGTCATCATCGGCGACGAGCTCACGGCCATCAAGACCGAGTTTGGCCTGACCAAGCTGGGCGCACGCCGCTCGCTGGTGGAGCACAGTTCCTACGACTTGTCGACCGAAGACCTGATCACCCCGACCGATATGGTGGTCACCCTGAGCCACAGCGGGTACATCAAGAGCCAGCCTTTGAGCGAGTACCGGGCGCAAAAGCGTGGCGGACGCGGCAAGCAGGCCACAGCCACCAAGGAAGACGACTGGGTCGACCAGTTGTTCATTGCGAACACGCACGACTACATCCTGTGCTTCAGCAATCGCGGTCGCATGTACTGGCTCAAGGTGTGGGAAGTGCCGCAGGGCTCGCGCGGCTCGCGCGGGCGCCCCATCGTCAACATGTTCCCGCTGCAGGACGGCGAAAAGATCACCGTGGTGCTGGCCCTGACCGGCGAAAAACGCACGTTCCCTGTCGACCAGTACGTCTTCATGGCAACCAGCATGGGCACGGTCAAGAAAACCGCGTTGGTCGAGTTTTCCAATCCGCGAAAGGCCGGCATCATCGCCGTTGACCTGGACGAAGGCGACTACCTGATCGGTGCCGCCCTGACCGACGGCCAGCACGACGTGATGCTGTTCAGCGACGGCGGCAAAGCGGTGCGTTTTGATGAAAACGATGTGCGCCCGATGGGCCGCCAGGCGCGCGGCGTGCGCGGCATGATGCTCGAAGAAAGCCAAAGCGTGATTGCCATGCTGGTCGCCGGAGACGAGACACAAAGCGTGCTGACGGCCACCCAGCATGGTTATGGCAAGCGCACCAGCATTGCCGAATACACCCGCCATGGCCGTGGCACCAAGGGCATGATTGCCATTCAGCAAAGCGAGCGCAACGGCAAAGTGGTGGCTGCCACGCTGGTGCACGCCGACGATGAAATCATGCTGATCACCGACAAGGGTGTGCTGGTGCGCACCCGCGTCTCTGAAATCCGCGAATTGGGTCGCGCCACCCAGGGTGTGACCCTGATTGGCCTGGACGACGGCTCGCAATTGAGCGGCCTGCAGCGCATTGTGGAAAACGATGCCATTACCCCCACAGAAGACGCCACTGACGATGACAGCGATGCGACCGTATAACTTTTCTGCCGGCCCCGCCGTCATGCCCGACGCGGTGCTGGCCGAAGCGGCCGCCGAAATGCTCGACTGGCATGGCAGCGGCATGGGCGTCATGGAAATGAGCCACCGGGGCAAGGAATTCGGTGTGATTCACGAACAAGCCCAGGCTGATTTGCGTGAACTGCTGGCAGTGCCAAAAAACTTCAAGTTGCTCTTCATGCAGGGCGGTGGCCTGGCTGAAAACGCCATCGTGCCGCTGAACCTGTCACGGGGACAAACGGCTGACTTTGTCGTGACCGGCAGTTGGAGCCAAAAGTCCCTGGGCGAAGCGCGCAAGTACTGCAACGCCGCAGAGGCGGCCAACACCAAGGGCAACGGCCACACCACGCTGGCTGACCCCGCCGGTTGGCAACTCAGCGGCAAGCCGGCCTATGTGCACATCTGCAGCAACGAGACCATCAACGGCGTCGAATACCACGAGTTGCCCGACCTGAAGGCCCTGGGCTGCGATGCCCCCCTGGTTGTGGACTTTTCCTCGCATGTGGCCTCCCGCCCGGTTGAATGGTCGCGTGTCGGACTGGCCTTTGGCGGTGCCCAGAAAAACCTGGGGCCGGCCGGTTTGACGCTGGTGGTGGTGCGCGAAGACCTGCTCGACCGCGCGCTGCCGATTTGTCCGAGTGCCTTCAACTACCGCACCGTGGCCGACAACGACTCGATGTTCAACACGCCGCCGACCTATTCGATCTACATCGCCGGGCTGGTGTTCAAGTGGCTCAAAACCCAGGGTGGCATCGCCGCGATCGAAGCCCGTAACATCGCCAAGGCCGAACTGCTTTACAACGCCATCGACCACTCCAGCCTGTACCTGAACCGGGTGGCCAGAGCTTGCCGCTCGCGCATGAATGTGCCGTTTTACCTGCGCGACGAAAGCCTCAACGACGCCTTCCTCAGCGGCGCTCGCGAGCGCGGCCTGCTGCAACTCAAGGGCCACAAGTCGGTGGGCGGCATGCGCGCCAGCATTTACAACGCCATGCCCCTCGACGGTGTGCAGGCTCTGGTGGACTACCTGCGTGACTTCGAAGGCCGGCACGGCTGAAGCCACGGCTTGCCACGCTTGCGCCCGCAACGACGACCCCTCTTTCACTTGAACCAGCCCATGGCCAAAACCCTTCCTGAATTGCGCACCCAGATAGACACCCTTGACCGGGAACTGCTCAAGCTGCTGAACCAGCGCGCCAGCCTGGCCCATGAAGTGGGTGAAATCAAAAAGCTGGACGGCTCGGCCGTGTTCCGCCCCGACCGCGAGGCGCAGGTCATTGCCAATTTGCAGGCGCACAACGGCGGCCCTCTCAAAGACCACAGCCTGAGCCTGATCTGGCGGGAAATCATGTCGGCCTGCCGTGCGCTCGAGGCACCGCAACGGGTGGCCTACCTGGGCCCGGCGGGCACCTTCAGCGAGCAGGCGGCAATCCAGTTTTTTGGCGGCAGCATGTCACGTGTGCTGTGTGTCAGCATAGACGAGGTATTTCGCGCCACGGCGGCGGGCAGCGCTGAGTTTGGCGTGGTGCCGATCGAGAACTCATCCGAAGGCGTGATCTCGCGTTCACTCGACCTCCTGCTCAACTCGCCCCTGCACATCATTGGCGAAACCAGCTTTCTGGTGCGGCACAACTTGCTGCGCCTGGAGCCCTCGCTGCACGACATCGAGGCCGTTTACGCCCACCCGCAGGCGCTGGCGCAGTGCCAGGACTGGCTCACCACCCACCTGCCCCATGCCGAGCGACGCCCTGCCGCCAGCAACGCCGAGGGCGCCCGCCTGGCCGCCACCAACACGGCCTGGGCGGCCATCGCGAGCGAGCGCGCCGGCAGTGAATTCGGCCTGCACATTGCGTCCTACGCGATCCAGGATGACGCCTTCAACCGCACCCGCTTTGCCATCATTTGCCTGCCTCAAACGCTGGCAGCGCCGCAGGCCACAGGTAATGACTGCGTCAGCCTGATTGTGTCGGTCACGAACCGCCCGGGGGCCGTTCACGACCTGCTGGTGCCGCTGAAGAAACACGGTGTTTCCATGACCCGTTTCGAGTCACGACCCGCGCGGTCGGGCCAGTGGGAATACTACTTTTACATCGACCTGCAAGGCCACCCGAGCCAGCCCCATGTGGCCGCCGCGCTGGAGGAATTGCGCGGCCTGTGCGCGTTTTACAAAGTGCTGGGCACCTACCCCGTCAGCGAGTAGCCATGTTTGAGCAACTCGGATTGATCGGCTGCGGCCTGATGGGCGGCTCCTTTGCGCTGGCCCTAAAAAATGCCGGCCTGGTGCAACGCGTGGTCGGTTTCAGCCCGTCCGCTGCCACCCTACAGAAAGCTCTGCAACTCGGCGTCATCGACGCGCCAGCAGCCTCGCCTGAACAGGCGGCCTGCGGCGCCGACATCGTGCTGGTGGCAGTGCCGGTTTCAGCCACCGAGGCCACCCTTCAATGGATTGCGCCCGCAGTCACAAAGCAGATGCTGATCATGGACGTGGGTTCGACCAAGGCGGACGTGCTGGCGGCGGGGCAGCGTGCCTTGGGGGAGCGGATTGGCTCGTTTGTGCCTGCCCACCCGATTGGCGGGAAGGAAAAAGCCGGCGTGGAACATGCCGATACCAAGCTGTACCAGGGCTGCCAGGTCATTCTGACCCCCACGGCCGAAACCCTCGACCCGCAGCGCCAGCAAGCGCTCACGGTCTGGCAGGCGCTGGGCTGCAAGGTGGTGCAGATGTCCCCCGAGGCGCATGACGCTGCCTTTGCCGCTGTCAGCCACTTCCCTCATCTGCTGGCGTTTGCCCTGATGAACGCCGTGACTGGCCAGCCCCAGGGGCAGGAATTCTTGTCGCTGGCTGGCCCCGGATTTCGCGACTTCACCCGCATTGCTGCCAGCGACCCCAAGGTTTGGCGTGACATCCTTCTCTCCAACTGCCAGCAGTTGCTGGTCCAAAGTCAACACCTTCAAACCCAGTTGCAGGCGTTCGAGGCGCTGATGGTGCAAGGCGATGGTGCAGCGCTCGAGGCACTGATTGCGCGGGCTAGCTCGGCGCGCAGCCAATGGCATCTCAAACAACACCATCACCCTAAACCTGCATGCTGAACACCCCCTTCGTCGACCTGCCGCCTTTGCTGTCCGCTGGCGGCACTGTGACCTTGCCCGGCTCCAAGAGCATCTCGAACCGGGTGCTGCTGCTGGCCGCCCTGACCCTGGGCCGCACCACCCTGCACGATGTGCTGGACTCCGACGACACCCGCGTCATGCTGGCGGCCTTGCGCGCTCTGGGCTGTGACATCGCACAAACTGGCAACACCGTGGTCATCGACGGCCTCGGGGGCCAGCCCAAGCACAGGCAAGCCAAGCTCTTCATGGGTAATGCCGGTACCGCCATCCGGCCGCTCACCGCCGCGCTGGCGCTGATGGGTGGCAGCTTCGATTTGAGCGGTGTGCCGCGCATGCACGAGCGACCGATTGGCGACCTCGTGGACGCACTTCGCCAACTGGGCTGCCAGATCGACTACACCGGCAATGACGGCTTCCCGCCGCTGCACGTTGGCCAGCCCGAACTCAAGCTCGACGCCCCGATCCGGGTGCGCGGCGATGTGTCGAGCCAGTTCCTGACCGCCCTGCTGATGGCGCTGCCCCTGGTGGCGCGCAAGGACATCGTGATCGACGTCGTCGGCGAGCTGATCTCCCGGCCCTACATCGAGATCACGTTGAACCTCCTGGCGCGCTTTGGCATTGCGGTCCAACGCGAGGGCTGGCAGCGCTTCACGATTCCTGCGGGCAGCCGGTACCAGTCGCCGGGCTCCCTGTTTGTCGAAGCCGACGCCTCTTCGGCGAGCTACTTCATCGCCTTGGGTGCCATCGCGCCCGCGCGAATTGGGACCAGCAGCACCCGCATCGAAGGAATCGGAGCGGATTCGATTCAGGGCGACATCCGTTTCATCGAAGCTGCCCAAATGATGGGTGCCCGGGTTGTCAGCGGCCCTAACTCGCTGGAGGTCTCGCGTGGCACCTGGCCGCTCAAGCCCATTGACCTCGACTGCAACCACATCCCCGATGCCGCCATGACCCTGGCCGTGATGGCCTTGTATGCCAACGGCACCACCACGCTGCGCAATATTGCCAGTTGGCGTGTCAAGGAAACCGACCGCATTGCGGCCATGGCGTGTGAGTTGCGCAAGCTCGGCGCCACCGTGGTCGAAGGAGCCGACTTCATCCAGGTGACACCGCCGACCGGCCCCGCGCAATGGAAAGCCGCCAGCATTCACACCTATGACGACCACCGCGTTGCCATGTGTTTTGCGCTGGCCACGTTCAACCCGGCGGGCCTGCCGGTGCGCATCGAAGACCCCAAGTGTGTCGCCAAGACCTTCCCCGACTACTTTGAAGCGCTGTTCTCGCTGGTGCAGGCCGACCCGGCGCACATTCCCGTCATATGCGTCGATGGACCCACCGCGTCGGGCAAGGGCACGCTGGCCGCGCAATTGGCCAGCCAACTGGGCTACCACCTGCTGGACTCGGGCGCGCTCTACCGCATCACCGCACTGGCTGCCGGGCGGGCGCATCTGCCGCTCGACGCCGCTGGTGAAGCGCCGATCGCCACGCTGGCCCAAGGCCTGCAGATTGAATTCAGGGGGGACCGGGTGCTGCTCGATGGCGAGGATGTGTCCGAGGCCATCCGCACTGAAGAAGCCGGCATGAATGCCTCCAAAGTGTCGGTGCTGCCCAAAGTACGAGCCGCCTTGGTGGACTTGCAGCATGGCTTTCGCCGCCTGCCCGGCCTGGTGGCCGACGGCCGGGACATGGGCACCGTGATCTTCCCCGAGGCGCCGCTCAAGGTATTTCTGACGGCCAGCACTGAGCAGCGCGCACAAAGACGGTTCAACCAGTTGATTTCAAAAGAGAAATCAACTACACTCGACACTCTTCGCGCTGACTTGGAAGCACGTGATGCCCGGGATTCGTCCCGTAGCGTTGCGCCTTTGAAGCCAGCCGCAGATGCCAAGTTGCTGGACAACTCCCATTTATCGATTGAAGAATCGGTCAAGTTGGTGTTGGATTGGTGGCAAGGCAAACAACCCTTTTGATCCTGTCTCAAGGGTAAAAACCGGCCCTCATCCGCCCCCTCGCGCTGCACTGGCGCACTTCGAATGAGGTTCAAAAAAACTTAACCCCGCGCTTAAAACCGCGAAATAACCTGCGCTTAACACCGCATCAAAACATGTCTGAATCTTTTGCCGCCCTGTTTGAAGAGTCCCTGCAACGCACAGAAATGCGCCCGGGCGAAGTGATCACTGCCGAAGTGGTTCGTATCGAGCACAGCTTTGTGGTTGTGAACGCTGGCCTCAAGTCTGAAGCCTACGTGCCGCTGGAAGAGTTCAAGAACGACCAGGGCGAAACTGAAGTCCAAGTGGGCGACTTTGTGTCCGTGGCTATCGGTTCCATCGAAAACGGTTACGGCGACACCATTTTGAGCCGCGACACCGCCAAGCGCCTGGCTTCCTGGATGGCCCTGGAAAAGGCGCTGGAAACCGGCGAGTTTGTCACTGGCCAGACCAGCGGCAAGGTCAAGGGTGGCCTGACCGTGTTGTTCAACGGCATCCGCGCCTTCCTGCCGGGTTCGCTGGTCGACACCCGTCCGACCAAAGACCTGTCTCCGTACGAGAACAAGACCCTGGAATTCAAGGTCATCAAGCTCGACCGCAAGCGCAACAACGTGGTGCTGAGCCGCCGTGCCGTGGTGGAAGCCTCCATGGGCGAAGAGCGCTCCAAGCTGATGAACACGCTGAAAGAAGGCGCGATCGTTCAGGGCGTGGTCAAGAACATCACCGAATACGGCGCGTTTGTGGATCTGGGCGGCATCGACGGCCTGTTGCACATCACCGACATGGCCTGGCGCCGTGTCCGTCACCCGTCTGAAGTGGTGACCGCCGGCCAGGAAATCACCGCCAAAATCCTGAAGTTCGACACCGAGAAAAACCGTGTCTCGCTGGGTCTGAAGCAAATGGGTGATGACCCATGGATGGGCGTGAACCGCCGTTACCCCCAAGGCACCCGCATGTTCGGCAAGATCACCAACATCGCCGACTACGGCGCGTTTGTGGAACTGGAACCCGGCATCGAAGGCCTGGTGCACGTGTCCGAAATGGACTGGACCAACAAGAACGTGGCACCGAGCAAAATCGTTGCCCTCGGCGACGAAGTCGAAGTCATGGTTCTGGAAATCGACGAAGACAAGCGCCGCATCAGCCTGGGCATGAAGCAGTGCAAGGCCAACCCATGGCAAGAGTTCGCGCAGAACACCAAGCGCGGCGACCGCGTCAAGGGCCCGATCAAATCCATCACCGACTTCGGCGTGTTCGTCGGTCTGGCTGCTGGTATCGACGGCCTGGTGCACCTGTCTGACCTGTCCTGGAACGAGCCCGGCGAAGCCGCCGTGCGCGAATACAAAAAGGGCCAGGAAGTGGAAGCGCTCGTGTTGGCCGTTGACGTCGACCGTGAACGCATCTCGCTGGGCATCAAACAGCTCGACTCCGACCCCTTCACCACCTTCTCGTCGATCAACGACAAGGGTTCCGTGGTGACCGGCAAGGTCAAAACCGTGGATGCCAAGGGTGCCGAGATCGACCTGGGCGACGACATCATTGGTTACCTGCGTGCTTCGGAAATCTCCCGCGACCGCGTGGAAGATGCCCGCAATGTGCTCAAGGAAGGCGACGAAGTCAACGCTGTGGTAGTGAACGTGGATCGCAAGACCCGCAACATCCAGTTGTCGATCAAGGCCAAGGACGCAGCTGACCAGAACGAGGCCATGGCCTCATTGAGCCAGCAGTCGGCGCGTGAAAACGCCGGTACCACCAGCCTGGGTGCCTTGTTGCGCGCCAAGCTCGACAACAACTAAGTCGATATTGCTGAACTGAACTGACGGCCGGTTGCCTTGGTGCACCGGTCGTTTTTTTCTTACCAGTCAGTTGGGGGCAGAGCCAAAGGTCTGTCCCGCAAAGGTATTAGTTTATGACCCGCTCCGACCTCGTAGAAGAACTTGCAGCAAGATTTGGCCAGATCACCCAGCGCGATGCCGAATTTGCGGTGAAGGCGATTCTGGAGGCCATGAACGATGCCCTGGCGCGGGGACATCGCATTGAAATACGCGGCTTCGGCAGTTTTTCCGTGAACTACCGCCCGCCCCGCATGGGACGCAATCCGCGCAGCGGTGAAAGCGTCGCCATCCCTGAAAAGCAGGTGCCCCACTTCAAGCCGGGCAAAGCCCTGCGCCTGGCCGTGGACCAGCGCACCCACGAACTGCTGCCGTCGCCCTGACGCTGCTGCAGCCCAAGCCGACCCCGGCAAAGTCAAACGCTAGAATCGTCGCAGTCTCTGGGAATCGTCCATGAAACACATCCTGTGGTTGCTAAGGTGGATCCTCAAGATCGCCATATTTTTCACCTTGTTCGCGTTTGCGCTGAACAACCAGCAAGTCGCGACGGTCCACTTCTTCTTTGGCAACTACTGGCTTGCGCCCATGGTTCTGGTGGTGCTTGGCGCCTTTTCCGCCGGAGTGGTGGTCGGGGTGCTGGGCATGGCCCCCTGGTGGTGGCGACACCGCCAGGCCAAGCAGAGCCCCGCCGCATCGAAAGCCGACGCCGAGCCCACTGCGCCAGGCACGCCGCCTGTTTACGCCGATGGACTTTGACCTGAGTTGGGTCTTGCTGGGCCTGCCCCTGGCCTTTGTGCTGGGTTGGCTGGCATCACGCCTGGACCTGCGCCAGATCAGGCTGGAAAACCGCCAGGCACCCAAAGCCTATTTCAAGGGCCTCAATTTTTTGCTCAATGAGCAGCAGGACCAGGCCATCGACGCCTTCATCGAGGCCGTTCAGAGCGACCCCGACACTTCCGAGCTCCACTTTGCCCTGGGCAACCTGTTTCGCCGTCGCGGCGAGTACGAACGTGCGGTTCGTGTGCATCAGCACCTGCTGTCGCGCGCTGATATCAACCAGGCGGACCGGCACCGGGCGCAGCACGCCCTGGCGCTCGACTACCTCAAGGCCGGTTTGCTGGACCACGCCGAGACCGCCTTGCTCAAGCTCGAAGGCACTGCCTTCGAGGCCCAGGCACGACTTGCCCTGCTGGCCAACTACGAGCGCAGCCGGGACTGGCCGCAGGCTGCCGCCATGGCGGAAAAACTTGAACACGACGCACAGGGGAGCTTCACGCCGAGGCTGGCCCATTACCTCTGCGAGCAGGCCGTGACCCAGGAGGCCCAGGGCCAGCTTGAGGCGGCGCTGGCGCTGTTGCAGCGCGCCATCACCAAAGCCCCCCAGGCGGCGCGCTCGCGCCTTGACTTGGCCCAATTGCAGGCCCGGATGGGCCAGGTCGCCCAGGCTTGGGAGACCCTGATGCTGGCGCTCGACAGCGCCCCCACCGCGGTGCCCCTGATCGTCCGCCCGCTGGCTGACCTGGCACTGCGCAGTGGCCATGCCGCAGTGACCCTGGCAAGGCTGCAACAGCTCTATGCCGAGCAGGCTTCGCTGGACGTGCTGGAAGCCATCGTCACACTTTCCAACGCAGACCCCGCCGCACAAACCAGTGCCCGTGAATGGTACGCGCATCATCTGGAAAAAGAGCCTTCGCTGGTGGCCGCCACACGCTGGATAGCGGGCGAAAAACTGGAGCACGAGCAGTTTCACCCCCAGGTGCAACGCGCCCTGGACCATGCCATCAAGCCCCTGCTGCGTTACCGCTGCGCGGCTTGCGGCTTTGAAGCCACACAACACTTTTGGCAATGTCCTGGCTGCCAGACCTGGGACAGTTACCCCGCTCGCCGGGTGGAAGAATTATGACTATTTCCAAAGAAAAGATATCTGCAGCACGCGTGCTGGTGGTGGGTGATGTGATGCTGGACCGCTACTGGTACGGCGCCGTGGACCGCATCAGCCCGGAGGCCCCGGTGCCGGTAGTGCGCGTCACGCGCGAAGAAGAGCGCAACGGCGGCGCAGCGAACGTGGCGTTCAACGTGGTCACACTTGGCGGCCAGGCTTCGCTGCTCACGGTGGTGGGCGAGGACGAAGCCAGTCACAAACTGGAAGCGCTGATGGCGGACACCGGCATCCAGACCCATTTCGGCCGCGATGCGCAACTCAAAACCACGGTCAAACTGCGGGTCATCGGGCGCCAGCAGCAATTGTTGCGACTGGACTTCGAAAACACCCCAAAAAACGAGGTGCTGGCGACGCAGACCGCCACCTTCATGGAACTGCTGCCCAGCCATCAGGCCGTGCTGTTTTCAGATTATGGCAAAGGGGGCCTGGCGCATGTGAGCGACATGATTGCGCGCGCCGTCGAAGCCGGAAAACCCATTCTGATCGACCCCAAAGGTTCGGATTATTCGCGTTACCAGCAGGCCACCGTGATCACCCCCAACCGGGTCGAATTGCAACAAGTCATCGGGGCCTGGCAAGACGAGTCCGATCTGCAGACCAAGGTGCAAAACCTGCGTCAGCAACTCGGGCTGCAGGCGGTGTTGTTGACCCGCAGCGAAGAAGGCATGACGCTGTTCGATGCGCAGGGACGCGCCGACGTCAAGGCGCAAGCGCGCGAAGTGTTCGATGTCACCGGTGCTGGCGACACCGTGATTGCCACCCTGGCGACCCTGGTGGCTGCGGGCATGAGCCTGCGTGAAGCCCTGCCATGGGCCAACCGGGCTGGCGGCCTGGTTGTTGGCAAATTTGGCACCGCCACCGTTTCCTATGAGGAGTTGTTCGCATGACCCGAATCGTTGTCACCGGTGCCGCCGGTTTTATTGGCTCCAACCTCATCAAGGGGCTCAACACACGCGGCCTGAACGACATCATTGCCGTCGATGACCTGACCCAGGGCGACAAGTTCCGCAACCTGGTCGACTTGCAGATTGCCGACTATGTGGATGCCGCAGATTTTTACGACGCCTTTGCAGCCGACGCCTATGGCAAGGTCGAAGCCGTTTTTCACGAGGGCGCCTGCAGCGACACCATGGAGAGCAACGGCCAGTACATGATGCGAAACAACTACACCACTTCGGTGCAGTTGTACCAGACCTGCCAGAAGCGAAGCGCCCGCCTGCTCTACGCGTCCAGCGCGGCCACCTACGGCGGCTCTGACACCTTCCGCGAAGCCCCCGCCTTCGAGCAGCCGCTCAATGTCTACGGCTACTCCAAATTGCTGTTCGACCAGCGCATGCGCATCGAGTGCGGCCCGGCGTTCGAGAACGCCCTGGCCGGACTCACCCGGCAGGTGGTCGGCTTTCGTTACTTCAATGTGTACGGCCCGCGTGAACAGCACAAGGGTCGCATGGCCAGCGTCGCCTTCCATCAGTTCAACCAGTTCAAGGCCGAGGGCAAGGTCAAGTTGTTTGGCGACTACGGTGGTTATGCGGCGGGGGCACAAATGCGTGACTTCGTCTTTATTGACGACGTGGTCGCAGTCAACCTGTGGTTCTTCGACCACCCCGAAATCTCGGGCATTTTCAACCTCGGCAGCGGTCGCGCCCAGCCCTTCAACGACGTGGCCAGTTCGGTCGTCAATGCGCTTTGCCAGGCACAAGGCCAGGCACCGCTGACACTGGAGGGACTGACCGCTGGGGGTTTGCTTGAATACATCCCCTTCCCCGATGCACTGCGTGGCAAGTACCAGTGCCACACCGAGGCCGATCTGGGCGCGCTGCGGGCCGCCGGTTGCGACCATTCCTTTGCGGATGTACAAACGGGGGTCGCCAGGTATGTGCAGTGGCTGGCACAACAAGGCTAAACCCAAACAACATTCAAGGAGACCGCCATGCTCAAGAAATCCCTCACCCTGATTGCTTTTTTGTCCGCGCTGTCCTGTCATGCCGCGCTGGACATCAACAAAGCCTCCGAGGCCGAACTCGACAGCATCAAGGGCATCGGACCGGGCACCTCCGCGAAGATTCTCCTGGAACGCAAAAAAGGCAACTTCAAGGACTGGAACGACTTCATCACCCGCGTGCAGGGCGTCGCAGAAATCAAGGCGGCCAACTTCTCCGGTGAAGGTGTGACCATCAACGGCGCTGTCTTCAAGGCAGCGCCCGCCGCCAAAAAATGAGCCAAAGCTGACCCTTGCTCATGCTGTCCGTGCTGGCGATTTGTCTTGGGGCCTGCCTCGGAGCCCTGGCCCGCTGGGGACTGGGTTTGTGGCTCAACCCCGGAGCCGTCATTCCCCTGGGCACACTGGCCGCCAATCTGGTGGGAGGCTACCTGGTGGGCCTGGCCGTGGCGGTGTTTCAGGCCATGCCGCATCTTGACCCGGCCTGGCGTCTCGCCATCATCACGGGCTTTTTGGGCGCACTCACCACCTTCTCAAGCTTTTCAGCCGAAGTGGTCGGCATGCTGGGGCAACAACGCTACCTGCTGGGTTTTAGCACGGCCGCACTGCACCTGTTCGGCTCGCTCTTACTGACGCTGGCCGGCATCAGGACGGCTGAGTTTTTCATCAGGGCGTCAGCCTGACCCACTAGGAGCCTGGACGGCAGAGCGTTCTGCTGCGTGTCCCCCGCCCTGCGGGCTCCTCATTTTACCTGCGCATAACGCTCTGCCGCCCAGGCTCCTAGCCGCCGCCGCGCTGCATGTAGAGATCAAAGCGCTTCATAAACGTATAACGCGCCTGATCGTCCAGACCGGCAAAACGAAAGCTCACCTTGAGCACCGGAATGCTGATGAGCCCGATCACCCGCGGTGGACCCACCTGCCATTTCAGGCCGAGCGCACCGTCGCCGAGGCGCACACCGGCCGTACCCTCGTGCTGTTTCCAGTGGTGGTCACCAATGGCCTTGGGCAGCCACATCAGCCACTCGGCCTCGGTGCAACCCATCTCGCGCTCAAAGCGCTCGGCGTAAAAGTCCTGCATGTGTTGATGAGCCTCAGCCGCCGGCAATCGGTGGCCAGATGGCCAGCACATCGCCCTCGGCAAGCGTCTGCGCCGGGCGTTTTTCAGGCGCCACGTAACTGCCGTTGACCAGCACCAGATGCACCAGTTTTTCCGGCAAACGGTACTGCTCCACAAGTTGACCGATGGTGGTTTCGGGGGCAATGTCCAGGGCCACGATATTGGTGTATTTGGACTCGGGCGGCAGGTAGTCGGTCAACGACGCAAAAAGTTTAAGGGTGATCTTCATGCCGCGAACTTTAGCGCCTGCGCGCATCCGTTGCGCCCGACCAGTCGCCTTGTCCCTGCGCCGCGGCCAGGTAGGCTTCCATCAGGCGGGTGGGGTCCTGCTTCAGGGTATGGGCCCAGTCGCCCAATCTGATCTGGCCTTCGACCAGGCCGCGCATCACGCCCACATGCTCGGTCCAGCCGACGCTGTTGCAGCCCACCAGCACATCGTCCCTGAACTGCAGGCTCAAATGGCGGCCCTGGGCCTTGTCGGTCAACTCGACATGTTCACCCCCCGGCACGCCCTCCCAGTCGCCAAAACTGGTCGAGATCAGCCCCAGCGTGTCGAGCACGTTGATTTGTGTCACACCCTTGAGTTGGGCGCGTGGCGCCTGCCCGCGCGCGAATGCCACCATGTTCATGGCCGCAATACGGGCCTGCTCGGCCGCGTTGGGCTGGATGGCGCTGACAATCATCTTGCCTGACACTTTGTCCAGCGCTTCAGCGCAGTCGCCTGCCGCATAGATACCGGGCACATTGGATTGCAGGTGCTCGTCGGTCAGCACACCCAGCAGGCAGGTGATGCCGGAGTTCTCCAGGTACCCAATGGCAGGTCGCACGCCGGCGGCGCTGATCACCAGGTCGGCCTGCATGGTCTTGCCATTGGAGAGTTTCACATTCAAGGGGGTACCCGCCTCGATCGACTCGACCTTGGTGCTGGTGAACACTTCAACGCCCTTGGTCTCGCACCAGTCGCGGATCATGCCGCCCGCCGTTGGGCCCATCATGCGAGGCACCATGCGGTCGCCCATTTCGACCACGCTCAATTTCACACCACGCGCCGCCAGGGCTTCCATGATGATGCAGCCGATGAAGCCGGCACCGAGTTGCAGCACACGGGCGCCGGGCTGGGCCAGCGCCGCAATGGCACGCGCATCGGCCAGCGTCCAGCAGGGGTGCACACCTGCCAAATCGATACCAGGAATGGGTGGACGCACCGGGTGTGAACCCGTGGCGATCAGCAAGGTGTCAAAGCCGATCGTGGCCCCGCTTTTAAGGACGATGGATTTGCTGTCCGTTTGCACCGAGCGCACGCGGTCCTGCACCAGCTTGATACCCAGATCTTCAAAGTGGGTCGGGCTTTTGCGCAGATACGTACCGGTTTCGTCGATATTGCCCATCAGCAGGTAGGGAATGGCCATGCGCGAATAAGACGGCTCAGGCTCATCACCAATGAGGGTGATGCTGTCGCGGGCGCTGAGCTTGCGAATGGTCTCGGCGGCAATGACGCCGGCCGGGCCGGCACCGAGGATGACGTGGTGGGTCATGGTAATTTCTCCAGAAAAAAAGCGGCTATTGACGCCGCTCGTTTGTTGCTTGGCGTCGTCATTGCGAGCGAAGCGCGGCAATCCATGACTTCCTGGATTGCCGCCTTGCTAGGCTCCTCGCGATGACGGTGACGCGGACCTTACAGGCTCAGCCGCTCTTTGGTGGCCGCAGTCGGGCGCCCCTCGGGGTCCCAGCCACGGGCCTCGTAGTACAGCGGCAGCATGGTGGCGAGTTCGTTGAACTTGCCCTTGGCCGGGCCAGTTTTGCAGGCCTCGGCGGCCGTGGTCAGCCGCGCGGGCAGGCTGTCGTCTGCCTTGGTGAAACCGGCACGGTTGTTGAACTCGCGCTCCATGTTCCAGATCCGCTCACCGATCTTGGCAAGTTCTTCAATCGTGTACTGCTCACCACACGCGCCCTGCATCTGGGGTGAGAGGTCTTGCAGGCCCCAGGCAAAGGTCGTGAAGATACACAGGCCCGACGAGTCGAAGGCCGCGGTGGCGTCCTGGAAGGCCTTGACCAGCTCAGGCTTGCCTTGTGATTCGAGCGGATCGGTCTTGACCGGAATGCCCAAAATCTCGGAGGCAATGGTGTAGCCGCGCAAATGGCAGCCGCCGCGGTTGCTGGTGGCATAGGCCAGGCCGATGCCCTGAATGGCACGCCCGTCGTAGGCCGGGAATTCCTGGCCCTTCGATGACATGCTGAGTTCCGGGTGGCCGTACTTGGCGGTCAGGCGTTTGGAGCCCTGTCCAATTTCCTTGCCAAAACCGCGGCCGTTGACCGTTTCCTCGGCCAGAAAGGCCAGCGCACGGGCCGAGCCAAACGGCGCTTCGATGCCGATTTGTTCCTTGGTCAGCACACCCATGCCGTAGAGTTCCATGACCGCGCCCACGGTGGCGCCAAAGCTGATCGGGTCGATGCCTTCCTCGTTGCACAACAGGTTGGCGTATTGCAGGCATTCGAGGTCGTTGACGCCATTGGCGGCACCCAGTGCCCAGGCGGCTTCGTACTCCAAACCGCCATTGGCACCGCGGTACTGCGGCTTGTTCTCGATGGTGAAGTGGCCTTCGTCCATCTTGCTGATGCGCCCGCAGGCAATGGTGCAGCCAAAGCAGGCCTGGTTCGTCACCAGGTGTTTCTTCCCGTCGGTCTTGCGCGGGGTCGCCATGGCTTCAGCACCGATGTCCTTGGCGCCTTCAAACTGGTTGTCCTGGTGGTTGCGTGTGGGCAGGCCACCCACCTCGTTGATCACACTCATCAGCACCTGGGTGCCCATGGCGGGCAAGCCGGTGCCGGTGACGCCGTTCTCGGCGAGCACTTTTTTGGCGGCCTTGGTGGCGGCCATGAAGGCTTTCGGGTCCTTGATGTTGCCGACGCCCTTGGTGCCGCGCACGGCGATGGCCTTGAGGTTCTTGCTGCCCATGACAGCCCCAACGCCGGAACGGCCCGCCGCGCGGTGCAAGTCGTTGACTACGGCCGCAAACAACACGCCGTTTTCACCGGCCTTGCCAATGCTCGAGACGCGGGCCAGCGGGTCCTGCAGACCCTTCTTGATGATCTCTTCGGTTTCCCAGACGCTCTTGCCCCACAGATGGCCGGCATCACGCAGTTCCGCCAGGTCGTCGTTGACGTAGAGGTAGACCGGCTTGGCCGACTTGCCTTCAAAGATGACCATGTCCCAGCCCGCCATCTTGAACTCGGCGCCCCAGTAGCCGCCCGAATTCGAGCAGGCAATCGCGCCGGTCAGCGGGCCCTTGGTGATGACGGTGTAACGGCCGCCCGTGGAGGCCATGGTGCCAGTCAGCGGACCGGTGGCCCAGATGATCTTGTTCTCTGCAGAGAGCGGATCCACGGTGGCATCGACTTCCTCGACCAGGTACTTGGTCCCCAGGCCACGCGAGCCGATATAGGCTTGTGCCCACTCCATGTTGAGAGGTTCTGACTTGACGGTACCCGCGGTCAAGTTAACGCGGAGGATTTTTCCTGCCCATGACATGATTGTTTCTCCTTAGGCTGCTGTAGGTTGATTGCCGAGCTTGTCAGCCCACTGTTCCATCTTGCCCAGACCGGTCCAGTTGGCGTCGATGAAGGTGATGGCGCCGGTGGGGCAGGCGTCGGCGCAAGCCGGATCGCCCCCGCAGAGGTCGCACTTCTGCACCTTGCCGGTTTCCTGAACGTAGTTGATGGTGCCAAACGGGCAGGCGATGGTGCAGACCTTGCAGCCGACACAGGTGGCTTCGTTCACCACCTTGGCGCCTGTCGCCTTGTCCACCGTGATGGCTTCAACCGGGCACGCGTGCAGGCACCAAGCCTCGTCGCACTGGGTGCAGGTGTAAGGCACCTTCTTGCCGGTATGGTGAAAGTTAAACACCTTGATACGTGATTTCGCGGTAGCGAACGTGCCGTAGTTCTCGAAAGAACAGGCCATTTCGCACTGCAGACAGCCGGTGCATTTGTCTGCCGTGATGTGCAACACCTTTTGCATGTGTATGTCTCCTGTGGGTAGAAAGTGAAACTGGGTGAACGGCCGCGTTGCCGTTCCTATGAAATCAGTTGCATAGACATTGTTAGAGTTTGGCGAAAAATGAGTGCTAGGGTTATCCCTAGTGGAATAAGGGTCAAGGTCACAAATTCTCAAATTGAGACAATTCATCCAAAAAAAAACCGCCGGAGAGACCGGCGGTTTTCAATGACTCGGCAACTCAGTTAGAGTTTTTTGACGTCATGGCACGCGGCACCGCAGGCATTGGTGTACGGGATCGGCATGGCAGCGCCGGGCGCCACACCCTTCACGCCCACGTTGTCCTTGCGCGGCACGTCATAGATGTGTGAGCTGATGTCGTTGGTCCAGTAGTTCTTGCCATCCGCGGCAGACAGGCCCTTGCCGAAGCCGGCACCGGTTTGCATGGTCTTGGTCACGTGGCAGCTGGCGCAGCTGATTTTGGCTGGATCCACCGTGCATTTGGCCTTGTCTGCCAGATGCTTCTTCATATCGGTGCTATTGACATGGCAACTGGTGCAGGACTCGGCCGACTTCGAGTCGGTCTTCATCTGGTGCTCGAACTTGGCCGTGCCATGGGTGTCGTGGCAATCAGAGCAGGCAACCAATTGCGTGCCGTTGCGGTACTTGGATGACTTGATGAAGTCGGTGTACTGCTGGTGGTGCGACTTGGAGTGCAGTCCGTCAGCCCAATAATCACCCTTGGCTGCGTCTTCACGCGTGGTGTACTCGTTCAAATACACGTTGCGGGACGTGCCCGGCAGCATCATCTTGTTGTCCTTGTTGACCGGCTGGTCGTTTTTCAGGTTGCCTTGAGGCCGGCTATGGCATTGACCGCAAATCATCGAGGAGCGTTCGGCCGCGAGCTTGTTGGGGCTCACAATCGTGGATGGCATGTCAATCTCTTTGGCTGCGTTATGAACAGAGCCTGGGCCGTGGCAGGTTTCGCAACCCATGTTGATCTCGTTGGGTTTGCCGTCGCCGTCGGTGTCGATCTCGCCATTGCGGTCGTTGCTGGAGCCGGCCTTGTAGTCACCGGCAGCTGTCTTGGTCAGCGTGTAACCGTTGGCATGGCAGGAGGCACATTCCTTGTCGAACGATTTGGCTTGCGGCGGATCGGCCAGCTTGCCAGTTTGCTCGTTGTAGAACCAGTCGGCGTGGTAATCGCGCCATTGTTTGCGGCTGCGGTCGCCAAAGCTGTCATCGCCATTCTGGTTGAACTGAACAAACGGGAACAGGTTGGCACCCACACGCACCAGGTAACGCTGCTTGTAGACCCCACCACCATAGGTCATTTCAACCGGGTAGATTCGGGCTGGATCCTGCGGATTTTTGACGTTTTCTGCGCGGAACTTCAGGGAGCCGTCCTTGTCTTTGAAGAAGCTGGCAGTGAAACTCACGCTGGCGGCATCGGCTGGCGCCTTGGTGCTGATCTGGTACTTGTCGAAGCCCCGCGATTTGTCAAAGCCGTGGAACCAGAACTTGGTGCCGGCCATCAGCTTGTCCAGACCCTTATTGAAGTCGGGGAAGTTTGAAAAATCCTGCAACTTGCCGGGCTTGCCGATCACGGTGATGCCCAGACGGTGCAGTGTTTTGGTGAAGTGTTTCTGGTCTTCGTGGCATTCAATGCAGGCTGAACTGCCGATGTACGTCGCCCCGACGGGCGTGTTGCCTGAGACCTTGATCTTTAGCGGCGCCTTGGACAATTCATCGCTGGTCAGGGCCACGCGAGACTTGTCGCCGCCAGGCAAATACTTGTTGTTGGCAGGTTCCACGTACACAAAATACTTGCCCGTCGGGACGGTGGTAAATTTGAACTCGCCTTTGGCGTCTGTCTTGGCCCCGAGGTAACGGTCACGGTTAGCCGCCAGGCTATCTTCCAGTGGCTCATCATTCTTCGCGTCTTTCTTGATTTCGACGGGTGTCTTGCCCATCGCCACCACATCTGATGAAGGGATCAGCCACACCGTGGCATTGGGAACTTTCTGGAAAGTCTCCTTGCTGCCATCTTCAACAACACCCGCTACCGGCGCGTTGGCGACGCTTTTGATCTCGGTCTGCGTGCAGCCATAAATCAAAAACGTCGAGGCCAGGGCCAACAGGCTCCCAACAACTGTCTTTCGCATCATGATCTCCTTGATTAAGTGAGGTTTACTCCTCTCATCAAGGCAATCTTCGTGCCATCGACACGCTGCCGAACGCCGTCTCCCATAAAAATCGGTCCCGTTGGAAATAAGTCTTGATTAACATGGGCATGAATCAGGCAATTTATCGTCAAGGCGCGAATTGCACGGCCAATAAGGCCAGCTGATAACTGCAGACTGAGCAGAAACCTGTCGATTAATCACGACAGTTGTCGCTATTCAGTGACAAATCCCCAGCGCTTCATTCGCACATACAAGTTCTGACGGGGAATGCCGCTCAAACGTGCTGCCTCGGAGACATTGCCGCTTGCGGCCTCGAGCAGTTCCTTCAAGTAGGCTTTTTCAAAGCTCGCACGAGCCCCCTGGTAGCCAAGTTCAGAAGCCGGTGCAGTCAAAGGCGGGGTGTCGACTTCGGCGTGCATGAGGCCAACGGGGCCGAGGTGAATTGCGTCAATCACACCGCCAGGCTGCATGGCGGCCACGCGTTCAATGCAGTGCTGCAATTCGCGCACATTGCCTGGCCAGGAATGTGCCTCCAGCGAGGCCAGCGCAGCAGGCGTAAAGGGGCCGCATTGCTTGCCAAATTTCGCATTAAAAAGTTCCAAAAAATGGACCGCCAGACGAAACACGTCGCCCTCGCGCTCCCGCAGCGGTGGCACATGCACGGCCACCACATTGATACGGTAATACAAGTCTTCACGAAAGCGCCCCGCTTTGACCTCACCCGCCAGCGAACGGTTGGTTGCGCAAATCAGGCGGAAATCCGTGGAGCGCGGTTGGGTGCTGCCGATGCGGCAAAAGCTGTGATCTTGCAGCACACGCAGCAGACTGCTTTGCAGTTTCGGGCTCATGTCGGCAATTTCGTCCAGAAACAAATTGCCACCGTTGGCTTTTTCGAAATAGCCGGCGGTCGCCTGGGCCGCGCCAGTAAACGCGCCCTTTTCATAGCCAAACAGCAGACTTTCCAGCAAAGACTCGGGCAGACCACCACAATTCACCTCCAGATAAGCCTGGTCGGCGCGCTGGCTGTGGGCATGGATGAGTTTGGCCATGACATCTTTGCCAGTGCCGCTTTCACCCTCCAGCAAGACCGTGGTGTCCAGCCCGGCCACTTGTTGAATCTGGCCCAGCAAGCGTGCCATGGCGGCCGACTGCCCGACCACCATGGGCGCACCAGAGGCTTTCGCCAGACGGCTACGCAGGCAGTCAATTTCTCGGTAGGCGGCGTCGATTTCAAGCGCTTTGCCTATCACTGCTTCCAGCGCCTCAAGATCCTCAAAAGGCTTGGTCAGATAATCGAACAAACCCTCTCGCACTGCCGCCACGGCATCGCGCACATCGGCAAAGCCGGTCATCAGGATGGCCACCATGCGCGGCCGCTGGGCACGAAACCCGCGCAACAAATCCAGCCCCTGGTGTCGGGGCAAACGCTGGTCCATCAGTACCAGATTAAAGTCATGCGCGGAAAACAACGCCTGCGCCGCGTCACCGTCAGACGCCAGATGCACCTGCGCGTGCGTGCCAAGCAGTTGCTCGATCAGCGTTCGGGTGTAGCGGTCGTCATCGACAACCAGAATCTTGGGCAACATGCGTAAGGTTCAAGTGGTGGGTTAAACAGGGGCGGGCTCGGTCTGAGGCAACCAAACTGCAAATTGTGTGCCACCTTCCGGCAAATTTTTAACGCTGACAAAACCCTGGTGCAACAAGGCGACATGCTGCACCACCGGCAAGCCCAGGCCCGTGCCTTCGCGGCGGGTGGTGAAGAAGGGTGTAAACACCTTGTCAATGATTTCCGGCGCGATACCCTTGCCATGGTCGCGCACCGAAAGCATCCAGCCAGGGACGCCCGTCTCAGGATGCAATTGGGCTTTCAGCCCGATCACGATTCGCCCCTCTCCCTCGGTGGCCTGTGCCGCGTTCACCAGTAAATTGAAGAGGGCATGGCGCAACAAAATGGGGTCCGCCATCAGGATCACGGGCTCACCGGGGAGTTGGACTTCCACCTGGATTTGCCGCCTTAGGGTCTGGCGAAACATCAACACGGTCTCGCTGACCACTTGTGCCATGTCGGTCGAATGGCAATCGAACTTGGACACTTTGGCGAAGCGCAACATCGACGCAATGAAGGCATGACAGTCTTGGCCGGCTTGCCGAATCTCGGCCAGCAATTCCGTTGTCCGCACCGGGTTGTCAGGCTCGCGCTGCGCCAACTGGGCCAGGTTCACCACACCGACGAGCGGGTTGTTGAGCTGGTGGGCAATCTCGCCCACCATGGTGCCCAGCGCCGAGAGCTTTTCAATCTGCAGAATACGGGCATGCTCGGTATCCAGACGCAGCAACTGATGCTCCAGATCATGCTGACGCTGGTAGTCGCGCTCGACCCGGTCCAGCGCAAAGTAAAAAAGCCCCAGGACAAAAGCGCCCACCAACAAGCTCAAAGCAGTCACCGTGGCGATGGAGCGCTGAAAGGTTCTCTGCAAACCGCTAATGTCCCGCATCACGACCATGTCGCCGAGACGCTGGCCGTTGGCATCCGTCAGTGGCAACATCGCCAAGTGCAAGGTTTGGCCGTCTTCTGACAAAATTCGGGTGCCACCCACGCGCAAGGCAGCCAAAATTGAATCGGTCACGGCAACAGGAATTTCCGCCATGGTTTGAGCGACCATGACTTCCCGCGCAAACCGGTCCCAGCTCCCCTGGCGCTTGAGCATCGCCAAGCCCTGCTCCCACTGCGGTGCCGGCAAGCGCTGCTTGTCCATCAGCACCAGCAGATCGACCGACAGGCTGGCGTGAATTTCCTCTATCAAATGGCCAATTTCTTCGCCCATCTCGACATAACCCAGAACACCCGGGGCGCTGCGCCAGGGGGTCACCACACGCAGTGTCAAGGTGCCCAGGGCACCCAGCTCCAGGCCATGTATGGTCTTGTTCTGGCTGCGTGCCTGGACCGTGGTGGCGCGCAGAATTTCATCACCGTACTCCTCCGGACTGTGCAAACGCACCAAATTGCGCATGGCCTGATTATTGAAATACAAATGTGTGATGCGGTGCTCGGAGCGCAGGGTCTCGAACAACGGTCCGGCTTCGCGCAGCAAGGCGCTGCGGTCCTGGTCTGCAAACGCCTGGGCAATTGCCGGAATACCCTGCATAGTGTGAAGCACCGCCCGGATCATGTTGGTGTCTTTTTCAAGCTTCTGATCCATCAGCTTGGCCACAGCCGCCACCCGATCGATCAAGGCACGATCACGTACCCGGACCTGCAAAAAATAGGCCGTTGTGACGAATGCCGCCAAAATGAAGGTCAACACCAAAGCGAACGGCCACATGAAGGAGGCTTTGACGCGGCGCGGTGAGGAAATGGTCACATTGGATTTCACGTGTAAAGTGTGCCTGCATCTGACCGCCCTTGCAAGCATGGACATTCGGATTCATCCAAAATGAGCTAGATTCAGACACCTGCCAACCTGACCATGAACGCCGCCCACCCCAGCCCAAACGCCAATGCGTCATCGAGCCGCCTGGCCCGCATTGCGCAGGCGCGACAAAGCCTCATGCTGGACGGCCGCTCCATCACGCCGGGCTGGGTCGCCCCCTGGGTCGAGCGCTCCTGGCAGCGCTGTCTCAATTCAGGCCTGCAGCCTGGCAGCCATGTGAGTTTTGCCCAGGTGACCGCACCCATGCTGCGATACACCCTGGAGGCCAATCACAGCCTGATCGCGGCGGCGCAACCCATGCTGAAAAACCTGGCGCGCGCCATTGTCAACACCCGCTACTTTGCCATCCTGACCAATGCCGACGGGGTGGTGGTCGACGCCTGTGGCGCCATTGACCACGCCGACCCGCGCGCCCACCTGATCACCCGCGTCGGCACCGATTTGTCCGAGCGCAGCATCGGCACCACCGCCATCGGCACGGCGTTGTCCGAATTACAGCCGGTCTGGCTGCACCGCGGCGAGCATTTTTTCGATCAGACCTCGGTCTACAGTTGCGCCGGCGCACCGCTTTTTGGCCCCGATGGTGCTTGCGTGGGCATGCTCGATGTGACAGGGGTCGATGCGCAAGAGCGCCCGGAACTCAAGCACCTGGTCATGCAATCGGCCAGCAAGATCGAGAACGCCCTGATCACCGCCCTGCCCCACGCCTTGATGCTGCGCCTGAACTGGCCCGGCCATGCCCTGGGCAGCGACGCCGACGGCATGTTGTGCCTGGACTTCGAGGGCTGGATCACCGGCGCCAACCCGGTGGCTCGCCAAATGGTGCCGGGCCTGGCTGCGCCCGGCCACCCGCCCATGCATGTCAGCGATGCCTTTGGCATGCCGTTCGAGCTTTTGTTCGACGCTGCCAAACGACCCGGCAAGTTGATCGAATTGCCGTTGTGGAGCGGTCTGCGCCTGCAGGCCCAGGCCATCCACCGCGACGATGAAGCCCATGCACTGAAGGCTGGCGCCAGCGCCGGGCCCGCGCTGGCACTGCGCGAAGTCGAGGCCGCGATGATCCGCAAGGCGGTGGACGAGGCCCGCGGAAACGTCGGCCAGGCCGCCCGCGCACTGGGCATCAGCCGCGCCACCTTGTACCGCAAACTCGGGCAAAAGTCGTCTTGATGGCGAACCGGTTGCTCTCGGGAAACCAATTTGTGTGTCGCCCAACCGGAGTTTTTGGATGAAATTTTCTGTCAAGCATCCTCTGCCCGGCGCGGTGGCACTTGCGTTTTCTTTCACCACATGGGCCGGGCAAGCGCAGGTCGCCGTCGCTGCCAATTTTACCGAGCCCATCAAGGCCGTCGCCGCCGTGCTGGAAAAAACCACTGGCCACACCCTGAGTGTCACGGTGGGTGCCACCGGCAAGCTCTACGCCCAGATCAAGAACGGCGCGCCCTTTGACGTGTTGCTGGCGGCCAATACCGCTGCCACGGCGGCGCTGGAAAAGGACGGCCTGGCTCAAGCGGGCAGCAGCTTTGCCTACGCCAACGGCAAGCTGGTGTTGTGGTCTGCAGACCCAAAAAAAGTGGATGCCGGTGGCAACGTGCTCAGAGGCGCTGGTTTCCGCAAGCTGGCCTATGCCAATCCCAAGACCGCGCCCTACGGCGAAGCCGCGGTGCAGACCATCGACAAACTGGGTTTGACCGCCACGCTGAGCCCGAAACTGGTGCAAGGCGAAAGCATTGGCCAGGCGTTCAATTTTGTGCACACTGGCAACGCGGAAATCGGCTTTGTGGCGATGTCGCAAGTGATGGCGGGCGGCAGGCTGAAAAGTGGCTCGATGTGGGTGGTGCCGCAAGCACTGTACAGTCCGATCCAGCAAAACGCCGTGCTGCTCCATCGCGGCGCCAGCAACCCGGCGGCAGTGGCGCTGGTGAAATTGCTGCAAAGCGCCAACATCAAGGACCTGATCCGCTCTTATGGCTACGATATTTGAATGCTGACCGACCCTGACCTGCAAGCCATCGGCCTGACGCTGCAAGTGGCGGCGCTCACCACCGTGATTTTGCTGCTGCTGGGCACGCCGCTGGCGTGGTGGCTGGCGCGCACCCGGTCCTGGGTCAAAAAACCGCTGGGCGCGCTGGTGTCCTTGCCCCTGGTGCTGCCGCCCTCGGTGCTGGGGTTTTACCTGCTGGTGGCCATGGGTCCGCACGGCACGGTGGGCCAATGGATGCAGGCCCTGGGGCTGGACCTGTTGCCCTTCACCTTTGCCGGCCTGGTGGTGGCCTCGAGCTTTTACTCGCTGCCCTTCATGGTGCAACCAATTCAAAACGCATTTGAAACCATGGGCACGCGTCCGCTGGAAGTGGCAGCCACGCTTCGCGCCTCGCCGCTGGATGCGTTTTTCAGCGTGGTCGTGCCACTGTGCAAGCCCGGCTTTTTTACCGGCGTGGTCATGTGTTTTGCCCACACGGTGGGCGAGTTTGGCGTGGTGCTGATGGTGGGGGGCAACATTCCGGGCGTGACCCGCATGGTGTCGGTGCAGATTTACGACCACGTGGAGGCCATGGAATATTCAGATGCGCACCGGCTGGCGGCGGTGATGCTGGGCTTCAGTTTTGTTGTGCTGCTGGCACTGCACATGTACAACGGTGCGCGGCGCAAAGGGGCCAACGCGTGAGCCCGGCATCTGGGCTGCAACTCAAGGTCCTGCTCGAACGGTCAGACTTCAGACTGAATCTTGACCTGTCCCTGCCCAGTCAGGGGATCACCGCGCTGTTTGGCGCATCGGGTGCGGGTAAAACCACCGTGCTGCGCATCCTGGCTGGTCTGGAACCCGCGACACAGGGGCGCATTTGTGTGCAGGGCGAGGTTTGGCAAGACAGCGCCCAGGGCTTTTTTAAACCGGTACACCAGCGCGCGCTGGGCTACGTGTTCCAGGAGGCGAGCCTGTTTGAGCATCTGAACGTGCAGGACAATTTGCAGTACGGCTTCAGACGCGCACCGGCGAAGGAACGCAAGCAAAGCTGGACCGAGACCCTGGCGCTGCTGGGCATTGACCATCTGCTCAAACGCCGGCCGCACGAACTCTCGGGCGGTGAGCGCCAACGCGTGGCCATTGCCCGGGCGCTGGCCACCAGCCCGCGTTTGCTGTTGCTGGACGAGCCCCTCGCCGCGCTGGACCAAGCTCGCAAAGCCGACATCCTGTCCTACCTTGAGCAGTTGCAAAAGCAACTGGCGCTGCCGGTCATCCTGGTCACGCACGCGGTCGACGAGGTGGCCCGCCTGGCCGACCACCTGGTGCTGCTCGACGCGGGCTTGGTCACCGCGTCAGGTCCGACCGCAGACCTGTTGACGCGGCTCGACCTGCCGCTGGCGCACGGCGACACAGCAGGAGCCGTGCTGCACTGCAAGGTGGTGTCCCATGACAACCGGGATCAGCTTTCACTGACACGTTTTGCGGGTGGTGAGCTCATTGTGGCCCGCCAAAATGCCGATCCAGGCACAAGCCTGCGGGTGCGAGCGGCAGCCCGTGACGTGAGTCTGACACTGCAACACCAAACCGGGACGAGCATTTTGAACATCATCGCCTGCACTGTGACGGCGGTATCTCCGGACGGTCCCGGTCAGGTGATGGTGGCGCTGCAGGCGGGCGGCACCCCCCTGCTGGCCCGAATCACCGCTCGCTCATTCCATGCATTGGCGCTGGAGCCCGGCAAAGCGGTGTTTGCCCAAATCAAGGGCGTGGCTGTTTTAGGCTAAAGGCCGGCGCAGCCAAACCGGGGGCGCGAGGGACAAGCACAACCGCTCCTCAGCCCGTGACCCGCCCGTCGCGCTGCAACAGCGCCAAGCTCTCCGCCTTCTTTTTCAAGTCATTGTCGCTGTCGACAAAGCGGGCAGCGATGGCCTGAAATTCTTTCTGGACGACCAGGAAAGCTTCCACGATGTCGGGGTCGAAATGGCTGCCCTTGCCGTCCACAATGATGGCCGCCGCCTTGTCGTGCGGCATGCCTTCCTTGTAGACGCGGCGGCTGATCAGGGCGTCGTAGACATCTGCCAGCGCCATCAGGCGCGCGCTGATGGGAATCGCATCGCCCCTGAGCGCCTCGGGATAACCACTGCCATCCCACTTCTCCTGGTGCGACATGGCAATTTCCTTCGCGGTGCGCAGAAAATCGACCTCGATGCCGAGCGATTTTTCGGCGTGCTCAATGGCTTCGCGCCCCAGGATGGTGTGGCGCTTCATGATCTCGAACTCTTCGGGCTCAAAACGACCGGGCTTGAGCAAGATACTGTCGGGAATGCCCACCTTGCCAATGTCGTGCAAAGGGGCCGACTTGAACAGCATCGCGATGTTGGCATCAATCAGGTAGTGCTTGAAACGGGGGTGGTTTTGCAATTGCTGCGCCAGCGCCTTCACATAAAACTGGGTGCGGCGAATGTGGTTGCCGGTGTCGCTGTCGCGGGTTTCCGCCAGCGAGGCCATGGCCAGGATGGTCACGTCCTGAATGGCGGCCAATTCCTGGGTGCGCCGCGCCACTTCCAGTTCGAGGTACTGGTTCTTGTCGCGCAGGAAATCGGCCGCGGCCTTGAGCGCCAGGTGGGTCTTGATGCGCTCCTGCAAGATGGGCGGACTGATGGGCTTGGTAATGTAGTCCACAGCGCCCAATTTGAAACCCTTGCGCTCATCCTCCACCTCGGACCTGGCTGTCAGGAAAATGACCCGGATGTCACGCGACCTGGGGTCTTCCTTGAGCCGCCTGCAGACCTCGTAGCCGTCCATACCCGGCATCATGATGTCAAGCAGGATCAGGTCGGGCGCCTGCTCTGAAACTGCAATACGCAGGGCTTTCTCACCATTGTTGGCGACCCTGACGATGTAGTCGTCGCGCAGCAGGCTGCTGACCAGGGACAGGTTGTCGGGCGTGTCATCGACCACCAGGACGGTGGGTTTTTGCGTGAAGTCGAGTGGATCCATAAGCTTGCTCAAGTGGGTCGGGTTTCAAGGGCAGCTTTGAGCGCCTGCAAGGCCGCTTCAAAGTCGAACATTTTTACCGCGCTCTCAAGCGCTGGGTAATGATTTGGAAAAGCGGTGTTGAGCAAATCGGCATGGTCACTGACCACATCAACCGCCGCGGCATCGTCATAAGCCAGCAAGGACGCCAAACGATCGCAGACCACCTTGAGCTTGACGGGATCCACGCTCACTTTGGCATGCGCTGCCTCGTCAGGGAGCCCACTCTCCAGCGCGCTGATCAATGCCGCAAGAGGCTGTTCCAGGGATTGCACATGGGTCAGCAGCAGGTGACGCGGCTCGCCATGCGCCAGCCCGTGCTCGACAGCTGCTGCCAGCGACTGGATCTCGAGCGCACCAATGCTGCCCGCCGTGCTTTTTGTGGTGTGCGCCAACCGCTCAGCCGTGTTCAGATCGTCCTGCGCCAGCGCCGCCAGCAATTGGGCCACCACCGATTTCTGACCCGCCACAAAGCGTCGCAGCATCGACAGGTAAAGGGACTTTTTACCCAGCACCCGGCGCAGACCGAGCTGGGTGTCGAGCCCGGCAATATCCAAGGGGATGGCCTGCCCGGCATCTTGAGGTGACCCGGAGGCGGCAGTTGCCTTGCCTGGCACGTTTTGCAGCCTTTCAAGCGGCTTGATCCAGTGCAGCAGGGTTTGCCACAGCAGCTCGGGGTCGATGGGTTTGGCCAGATGGTCGTTCATGCCGGCGTCGGCACAGCGCTGGCGGTCGCTCATTTGCACATTGGCCGTCATGGCAATGATCGGCAGCACCGCAAACGCAGGCAGCTTGCGGATTTCACGGGTAGCCGTCAGGCCATCCATCACCGGCATTTGCATGTCCATCAGCACCAGGTCGAAGTTGACTTGCTGCACTTTGCGCAGGGCAATCTCGCCGTTTTCGGCC
This sequence comes from Polaromonas sp., assembly GCA_021737975.1. Classification (GTDB taxonomy): domain Bacteria; phylum Pseudomonadota; class Gammaproteobacteria; order Burkholderiales; family Burkholderiaceae_C; genus Rhodoferax. The sequence continues at coordinate 23,753 of JAIPCZ010000006.1, read as the reverse complement.
ACATCCACAATAAAGCCCGCGTCGCGCAGCAGCTCGGTGGCCACTTCCTGGTTCAGGTCGTTGTCCTCCACCAGCAAAATGCGCGCGCCCTTGATGCTGGCCAGGTTTTCAGCACTTAATGACGGGGCCTCAGTGCTGCTGCGCCGCCCCACGGGCGCCTCACCCACCATGCTCATCACGCAGTCGAACAGCATGGACGCATTGACCGGCTTGATCAGCACATCCCTCACCCCCGCTTCGCTGGCCTCCCTGAGCACCTCTTCCCGGCCAAAAGCGGTCACCATGACCATGTTGGGTGCGTGCTTGAGCGGACGTGTCCGCAAGCGCCGGGCGGTCTCGATGCCGTCCATGCCCGGCATCTGCCAGTCCAGAAAGACAAAGTCAAAAGACTGCTCACGCACCTCGGCCTGATCCACCGCATGAATCGCCGCCGGGCCGCCGTCTGCCTCTTCCACCACAAGGCCCATGCCCTCAAGCATGTCGCGCAGCACCACTCTGGCACTTTCATTGTCATCCACCACCAGCGCCCGATGGCCCTGCAAATCAGCGCTCAGGACACGCTGCGGCTGTGCGGCGACGCCCAGGCCAAGGCGGGCGGTAAACCAGAAAGTGCTGCCCTGCCCAGGCACACTGTTCACGCCCACCTCTCCCTGCATCATGTCGACCAGCTTTTTTGAAATCGCCAAACCCAGGCCGGAGCCGCCAAACTGGCGCGTGGTGGAGCTGTCGGCCTGCTGAAATGGCTGGAACAGCTTGCTGCACTGCTCTGGCGACAAGCCAATGCCGGTATCGCGCACTGCAAAATACAGCAGCACGTCCTGCCCGGTGCACTGGCGCACACGCACCAGCACATCCACCTCCCCACTGGCGGTGAACTTGACCGCATTGTTGGCGTAGTTGATAAGCACCTGGCTCAGACGCAGTGGGTCGCCCACCAGGTTGGTGGGCACATTGCGATCCACATCAATGACGAGTTCCAGGCCCTTGGCGGCCACTTTCTCGGAAATCAGGTTGCTCACGTTGGCCAGCAATTTTTCCAGGTCAAAAGCGATGTGCTCAATGCTGAGCTTGCCCGCCTCGATCTTGGACACATCCAGGATGTCGTTGATGATGCCCAGCAGATGCTGTCCCGAGTCCATGATCTTTTTCATGTAATCGCGCTGGCGCGGCAGCAGCTCGGTCTTGAGCATCAGATGCGTCATGCCGATCACGGCATTCATGGGCGTGCGAATTTCATGACTCATGTTGGCCAGGAAATTGGCCTTGGTGCGCGCCGCGTCTTCAGCCAGTTCCATGGCCTGGCGCATGGCTTCGGCTGCGGCGCGTTCGTCCGAAATATCGTCAACCACCCACACGGTGCCCTTGTCGTGGTCATTCACATCAACGGCCCTGCCGGTCAGTCGGGCCCAGAACAGGCTGCCGTCCTTGCGCATCAGCTGCTGTTCGCGGCGATGGGCCTCACCCTGCCAGATGTGCGCGTAGACCTGTGCTCCCCCCGCCTCTTCAGCTGCAGCATCGGCATACCAGATAGAGGTGGTCTGCCCCACCATGGAGCCCTCCATCCACCCAAACAATTGACACAGGCGCTTGTTGGTGCGGACAAAGACACGGTCCCTGAGCAAGGCCATGCCCGAGGTTGCCGTCTCGAAAATCGCCATCTGCTCCTCGCCTGCCACGATCAGCGAATCAGACACCTGGGTCAGTTCAGCCGTGCGTGTGACGACCAATTGCTCCAGGTTGGTGCGGTACTGGGCCAGTTCATCGGTCATGCGACGCTTTTCGGTGACATCCTCCTTGATCGCCAGGTAGTGGCTGACGCTGCCGTCGGCTTGCCGCACCGGCGCCAGGGTGGCCTGTTCTTCGAATTCGCTGCCGTCTTTGCGCCGGTTGAACAAAATGCCACTCCAAGTGCCACCCCGGGTCAGGGTTGCCCACATGTCCTCATAAGTCGCCAGCGGAGTCTTGCCGGACTTGAGCACCCGCGGGTTCATTCCCAAAGCCTCCGCGCTGCTAAAGCCAGTGCTTCTGGTAAACGCCTGATTGACGTACTCAATGTCGCCCGCGGTGTTGGTGATCACGATGCTTTCCGGGCTTTGCTCGACGGCCAGGACAAGCTTGCGCAACTGGTCTTCCGCACGCTGGCGTTCCGTGATGTCTTCCTTGACCGCCACATAGTTGCAGATGCGACCCGCAGCATCGCGCAAGGGCGTGATGATGGCGGCCTCGGTGCGCTCGCGCCCATCCTTGGTGCGGTTCAGAAATTTGCCACTCCAGGTCTGGCCAGTGGTCAGGGTTTCCCACATGAGCTGGTAGGTATCTAAAGGGGTTTTGCCAGCGCTCAACAAGCTGGGGTTGTGGCCAATGGCCTCCTCACGACTGAAACCGGTATGCCTGACAAAGGCATCGTTGACGTATTCGATCCGTGCCTCGGTGTCGGTGATCACCACGGCATGCGGGCTTTGCTCCACCGCCGTGCTGAGCTTGCGCAGGGTGAGTTCGGCCTTTTTGGACGCGGTGATGTCGTCCCACAAAGCCACCATGTAATCCACCCCGTGTTGCCGGATCACACTGGCATTGATACGCACATCAACCACGCGACCATCCTTGTGACGGTACTGATTTTCAAAACTGGCGCCGCCCGCAGTCAACACGCGGTTCACCCGCTCCCGCAAGCCATCGGGATCATCCACGGCCTGGTAGTCGCGAAGTGTCATCTGGAGCAACTCCTCGCGGCTGTAGCCCAAAATACGCGTGCTGGCGGCATTGACCTGCACAATGCGCAAAGTCTGCACCTCGATCAGGTTGATGGCGTTGGCCGCCTGCTCAATGATGGCGTTCATCAAGGCATTCGCCTCGGCTTCCCGGGCACGCGAGCGGCGCAAGGCAAAAGCCTTGTTCAATCTCAGACGAATGGCATCAAGCAAAGCCTGCTCTTCCACCTAAAAAGGCGCACCGGCATCCGCCGGCAACTCACCAAGGTAGGCCACGCGCAGCTCGTGCAGCGCCACGCCGTCGGCGCCACCAAAGTTGATCGACAAAAATTGCGCTTGCTGCATCACGATGGCGTCACCCTGCAGCGCATCCCCCGACTGGATACACGCCGCCGCGAGTTCGGGGTAACGCATGGAAGCCGGCAGGCGCCTGACCAGGGCCGCCAGCAGATCCGATTCAGCCAAGTCATCACGCTCCATCAGGCTGGAGACGTCATACAGGCACGACAACTCCTTCATGCGCTCGCCAAGGTCGGCCTGCGCGCTCTGACGCTCATTGACCGCATCGCGAAACGCGAGCACGGCGCTGGCCATGTCGCGCAACATGCTGCGCTTGTCCTGGCTGATGTGCGCAATCTCCTCCGACGCTTCGGCCGACAGTTCACGGTGCGTCATGCCGAGCATGGCCCGCGACAGCACGGACACCCGACGCACCATGCTTCGGGCAACCCAGGCCCACAACAGCAACAAGGCCAGCAGCAACAAGCCAGTGGTCACGACCAGTTTCGTCACATACTGATCGAACGAGCGGGTCTGCGCCTCGGCACGCCGGGCCATGGCCTCGGTGGCCCGGGTGGCGATGTTGTGTGTGTGCTCGCTAAAGGCCACGTAGCTTTGCCCGGCACTGAACGCCCGCCGCATGGCACTCACCGGGTCGATGGCCGCCAGATCTGTGGCCGTGACGATCAGGTCACGGTAAGCAAGAAAATCTTTTCGCGCCTCCATGGCAGCGCCATCGACCTCCTGCAGGTTCTCGAGATCGAGCAGCCTGGGCTCCAGCGCCGCCAGCGTGTTTACCACCGCCGTGTGAACACTGTAGGCCTGGCCCTGGTCGATGCTTCCGCTGGCGGCTTGTTCCAGAGTCCGGGCCACGAGCTTTTGGATGGACGCCAAGTCCTGATTGAAGCGGGTGGCTGCGGCCAAGCGTTCAGTCTCGACGGCCTGCGCAGCCGCCACTTGCCGGTATTCCTGCTGGATGCTGCTGACCGACGAAAAAACAATGGCCCCCGCGACCAGCATGACCAGCAGAACGGGCAGCACAAACAACAGGAAAACAGGCGACACCCGGCCCTTGCTGCTCACAGAGGGTTGGCCGCCCCCGCGGTGCTCAACCCCTGCATTCGAATTCATTTGAGCGCCCCGGCCGGCAACAGCTCAGCCCACAAATCGGGGGGGATACTCGCCACATAATCAAAGCCGGCCGCCCCCTTGGGGCGAAAAATCACCAATGTGGCCTCTTTGGGAAAGTAGCCCATCAAGTCCATCAAATTGGGTGCGTGGGCGATCACCAGGCGGTTGCCGCCTGCGGCCACCGGCTTGGACAACAAACGCCGCGTGTTGGCAACAATAGGTGCCTTCTGGGCCGTCGTCAGGTTGCCGGTGTACATCAGGTCCATGTCGATCTTGACCTGGCGGCCGGGGAACGCTGCGGCAGCCGTGTCCTTGACACGGCACAGCGGGCTGATGTGGATGCTTGTGATGGGAATGCGCGCCGCCCGAATGGCTTTGCCCACCCGGGCGGCCAGCGCACGTCCCTCGGTGGTGAGCGGCCGCTGCGTGGCGCAGTCCTTCAGATCTACCGAAGGCAGGCGGTCCGGCTTGCTGTTGTCGGTGGGGGCGTGCCGCAGGTACAGGGCATAAGCCCCTTGACGCAATTGCGCCAGCGTCTTGGACGTGGCGGCGCGTTCAATAAACTGGGGTGCAGCCGACGCGAGAGGCGAGGCATCGGCTTGTGCAGAATAAGCTGGCACTGCAAAAAAACCAACGACCAACACCATAAAAGCGGAAAAAAATCCCGCTTGCGGGTTGCGAAAAATCATCATGGCTCAAATTTATCACCAAAACCCGAGGAAAACTGCATCAAGCACACAGAGGCAGCCAAAATACAGACTGGCACAATACCCAGCTTTGCGCCAGCCACGCCAGGCCCTGCTTCATGCCCACCCCAGCTTCACTCCAACCGCCCACACCCCGCATTTCAGTCCTTTCCCTCTCGGTGCCCGTGGCCATGGGCTATGTGCCGCTGGGCATGGTCTTCGGATTTTTGTTTGTGCAGGCCGGCGCGCCCTGGTGGCTGGCCGTTTTTGCCAGCGTTTTGGTGTTTGCCGGTGCCGCCCAGTTCATGATGGTGCCGATGCTGGCAGCGGGACTGCCCTGGGCGTCCATTGCTGTGGCCACCCTGGTGGTGAACTTGCGCCACGTCTTTTATGGTTTGTCGCTGCTCGACAAGCTGCCCGCCAAACCCTGGGCGCGCTGGTATCTGGTGTTTGCCCTGACTGATGAAACCTATTCGGTGCTGACCACGCTGCCGAGCGGCACCAGCACCCGCCAGATGGTCACCGTGGCCTTGCTCAACCAGGGCTGGTGGGTGCTGGGCACCGTGCTGGGCGCAGTGATCGGGGCGCAGGCGCAAATTTCACTGGTGGGGCTGGACTTTGCCTTGGCTGCCCTGTTTGCCGTGCTGGCGGTCGAGCAATGGCGCAATGCCCACTCTGCCGCGCCACTCTGGGTGGCGGTGCTGAGTTATGCCGCAGCCTGGGCATTGCTGCCGCAGCAAGCCCTGTTGACCGCCATCGGCCTCAGCGTCCTGGCCGGGCTGTTCTGGCGCAGGTCAAGTGCTAACGAGGTGCAGCCATGATCGACACGCCTTACGCCGTCGGCGCCATCGCGGCCATGGCCGTGATCACCTTCGGGCTGCGCGCGCTGCCATTCCTGGCGGCACGCTTCCTGCAAAGCAGCCCGCTGGTGCAGCGACTGGGGCGCTTTTTGCCGCTGGCCATCATGACGCTGCTGCTCTTGCACACGCTGGTCGGTCATGCCCGCGACAACCCATCCGGCCCCTGGGCCGAAGGTGTGGCAGTGGCCACCGTCGTGGCCTTGCAATGGTGGCAAAAACATCCTCTCCTGAGCATTCTGGCGGGTACGGCGCTTTATGTGTTGCTGCGCAACTGGGGGTAGCAAAAATCGCGCTCAAAGCTGAAGCGCCAAGATCAGATTCAGGCTCTGCCCGTGCAAAAATCACCTTGCTGCGTTCGGAAAGAACAGCTGCTCGCCGCCAATCTTGTAGCTGGCAATCACCGCCTGCCCTGCGCTGCCGGTGACCCAGTCGATGAACTTCTGGCCCTCAGCCGCCTTGACATGCGGGTGTTTGGCCGGATTCACCAGCATGACGCCGTACTGGTTGAAGAGCCGCTGATCGCCTTCGACCAGCACTTTCAGGTCGCCCCGGTTCTTGAAGTTGAGCCAGGTGCCGCGGTCGGCGAGCACATAGGCGTTGCTGCTTGAAGCCATGTTGAGCGCCGGGCCCATGCCGCAGCCGCAGGACTTGTAGCCGCTGCCCTGTTTGTCGGCCAGATCCGCCATTTTCCAAAAGCGCAGTTCGGCGGCGTGGGTGCCGCTCTTGTCACCGCGCGAGATGAACTCGGCATTCGCCGCGGCAATTTTCCTGAGCGCCTCGACCACATCCTTTCCTTGAACCTTGACCGGATCGGCAGCCGGACCGACCACCACGAAGTCGTTGTACATGACCTCGATGCGCTTGACGGCAAAGCCCTCGGCCACCACTTTTTCCTCAGCCACCTTGTCATGCACAAACAGCACATCGGCGTCGCCTCGGCGCCCCATGTCGATGGCCTGGCCAGTGCCCAGGGCCACGACTTTCACGTCGATGCCGCTGGCCTTTTTGAACTCGGGCAGCAGCACGGAAAACAGCCCCGACTGCTCGGTCGACGTGGTTGACGCCACCACAATGGACTGCGCCAGGACCCCCATGGACGCAAGCAGGGACGTGGCCACCAGCGCCAGTTTCACCATGCCCAATGAATTAAAAGACACACGAGATTTCGCGGTTTTCATACAAGTTCTCCCTTGACAAACAACTGGGCCGCCGGATACTGCCTCTGCAGCAAGGACCCGCTAAAAAAATCGGCGACGGGCAAATCGGCCAGGACAAGGCCCTGCTCCAGATAAATCACCCGGCTGGCAAGGCGCTTGACCTGGCCCAGGTTGTGGCTGGCAAACACCAGGGTCATGGCCGCCGAGGCGCTGGCAAACTCCTCGATCAGCGACTCCACCTCGCGTTTGGCATGGGGGTCCAGGCTGGCCGTGGGCTCATCAAGCAGCAGCACCTGCGGCTGCAAGGCCCAGGCCCGCGCCATGGCCACACGCTGTTGCTGGCCGCCTGAGAGTTGGCGCGCGTTGCGTTGGGCCAGACCCAGCAGTCCGACGCGTGCCAGCGCTTCCAGGGCCTGCCCCCTTGCCTGGCGCCACGGCAATCCACGCAACCACAAGCCCAGTGCGATATTGGCCTGCACCGACAGGCGCATCAGGTGGGGTTTTTGAAACAGCATGGCTTGGCGCATGCCTGGTTCGCTCAGGACCTGCCCTGAACTGGGTTGGGTCAGACCATGCAGCAGGCGCAGCAAGGTGCTCTTGCCGCAGCCATTGGCCCCAACCAGCGCCACCCGCTCGCCCGCGTGAATTTGCAAGCTGATATCGGACAGCGCGCGCACGGAGCGGGTCGACTGGCCAAAATGCACGCTCGCCTTGTCGAGCGCATAGACCGGGGTCAAGTTGACACTCCCAGGGGAGCCACCGGCACCGCGCCCCCCTCCTGTCCTTCACGCCAGCGCCGCAGCCAGCCAATCAGGGTATTGAGCAAAAGCACCACGCTGAGCAAAATCAGCCCCAGTCCCAGCGCCAGCGGCAAATCACCCTTGCTGGTCTCCAGCGCGATAGCGGTGGTCATCACGCGGGTAAAACCGTCGATGTTGCCGCCCACAATCATCACCGCGCCGACTTCGGAGATGGCCCGGCCAAAGGACGCAATCAGCACGGTGAGCAAGGCATAACGCTCGTCCCAGGCCAGCAGCAGGCTGCGCATCAGCGGACGGGCGCCGAGCGATTGCAATTGCTCGCCGTGCAAATTCTGCGCATCTTCCACGACCTGGCGCGTCAGGGCGGCCACCACCGGAAGCACCAACAGCGCTTGCGCCAGCACCATGGCCTTGAAACTGAACAACCAGCCCAAAAAACCCAGCGGCCCGGTGCGAGACAGCAGCAGGTAGACCACCAGCCCCACCACCACCGAGGGCACCGCCAGAAACGTGTTGAGCAGCGTCAGCACCACGCCGCGCCCGGCAAAACGTGCCACCCCCAGCCAGGCACCCAGCACCAGTCCCAGGCTGCAGGCCAGCGCGCAAGCGGTGGCGCTCACCGACAGGGACCGACCCACAATCGTGAGCAGTTCGGCGTCCAGCGTGGTGATAAGTTGCAGCGCTGTGGCAGCGCTCTCGGTGAAAGTGGTCATGTCGTGAATTCTTGCCGGCCAGATGCCAGCGCGTCGCTGCGCTTTCCTGTTTAGGCTATCCTAGCCACCAATCTAAAACCTGGCGATATGAAACACCGTGCATAGGCTTCAACTCCACTACACCCTCTCCAAGGACAGCAGCCCGGTGCTGCTGCGCAACCCGCTGATCGACTTGCTGCAGGCCGTCAGCGGCCAGGGCTCGATCTCGGGCGGCGCGCGGGCGCTGGGCTTAAGCTACCGCCATGTCTGGGGTGAGCTCAAACGCTGGGAAAACGAACTCGGCAACGAGTTGGTGATCTGGGAAAAAGGCCAGCGCGCCCACCTCACCGAGTTTGGCAGCAAGCTGATGTGGGCCGAGCGCCAGGCACAGGCCCGACTCTCGCCGCAGATCGAGGCTCTGCGCACTGAACTGGAGCGCAGTTATGCGCTGGCTTTTGACAACAGCGTGCATGTGGTCACACTCTATGCCAGCCATGACGACGCGCTCTCGCGCCTGCGCGAGCATGCCCTGCAGGGAGACAGCATGGCAACCGAACGCAACCGGCTGCACCTGGACATTCGTTTTACCGGCAGCGTCGACGCCATTCGTGCACTCAACGAAGGCCGCTGCGTGATGGCCGGCTTTCACACCCTGCTCGACACCGGCCCGCTGACCCGGCGCAGCTACAAACCGCTGCTGCAACCAGGCCAGCACAAGATCATCGGTTTTGCCCGGCGCACCCAGGGCCTGATGGTGGCGCGCGGCAACCCGCTGAATTTGCACAGTTTGCCCGACGTCGTGCTGCGCCGGGCCCGTTTTGCCAACCGCACGCTGGGCAGCGGGACCCGTGTGGTGCTCGATGAGTTGCTGGCGCAGGCACATTTGCTGGCCAGCGAGGTAAATGGTTATGAGCACACTGAACCGTCGCACGCCGCCGTGGCGCAGGCGGTGGCCGCGGGCCAATGTGACGCGGGACTGGGCATCGCCGCCGCGGCGCAGCAGGCCGGTCTCGACTTTATTCCTCTGGCCCAGGAGCGCTACCACCTGGTTTGCCTCAAGTCGGCACTGGCGCAACCTGGCATCACGGCCTTGCAGCAACTGCTGCAGACACCCCAGTGGCTCAACCAGATCGCCACAATTCCCGGCTATGCGGCGCAGCAAAGTGGCCAGGTGCTGTCCATGCGCCGGGTTTTGCCCTGGTGGGACTACCGGCAGGACAAAACCCCGGCATCACACCCTAAAATTGAAGGCGCCAGCTTGCAGGCCTTCAACCCGATGGAAACACCATGACCCCATTTCTCGCGCTGTCCCGGCTGATCGACCAGATCACCACCTGGGTCGGCAAACTCAGCATGTGGCTGATCCTGGCCACCACCCTGATCAGCGCCGGCAACGCCATCGTGCGAAAAATCTTCAACGTCAGCTCCAACGGCCTGCTCGAAATCCAGTGGTACCTGTTCGCCGCGGTGTTCCTGTTGGGCGCCGGTTATGGTTTCCTGAAAAATTCACATGTCCGCATTGACTTTATCGCCACCAAATTGGCGGCGCGCACGCGCAACTGGATTGACGTGATCGGCATCATCGTCGTGCTGTTTCCGTTCTGCCTGCTCTGCATCGGCTTGAGCTGGCCGCTGTTCACCAACGCACTGGCCACCGGCGAAATGTCGCAAAACGCCGGCGGCCTGATCCGCTGGCCCGCCTACGGCCTGATTCCTCTTGGGTTCTCTCTGCTGGCCTTGCAGGGCCTGTCAGAACTGATCAAGCGCATTGCGTTCCTGAGGGGCGTGGGAGTCGATGTGTTGTCGCACGAGGCCACCAAATCCGATCAGGAAAAATACCTTGAAGAACTTGAGGCCAATGTTGTGCGCAAACTGGCTGAGGAAAAATAAATGCAGACCACTTTCCTTGCACAGCAGTTCGTGCCGCTGATGTTTTGCGGGCTGCTGGCCTTTTTGCTGACGGGTTTTCCGGTTGCTTTTGCCCTGGCCGCGACCGGCCTGGGCTTTGGCCTGATCGGCATGGAGGCCGGCACCTTTCCTGCCTCGCTGTTCCAGGCGTTGCCGCTGCGCATCTTCGGCATCATGCAAAACGACACACTGCTGGCCATTCCATTCTTCACCTTCATGGGCATCATTCTTGAGCGATCCGGCATGGCCGAGGATTTGCTTGAAACCGTGGGCCAGGTCTTTGGCCCGCTGCGCGGCGGCCTCGCCATTGCCGTGATCCTGGTCGGTGCGCTGCTGGCCGCGACCACCGGCGTGGTGGCGGCCGCCGTGATTTCCATGGGCCTGATCTCACTGCCCATCATGCTGCGTTACGGTTACAACCGAGCCATCGCCACCGGCGCCATCACCGCCTCGGGCACCCTGGCCCAAGCCATCCCGCCCTCGCTGGTGCTGATTGTGCTGGCCGACCAGCTGGGTCGTTCGGTGGGCGACATGTATGCCGGCGCCCTGCTTCCCGGCCTGCTGCTGGTGGGTCTGTACATCGTGTTTGTCGTGATCGTGGCACTGGTGAAACCGGGCTGGGTACCCGCGCTGCCGCAGGAAGCCCGCATTTACCGCGAGCCCAATGGCAGCTCGGGCCACAGGTCGCTGCTGGTGCTGGTACTGATTTGCGCGGCGGTTGGCTGGAGCTGGGCCCAGGTCCATAACACGCTGATGACGCGCTGGCTGGAGCGCAGCATGCCCGCGGCAGGTGACGAAATCGTCATCATGACCCTGACACTGGCCTCCGTCACCGGGCTGGTGCTGGCGCTTGTCAACCGCATCAGCCGACTCGGCCTGCTTTCCAGGCTGGCCGAACAGGTCACGTTTGTGCTGATGCCGCCGCTGATCCTGATCTTCCTGGTGCTGGGCACTATTTTTCTCGGTGTGGCCACACCCACCGAGGGTGGCGCCATGGGCGCGCTTGGCGCCCTGATCCTGGCCATCGGCAAGCGGCGACTGTCCATGCCGCTGCTCAGTCAGGCCCTGGAAAACACCGCCAAGCTGGCCTCGTTCGTGCTGTTTATCCTGATCGGCTCCACCGTGTTCAGCTTCACCTTCAATGCGGCCGACGGTCACATCTGGGTTGAGCACCTGTTCACCGACATGCCGGGCGGCGGCTGGGGCTTTTTGATTGTGGTCAACATCCTGGTCTTCGTGCTGGGCATGTTCATCGATTTCTTCGAGATCGCCTTCATCGTGCTGCCCTTGCTGGCACCGGTGGCCGAGAAAATCCTGCCCGGCCTGGTGCCTGGCATGACGCCTGACATGGCCATGATCTGGTTTGGCGTGATCATCGCCATGAACCTGCAAACATCCTTCCTGACGCCGCCCTTTGGTTTTGCGCTGTTTTACCTGCGCAGCGTGGCTGCCAAGTTCGACTACAAGGACCGTGTGACCGGCCAGACCATCAAGTCCGTGAGCACCAATGAAATCTACAAGGGCTCCGTCGCCTTCATTGTTTTGCAGCTGATCATGGTGGCATGCATCATGGTTTTCCCGTCTCTCGTGGTTGGCAACATGTCCAAGGACAAGGGCTTGAGCGACGCCGCCGTGATGGAGCAGCTGCAAATGCTCGACACCGAATCCATGGAGGGCGCCGACGAACCCCCTGCCGATGAGGCGAAGCCCGCGCAAGAAGCGAAATCCACTGACGGCGCAGCGCCCACCCTGGAGCCACCTCCCGCTCTGGAGGAGGAAGAGGACCCCATGAAAGCCATGCAGGATGCCATTGCCCGGGACGCCAAGAAAGCCAAGCCCTGAGGCCTTGGATCAAGCCACTTGATCCAAGCAAGAAAAAACCGCGCCTCAGCGCGGTTTTTTCTTGCTTGGATAACTTACAGTTTTTGCGTCTGCATGAAGCCGTCAAAACGCGCCTCGGTAAAACGCGCCCACAGGTTGGCGTCAGCACGGAACGGTTTCAGATCGGCATAGATCTTGTTCCAGTTCTGGTTTTTGGCGCTCAGTTCGGCGTACACGTCTTGGGTGGCCTTGAAGGCTGCCTTCATGATGTCATTGGAGAACGGGTGCAACTTGGCACCCTGGCCGACCAGCTGCTTGAGGGCACTTGGGTTCTTGTAGTCGTAGTCGGCCTGGATCGAGACATGGGCACGCGAAGAAGCCGCCTGGATGATGGCCTTGTTCTCAGTCGACAAGCCATCAAAGGCCTTCTGGTTGACGTACAGCGAGAACTGGGTGCTGCCCTCCCACCAGCCAGGGTAGTAGTAATGGGGCGCCACTTTGTACAGGCCCAGTTTCAGGTCGTCATGCGGTCCGATCCACTCAGCGGCGTCCACCGTGCCTTTTTCCAGTGCCTGGTAGATTTCACCCGCCGGGATGTTTTGCGGCACACCACCCAGGCGCTCCAGGATGCGGCCGCCAAAACCGCCGATGCGCATTTTCATGCCCTTGAGGTCGGCCAGCGTCCTGATCTCCTTGCGGTACCAGCCACCCATCTGGGCACCCGAGTTGCCCATCGGGAAATTGACGATGTTGTAGCTTTTGTAAAACTCGCGCATCAACTTGAGACCATTGCCGGCAAACATCCAGGCGGACATCTGGCGGGAATTCAGGCCAAATGGAATCGAGCAGTCCAGCGCAAATGCCTCGTCCTTACCAAAGAAGTAATAAGGTGCGGTGTGGGCGCATTCCACCGTGCCGTTTTGCACACCGTCAACGACGCCGAAGGGGGGCATCAGCTCACCGCCAGCGTGCACTGAAATGGTGAACTTGCCACCCGACATGGCGCTGACTTCCTTGGCAAATTCTTCAGTCCCGCCGAAAAGAACATCCAGGGATTTTGGAAAGCTGGAAGCCAGGCGCCAGCGGATCGTGGCCTGCGCATGCACAGCGGGCGCTGCTCCAGCGGCCAGAACACCGGCAATGCCGGCGTGTTTGATGAGGGAACGACGATCCATGTCTAAGCTCCTGAACTTGTCAAATCTTGACACCCGCCATGTAGCTGTCGAAACGCATTTCAGAAAAACGCAGCCACAACAACTGGTCGCGCTGGAAGGCACGCATGTCCTGGTGGATCTTCTTGAACTCTGGCGACTTGGCTTCGTGCGCGGCAAAGACCTCCATGGAGGCCTTGAAACCGGCATCCATGAGGTCTTTGGGGAAAGGCTTGAGCTTGGTGCCGTCGGCCACCAGTTTCTTCAGGGCAATCGGGTTGAAGGCGTCATACTTGGCCGTCATGTCGCGCGCCGCTACGGCCGTGGCCACGTCGACCATGGCCTGGAATTCAGCCGGCAGGGCCGCATAGGCCTTGGTGTTGATGAAAAACTCCAGTTCCGCGCCGCCTTCCCACCAGCCGGGGTAGTAGTAGAACGGTGCCACCTTGTTGAAGCCAAGTTTCTGGTCGTCGTAAGGACCCACAAATTCGGTGGCGTCGAGTGTGCCTTTTTCAAGCGCCTGGTAGACCTCACCGGCGGGCATGTTCTGCGGCACCACACCCAACTTCTGCATGGCTTCGCCAAACAGGCCGCCGCCCATGCGCATCTTCAGACCTTTCAGGTCTTTCACGGACTTGATTTCCTTGCGGTACCAGCCGCCCATCTGGGTGCCGGTATTGCCCGCGCTGCGGCTCTTGATGTTGTACTTGGCGTAAAACTCGTCCATCAGCTTGCGGCCATTGCCGTGTTCCATCCAGGCGTCCATCTGGCGCGCGGTCAGGCCGAAGGGCACGGCGCAGCCAAAGGCAAAAATGGGGCCCTTGCCAGTGAAATAGTAAGAGGCGGTCTGGGCCATCTCGACGGTGCCGTTCTGGATGCCGTCGACCACGCCGAACGCGGGCATCAGTTCGCCGCCGGCGTGCACCGACACTTCAAACTTGCCGCCGGACAGGTCCTTGACAGTTTTGGCAAACATCTCGGCACTGCCAAAAATGGTGGGTAATGACTTGGGAAAGCTTGACGCCAGACGCCAGCGAACATTGGCGCCCTGGGCTTGTACGGCGGGTGCCGCACCCGCGGCCAAAATACCCGCGATACCGGCATTTTTAATAAGTGAACGACGATCCATTGATTTGCTCCTGGAGTTGAAAACTGAATTCGCAGCCATGCAACGGGACATGGCACTGACGCTTAAGTGTCATCTGATATTCTAAGAAACACGCCGCCTGTCAATGGGCGGGTTTACCCTCAAACCGGCTTGCCCTCTTCACATACTTTGCGCCAACGCAAAGCGTTTGCGAATAGCCGCCTCGATACCGGGGGCGTCGAGGCCTTCGATGGCCAGCAATTTGGCCGGGTCACCGTGCTCGATGAAGGCGTCGCGCAGACCCAGTTGCAATACCGGGCGTGCCATGCCGGCAGCAGCCAGGGCTTCGAGCACGGCACTGCCGGCCCCGCCCATCACGGCGCCCTCCTCCAAAGTGACCAGGGCCTCGTGGTTGGCGGCGACCTGCAGCAGCAGGTCAACATCGATCGGCTTGGCCCAGCGCATGTTGACCACCGTGGCATCCAGGCCTTGCGCGGCCTCAAGCGCCGGGTAAAGCAGCGTGCCAAAAACCAGAATGGCCACACGCTGGCCAGTCCGGCGGATCTCGCCCTTGCCGAATGGCAGCGCGTCAAGTGTGCAAGTCACCGGCACCCCCGCACCCGCGCCGCGCGGGTAACGCACCGCCACCGGGCTGTTCTGGGCATAGGCCGTGCTGAGCAACTGGCGGCACTCGTTTTCATCAGCCGGGCAGGCCACACTGATGTTCGGAATACAACGCAGGTAGGCAATGTCATAGGCGCCCGCGTGGGTGGCACCGTCGGCCCCGACCAGTCCCGCACGGTCGAGCGCAAACACCACCGGCAGGTTCTGGATGGCCACGTCGTGGATCAACTGGTCATAACCACGCTGAAGGAAGGTGGAATAGATCGCCACCACGGGTTTGAGCCCTTCGCAGGCCAGACCGGCGGCGAAGGTGACCGCATGCTGCTCGGCGATGCCGACATCAAAATAGCGGTGCGGAAAGCGCTGCTCAAAAGCCACCATGCCGGAGCCCTCGCGCATCGCGGGCGTGATGCCCACAAGCCGGTCGTCGGCGGCGGCCATGTCGCACAACCAGTCGCCAAAGACCTGGGTAAAACTGGGTTTGCTCGCGGCGGCTGATTTCTGCAGACCCACCGCCGGGTCAAACTTGCCAGGGCCGTGGTAGGCCACCGGGTCGGCCTCGGCCAGCTTGTAGCCCTGGCCTTTTTTGGTGACCACGTGCAAAAACTGGGGGCCCTTGAGGTGCTTGATGTTTTCCAGCACCGACACCAGCGTCTGCACATCGTGGCCGTCAATCGGCCCCACGTAATTGAAACCGAATTTTTCAAACAGGGTGACGCGGCTGACCATGCCCTTGGCCGACTCCTCAAACCGGCGCGCCAGCTCCAGCAGGGGTGGCGCCCCGCGAAGCACGTTTTTGCTGGCGCTTTTTGCAGCGGCATAAAACTGGCCGCTGAGCAGCTTGGCCAAATAACGGTTGAGCGCGCCCACCGGCGGGCTGATCGACATGTCGTTGTCGTTCAGGATCACCAGCAGATTGCAGTCCGAGACACCGGCGTTGTTCATGGCCTCGAAGGCCATGCCGGCGGTCATGGCACCGTCGCCAATGACGGCAATGGCATGGCGGTCTTCGCCCTTGAGCCTTGAGGCCATGGCCATGCCCAGCGCGGCTGAGATCGAGGTGCTGGAGTGCGCCGTGCCAAAGGCATCGAATTCGCTCTCGGCACGCTGCGGAAAACCGCTCAAGCCGCCCAACTGGCGCAACGTGGCCATGCGCTCACGCCGGCCGGTGAGAATCTTGTGCGGGTAAGTCTGGTGACCCACGTCCCAGACCACGCGGTCATAGGGGGTGTTAAAGACATAGTGCAGCGCGACCGTGAGCTCGACCGTGCCCAGATTGGAGCTCAGGTGGCCACCGGTCTTGGACACGCTCTCCAGCAGAAAGGCCCGCAGTTCGGTGGCCACAGTGTCGAGTTGCTCGCGCTGCAAATGCCGCAAGTCAGCCGGCGCATGGATGGTCTGCAACAGGGGGTAAGGGTTATTCATCAACATAGGTACTGATTTTTGACAACGGGCAGTGGGTCAACTCGATCGCTGCACCATCAGGCTGGCCAGGCCCTGTAGCGCGCGTGTGTCGGGCAAACCGCTGGAAGCCAGCGCGGCCAGCGCCTGCTTGTAGAGAGTCCCGGCGTAGTGGCGGGCGGGCTCCAGGCCCATCAGCGACACGTAGGTCGGCTTGTCCTGGGCCTGGTCCTTGCCTGCCGTTTTGCCCAGCGTGGCCGAATCTGCGGTGACATCCAGAATATCGTCGACCACCTGAAACGCCAGGCCAATGGCGCCGCCATAGGCCTGCAAGGCTTGCACAGCCTGCGCTGTGGCTTCGCCACAGGCCGCGCCCATCAGCACGCTGGCCTGCAACAGGGCGCCTGTCTTGAGCTGGTGCATTTCACGCAACTGGTCTTCGGTCAATGCCCGCCCGACGCTGGCCAGGTCAATGGCCTGCCCCCCGGCCATGCCGGCGCAGCCGGCCGCGCGCGCCAGCAAACGGCACAAACTGGCCTGGCGGTTGGCCGGCACAGTGGGGTCATCAGGCGTCAACAATTCAAAAGCCAGCGCCTGCAGCGCATCACCCGCCAGCAAGGCGCTGGCCGAGCCAAATTTCACATGTACGGTGGGTTTCCCGCGGCGCAACACGTCGTTGTCCATACACGGCATGTCATCGTGGACGAGTGAGTAGGCGTGGATCAGCTCGACAGCGCAAGCGGCGCGCAAGGCAAGCTCCTGGTCGGATGCGGCGACGGGCGGCTGGGCTTGGGACCCGGCTCCCGCGACCGCCTCGAAGGCCGCCATGACCAGCAGGGGGCGCAAGCGCTTGCCGCCATCCAGCACGGCATAACGCATCGCCACCATCAGATCGGCTGGCGCGGCGTGATCCAGATCACCAGACGCATTCACACTGACCCAGTTGTCCAGCGCCTGCTCGACCCGCTGCAGGTGGCGCGAGCACCAGTGATTCAAATCAAAGTGGACCGTCATGCTGCGTCACCGCTCCAGGCCTTGAGCGTGCCCTGGTCCAACACCTTGATTTGATCCTCGACAGCGGCGAGACGATCCCGGCAAAATTTCAGCAGCTCAGCCCCGCGCTGGTACTGGGTCAGAAGTTGCTCCAAGGGCATGTCGCCGGACTCGAGCCTCGCCACCAGCTGCTCAAGCTCCTGCAAGGCCGCCTCGTAATGCGCGGGCGCGGCAGGTCCGTGTTTCGAGCCAGTAACCATAGAAAGCAACACTCCCGGTATCAAAAGCACAATTTTATGCCCTGTGGCCGCCGGTGTGCCGACCCAGTCCCCAAAGGTACAATGGACATTCATTGCGCCAGCCCTGGCTGGATTTTTTTGTATAGCGCACGACCCAGGTCACCGCGCATCTCCCTGTGGGGAGTCTTTAGGTCAGGTCACCCATGTCTGATTTAAGTCTTCAACTGCAGCAGGCCACCGGCCAACTACCAGTTAGTTCTTATTTTGATCCCGCGCTCCACCAGCGCGAATTGCAAACCCTGTTCCAGCGGGGACCACGCTATGTGGGTCATGCCGCCAGTGTGCCCAACGTCGGCGACTACGCCACGCTGACCCACGAAGCCGAGGGCCGCGTGCTGGTGCACACGCCCAGCGGCATTGAGTTGGTCTCCAACGTCTGCCGCCACCGCCAGGCCATCATGCTCAAGGGGCGGGGCGCGCTGCAAAACGCATCGGCGGGCAACATCGTCTGCCCGATCCATCGCTGGACCTACAGCGCCGGCGACAGCACAGGCCAGACGCCTGCAGGCAGGCTCATGGGAGCGCCTCACTTTCCCACAGACCCCTGCCTGAACCTGGGCAACTACCCGCTGCGCCAATGGAATGGCCTGCTCTTCGAAGACAACGGGCGCGACATTGCGGCTGACCTGGCCGATCTGGGTGAACACGCTGCGCTGGATTTTTCCGGCTATGTGCTCGACAAGGTCGAACTACATGAATGCAACTACAACTGGAAGACTTTCATCGAGGTCTATCTGGAGGACTACCACGTGGGCCCGTTCCACCCGGGCCTGGGCCACTTTGTGAGCTGTGACGACCTGAGCTGGCAGTTTGGCGAACAGTTTTCAGTGCAGACTGTGGGCGTCTCCAAGGCCTTTGGCAAGCCGGGGTCGCCGGTGTACCGGCGCTGGCACGATGCACTTCTGAAATACCGCAACGGGGCGCCACCTGAGCGCGGCGCCATCTGGCTCACCTACTACCCGCACATCATGGTCGAGTGGTACCCGCATGTGCTCACGGTCTCCACCTTGCACCCGATGGGCCCGACCAAGACGCTGAACCGGGTTGAATTTTTTTACCCCGAGGAAATTGCCGCGTTTGAGCGCGAGTTTGTCGAGGCCCAGCAGGCTGCCTACATGGAAACCTGCCTGGAGGACGATGAAATTGGCGAGCGCATGGACGCCGGGCGCAAGGCGCTTTTGGCGCGCGGCGACAACGAGGTCGGCCCCTACCAGAGCCCGATGGAAGACGGCATGCAGCATTTTCATGCCTGGTACCGCCGCGAAATGGGACCGGAAGGCCTCTAGCCGTGCAAGCACTCTGGATGGTGTTGGCCTCCTTCTTTTTTGCCACCATGGCGGTCGGCATCAAGGTGGCCTCCGTGAGTTTCAGCCTGGCTGAGCTGGTGTGCTACCGGGGCCTGATCAGCGTGATCTTCATGGCCCTTGTCATGCGCGCGCGCGGCACGCCACTTGCCACCCCCGTGCCCATGATGCACGCCTGGCGCGCCGTGGTCGGCGTGTTTTCCCTGGCCGCCTGGTTTTACGCCATCGCCCACCTGCCACTGGCCACCGCCATGACACTCAACTACATGAGCGGGGTCTGGATCGCGGCCTTCGTCGTGGGCGGCGCCCTGATGTATGGAAAAAGCAGCCGCCAGGGACCCCTAATGGCCACCGTGCTGGCGGGTTTTGCCGGCGTCGTGATGATGTTGCGCCCGACCCCGGACCAGAATCAGCTGTTTGCCGGCCTTGTGGGGCTGCTATCGGGCATGGGCGCGGCCATGGCCTACATGCAGGTCACCGCCCTGGGAAAGGCCGGGGAGCCCGATGGCCGCACGGTGTTT
Organism: Polaromonas sp.; assembly: GCA_021737975.1. Lineage (GTDB taxonomy): Bacteria > Pseudomonadota > Gammaproteobacteria > Burkholderiales > Burkholderiaceae_C > Rhodoferax. Next base: position 4,367 of record JAIPCZ010000006.1, on the reverse strand, counting down.
TACTTTGCCCTGGGCTCCGCGCTGGCCGGGCTGGTGGGGGTGCTGTGGGGCGGCTTCACGCCCTGGGACCAGGTAAGCTGGCAGGCGACGGCCTGGCTCATTCCGATCGGCGTGCTGGCATCCCTGGGCCAGTGGTGCATGACACGCGCCTTCAGCCGCGGGTCCACCCTGCTGGTGGCCAACCTGCAATACGCCGGCATTGTTTTTGCCGCCTTCTACAGCCTGTTCCTGTTTGGCGACCGGATCACCCCGCTGGGCTGGGCGGGCATGGCGCTGATCGTGGCCAGCGGCATTGCAGGCACTGTGCTGCGAACCCGCGCCCTGCCCGACACTCCCGCAGAAGAACACTGACACGCAAAGGAGCACCCATGTACAGCACCCTGATTTCTGCCACCCAGCTACAAACCCTGATGGCCAGCGGCCAGCCGCTCTTGGTCTTCGACTGCAGTTTCGAGCTGATGCAGCCCGCGGGCGGCGACACCCAATACCAGCAAAGCCACATTGCCGGCGCCGTGCGCGCCCACCTGGACCACCATTTGAGTGCCAAAGGCGCGTCAGATGCCGCCAGTGGCGGCCGCCACCCGCTGCCCTCGCGCGAAAATTTTGCCGCCTGGCTCGGCAGCGTGGGTCTTGCGCCCGACATGCAGGTGGTGGTCTATGACCGCCAGAACGCCAACTACTGCGGCCGCCTGTGGTGGATGCTGAAATGGTTGGGGCATGAAGCCGTTGCCGTGCTCGACGGCGGCCTGCAGGCCTGGCTCACGGCGGGCGGCGCGGTCGAGGCGGGATCAAGTGGGCAACGACCCGCCTGCACCTACCCTTTGCGCGCGCCAAAGGCGGTGCTGGCCAGCACCGACACTGTTTTTCGCCATTTGGGGCAACCCGGCCAAACCATTCTGGACGCGCGCGCTGCGCCGCGATTCAGGGGAGAAACCGAGCCGCTTGACCCGGTCGCCGGTCACATTCCCGGCGCCCTGAATCGCCTCTTTTCCGACAACATAGGCCCGGACGGTTGCTTTAAACCGGCCGCCCAACTCAGGGCGGAATTTGATGCCCTGCTGGCGGGTCGCGAACCGGCCAGCGTGCTGCACCACTGCGGCAGCGGCGTCAGCGCCTTGCCCAACCTCATCGCCATGGAAGTGGCTGGCCTGGGTCGAACGGCACTTTACGCCGGCAGTTGGAGCGAATGGTGCAGTGACGCCAGCCGACCCGTTGCGCAAGGGTAATCCTGCGACTAACCCAACCCAAATATCAGGCGCTACCAAATTTGGTATCGAAGCGAATACCAATCTTTTGCAGCAACGGTGTCGGCAACAAGCCGCCCGCGCACACAATGACGGCATCATTGGGATGTCTGCTGATGTGGCCAGCGCAATCAAGGTCGACAGAGTCGTTCTGAATCTCCTGCACGGTCGAATTCAGCATCACCTTGAGACGACCCGATTTTTCCTGTTGCGCCAGCAGCATGCGGTTCTTCTGTTTGACACGGGAAAAGTTCGCGCTGCGATAGGACAAAATTACCACAGTGTCTTTTTGTTCCGACAGCGCAATGGCAGCTTCCAGCGCGCTGTCGCCCCCACCAACCACCAGCACGGACTGCCCCTCAAACTGCGCAGGATCAGCCAGTCGGTACATCACCTTGGACTGATCTTCCCCAGGCACATCCAGCTTGCGCGGTGTGCCCCTGCGCCCCATCGACAGCAGCACCGAATTGGCGGTGTAGCTGCCCCGCGCAGTTTTCACCACAAAGTGTTTGTCCTGCTTTTCAATGGACTCCATGCGTTCTCTGAAACTAATCTGCAACCCGGTCTTTTGCACCACATCTTGCCAAAATTCAAGCAACTCCTCTTTCCGTACGTCGGCAAATTTGACCTTGCCGATGATCGCCAGTTCGACCGGTGCCGTCATGGCAATTTTTTGACGGGGATAGTGGTACACCGTGCCACCCAAGGCTTCTTCCTGCTCCAATATTTTGTATCGCAGCTTGTGCTCCATGGCCGACAACCCGGCGGAAATTCCGGCCGGACCACAGCCCACGATGATCACATCAAACTCCGCACTCAAATCGACCCGCTTGCGAATCGCTTCCATGGCCTGGCGACCCTGTTCGGCGGCCTTGCGGATCAACCCCATGCCGCCCAACTCACCGGCAATAAAAATGCCCTTCATGTTGGTCTCGAACTCCGGACTGATGTGCGGTATCTCTATCCCGCGCTTTTCCGTGCCAAACACCAATTTGATGGATTCCACTGGGCAGGCTGCCATGCACGCTCCATGCCCTATGCAATGCGCGGCGTTGATCAACACCGCTTTTCCATTCACCACGCCCAAAGCTTGTTCAGGACAGGCTTTTACGCAGGCACCGGAGCCGATGCAAAGGGTAGGATCCACCACGGGGTGCAACGATGGCGGCTCAAGCATGCCGGATTCAACGGCCTCCTGCAGTCGCGCATGGTGCTGCCCGTGCACACGATGCTGGCGCTTGATGTAGAGCACCATCACGAGCCCGATCACCACAATGTACAAGTATAAATAGTTCATATCAGAGACAATGAAACGCGTCCAATGCGCCTAAGGTCGAGGCAAGCGTATCACTGAAAAACCAAGCGCTTCATGTGATCAGTGATCTCGATGAACCCGCCTTTCTCTGCCACCGAACCTGGCGCAGGCGTTCCACCCAGCGCCACTGCTCCGCTCACGGTTGCACCCGCTGTGGACGCAGGAAGTCACGCAGATCAAACGATCTCGGCGCAAGTCCTGAAACTTTGACGTTGCCGGTCTTGCTTGCCAACTTCACAGCTTTAGCATAGTCGGCCATCAACACGGCATCGTTAGGTATTAACGCGATTGCTTTTTCGTAGGCCTTGACCGCCTCAAGCGGGTTGCCCAACACACTATGGGAGCGCGCCAGAAGAGCCCAACCCTGTGCATCATCAGGCTGGCTCCTCAACCTGATGGCCAGCTTTTCAGCCATGACGGAAAGGTCATCGACTTTGGCGCTGGGCGGCACTTTTTCAGATGCAGGCATATTACCCACCGGCGCCAACAGGGCGGCGCCAGCCATCGGGCTTGACGCTGCCGGGGAGACACGACCCCCAACAAAGTAGGCCCCGCCAGTCAACGCCGCAAAAACCGCCACGCCAGCCACAGCCAACCACGCCCTGCTAGAGGGTTTTGCCGGCGCTGCCCCGTTGCCGGCCTTTGAACTCAGCAACACCGATTCAGATTCTGCTTGCACAGCGTCACCAGCCGAAGACTGCGCAAGACATTCATCCGGTACATCCCGCAAAACCAAGTCAAGCAAACGCCGCTCCAGGTCGCAACGCGTCTCGTTGTAGCCCTGCGCAGACAAGGCGCCCGTCTCGTGCAATTTTTTGAGCTGATTCAGCTGGAATTTAATCGCTGAAACATCTGCGTTCAAGGCATCAAGTGGATTGGCCATAAGTGGTTATTTTTTGTACCTTTTCCTGGGCATGAACGCCGACTCAAAACTCGTAGCGTGCACCAAGGTAATAAGTCACACCATTGGTGACCGTGTCAGACCTTGTGACGTTGCCACCTGCACCGGTTGCAGGGAGACCGACATTGGTCCTTCTTTCGTAAGTCAACTCGGTCTCCAGAGAGATCTGACTGCGTACGCGATAAATGCCTCGCACACCGGCACTCCAGGTATCGCTGTCACCCGACAAGGAACTGCTCATGGTGTTGTATCTCAGGGAAGGCTCGACCTGCCACTTGTCGCCAAGGCTCGTGAGGTTGTTGTATGACAACTGGGTGCTGCGATCGGTCAAACCGCCAGAGAAACTGACATTGAACACATGTGTGTCGCGTGCAGAGTAGAGGTTGGTTCCGATCAATTGGGCGCTGACTCCCCACTGGTTTCCCGTGGCGGCTTGGCCGGTAATCGTCTGCCCATCAAAAACAAAATCCGGAATCGCATCCATACTCGACACGCCGAAATTCAGGCCGGTTTGCCAATTGGCAGTCAGTATTCTTGTTGCACCAATCTGGAACTGGCTCTGATAAGGCGTCTCATCGATGACCCGTTGCCGCAAAGCTGCAATCGGAAACACGTCCAAACGATCCTGCAGGCGAGTGGCAAACGGAAGTGGCACGCCGTTGACATCGGTGTATTGATAAAAAATCACATTGCCCAAGGACAAAATGGGGGACGCGCGACGATCCAGCATGGTGTTGATCGAGGTCACCTCAGACATTTGCCATGTCGACTGAAACGCTGCCACATTCAATTTTTTCAGGATCTGGTCATAGTCAAATTGCGCCGAGGCTGACAACCCGCCTTTGAAATACCGCAAGTCCGCTCCGATACCGCGCCGATCTATTCTCTCGTCAATTTTCTGCTCAAT
>JAIPCZ010000040.1 GCA_021737975.1 Polaromonas sp. | reverse complement strand
ACCGGCGGCACTTGCTGGTGCTTCCAATTCATCTGCCAACACAGGTGCCACTGCAAGGATCCAAGTACCGCTCGGGCAGGACCCGTTATCTCAGATTCGCGATCGTCAAAAGCTCATCGCCAACCTGCCAACGCTTGCACATGACGAATTGCGCGCCCACGCAAATGCGGCGCGAGACCAAATCAAGAACACCAAGCCATTTACTGCTGAGTACAAGGACGCCACGGAATTTCTACAGCATGTGAACAATGCGGTGGCGGGGCAGGTTGGGAAAAACGCCGCTGGGTGGGTACAAAATTTTGAGAGAACACATAGTGGCGAGCGCCCGAAAACTGTAGATTTCATCAAACTTCCGACCGATCACCCGGCACGAATCGCATTTGACTTTTCCCTTACAGGCATGGGTCGCTCCTCTCAAAGCGAGTTTCTATCGCAGTTTGAGGGTGTCGACGAAATGACGCTTGCACAAGCCAGAACCATTGCAGAAAAATTCCTGGTTACAAACGATATCAACCAGGCGGCCTCGGTCATAAAAGGAACCCTAGAAAAACTGGGGGGTACCCTGACATCCGTCCCGGTAAATGGCAGCGCGCTTAACTACATGGACACGGTCGTCTGGGGAGATCAGACGCCCGAGCACGCAGCATTAGCCCCACTCACAGTGTTTGATGAAAATCGCGGCATCGCAAGCCGTCTAGGCGATCAAAACCTTGCAGAGGCGTTGAAAACTCAATTTTTCAACGCCACCTGACCCGCCCAAATCTACCCACAACCATGGAAAGCCCTATGGCCACACTTTTAATCAATCCTTCAACCTATCTTCCGCAAAATGAACGTTATGAAGGACCCCTTGCCATGGCCAACCAATCGCAGGGGGGGCTTCGGCAGTGGATTTGAATTTGCAAACCACCCTGCTTACCAAGATGCAGGCCAACACAGCCGCCACGCAGGGCCTGGCGTCCCTGCGCAATCAGGTGGAAAGCGTTGGTTCTTCAATGGGCAATAGCCTGCTGACCCTTGTCGGCTTTGGGCAAACATCCCCGCTGCGCACCGCCCAAAGCCTGCCCCTGATGACGCAGGTCGATCAAGCCAAGGCGCAAGCCAACGCCCCGCTCAAACAAGTCACTTCGAACGATCCGGCCGCCAAACTGGCCATTCTCACCTCCGCCAGGGAGGCGATGGAGAAGGTTGCGAGCCAATCACCCAGCGTGGTGTTGGCCTTGCTGCGTGGCTAAACGCTTGACCTGGGTAACTCACCATGAATGACATTGATATGACCGCCGCGGAGTTTGGCGCCTGGATGGACGAAGGAATCCACAGCTTGGCCGTGCTGAACGAACTCGACAAGGTGCTCGCGAGCCAAGAAGCCGCGCTCCAGGCGCAAGAAATTACGCTGACCGACCAGCTTCACGAGGCCGGTATTGGCAGCCCCAAGGCCCTGGAGCAGGCTTTATCGAACCTGCCGATCCCCAAAGTTAGCCCGGCACCGACACCCACACCTTCCCTTTCTCAGGGCAAGCGGCGTTTGGTGTCCAAGGTCTGGTACACAGCAACGAAAGGGCAAGCTGATTCAGTGGGCTTAGGGTTTATGGCAGCCGCGTGAAGTGCCGCACGTAGTCGATAACGAAGCTTTGGGTAAACACGGTGGAGGCGTCTGGCCAACCACCCCAAGCGCCAGCCACTGACCGGCTCAACAAAACAAGGAATGGCTTTAAAAGGGCCGCACAATGAACATAACGACCTTCCAGATGACGATGACCGTGGTCAACACGGCCTGTGTGCTGATCGTCGTCGCCTATATCCTGATCCGCTTGGGCGATAAGTTTTCTTTTACGCAGCGGCCCGCCAACTGGCGTGAATTCCTCGTCCTGAGTGGCATTTTTGGTGGGTTCTGTCTGTATGCCGCGTTTAACTCGATCCGCGCATTCGACGCGGTGGTGAGCCTGCGACACACCGGCGCACTGGTTGGCGGCCTTGTCGCCGGCCCGTGGGTGGGCATGGCCGCCGGGATCATTGGTGCGGTTGACCGCTACCTGCAGGGCGGCCCATCGATGGTGTCGGCAGTGCTGGCGGTGATTCTCGCCGGCCTGTTCGCCGGGCTGTACGTGAGCTATGTGAAGAAGAACCGCATGCCCGGGGTCTGGGAAGCGGTACTTTTCGCCGTGGTTTACGAGTTGTTTGCCGGGCTGCTGACACTGGCACTGGTCAGCGACTGGGACCTGGCATTGAAGATCGAGCAAAACGTTCGCCTGCCGCTGGTAATCGGCAATGCGGTCGGGGTCGGCCTGTTCATCGCCTGCATCCAGATCTTCGTGCGCGAAAAGGAAATCCTCAAGACCAAGAACCAGATCGAGAGCGAGCTCAATGTTGCGCGCAGCATCCAGATGAGCATGGTGCCCAATCTGTTTCCGACCTTCCCGGACAGCAAGGAGTTCGAGCTCCACGCCCTGATGCGCCCTGCCAAGGAGGTGGGCGGCGATCTATATAACTTCCTTTCCCTGGGCAACGGGCAGCGCTTTTGTTTCATGGTGGGCGATGTGTCGGGTAAGGGGGTACCCGCGTCGCTCTTCATGGCGGTGGCCAAAACCCTGCTTGAATCTGAAGCGCGCGCCAGTGAAGGGCTGGATTGCAGCGCGATCATGGCGCGGGCCAACAACGGCTTGTGCCGCGGCAACGACCAGTCAATGTTTGTCACGGTGTTGCTTGGCGTGCTCGATATCAAAACTGGCGTGGTTGAGTACTGCGGGGCGGGCCACATGCCGCCCTTCCTGTTGCGCCGGGATGGCAGCATCACCCACCTGAATTGCGATGCCGGCGTGGCCCTGGGGGTGATGGAAGACATGCCCTTCCAGCATCAGCAGATCACCCTGACCCCTGGCGACACTCTGGTGCTGTACACGGATGGTGTGTCAGAGGCGTTTTCGCCGGCGGGCACGCCCTTTGGCGACGATGGCCTGGCACAGGCCCTGGCCGTGATGACTGCGGCAGACGGGGTTCAGCATGCACCAGACATCACCCGTGGCATTGTTGCCGCCGTGGATCGTTTTGCCGCCAACGAACCCCAGGCTGACGACATCACCCTGCTGGCACTCAAGTACCACGGCACCCCAGCGGCGGCCACCCTCGCCACAGCGGAAGCGGGGTCTTGAAGCGCCGCGACGCTCTGAGCCTGGGCGCCGCCGTGGCGCTGCTGGGTGCGCAGGTCGGGGGGCGCACTGCATGGAGCGCCAGCACGCCCGCAGCGCCCAAGCGCTGGCGCATTGCCTACGTCGAATCACAATCTTTCATCAATTACGCCGCGACCCTGGTCCATCTGATACGCGGCCTGCACGAGGCCGGCGCGATGGGTAGCCTGGAGGGCATGCCCTGGCAGCCTGAGCAGGTGGATACCCGCGTGCTGTGGGACTGGCTGGCTCGCCATGGCGCAAGTGGTCGAATCGAATTCGCCGCTGACGCCCACTACAGCTTTCAAGGCATGAAAGGCGCTGAACTCAAGGCTGCAGCAGATGTGATTGCGCTGCGCTTGCGCGAGCGCCGCGACATCGACCTGGTGCTTGCCATGGGCACGGCAGCGGGCAAGACGCTGGCCAATGGCGCTCACACCACACCGGTGCTGGTGTTCTCGACCAGCAACGCGGTGAAGGCCGGCATTGTCAAGGCGGTCAGCGACAGCGGTCGGGACCATGTCTGGGCGCACATGGATCCGCTGCGCTACCGCCGCCAGCTCGAGATCTTTCACGACATCTTCCAGTTTCGCCGCCTGGGCATTGCCTACGAAGACTCGACCAGCGGCCGCACCTTTGCGGCGGTCGATGATGTCGAGGCGGTGGCAGGCGAGCGGGGTTTCCAGATCGTGCGCGAGCCGGTCACGCAGCTTGCCAATGCGGTCAGCAAAGACGCCTTTCACAGCACCCTGGCAGGTGCCTGCGCACGGTTGGCCGAACGCGCCGATGCGATGTATTTTGGCGTGTTTCCGGGCATAGACCCGAGTCGCCTGGCCGGCATCTTTGCCCCCCTGGTCGCACGCAAGATCCCGGTGTTTGCCCAGCAGGCACCCGACGATGTGCGTTATGGCGCGCTCATGAGTGTGGCGCGCGCCGACTTTGGCGGCATCGGGCGCTTTGGTGCCGGCGTGATGATGCGTGTGCTGCAGGGCAAGCAGCCGCGTGCGCTCAGCCAGGTGTATGAAAATAGCGCCAACATCATCCTCAACCTGAGCGTGGCGCGCGCAATTGGCTACCGCCCCAGCTTCGAAATTCTGCAGGCGGCCGACGAGGTATTTGAACATGTCGAGACGGCGCCGCGCGGCGCGGGGAGCAAGCCATGAGCTTTGGGCGGGTTCAGCGCTTCCTGCTGGCAGGATCCCTGGCGCTGGTCGTGGTGGTGCTGCTGTTCAGTGCCTTTCTCAACATCAGCGCATTTCGCAACAATTACGCCAGCTCACTGGTGGGCAGCTACAGCGTGGTCGGGGGGGAGGCGCGGCGCCAGATCGAATATGCCCTGCGCTACGGCAAGTCACTCGACAACTTTGCCAACATCGAGACCATCCTGCGCCAGATCCCGGCGATCGTGCCAGGTGTGCAGGCGGTGAATGTGGCCTTGCCAGATGGGCGCATCCTGTACGGCCTCGACGGTGCCGTGCCTGAGCGCCAACTGCCCGATGCGCTACGGCTGAAAGCAGACTTTCGCAACGAAGCGGTCAGCGCGGCACTGAAATGGATGCGGTACGAGGGCCGCTACCACGCATTCCTGCCCATCCGTGAGCGTGGCGGGGCATGGGTGGGAACGCTGGACCTGAGCATCGACGCAAGCGATGTCGATCGGCTCACGGCCGACTATGTCCGCACCAGCGCGGGTGCCATGCTGATGATCGCGCTGGCCGCCGTCGTGCTCATGCTGGTGCTTCTCGCGCGCGTGCGCGTCGTCGACCCCGCAGGCGAGATCCTGCAACGCCGCTTTGCGATGCTGGTGGTGGTGGTGCTGAGCCTCGCCCAACTGGCCTATGCGGCGGTGAATATCTCACTGTTTCGCCAGGCCTATCCGGCCATCGTTGCCGACAATGCCCGCCTGGGTGGCGAGGTCATTGCGCGCACGGTCGATGGCGTACTGAAAAAAGGGATCGCCCTGGATGACATGAGCGGGGTGGACGAGTGGTTGCGCAGGGTGCTGGCCTCGACGCCGCAGATTGAGCGCATCGATCTGCGCTCGGCCGGCGGTGCGGTGCTGCATTCGACCCACAAAGCGGCCACCGCAACGCCGCAGGCAGGGATCGAGGTGGCACCGCCCGGCACGGCGCACGGGCAAACGCCGCATGTGGTGCTGGTGCCGTCGGCCACGCACCTTGCCGACAAGATCGGCGAACTCGCGCTGGATGCCGCCACCATGCTGGTGACCTCGTTCTTCTTCATGGGCGAGATCATTGTGTTCCTGGTGATGCTGCTGAAAAAGCGCGCCGCCCTGGCGCGCTTGCGCCTGGCCGGCGAAATGGCCAGCCTGCGCCAGGCTAGCGGGGTGGACGAGTTCGTCCGGCCGCTGGCGTTCCTTCTGCTGCTGGCGGGCTCGTTGTCGCTGTCGTTCGTCCCGGTGATGATGAGCGAGCTGTACCAACCCCTGTTCGGTCTGTCGCGCCTGGTGGTGATCGGCCTGCCGATCTCGGCCGAAATGTTTGGCGCCTTCGTGTCCTCGCTGCTCATCGGCCATGTGATCGACGTGCGCGGCTGGCGCCCGGCCTTTCTGGGTGGACTGGTCCTGTTTGGCGCCGGTACTGTGCTGTCGGGGCTGTCGACTTCGGCCATCGAATTTATCGCCGCGCGCGGCCTGGTCGGGCTGGGCTACGGTGCGGCTTGGATGGGTCTGCGCGGTTTGGTCGCCACTGCCGCTACCGAAAGCACGCGAACACGCGGGTTCACGGTGCTCAATGCCGGTATCTACGCCGGCCTCAACTGCGGGGCCGTGCTGGGCGCCATGTTGGCCGAGCGCATCGGCTTTGCCCAGGTGTTTCTGATGGCGACCGTGCTGACAGGGGTGACGGCGGCCTTTGCCCTGCTGATGTTGCACAACGTGCGCATGGAACGCACCGAGCAGCCGGGCCACATTGCACACCGCACACGCAATTTCTTTACGGATCCGGGCGTGCTCGCACTGCTGCTGTTCGTGACCATTCCTGCCGCAGCCGCGAGCATGTTCCTGAACTACTACTTCCCTCTCTTCGCCCACTCGCTCGGGGTGGCACAAGGTGACATTGGGCGTGCCTTCCTTGCCTATGGTTTTTGCATCATTTACATCGGCCCGTTCATGGTGCTGCGCTTGCGCAGGCATATGGACGCGCGGGCCATGATGGCGATGGCGGGTGTGATCGGTGTCAGCGGTCTGACAGTGTTCGCAGCCCAGCCCGGTTTTGCCACCGCAGTGGTGGCTGTGGTGCTGCTTGGCATCGCCGAGTCGCTGGGTCTGGTCTCGCAGAACAGCTATTTTGTGGGCCTTCCTGCGGCCCTTGCCCTGGGTCGCGGCAAGGCCCTGAGCGTCTTCAGCGGCATCAAGAAAATCGGCCAGATGCTTGGCCCTGGCGCCTTCGGCCTGGCCACCACCCTGGGTGTGACCCCCGGCGTGGCGATCATGGCGGGCGCCTATCTCGCCAGTACGGCCGCCTTCGTCGTGGTTAAGCTCCAGACGGGCCGCGACCGGACCGCAAAGCACAAGAATGGATGACGCCTTGGACAGCACCGCATACAAATCACTCGAAACCGGCACCCTCACAGTGGCACAGGCAGGGCAGCCGCCCACCACCGCGCCCTACGCCATGCGACGCCTTGGCCTGGATGATCTTGCCGCAGTGTTCACGGTGCAGCAATACGTTCACGGCGCGCTCGAGGAACCGAGCCTGTTTTATCCCGGTACGCGCGAGCTGCTGAGCGAATGCCTGAGCGATCGTGGCCTCGTCGTGGGGACCTTCGTCGGCGGCCGCTTGGTTGGTTTTCGATCGATCTTCTACCCCGGACCCAGCGCCGACAACTTCGGCCATGACATCGGCCTGCATGGCGATGCGCTCGATCAGGTTGCCTACCTTGACCGTACGGCAGTGGAGCCGGCCTACCGCGGCAACCGCCTGCAAATCCGCATGACAACCCATGCCATCCGCCTGGCCACCGAAATCCGTCCGTGCGTGCACCTTTTCTCGACCGTTGCCCCCACCAACTTCGCCAGCATGAAGGACAAGTTCACCGCCGAGATGCAGGTGGTGCGCACCACCAGGAAGTACCTGGACTACTGGCGCCACCTGTTCTACCGCAACCTGGTTTCGCCGCTAGGCATCAATGCGACCACAGCGGCCAAGGTGAGCGGTGACAATTTCGCCACCCAGCTCGACCTTGTCGAGGAACGGGGCTATGTCGCCTATGGGATTGAGCGCTGTGGCGCAAACGCGCCGATGATCAGTTTTGCCCGCCCGGGCCGGCCGATCCGGCCGCGTTGATCCATTTCACTGCAGGCGGCGCGGGCGGCAAGTCCGGTGCTAGACTGAAAATGCCTGGCGCTTGCACGCCCCATTCAGTCAATATTCCAGACACTGGCACCCACCTTTGTCCGATAACCAACCGCCCTCCGCTCTAACCTCTCCTTTTTCCAACGCCCCACCTTTCGGTGCAACAAAGGTGATGGTTCGCCCCACACGGCCTTGTTACGTCGGTCTGCAACGCCAAGGAAATCAATACCAAACTCAGGCTGGAAGATCTTACCGTGGAGGCCAAGAAACACAACATTGAACTGGTAGTTGACATCAACCAGGCCAGTCAGGTTCTGAAAAGGAAAAAATGTCCGGGAAATTCCCGTCGAGACGCTGCAAAGGTTCGCCGTGTCGATCCACCTGTGCGCGGCCAAGGCCTTGAAGAACTACCCGCCTCTGGGCTTGCTCAATAATGCCAATGGCCACAGAACCGGGCAGGACCGGAGCTGAAGTTGTTCCGGTTGACCCGAACTTTGCTTTTCAGGCCCGTGAGCTGAGCAGCATCTCCATCGACATGGCGAAGGACTGCTGCGGCAGATCCGCGCCACGGCCTTCCTCGAGCAGTCCCGCCCAGTCTTCCAGGGTGTTGACGAAGGTCTCCAGCTTGAGCGCCAGTTGCTCGCCGCGCAGTCCGCGCCAAGCGACGGGAAGCGTCATGATGACGTGTGCTGGCTCATCGCCGGACAGGCTGATGGTCGCACCCAGGGTGGCGCGCCAAAACAGGTTGCCGCGCAGCAGATCGGCGTAGAGCTCCACGCCGCCACTGACCGGGCCGAGATCGGCGAACAGCCACAGGCTGTCCGAGTCTTCACGGCCCTGCAGGTTGACCACGGTGCGGCCATCGAAGCGCACGGCGCAGGCCCCGTCCCGGTCCAGCGCCAGGTCGTCAAAAGCCATCACGTGGCCGAGTTCACGCACCAGTTCGACCAACTGTGGATCCATGTTCATGGCGCTTCCTTCAAAAGATGGGTGCCCAATACCGTCTGGCCTGAGGCCATTTCGGCGAGCGAGCGGTCCACGTCGGCGCGCAGCTTGCCCTCAGTTTGCAGTGGCGGATTCGCGTCGGCAGAGCCGGCCGGTCCAAGCCAGGCCCAGCCCGACCGGGCGAAGCTGCTGACGATCACCAGCAGCCGCCACCCCGCAGGGATCAGGCCCTGCTGCTGCAACTGCGCCACCTGCAGCAGCAGGCCCTCGGCCCAGTGGAACGTGCTGTTGATCTCGGCGCGGTCCGCGTCGGCATCGGCAAAGGCACCGCCCCAGGGCAACTGGATGAACAGCGCCAGCGCGCTCTGCAAGGCATAGTGGTGAACCGCCCAGCTGTTGTAACCGTAGCCGTCGAAGCCGACCACGGCGTAATCCGGCGCGTCAGGTGTGGACGCCAGATCCTCCAGGTATGCCGACAGGTCGTAGGGCGTGTCCACCAGGGGCCGGGTGGCATAGATCAACGGGGAATGCTCGGCCAGGGCGCTCGACAAGGCCATGGGGAGTTGCACAAACGGCAGCCCCTCTTGCTCGAACAGGGCCTGTGCGCGCTGCAGCGGCGCACTGTCTTGGGTGGGGGGGATGGGCATGCTCGGGGCTCCAGTCAGGGTCAGTAGATTTCGCCGGCGGCGAGGGCTTTGTTCCAGGCTCTATCGTGGTCGCGTGCCACATAGCTGCTGTTCGGGTCGGCCAGGATGATGGCATTCACATCTGTTTCGCCCCAGCGTGACGGATCGATGACCCGGCCGTTCGCTTCGAGTTGATCGACATGGGCCAGCATCGCCGTAAGTCGCGCCTTCGTGGCCCCCACCTCGGGCTGTGTCAGCTTGCCGTCCATCATCACACCGTCCACCATCCTCTCGCCCAGCAGCTTGTCCAGCGTCTCTGGGGTCAGGCTGCGCAGCGCAGCCGCCATCTCGGTATCGATCACCGGCGGCATGTTGGTGCCCCGGAAACCGTCCTCGTTCCAGCCCGCCCTGATGAGGACGCTGTTGCCCGCCTTATCTTTTCCATATTCGTCGAACTGAGGTCTGGCAACGCCAGCGCCATTTTGCGTGCCGCGCGAATTCACGAAACCCGTGTCGCCGGTCTTGTTCCGGATCCCGTTCGGGTCGGTCAGACGGTGGCCAAAGCACTGATCGTTGTCGATGCCGGCCACCACCACGTGGCCGTTCGCGGCGACACTGATGAAATAGTTGCCGCCATGGCGATCGCCCTGCCCGACCAGATGGTCAAGCAGTTGCAGCTTGGTCACTTCGCGCTGGACGTCGCCATTCTTGAAGTGGCCGTATTCGGTTTTGTGCGCCTCGGCGCCTTCGGCACGCGCCATGACCATGCCCAACTGCAGCGGCCCAGCAGCTGTCGCAGGCTGCCCCTTGGGCGCCGGAGTCGTGCACAGCCCGAGCTGGGTTTTCACCACCACGTTGAAGCCCAGTTGCCGCGCCACGTCGCCCGTCGCCAGATTGCGCATCACGATTTGCGGGTTGTTGCCATCTATACCGGTGCGGGAAGCAACCCAGCCGTGTTCTGTCTTTTGCAGCGGCTTAAAGGCGCCTTTCAAGACGCCATCGGGTGTGGCAAAGTTGGTGGCGAACACCGAGTTGAATGCGCCCGACCCCAGCTTCTTCATAGTGCCCTGCACCTGGTTTTCGACCAGACCGGTGACGATGGTCTGGTGGGTGATAGCCACCCGCATGTCCTTGTACATCTCGCCCACCGCCATCCCATGGCCGGCGCTCTTGAGCAGAAACACGTCCCCGCGGTCGAAGCCCTGGGCCTCGTAGCGGGCCATCTTGGCGGGATCGTCCAGCACCGCAATGGCGCGCTGGTTGTCGATGAATTCGCGCCCTTCCTTGGCCTGGCTGGAGTCCAGCCCGCGTTCCATCAGCGTGGCCATGTCCTTGAGCGACACGCCCTCGCGCGCGAAGGCCACGGCATCGGCCAGGCTGGCGCCCTCGGGCAAACTGGCGCCCTGTCGCAATTGCTCGACCAACTGGTTGATCGCCACCATTTCATTTTGCAGCTGCAGACCCAGGGCAACGAAGGCCTCCTTGCGCACGCCTCCCTGGCTGGTGTCGGTGGCCTGGTAACGGTCCACCGCAAGAGCAAGGTCAGTGACCTTGTCACGCATCTGGTCCAGGCCTTTGAGTGCCTGCGGGCCCGAGCTGCTGACCGGCGCCCCCGCCGCCTCGTAGGTCTTCATGCCTTTGATGACCGCCTTGTAGCCTTCATCGCGGTGGTATTTGCCCAGCATGCCGAAGCTGATGTCTTCCTTTGGCCTGCCTGCCTTGGCGGTGAACACGTCGGCGCCTTCCAGGCCACTCAGGCGGGCCTTGTGGATCAGTTGGTACTGCGGCGACTGCTGCACCGGCTGGCGCTCATGCAAGCCGGGCCGCTCGGCCGCCGACCCCGTGGACTGCGACGGCGCGCGGGTGATGGTCTGCGCCGCGGGCAGGCGCTCCACATCGCGCCCCTGCAGTCGGCCCGGGGCGGAGCCGCCTGGCGGCGGCGCGGCAACGGGCGCCTCGGGTGCAAGGCTTGGGCCTGTACGGATACCGATCTGACTGGGCATGCTTACTCCTGTGCTTAAAACCTAAAGACGATGACTGAGAAGGATGAAGTCCGTGAAATGCGATGGCGCCGCGAGCGGGGCCGCACCGGTTGAAGCGTTCGCCGTCACGGCACAGTGGCGATATCGATGTGGACTTCTGCACCGCGGCGCTGGATGCCGTGCACATCAGAAGCCAGACCGAGGCGTCCCGTTTCTTGCGCCACCACGGCCGCCAGGGCATTGGCCTGGTTAGCCACAGCGCCCGCCGTGTCGTGCCCCGCCGCGGCGTGGGTTTGGGCATGGTTCTGTATGGCGGCGATGGCGTTCTGCACAAAAGGCAGACCGAATTTGCCCACTGATTTTCCGACAGCGCTGCTGTCGGCGTGGATGACCCCGGCGTTGATGGCGCTTTTGATGAGTTGACTGAACCCATCGTTGATCGTCTCTTTCAGTGCGCCTTTGTACACATGCTCCTGGCGTACCACATCGGTGGCTGATGGCCCGCTGAACCGGGTGCGGACGAAATCGACCGAATGGTCGAGGTTGCGGTCCAGCGCTGCAAAGAACCGCGTAATGCCATGGCCCAAGCCTTCGTGTGACTCGGTCTTGAAGTACGGCGGGCAACCACCGTGTTCAAACTTGACGTACAACTCAGCGGCGCCGTGCGCGCCGGGCGCCATCTTGTTGAACAGCATGGTGCCCCCACTGCCGGGCATCTTGTTTTGGTAGTCCTCGATGCCGTGGTGGCTGAGCTTCGAGGTCGGGATGAAGCCCATGAGCTGGTGTTTTCCAGTCTGGGCGTCCAGCCTCTCCTCGAAATGGCTAGACATGCGCGACGAGGCGGTCGGCGCGCTGTTCAGAAAGTTGTACATGCGGTTGCCCGGGTCCTTCATGATGAAAGAGCCTTCGGTCACCATGTCGCTGGTGGGACCAACCCCGCCCAGGTCGGCGCGGTTCACGTCCTGTTTGGCGGCCTGGGCCATCATGAACCAGCTGCAGGCGCGCGCCGAGTGGGTGCCGGCCTTGACGTCATGGCTCTGGCCTTGGACCACCACTTTCAGCGGCATAGCGACTTCGCCAGGCGAATAAATCGCTTTGGAGATGCGCTCACCGCTGCTGACCAGGGCGATGATCTCCGCCTTCGAAACTGGTCGCCCGGCCGCTTCGGCATGGGCCACCAGCTTGTCGATGACCCTGGGGTCTGCCAGCACGCTGTTTTTCATCGGCGTCGCCAGGGCGCCGATCATTGCGGCGTTGGTCGCCTTGTAGGCAGCCTCTGCGCGCGGCTCCAAAATGTGGTTGTTGATCATCCGCGGGATGAAATTGATGGTCTTAATGGCCAGCCATATCCCCGCCGCGGCAACGCCCAGGCCCAGCGCGATCGGCGCGGCGATTAACGCACCAAGCCCTTTGCCAGCCGCCTTGAAGGCGCCCTTGGCCTGGTCGCCACAGGTCACCGTGGTGTTGCGCTTTTCGCCGTCGCCGTTGGAAATCATCCGCCCGGCCAGCCCAACATGACCAGCCGCCGGCGCATGGTTGTCGCTACGGAGTGCCTGTTGGGGCTGCGCCGGCTGAACATCCTGGTTTCGGTTCAAGAGGGGGGTAGAGAGGCTCTGCAGGTTGTTGACGTTCATGGCAATCTTCTGGTGCGAGGGTGCGGTGTTCAGCCTCTGACGATAAATTGTTCTTGCGACCCCGGTGCATCGCTGGGCAGCGTGTCAGCCACGAATTTCTGCCAGAACAGCGCGGTGTCGGTGAAAGCGTCCAGCAACACTGAGAGACTCTGGGCCGTCACGCCTAGCACATCGATGCGCCCAGCCAGGATCACATGGCCCGAATCCTGCTGCACGCCGAGCGTGGCGCCGCCGGTGCCTACCCAAAGGTTGTTGGCCTGAAGCAGGGTCTTGTAGACCTCGGGCGCGCGTCTATCGCTGGGTGAGCCCAGGTCGGTGAAGTAAATGAGGTCGCCAATCGATTCATCGCCTTCGTACAACAGGCCGACGGCCAGGCCCTCGATCACCAGTTCCTGGGTGGCGACAAAGCTGTCCACGTCCAGCCCGACGTGTTGGGCAAAGGATTTCAGCAGCGCTTCGTAGGTTTCGATCATGTATTTCCTCTTTAATGGGTTGGGTTGCTGATCTGTTGTGAGTCAGGCTGCAGGCAGCTTGGCACTTGCTGAATACCTCAAGGATGCGCCCATTGTGGCGAAACGTCAGTGGCCTGACCTTGCATGGCCAGAAAGGCAGAAGGCGTATGGTCGCGGAACCTGGGTCGGCCGTCCGGGTCATCCCCGATGTACTGCTGGACAGCAAGAATTCTTACCCTGCCCTCTGGCCGGTACATGACCAGTTCGGTGTCGCCACCGAGCATGTTGCCGCGCAAGAAGGCGTTGTCGGTCCGAAGGGCTTGGACCAGCAAGCCTGCAACGGCCTGATCGCCGGTGATCTGGTCATTGCCCGGCAGGGCATAACGCGACGACCTCATTTCGCTGAGTTGGGGAATCTGAGCACCGTCGAGATCGTCCATCAGTTCAAGTTTGAGAACCCATCCAGCGTCAGCGCTGACGTAAGCGGGGTCGGTGGTTGAACAGTAGACTCCGCCCCCGAGGTCGCCACCCCCCGCGAAATTACCTCCATTGCGCAAAGTCCGTGTCATGTCGATGCCGGTTTGCACGATGGTCTGGGTTTTTGCCAATGAGCCCGCGGAGTAGAGCACCGTGCCACGGGCAAGCTGGCTCGGGGCAGCCAGGGACAGCGCCGGATTGGTCGGACTGAGGGTGGCCGCCAGGGCGGTCATTGTTCGGGTCACGGCATTGCGGGCCTGCTCGAGGTGTGTTCTTCGACTTTGGTTATCCGGGACCTCGATGCTGAGATCAATGCTGTCCTGTACCTGGCTGTTCATGCCAGCCATGGTGTTGTAGGCCAGGACCTTGAGCAACGACAAGGTGGTTTGCAACTGCGCCGTGGCATCGACGTCAGGTTGGCTGAGATGCAGCGCCATCTGTTCGTTGGCCAGGTTGTTGGCCGCCCGGGTCAGTTGAGTCACCGCCTCCAAGTTCAACAAATCGAAACTCGGCGCCGTGAACGCCCCGGACAACCGGTTGAACTCGGCCGCTGCAGTCTGCGTTTGCACGCCAGCCGTAACGCCTGCCGTGACGGGTGCGCTCGCCCCCCGTGCGTCCGCGGCAGGGATGAGCGTGAGCAGGAAATCTGCTCCCTCTGGTGAAATTCTGCCCGCGTCGCGCGCCACGCCAATATTGGCCACCAACTCGCCCGCGGGCGCGCCTGCCCGGATCGCCTCCAAAAGAGTCTCCTGCATGGCTTGCGCGGTTGAGACAGGTTCGCCAAGCACTGGCTGAGCCGAGTCCGCAGCAGCAGGAGCAGGCGCAGCGACCGCCGTTGCGACGGATCCCGCCGGCGCCAGGTTGTAGGTGAATCGGACCGGTTCCGACACGCTGAACTGCAGTTGACTGTCAAAGTGCAGCTCGACGCTGGCATTGAAGTGGCTGGCCGCAGGGTCAAGTGCGGCGAAGGAGCCGTCAGCTCCCATGAAGTGGCTGGCGCCGGCCACCGCGTAATCGATCCGCATCAACACACCGCCGTCGCCATCGCTCTGGAAGGCGTAGGCCGTGTGCTCGGTGCCGTTCATGGGGATGCCTGGCGTGCCATCGGGCATGCGCGCCGGGCTGTCGGCAGAACCCAGCCCCAACTGGACGCCTGCCAGGCTGTTCTGGTTGGCAAACTCGGACACCAGCCGCAACAGCGCCGGATTGCCGCCTGTGAGTTCCCGCAACTTCGCCACCGCGCCCGACAGCACGGCCTCCTTTTGCGGGCCTGCCAGCAAGGCCGCATCACCATGGCGGTCAAGCAGCGGGCTGCTGGTTCCATCCCCATGTTTGATCGTGTAGTCGGCGCGGGGCAGGTCCAGCCACAGGGCTTGCCGCACGCCTGTTTCTGCGCCGTTGGCCAGCGCCTGCATCGGACCGGGCCGGGCCTCGATGGCCCTCAGATTGGACAAAAAGGTCTGCTGAAAAGCCGGGCTCGCCAGGCCAGACTTGATGTTCACCGTCCCGTTCGTGCCAGCCTGCACGCCGAACTCAGCCAGCAGGGCCGCATGGCCCGCCGGTGCCAGTGTGGCCGTGCCGTAACTGGCTTCGTCGGGCATGTCAGGCAGGCTCAGACCGCGCGCGACCAGCACGTCGCGCACCAGGCTGGCCGTGGACGCCAGATCCAGGCTGGCGTTGTAGAGCTGGCGGCCGATGGCCGTGTTCTCGTTTTCCAGCAGCGTTTGCCCCATGTCGCCCAGGCTGCCTTTGAGGGATTTGAGCTCGGGCGAGTTGAGTGCGGCAAACAGGGAGCCCAGCTGTTCGGTGCTCAATGTCTGCAGCGCCTGGGTGGACTGCTGCTCGCGAAACTCCATCACCTTGTCAGCGCCGTCGATCGGCGCGCCCAGGCGCTGCAAGGCCTGGACCGTGTTGCTGGAGACATCGGCGAAAACCTTCAGGCTCTGCAGCAGGGCCTGCGGGTCTTTGGACTGAGCCGCTGTGCAGGTGGCCAGCATGGCCGTGCCAAAGCTCGCGTTGGCCTCGTCCTTGCGCCGGCTGAGTTCCGCCGCGACGTGGTCCGCGCCCCGCTCGACCCCCAGACTGCTCAGCGCCTTGCTGAAGGCGTTCAGCTGGCCGTGGTTCAACTCATCGACCAACAGGTTGCCAGGGCTGCACAGCCGCTCAAGGTGGGTCAGCAGCCCGGCGGATTTATCGCCCATTTCTTCAGGAAAATGCAGGTGGTTGATGTCGCCATGCTCGCGCCGTTGCGTCAGGTGGGTCGCCGCAGCGATGATGTCCCTGGCAAAGTCTTGCATGTTGTGGAGCGAGCCCTTGGGGTCGTCTGCGGCAGGCAAGCTTCTGGCCAGCAGGGCATCGGCGGCCTGTGTGAATGCCGTTTCAGCCTGCTGCGCGCGCAGCCCGATGGCGCCGCTGACCATCCGCTCCATCGTGAACGGCGCCTCGGTGCCAATCAGGGCGCCCCTGGCGTGGGGATCATCGAACGATCGCAGCACCTTGCTGGGCAAATGCCCCAGGATGGCGCCGAGGTCGCGCGGACTGATGTCCCCGTTGTCAACCGCTGTGCTCAGGGTTTCCTTGATCAGTTCCAGCTTCAATGCAGCGAGATTGGCACCGTTGTCAGCCGACTGCGACTGACCGTGCCCGATAAGCACGGTGAATGCGGCGCCATCAAGCTCATGAAAGGCAAAGGCCACGGCACCGGGGTTGGCAGCTTCACGCGGCAATTCGGCCACCAGCTTGGCCAAAACAGGCACCATCTTCTGGGTGGCGGTGTCGAGCAGGCGCTGGGTTAGCTCGCGCCCGACGGCAGCTTTCACCACCGCGAGTTGAGGCCCGGCGCTGCCCGCCAATTGCGACGATTGGGACAGCGCAACACCGTCGCGCAGCGCTACCAGCTGGGCCGTGCTCATGTTTTTCACATGCACCGACACCCGCTGGCTGAAGACCGTGCCAAGGTCCGCGCCCCGGCTGGTCAGGGGTGCCGCCGTTTGGGGCAGGCTGTCCAGCAGTCTTTTGGCGGTCAGACCGTCAACGCTGTGGCCGCTGGACTTGGACAGGGCCCCCAGCAAGTCTCCGACCTGGGCACTGGTGGCCTGCAGGCCGGCCAGCATCTTGGGCTGTGCCCGCAGGCCGTGCGGTGTGACGGCATTGAGGATGCGCGAGCCCAGACTCAGCCCGGGGCTTGGCGCCGCCGCATGGGCCGCAGCGCCGCTGCGTGGCGCGCCGGCCGGGGCTGCCTGCACGCCGCTGTTGCCCAGACGGCCAACCGGGCTGTCACCAAAGTTCTGGTTCAGGCGCACGTTGTGCAACTGCGGGGTATTGGCGCTGATGGGAAGTGTCATGGTCTTATTTCTTTCCTGTGAGCGGGCTGCGTGGAGATGGCAAATTGCTTCAAGCCACGTAAGCCTGATCACGCTTGTAGTAGCTGCTACTGTCGTCACCGGCCGCCAGCAGGTGGTCGTGCACCGACAGGCCGCCAATCTGCGCGGTCTGCCAGTTATCAATCACGCGATCGGGCGCCAGAGACGCAGCGTGGGCCTTGAGCTGATCGAAGCGGGCGCGCGTGGCGCTGACTTCCTCGGGCGTGAGCAGTGTGTCCAGAGTGGGTTTGAGATCGCGGTCGAAATCCAACGCATCCAGGCGCGCTGCCAGGCGGCTGTCGATGAGTTGTGGCAGGCCGCTGATGCAGTTGCCGATGCCGGGCGGCAGGCCATCGATCTTGGATCCAAATGAAAAGTCATTGTCGATGCCGGTCACGGTGATGCTGCCATCCGCCTTGGCGCCAGTCATGAAATTGAAGCCATGCCGGTCGGTCTGGGCAGATAGGCCGTCGAGCCATTCCAGGTTGGACAGCCCGCGCTGCAGATTGGCCTGCTTGAGCCCCCCCACATCGCCATTGAGCAGGTCGGGATAGCCGCTGGTGGTGATGCGTTGCGCCCAGTTGGCCGGGTTTTGCAACTCAGTGTCAGACGCCATCTCGGGCCGTGTGCTTGCATTGTTCCAGACCACCTTGTACTCCTCCGCCATGTCGTTCAACACTTCTGCGATACGGGCTTGCCGCGTGTGCTGTGGATACTGCGCGTCCATCATCTGGACTGCGTCTTTTACAAAATCAAAGACGAGACCAGGGACCGCTTGCTTGACATGGTGGTAAGAGGTGCGGCCGGGCGCTTCGTCCATGACCATGCCGATGGTCTCGTTGTGCAGCGCAAAACTCGTGTGCACCAGGTTGTTCAGGCCCAGGGCTTCGTTGACGAAGGCCATTGCAACATTGCGCGCTGCAAACGCTGGCCGCTCGGGATCGATGCCCGAGGGAACGAGCACCTGGTTGATGATGTTCTGCGTGTTCCGGTTGTGCACCGGGCTGCTGGTCTGGGTATCGAGCCTTTGCGGGTCAGCCTTGAAAATGCGCGTTTCCAGGCCACCCTCCGGCGTGTGGTACGTCAGCTTGGCGACCTCATTGACCTGGCCGCCACCAAAGCTGTCATTTGCCTCAGCCAGGTTGGTGTCGTTATAACGGGCCACGCTGTCGAGCAGGCGGTAGCCAGCGCCGGCCATGCTGTCTTTCCAGCTCATGCCACGCACTGCGGCGTTGTCGACCAGACTCGTCGCCACCCGGTTCACCAGGGCCATCTCGTTCATGACCTGCGACTGCATCACCCGCATGGCCTCGACCGCCTTGGCCTTGGCGGGTGTGCCCTCATGCTGCTTGATGTACTGATCGGCGTCGCGATGGATGGCGGTGAGGTCTTTTGCCAACCCGGCAGCGTGTTCACGGGCGCTGGCTGGATCCATGCCAACCGGGGTACTGAGCTTGGCCTGGTAGGCGTCGAGCCCGCCCAGCACGGCCTTGTAATGGGTGGACATGCCGATCAGCCCGAACAACAAATCTGCCTTCGGCTTGTGCCCGACGTTCTCCGTCAAGGTGGCTGACGACATGAGTCGCGGCACACGGTCGTGAAGGTTGCGTGCTGTTTCCCCGAGCGCCGAATCCGCCAGACTGGCACTGGCAGCGCCCGCCATCTCACCCAGCACCTGCTGCATGCGCCCGGAGAGTTGGGCGGTGAACGGGGTCGGCACAGCATTGACGGTGGGTGGCAAGTCGCCGGGATGTTCGATAGGCAGGATCGCGCTTTGCACTCGGTCAAGCGGGCGGCCGTTCAACTCGGCGATTTGGCCGTCGATGGCGTCCTGGGCTGTTGCGAGGGTCTGCGCCAGGGAGAGAGGCTGGCCGGAAATTGGTATGTTCACGGCGTCTCAAACCTTCATCAGAGGGTGGGGAAGAAAGTTGTCCTGGCTGAGCACGCTTTGCGGGCTTGCGCCGGGTTCGCTGGCCAGGGCCTCAAAGGCCGTCTTCAGGCGCTGTACCACGTCCAAAAAACGGCTGAAACGGTTGACAAAGCCCGTGCCGTCCACCTCTCCCGCCGCAAGGGATACGCTCAGCACCAGCTGATCCTGGGCGCGGTTGTAGCCGAGGACGCAGCCGCCCGTGCCCAGCCCCAACAGCGCCATCTCGAGGCCCTCCTGCATCAGCCGGGCGCGGGAATCTTCTGTGAGGCTGCAGACCGACGCGTGCATGAAGATCAAACCCAGCGCTTCGTCCGCGCCCAAGGTGATCTCGGTGGCCCGGTCAAAGCGCAGCGTAGCCCAGCCGTTGGTTTCGAGCGTAAAGCGCCCGCCCGTTTGCCGCCCCAGGGCATCAAGGCCGAGTTGAAGTGTGTGTTGAATTGACATGGTGCTCCTGTCTTCGACAAAGCCTTGAAGGCTTCTCGCAAGTTGGTAACAGGTGGGCGGGATTGGTTCCAGTGCCGGCAGTTAATCTGCGCTTTGGCTGGACCGGTTCAGCAGCAGGACGAACGGCTTTTGAAAGGCCGTCATGTCGGGGGCCATGACTTAGGTGAAACCCTGAGAACAGACCTGGCGCGCGACCGGCGCGCCAGGCCGCGGAAGCAGCCCGGCACCCCTATTGTGAAAAAGCCAGTGTTTTGGTGATCGACAGCTTATTCTGGCCGGCGTCGCGCTGATAACGCACGCTGTCCATCAACTGGCGAACCAGGTAAACGCCCAAACCGCCGATAGGACGATTCTCCAGGCTGGCGTCCAGATCAGGCACGGCCTTCTGCAGCGGATCGAATGCAATGCCATCGTCCGCAACCTCTATTTCAAGCCGCGCCGCGTCTTGACGCAACTCGACATGGATCCTTGGCAAACGCCCGCCCTCGGCCCCATAAGAAATGACATTCACGACCACTTCCTCCAAGGCCAGCTTGATCTGGAACAAGGACTCCGCCGACCAGCGCTGCGTTTGCGCCAATTGATCAAGCGCGTCATTGAGCCTTTCCAACTCGGTCAGATCAGCCATCAATTCAAGCGAAAGGTGTGAAGACATGCATTGCCTCAAAATGCGGAAGGCGATCTTCCTAAATGTTTTTGCTACTGCTGGAGTATAGTGAGCGGTTAGAAATCAACAGTGCTTCACCGCTCTTTCGTATGACAATCAAAATTTACAAACCAATGGGCCGGATGGATGGTGCCAATGCACAAACACATGAAAAAGAGCTTCTGGGTCTGTTGGTGAACGACGTTACTTCGGTCACCGTTGATCTCTCGGATCTTGACTATGTCAGCAGTGCGGGCTTGCGCGTTTTGTTGGTGACGGCTAAGGCGGCCAAAGCGCGCGGCGGAAAGGTCGTGCTGAGCGCGCCCAAACCGTCCATACTCGAGGTGATCAAGATCAGCGGCTTTGACCGGATTCTCGAAGTCCAACCCTGACGGTCGCGCAGACCCATCGGCGTATCTGACTCGCGTGCCTTGGTACTTGGGAAGCTTGAGTCATGGCTTCACTTGGCAGGTTGGAAGCCCGGGAATTTCAACTTGAAGGCAGCATCGAAGATTTGGTGCGGGTCAAGCAAGAACTTGATCAAGCCAACTACGACCCTTTCACGGGGCTGGCCAATCGTGTCATCACACGCGACCGGCTGCACCAGGGGCTGCTGCAGACGCATTCCGGCTCGCGCCGACACCGGCGACGCACTAATTGCCAGCGCCGACAGTGCGTTTTACGATGCCGCGCTTGGCGGGCGCAACGACTACCGGGTTGGCACATCGGCGAAGCAGGGTTGATCTTTTAGAGGTAGAAACGGCATTATTGAGTCGTCGTCTGGAATGGCGTACAACCACAACCGTCTAAGTCGGAGAACACATGAAACAAACACTGATTCAAAGTGCGCAGCAAACTGCGCGACCATTGGACGTCGGCGGTTTCCAGATCACGGTGCTCGCGTCCGTAGAACAGACGGGTGGGTACGAGCTTTTCAGGATCGCAGGGCCCGAGGGTACTGGCCCCGGCCCGCACCATCACGCTTGGGACGAATCCTTTTTCGTGCTCAGTGGCGCAGTGCATTGCGGCGTGGATGACGTGGAAACACTGGCAAGTACGGGAGCCCTCATTCATGTCCCCGGCGGTTGCACGCACTGGTTCAGGTTTGCGCAGGGCGGTGGCGAATTTTTCTCGATCACCTCACACGGGAATGCATCAAAGATGTTCCAGGCTTTTGACAAGGGCATCAACTGGGCCGATCCGGATCGGCAGGCATTGGTAACACTCGCGGCGACTTACGGCCAAACAGTGGCGCCCAAAATATAGCCTGACCGAGGGCGCAATAGCGGTAGTGAGCACGATAGCAAAGTTAACGCACGGCTTTTGAGCGGCGCCGGACTGGGCTGCCCCACAGCGGCAGTTCATCAATACCCGCTTGCGCCGGCACACTTGAAATCCAGCAGCGAAAAAGTCGGATACGTCATCCAAAGTCAGCTATCCGGAAATGA
>JAIPCZ010000005.1 GCA_021737975.1 Polaromonas sp. | reverse complement strand
TGGATGTCACCGGCGTCGGGCTCCAAAAAACCCGCAATCATGCGCAGCAGCGTGGTCTTGCCGCAGCCTGAGGGGCCGAGGATGGAGAAGAAGCTGCCGCGCGCGACGCTGAAAGAGAGTTCGTCCACCGCGCGGAAAGCACCGTAATGCTTGGCCACGCGGGTGGCCTGCAGGTCAGGCTGCGCTTGCGCCGGCACAGCGGCACTCAAAGAAAAGCAATTTCCCGCCGGGCCGCCCCAAGGGAAATTAGCCCCCTCGGGGGGCAGAGAGGACGCGTAGCGCCGAACGTGGGGGTCATTTAATTGGCCGCCTTGATGCGGTCAAGCACGCGGCCTTCGATGTCCTCGATGCCAGCGGGCACCGCGGGGTACCACTTGACATTTTTCAGCGCGGCTTCAGGGAAGCTGGCGGCAAACTGGGCTTTGAGTTTGGCATCCATCAACTGGTCTGCGCCTTTGGAACCGGTGAAATTGCCAGCCGATTTGGCCACGCGGGCGGCAATTTCGGGGCGCATGTTGAAGTTGATCCAGGCGTAGGCCGCGGCGTCATTTTTGCCCTTGGCTGGCAAAGCGAAGGTGTCGATCCAGCCCAGAGCGCCGGACTTGGGCGCGATGAACTGGATTTCAGCCTTCTCGCCGTTGAGTTTCCAGCCGCCCGTGTCCCACATCATGGCGCCGACGATTTCGCCGGTGCGCATGCCGTTGAGCAGCTGGTCCTTGTTGTCCCAGAAGAACTTCAGGTTGGGCTTGCAGGCAATTACGGTCTTGCCCACTTCATCCATCAGCGTCGCGTAGGCCTTGGGGTTGCCATACAAGGCAAACGGGTCCTTGCCCGCAGCAAAGGCAAAGGCCAGCAGGGTCGGGCGTTTCAGGCGCACGGCGGTCTTGCCTTTGACATCGGCACGGCACAGGTCCGGGTAGTCGGCCATCTTGGTCAGGCTGGTGTTGACCACCAGGCCATCGGTGCCCCAGATGTGCGGCAGGCCGTAAACCTTGCCCGCCAGCGTGGTGTTTTTCTTGGTGGCTTCCAGCATGCTCGGGATAAACAGCTCGGTTTTGAGCTTGCTCAGGTCCATCGGCTTGTAAATGCCGAATTCCTGCTGCGGACCCGTGATGCGGTCTTGCGAGGGCTGGGCCAAATCGAACCCGGCACCACCCGTGGCGCGCAGCTTGGAAATCATTTCTTCGTTGTTGGACAGCGTGAGCTCGACCTTGTAGCCGCTTTCCTTTTCAAACTGCGCGACCACATCGGCGGGGGCGTAGTCGGCCCAGGTCAGCAGGCGCAGGGTTTTTTCCTGGGCCATGGCAGAGCCGGCGACACCGAGGGCGGCAACGCCAGCCGCGATCAATGAGTAGCGCAATTTCATGGTGAATCCTTGAAGTGGGTCAATGGGGTCATTACGATAAATCAGGCAACTGGGCCTGAGGGGATCATGGTATGTCAGAAAAGTGACATTTTGATGTCGTTCCAGCACCGCGGTCAATGGGTTTTCCATGACCTCGGTGTTCTCGTTAACATCCGCTTGTCATTTTGCAGGAGGATCAAGTCATGCCAGTCGTCGTTGTTGCCAACCCCAAGGGGGGCGTGGGAAAGTCCACCCTGTCCACCCAAATCGCCGGCTACTTTGCCAGCCAGAACCACGCCGTGATGCTGGGAGATGCCGACCGTCAGCAGTCGAGCAAACTCTGGTTAACCTTGCGCCCGGATCATGCGCAGCCCATTCGCAGTTGGGAGCTGGGTGGCGACCAGATTGCCAAACCGCCCAGGGGAACAACCCATGTGGTGCTGGACACCCCCGCCGGTCTGCACGGCAAGCGGCTCAAGGAAATCCTCAAGCGCGCCCATAAAGTGGTGGTGCCTTTGCAGCCCAGTGTGTTTGACATCTTCGCCACGCAGGACTTTTTGAATGAACTGGCCGACAGCGCCCGCGCCGCCAAAATCGACATCGGCATTGTCGGCATGCGTGTCGATGAGCGCACCCGCGCCGCCGAGCAATTGCGCAGCTTTGTGGAAGCCACCGGCCTGCCGGTATTGGGTTATGTGCGCGACACCCAAAACTACGTCCAGCTGGCGGCCCACGGCCTCACCGTGTTCGACCTGCCACCCGGGCGCGTGGCACGGGACCTGGCCCAGTGGCAAGTCATTTGCCGCTGGCTGGATCAATAGCGGGGCGCTTCTTCCAAGCTCACCCCAAATGCTTGCCCACGATCCCGGCCAGCTCGAACATCGTCACCTGCGGCTTGCCAAACACCGCCAGCAGCTTGTCATCGGCATTGATGGCGCGCTTGTTGGCGGCGTCCTGCAGGTTGTTGGCCTTGATGTAGTCCCACAGCTTCTTGATGACCTGGGCGCGCGCCACCGGCTCGGCGCCAATCACGGCAGCCAGCGCGGCGCTGGGTGTTGAGCCCGCGCTGCCTGCCGCGGGTGCTTTGCGCGGCGTTTTGGCCGCTGCCACCTTGGCCACTTTTTTGGCTGGTGCCTTCACCGTTTTTTTCGCCGCTGCGGCTTTGGCCGGTTTGCCCGCTTTGGCTGCCACCGCCGCCCGGGTCAAGGGGGTGGCTGCGGTTTTGCGCGGCGGGAATTTGCTGGGTGCAAATTCAAAGTTCACCTTGCCCGCGGCCGGGTCCCAGGCCAGCATGGCCTTGAAGGCGCGCCTGGTGCGCATGGAGACGAACTTGTCGAGCAGATCGGTCTTGCCGGTGGCCAGCAGCTTGACCATTTGCGCGCGCTCGACGGGCTGCTGCAGGATGATCTGGCCGGTCTTGAAGTCGCAGCTCGGCGTGGCCTGGGCGTCGGTGGGAACCGACTTTTCGCAGACGTAGTTTTTGCCATGCTCGAACACGGCAGCGCCGCATTTGGGGCAGGCACCGAGGCTGGTCTGGTCCGAGAAGTCGATCAGCTCGCCCGACTCCTCGCCCTTCTTGTCGTCGCCAAAATCGAATTCCAGCTTGTGGTTTTTGGTTTCCTCATCGAACTTGATGACCATCTCGGCGGTGAACGGCCAGCCCGCCTTGGAGCGGAAGCCGCTCAATGGGCCTATTCTGCGGTCGCGCAAGAACTGCTCGACCTCGGCCAGCTCGAAGGTCCGGCCCGCCGGGGTCTTGCCAAACGAGAAACCGCAGCCGTCGCTTTTGCCGTCGGCGCCGGTGCAGGCGTAGCGGCGGTAGTTTTCCCGCACGACGCCGCCGCAGTTGGGGCAGGGGGTGTGCAAGGTGGCGTAGTCGCCAGGCACCGTGTCTCGGTCGTATTCCTTGGCCTTTTTGACCATGCGCTCGGTCATCGCGGCAATCTCGGCCATGAAGGTTTCGCGCCTGAGCTTGCCGTGTTCCATCTGCGCCAGCTTGAACTCCCATTCACCGGTGAGTTCGGCCTTGGTGAGCTCCTGCACATCGAGGCCGCGCAGCAGGGTCATCAGCTGGAAGGCCTTGGCGGTGGGAATCAGTTCGCGGCCTTCACGCAGCATGTAGGCCTCGGAGATCAGGCCCTCGATGATGCTGGAGCGTGTGGCGGGTGTGCCCAGGCCTTTTTCCTGCATGGCTTCGCGCAGCTCGTCGTCTTCCACGGTTTTGCCGGCGCCCTCCATGGCACCGAGCAGGGTGGCCTCGGTGTAACGCGCCGGGGGCCGGGTCTTCAGGGCCTTGGGGTCGACCGATTCGGCCCTGACCTGCTCGCCAGGCGCCACCGGCACCAGGTTTTGGCCCTTGTCGCCGTCTTTGCCCCCCTCGACTTCGTCGACCGCCTCCTTGCCGTAGATGGTCAGCCAGCCCGGCTTGACTAGCACCTTGCCTTCAGTCTTGAAACTGTGCTCCTGCACCTTGGAGATGCGGGTCGTGACCTGGTATTCGGCGGCCGGGTAAAACACCGCCATGAAGCGGCGCACCACGAGGTCGTAAATTTTCTGCTCGGTCTCGCTTAAAGCCTGCGGGGCTTGCAGCGTCGGGATGATGGCAAAGTGATCACTGACCTTGGCGTTGTCAAAAATCCGTTTGCTGGGGCGCACGTAGTTGTTGTTGAGCGCCGTGAGCGCATGGGGTGCCAGGTGTTTCATGCCACTGTCAGCCAGCATCTCGAAGGTTTGCTTGACCACCGGCACATAGTCCTCGGGCAGCGCGCGCGAGTCGGTCCGCGGGTAGGTCAATGCCTTGTGGCGCTCGTACAGGCTTTGGGCAATCGACAGCGTGGTCTTGGCGCTGAAGCCGAACTTGCCATTGGCCTCGCGCTGCAGGCTGGTCAGATCGAACAGCAGGGGCGAGACTTGGGTGGTCGGCTTGCTTTCCTCGGTCACCGTGGCGTGCTGGCCGCGCACCGCGTCAGCAATGGCCTGCGCTTCGCGCTGGCTCCAGACCCGGTCGGCCTTGAGTTCGGCGTCCACCTCTTCGTTGCCGGCGGCTGCGTTGGCTGCCGCGCGTTTCCAGCTCGGGTCGAACCATTTGGCCGGGTAGTCACCGGCCTGCGCGGCAAAGCTGGCGTGGATTTCCCAGTAGTCGCGGCTGACAAACTTGCGGATTTTTTCCTCGCGCTCAACGACCACGCTCAGGGTCGGGGTTTGCACCCGACCCACGGTGGTCAAGAAGAAACCGCCGTCGCGCGAGTTGAAGGCCGTCAGCGCTCGCGTGCCATTGATGCCGACCAGCCAGTCGGCCTCGCTGCGGCAGCGCGCGGCGTCGGCGAGCGGTTGCATTTGCTGGTTGGTGCGCAGGTGCTGAAAGCCGTCGCGGATCGCTTGCGGCGTCATGCTTTGCAGCCACAGGCGGCTGACCGGCTTGCCCAGCGGTTTGGCTCCGCCGGCGTATTGCTCGATCAGCCGGAAGATCAATTCACCCTCGCGCCCCGCGTCGCAGGCGTTCACGAGCTGGCCCACGTCCTTGCGCTTGGCCAGCCGGACCACGGCGTTGAGCCTGGTCTTGGTTTTGTCGACAGGCTTCAGGTCGAAGTGCGGCGGAATCACCGGCAGGTGGGCAAAACTCCACTTGCCGCGTTTCACGTCAAAGGCTTCGGGCGCCTGGATTTCGACCAGGTGGCCCACGGCACTGGTCACCACATGGGTGTCGTTCTCGAAATGCTCGTCGTGCTTCTCGAACTTGCCCGACACCGGCGTCAGGGCGCGCACGATGTCTTGGGCGACCGAAGGTTTTTCAGCAATGATCAATGTTTTCATCTGACTACAATCCGTTGTCTCGCGCTCGCACGGGCGGGCGCACACAGGCAGGTACGCACACGCGCACCCATACGAGTTCACGATACCAAATTTTCAAGCGTGCAAAAAATATCGCCCACAAATCCCCGCCGACTCCAGGTCCGTCGCTCCGGCATTCATGGCAAGGGGGTCTATGCGTTGCGGAATATTGCCGCTGGCGAAAGCCTGATCGAATACGTGGGCGAGATCATCACTTGGGAAGAGGCCCAGGCGCGGCATCCGCATGACCCGGCCAACCCCAATCACACGTTTTATTTTCACATCGACGAAAGTCGCGTGATTGACGCTTTGTACGGCGGCAATTCGTCGCGCTGGATCAACCATGCCTGTGACCCCAATTGCGAGGCCGACGAGCAGGACGGCCGCATCTTCATCAAGGCGCTGCGCGACATTGCCGCCGGTGAAGAGCTCAACTACGACTATGGCCTGATCATCGAGGAGCGTTACACCAAAAAGCTCAAGGCCGAGTACCCCTGCTGGTGCGGCGCGGCAACTTGCCGGGGCACCCTGCTGGCCCCCAAACGGCGCTAAGAGATGACTTTCACCACCGCCCACGCCGTGCGCTGGCCCGCCGAGGCCATCTGGGAGGCTGTGGCTCCCGCGCTGCCGGGTTTTACCGTCGAGGTCTTGCCAGAAGTCGACTCGACCAACTCCGAGCTGATGCGCCGCGCCCGCGCCGGTCGCCTTGAGCCCGTTCTGCTGGTGGCGGAGCGGCAGACTGCCGGGCGTGGTCGCATGGGGCGGCAGTGGCACAGTGGCGCGCAGGCGATGGGCCAGCGTGGCCACGCCTTGACCTTCTCACTGGGCCTCCATCTTGCGCCGGGCGACTGGTCGGGCCTGTCGCTGGCGGTGGGCTTGAGCGTGGCGCGAAGCCTGCACCCCGATATTCGCCTCAAATGGCCCAACGACCTGTGGTGGCATGACCGCAAACTGGCCGGCATCCTGATCGAGACCGCTAACTGGGGGGAGGCCAGCGCCGGCCGTTATGTGGTGATTGGGGTGGGCATCAACCTGCAAACGCCCGACGCCACCGGGCTGTCCACCACGCCGGTTGGCCTGCGTGAGTTGCTGCCCGAGGCGGACGCGGCTCAGGCCTTGTCAAGCATCGCCGCACCGCTGGTGCAGACTGTGCAGCGCTTCGAGGCCCATGGTTTTGCGCCACTGCAAAAGGCCTTCAACGCGCGGGATGCGCTGGCCCAGCTGCCGGTCACTCTCAGCGATGGTGTCCAAGGCGTGGCGCAGGGCGTGGACGCGACGGGTGCCCTGTTGGTGGCCGCTTCACAGGGCGTGCAGCGCGTCACCAGTGCCGAGGTCAGCGTGCGCGTGCAACCAGGCCCGGCCTATGACCACTTATGACTTTTTTTGAGCGCCAGACGTGATGGCCCGCACCTTGGTCTGGCTGCTGCTGTTGCTCAATGCACTTTACTGGTCGTGGGCCCAGGGCTGGCTGCTGCCTTATGGTTTCGGTCCCTTGTCACAACGTGAGCCGCAACGTCTGGCGCAGCAAATCCTGCCGGACGCCATCACGCTGGTGAGTCAGGCAGAGGCCAGGCTGAAACCCTTGGCCGGGCCCCCTGAAGAGACCCTATGTTTGCAAACCGGGCTCCTGGATGAGTCCCAAGCCGCGGTCGTGCGCCCCTACCTGGAAGCATCCTGGCCAGCGGACAGCTGGAGCCTCCAAACGGTCACCACCCCGGAGCGCTGGCTGGTGTACATGGGAAAATTCGCCAGTCTTGCCGATCTCGGCAAGAAACGCGCCGAACTGGCCGCGATTCAAATGAGCACTGAACCCGTGTCCAGTGTGGCCCTGTCGCCTGGCCTGTCGCTCGGCGCCTATCCCTCGCAGGCGCTCGCCGCTGCCGCATTGCAAGTCTTCAGTCGTCGCGGGGTGCGCACCGCCAGGGTGGTGCAGGAACAGGCCGCTGTGCCCGGTTTGCGCTTGCGTCTGCCGGCCGTGGGTGTCGCGCTGCAAGCCCAGTTGCCCGAGCTCAGGGCCGTCCTGCCGTCTGTCGCCCTTGAGGCGTGCTCCGGACCAGAAGCAGAGCGCTAGGCGGGGTCGGTCGCCAGGGCGCTGAAGCGCACCACAAAACGGGCGCCAGGCTGTGTCTGGCCGGGGCGGGTTTCTTCGAGGCTGACGCTGGCCTGGTGTTGCTGGGCTATTTCAAGGACGATCGGCAAACCCAGGCCGGAGCCGTCGGCCTCGGTGCCGAGCGCCCGGTAAAAGGGCTGAAAAATCAACTCGCGCTCGGCCACAGGCACGCCGGGACCGGAGTCTTCGACCTGCAGCACCAGGGTGTGCCCAAAGGGGTCAGTGAGCACCCGCGCCGTGATGACGCCCGGCTTTGGCAGGCTTGAAGGCGTGTAGTTGATGGCATTGTCAACCAGGTTGCGTACCATTTCCTTGAGCAGTGTCGGGTTGCCCAACACGGTGCAACTGGGGGTGCCGGGCTGGGTGCCCTCGTAGCCGAGGTCGATGTGCTTTTCCAGCGCGCGAGGCACGCAGTCGCGCACCACCGACATGGTCAGTTCCGCCAGATCACAGACCACGCGGGGCATGGCCGAGCCGTTGCTCTCGGCGCGCGCCAGCGACAGCAACTGGTTGACGCTGTGGGTGGCGCGTATGCTGGCGCGGCCAATTTGGCGCAAATAGTGCTTCAGGTCATCGGCGCTGGCGCCCTCGCGCTGCGCGATCTCGGCCTGCATGCGCAGTCCGGCCAGGGGGGTCTTGAGCTGGTGCGCCGCATCTGCCAGAAAACGCTTCTGGGTGGCGATGGAGTCGGTCAACCGCAGCAGCAGGTCATTGACAGACTCCACCAGCGGCGCCACCTCCATGGGCACAATTTGCGCATCGATCGGGCTCAGGTCGTCGGGCTTTCTGGCACGGATGCGCTCTTCAAGCTGGTGCAGGGGCTTGATGGACTGCACCAGCGCCAGCCACACCAGCAGCACCGCCAGCGGCAGGATGACAAACTGCGGCAGCATCACACCCTTGACGATCTCGGTGGCCAGCACCGAGCGCTTTTCCAGGGTTTCGGCCACCTGGACCAGGGCGGGTTTGCTGCCGGGGATCGGCAAGCTCACCCAAAGGTAGGCGACCTTGACATCGAAACCCTTGACCACGTCATCACGAATGCGAACCTCTTCGAGCACCACGGGTTCAAGCGCTGACGGCGGCGGCAAGTCGGGTTCGCCGCTGAGAAATTCGCTGCGCGGGCCCAGCACCTGGTAGTACACCGTGTCGGAATCATCGGCACGCAGCAATTCGCGTGCGGGCCTAGGCAGCGCAAACTGGGCGCGCTCGTTCTGGATGCTGATCAGTTGCGCCATGGCCCGGACGTTGTATTCGAGGGCCCGGTCAAAAGGCTTGCCGGCAATGTTTTGCGCCACCAGCCAGGTCATGACGAGGCTCAGCGGCCACAGCAACAGCAGCGGCGTGAGCATCCAGTCCAGAATTTCACCAAACAGCGAGCGCTGCTCGCGCGGATTGACCATGAATAAAACGGCCTAGCCGGGGATCTTTTCGAGGCAATAGCCCAGTCCACGGACTGTGGCGATGCGGATCGGGCCTTTTTCGATCTTCTTGCGCAAACGGTGGATATACACTTCGATGGCGTTGTTGCTCACCTCTTCGCCCCACTCGCACAAACGTTCCACCAATTGGTCCTTGCTGACCAGCCGGCCGGCGCGCTGCAACAGGACTTCGAGCAAGCCGAGTTCGCGCGCCGACAGTTCCACCATGACACCGTCGATGCTGGCCACGCGTCCGCCCTGGTCGTAAATCAGCGGCCCGTGCTTGATGGTGCTGCTGGCCGCGCCCATGCCGCGCCGGCTCAAGGCGCGCACGCGGGCTTCGAGTTCCTGCAGGCTGAAGGGTTTGGCCATGTAATCGTCGGCGCCGTAGTCCAGCCCCTTGACGCGTTCCTCGACGCTGTCGGCGGCCGTCAGGATCAGCACCGGCAGCGATGAGCCGCGGGCACGCAAACGCTTGAGCACCTCCAGTCCATGCATCCTGGGCAGCCCGAGGTCGAGAATCAGCAAGTCGAACTCGGTATTGGTCATGAGCGCGGCATCGGCCTCGCTGCCGCTGGCCACGTGATCGACAGCGGCGCCCGAGCTGCGCAGGGTGCGTAACAGGCCATCAGCCAGAACCTGGTCGTCTTCGGCGATCAAAATGCGCATCAAGGTCTCCTCGTTGGGGGTCAGTCGGTTGAAATGTTCACGCTGAATCGTCGTTTTTCATGCATTCTAGGCGGCATAGGCTTCCAGCCCGAGCGCCATGACGGTGGCGACCTCCAGACCGACTGCCTCCTGCAGTTCGGTTTGCGCTTGTGTCACGGACTCCTTGAAGGCCTGCAGCCAGCTCAGGCCGGCCGGGCTGAACACCACCAGGCAGGCGCGCGCATCGCGAAAGTCGGGCTGGCGCTGCACCAAACCCCAGGCCTCGCATTGGTCCACCAGCTTGCCCATGGCCTGTTTGCTGACGCCCGCGCTGGCTGCCAGGTCGGTCAGGCGCGAGCCCGCCAGGGCCAAGTGCCGGGTGATGTGTACATGTGAGGCGGTGAGGTGGCCGCGCGCGGCCAAGTTGGCCAGAGCCAGCGGCACACTGTCGTTGGCCGCCATCAGCGCCAGCACGCGCGCGTCAAAACGTGCCGAGGCCTGGGCCAGCCAATAACCCATGTGGGTCTGGCGCCAGGGCTTGTCGGGGGTGAGCGTTGCCATGCCAAATGGTAAACCAAATTGACTAAAAAATACGTTTACGTGGTTCAACAATCGCAATAAACTACTGTTCAAGCATCCAGCCTGTTGTTAAAAACAGAGGATGAGTTCCCCCCCAAACAGTAATCAAACCATTTCAACCCCAGGAGAAAAACCATGGACGCACCCGTCAGAGCCGCCACCCCCATCAACCCCGAGAAAGCCAAAGCCCTGCAAGTGGCGCTGGCCCAGATTGAAAAACAGTTTGGCAAGGGCACCATCATGCGCCTGGGCGAAGGCGAGTTGATCGAAGACATCCAGGTGGTTTCCACCGGTTCACTGGGTCTGGACATTGCGCTGGGCGTCGGCGGCCTGCCGCGCGGCCGGGTGGTGGAAATTTATGGCCCGGAATCCAGCGGCAAGACCACCCTGACCCTGCAGGTGATTGCCGAGATGCAGAAAACCGGCGGCCAGTGCGCTTTTGTCGACGCCGAGCACGCGCTCGACATCCAGTACGCTCAAAACCTCGGCGTCAACCTGCAGGACCTGTTGATCAGCCAGCCCGACACCGGTGAGCAGGCGCTTGAAATCGTCGACAGCCTGGTGCGCTCGGGCGCGGTGGACCTTATCGTGGTGGACTCGGTGGCAGCGCTGACACCCAAGGCCGAACTCGAGGGGGAAATGGGCGACAGCCTGCCCGGGCTGCAGGCCCGCCTGATGAGCCAGGCGCTGCGCAAGCTCACCGCCCACATCAAGAAAACCAACTGCATGGTGATCTTCATCAACCAGATCCGCATGAAGATCGGCGTCATGTTTGGTTCGCCCGAGACCACCACCGGCGGCAATGCGCTCAAGTTTTACGCCTCGGTGCGGCTCGACATCCGGCGCACCGGCACCATCAAAAAAGGCGACGAAGCCATCGGCAACGAAACCAAGGTCAAAGTGGTCAAGAACAAGGTGGCACCGCCGTTCAAGACGGCCGAGTTCGACATCTTGTTCGGTCAGGGCATCAGCCGCGAGGGCGAGATCATCGACATGGGTGTGACGGCCAACATCCTCGACAAGTCAGGCGCCTGGTACGCCTACAACGGCGAAAAAATCGGCCAGGGCCGCGACAACGCGCGGGAATTCCTTAAGGAAAACCCGTCCCTGTCGCAAGAGATTGAAAACAAGGTGCGTGCTTCCCTGGGCATTCCGCTGCTGGCCGGCACCGAGGTGGCTGAGGCGGCACCCAAAGCGGCGAGCAAAAAGGCCGTCTAAAGTCATGGCCCTTGACCCGCCCTCGCTCAAAGGCCGGGCCCTGCGCCTGCTCAGCGGCCGCGAGCACTCGCGTCCTGAGCTTGAGCGCAAGTTGCGGCGTTTTCAGGAGGAACCCGGCAGTCTGGCGCTCGCGCTTGACGAGTTGGCGGCCAAGGGTTTCATCAGCGAGCAGCGGGTGGTCGACTCGGTGGTCAACCGGCGCGCCGCCAAACTCGGCGCAGCGCGCATCAAGCAGGAGTTGCAAGCCAAGGGCATCGATCCGCAGGTCGTCTCAGACGCTGTGGCTGACCTGCGCATCACCGAACTGGACCGAGCCCGCTTGGTATGGCAAAAGAAATTTGACCATCCACCCGAAGACGCGGCCGAGCGTGCAAAACAAATGCGCTTTCTGGCGAGCCGCGGCTTTGGCGGCGACACCATCCATCGCGTGGTGTCGGGCGGCGAGGACGACTGAGCGCATCCAAACGCGCCACTGCAAGCTGAATGGGCCTGGGGGTGGTCGCCGATTTCTGGGCGTTTGACAGTATGAGGCGGCCGCCCCCAGGCCCACTCAGCGTGTTACAGCCCCAGCATCAACTGCAGGTTTTGCACTGCCGCACCGCTGGCGCCCTTGCCCAGGTTGTCCAGCCGCGCCACCAGCACCGCGTGCTGAAAACCATCACCGGCGTCACGGTTGGCAAACACACGCAGCTCCAGCTGGTTGGTGTCGGCCAGGGCCACGGCGTCGAGCTTGTTGTCCGGGGTGGCTGGCAAAACCTTGACCCACTCGCTGTTGGCGTAATGCCGTGCCAGGGCGTTGTGCAAGTCGTCCGCGCTGGGCCGGCCGGGCAGTTGGTCCAGGTGCAGCGGCAGCTGCACCAGCATGCCCTGTCTGAAGTTGCCGACCGAGGGCACAAACAGGGGGCGGCGCGTCAGTCCGGTCAAGGCCATGATTTCCGGGATGTGCTTGTGCTTCAAACCCAGGCCGTAGAGCTCGAAGGCCGGTGCCGTGCCCTGCTCGTAGGCTTCGATCATGGGCCGGCCGCCACCCGAATAACCGCTGACCGAAGGCAGGCACAGCGGGAAATCGACCGGGATCAGCCCGGCGTCGATCAAGGGCCGCAGCAACGCAATGGCGCCCGTGGCGTAACAGCCCGGGTTGGCCACCCGGCGTGCGCCCTGAATCGCCTCGCGTTGTCCGGCTGCCAGTTCGGGAAAGCCGTAAACCCAGCCTGGCGCAGTGCGGTGCGCGGTCGACGCATCAATGATTTTGGGGCCGGCCTGGCCGCTGCTTTTTTCCAGCGCATCGACCATGGCCACCGACTCAATTGCCGCCTCGTCGTGCAAACACAGCACCACCAGGTCGGCTTGCGCCAGCAGGTCACGTTTGGCGTTGGCATCCTTGCGCAGCTCCGTCGCAATGCTGATGAGTTCGACACCGGGCAGGGTTTGCAGGCGTTCCCGAATCTGCAAACCAGTGGTGCCGGCCTCGCCGTCGATGAATATTTTTTGCATGGTGAAGTGAAATCCTGAAAAGTGAGTCGCTTGTAAGGCTGGCAACAGTTTGCCGCAATGCAGCATGATACAGTCCGCAGTTGCTTCGCACGGTGTCCCTGATGCTGCCCTGTTGGACAAATCAGTCGGCTATCCATCATCCATTCCTGAGAGAAACAGCTCATGAAAATTCACGAGTACCAAGGCAAGGAAATCTTGCGTCAATTCGGTGTGCCAGTGCCTCGCGGCATTGCGGCGTTCACCGTTCAAGAGGCGGTGGAAGCCGCACAAAAACTCGGCGGCCCGGTCTGGGTTGTCAAGGCGCAGATCCACGCCGGGGGCCGTGGCAAGGGCGGCGGCGTCAAGGTTGCCAAGACCATCGAAGATGTCAAACGCATCGCTGGCGAAATCCTGGGCATGCAGCTCAAGACCCACCAGACCGGCCCTGAAGGCCAGAAGGTGCGTCGCCTCTACATCGAAGACGGTGCCGACATCCAGAAGGAATACTACGTGTCCGTGGTGACCGACCGTGCCACGCAAAAGGTGGCCTTTATTGCCTCCTCCGAGGGCGGCATGGACATCGAGGAAGTGGCCCACTCCACCCCCGAGAAGATCATCACCGAGTTCATCGATCCGCTGGCGGGTCTGGGTGCTGAGCAAGCCAAAAAGATTGCTGACGCCATCGGCATGCCGGCTGGGTCCACTGCGCAAGCCGTGGACATCTTCCAGAAGCTCTACAAGTGCTACATGGACACCGACGCGTCCCTGGTCGAAATCAACCCGCTGAACCGCGACGGCAAGGGCAATGTGATTGCACTCGACGCCAAGTTCAACTTCGACGCCAACGCCCTTTACCGTCACCCCGAGATCGTGGCTTACCGCGACCTCGACGAGGAAGACCCTGCCGAAGTCGAAGCCAGCAAGTTTGACCTGGCCTACATCAGCCTGGACGGCAACATCGGCTGCCTGGTCAACGGCGCGGGCCTGGCCATGGCCACCATGGACACCATCAAGCTGTTTGGCGCGGAACCCGCCAACTTTCTCGACGTGGGCGGCGGCGCCACCCCCGAGAAGGTCACTGAGGCCTTCAAGATCATGCTGAAGAACCCCAAGGTCAAGGCCATCCTGGTCAATATCTTTGGCGGCATCATGAAGTGCGACACCATTGCCACCGGCGTCATCAGCGCCTGCAAGGCGACCAACCTGAATGTGCCGCTGGTCGTGCGCATGAAGGGTACCAACGAAGAGCTCGGCAAAAAGATGCTGGCCGAGAGCGGCCTGCCGATCATTTCCGTGGACACCATGGCAGAGGCTGCACAAGCAGCAGTTAAAGCGGTGAAAGGTTAATCAAAATGTCTATCTACATCAACAAAGACACCAAGGTCATCACCCAGGGTATCACCGGCAAGACCGGCCAGTTCCACACTGAAAAGTGCCAGGAATACGCCAATGGCAAAAACTGCTTTGTCGCGGGTGTCAACCCCAAGAAGGCAGGCGAGTCGATCTTCAACATCCCGATTTACGCCTCGGTCAAGGAAGCCGCCTCTGAGACCGGCGCCACGGTCAGCGTGATTTACGTGCCGCCGGCCGGTGCCGCTGCAGCCATCTGGGAAGCCGTCGAGGCCGACCTGGACCTGGCCATTTGCATCACTGAAGGCATTCCGGTGCGTGACATGCTCGAAGTGCGTAACCGCATGAAAGCAAAGGAAGCGGCCGGCGGCAAGAAGACGCTGCTGCTCGGTCCCAACTGCCCTGGTTTGATCACGCCCGATGAGATCAAGATTGGCATCATGCCCGGTCACATCCACCGCAAGGGCCGCATCGGTGTGGTCAGCCGCTCCGGCACGCTGACCTACGAGGCTGTGGCGC
This sequence comes from Polaromonas sp., assembly GCA_021737975.1. Lineage (GTDB taxonomy): Bacteria > Pseudomonadota > Gammaproteobacteria > Burkholderiales > Burkholderiaceae_C > Rhodoferax. Next base: position 87,066 of record JAIPCZ010000005.1, on the reverse strand, counting down.
AATTGACCGAAATCGGTTTGGGCCAGTCCAGCGCCGTGGGCATTGGTGGCGACCCCATCAATGGCTTGAAGCACATCGATGTGATGCAGGCGTTCAATGACGACCCGGACACCGACGCCGTCATCATGATTGGAGAAATCGGCGGCCCCGATGAAGCCGAAGCCGCGCGCTGGTGCAAACTCAACATGAAGAAGCCCATCGTTGGGTTCATCGCCGGTGTGACGGCGCCTGCGGGCAAACGCATGGGCCATGCCGGTGCCTTGATTTCTGGCGGTGCCGACACTGCGGAAGCCAAGCTCGCCGTGATGGAAGAGTGCGGCTTCAAGGTGACACGCAACCCGTCCGAGATGGCCAAACTGCTCAAGGCCATGCTGTAGGCTTGCAAGCTTCTAGACGAGGCTTTTGACCGGGGTCAAAGCCCCGAGCCGGATGTCCGAAGGACAATCCGGCTTTCCTGTTTCTGGGGCTGGCCCGAGCACTAACGAACTATGAACTACGCCTACTGCGCACAAACTGACCCCGGCTTGATCCGATCAAACAACGAGGATTTCTTTCTGTTTGACGAAAATGCCGGCTTCGCCGTGCTGGCCGATGGCATGGGCGGATACAGCGCGGGGGAAGTGGCCAGCAGCATGGCTGCGACCTCCATTGCCAAAGCGCTGACGCTTTACCTGTCTCGAAGCGTGCCCTTGAATCATGCAGATGACCTGTGCCATTTGTTGGCGCGCAGTGTTGACAAGGCCAACCAGGAGATTCTCCAGGCCGCCGCCGGCAATCCCAGCTATAAAAACATGGGCACCACCGTCGTGCTTGGGGTTTTTCAGGGCGACCGGCTGTTTTTGACCCATGTGGGGGACTCGCGCTGCTATCGTTTGCGCGGCGGTGTTTTGGCGCAAATCACCAAGGATCACTCCATGCTGCAGGAGCAGGTCGATGCCGGCTTGATTACCCGGGCCCATGCCGCGAATGCCCCGGGTCGCAACTTGTTGACCCGGGCGCTTGGCGTTGAGTCCAGATTGCCTCTGGAAGTCAAGATTCACCCGGTCGAAGCGGGGGATCTTTACCTGATGTGCTCCGATGGCTTGACTGACATGGTGGACGATGCCAACATTGCCAGCCTGATGAGCGAAAACACGGGTCTTGCCCAGCGCGCGACCGCTTTGATCCATCGGGCCAACGCCAAAGGGGGTCGGGATAACGTGACCGTGATGTTGATTCATGCCGTGGATGGGCCTGGAAGCCAGGGCGGGTAGCGGCCATCGTTTGGGAGATAATTAAAAATATTTTAAGGAGATTTTGTGCAAAGAATCACCATCAGACTTGACGGTGACCTCATCAAGGAAGTCAGCCTCGCCAAAAAACGCACTACCCTGGGTCGGCGACCGTACAACGACGTCGTTCTGGAAAACCTGGCGGTGAGCGGTCGGCACGCCTGCCTGATTCAGGAAGATCAACAGGTGACGATCGAAGATCTGGACAGCACCAACGGCACTTATGTGAATGGTCGTGCGGTTAAAAAGCAGGTGCTTCAAGAGAGTGACACGATTGAAATCGGTCATTTCCAAATCATCTTTTCAGCCGGGTCGGAGGCGCGTTATGAGTCGCCAGCCAAGGAGCCAGATCCACCCTATGATGCCACCTGGCCACAGGCCTTTAACGACATCGCCGAAGTGCCTGTCAGCCGCCCGGGCCGTATCAAGGTCATGTCGGGTCCGGCCGCAGGGCGCGAAATGCCGCTCACCAAACCGGTAACCACCTTCGGCAAGCCCGGCGTTGCTGTTGCTGCCATCACACGGCGCGAAGAAAACTACTATGTCCACCATGTCGATGGCACGCAGTTACCCTTGCTCAACGGGACTTCCATAGGGCAGGAGCCGGTCCTGCTGCGCCAGGACGATCAGATCACCCTGGGCGGCACGGTGCTGCAATTTTTGTCGCTCTGATCAACGCGATGTTCGCATGGTTCAAGGCACTATTCAACAAGATTAAGCCTGCAAAGTCGATAAAGCCTGTAAAGTCCGCAAAGTCCGCGAAATTGTTAAGGTCCGCAAAGTCTGCAAAGTATGCGAATAGAAGAAACATGAACACCCTCACGCAACCGCCCGGCCATGATCATGGCAGCATGACCCTTGATGCACTTTTTTACAAGCAGTTGCAACAAGTGACCGCACGCATCCATGAGACCGAAAACATCGAGCAAATCATGCTGGAGTCGAGCCAGGACATTTGCAAGTTGTTCAATGCTGACCGGCTGACGCTTTATGTGGTCAACGAGGAGCGCAATGCCATTATTTCCAAAGTCAAGACCGGACTCAACAGTAACCAGGACCTGAAGCTCCCCATCAGCCCTCAAAGCGTGGCGGGTTATGTCGCTTTCAGTCAAAAAGTGGTGAATCTGGCCGATGTCTACGACAGTGAAGCCCTGAATAAAGTGCATCCTGACCTGACCTTTTTGAAGGCGGTGGACCGGCGCACAGGTTACCGTACGCGGCAAATGCTGGTGGCCCCGATTCTTGAGGGCAAGACGCTCCATGGCGTGCTGCAGATCATCAACAACAAGAACGACCAGATGTTTGGTGAACTGGATGTGGAAGGCGTCACCCAGCTTTGTAAGACCCTGGCCACCGCCATCCGCCAGCGCATTCGTAATCAGGAAGAAAGCGTGCGCCGCATGGTCACCAAATATGACGGCCTGGTCTCCAGTGGCGTCATGACAGCCGATGAGTTGCAGCGCTGTCTGAAGGAGGCGCGCGAAAAGGGGCAGACAGTCGAGCAGTTGTTGCTTAATGACTACCAGGTGCGGCCGGTCCAAATCGGACCCTCTCTGGCCAGGTTTTTTGGCGTGCCCTATGAGCCCTTCAGCGAGGGCCGCATTCGCTCTGAAAACCTGCACGGCAAACTCAAGCGCGAATTCATCTCGGAGCAGGGCTGGATTCCTCTGGAAGAGTCACCCGACGGGCTGGTCATCATGTGCCTGGACCCCGAAACGGTGCGCAGCTCGCGCATCGTGGCGCAGGTCTACCCGCGTCTCGGCAAGTTTGCCTACCGGGTCACCACACACCATGAGTTCGTGCAGACGCTGGGCCAGATCTTTGGCCTTGAGGCCGAGAGCGGAAGCATCAGCGACATGCTCGCCGACATGGACAGTTCGCCCATGGACGACGGCACCAACGAAGATTCGCTGGAGTCCGCAGCGGCAGACAATGAGCTGGTCAAGTTTGTCAACAAAGTTATCCTCGATGCCTACCATCAGGGGGTGTCCGACATCCACATCGAGCCGATGCCCGGCAAGCTCAAAACAGGCATTCGTTTTCGTATTGACGGCTCATTGCAGCCCTACATTGAAGTGCCTGCCCATTTTCGCCAGGCCATGGTGACGCGCCTGAAAATCATGTGCGACCTCGACATTTCAGAGCGCCGCAAGCCCCAGGACGGCAAAATCAAGTTCAAGAAATACGGCCCCCTTGACATCGAACTGCGCGTCGCCACCATCCCATCGGCCGGCGGCGTCGAAGACGTGGTGATGCGGATTCTGGCGGCCGGTGAACCCATCCCGCTGGAAAAGCTTGGTCTGACACCGCACAACATGGAGCGGGTGATCAGAACGGTTGAAAAGCCCTATGGTCTGTTCTATGTGTGCGGCCCCACCGGCTCGGGCAAAACCACCACGCTGCACTCGATCCTGAAGCACCTCAACAAGCCGGACACCAAAATATGGACCGCCGAGGATCCGGTCGAAATCACCCAGAAGGGCCTGCGCCAGGTCCAGATCAACAAAAAAGCCGGCATTGACTTCGCGTTGGTCATGCGGGCCTTTTTGCGGGCCGACCCCGACATCATCATGGTGGGTGAGTCGCGCGACCACGAAACCGTGGCCATGGGCGTGGAGGCCTCGCTTACCGGTCACCTGGTGTTCTCGACCCTGCACACCAACTCGGCGCCCGAGTCGATCACCCGATTGCTCGACATGGGCATGGACCCATTCAATTTTGCCGACGCCCTGCTGGGGATCTTGGCGCAACGGCTGGCCAAGAAACTGTGTGCCTGCAAGGAAGCCTATGTGCCCGATGCCGAAGAACTGCGCCTGTTTGCAGTTGAATACGCGGAAGAACTCCGGCATTCAGTCTCGTGGAAAGACGATTTCGATGCGCAGTTGGCCCAACTCATCGTGCGCTGGAAAACCGAATTTGCGACCGGGGATGAACTGAAGTTCTACCGCCATGTGGGCTGCGACAAGTGCAACCAGACCGGCTACAAGGGCCGGGTCGGCCTGCATGAATTGCTGATTGCCGACGACGGCATCAAGAAACTGATCCAGGAACGTGCCCGGGTGGCTGAAATCTTCTCGGCCGCCGTTGAGGGCGGCATGCGCACCCTGAAGATGGACGGCATGGAAAAGGTCATGATGGGGCTGACCGACCTGAAGATGGTGCGCTCAGTCTGCATCAAATAGCCATTTCAGATGACATGACGCGCCGCGCCGCTTGCCTGTGCTGTCAGCGCCGGCCGCTGCTCCAGGGTATGGCCCTGCTGCTGCTGTCGCCTGGCCCGGTGCTGTCCCAGGGTGGCGACAACGAAGGCGTGGAGGTGGGCGGAAACTCGGTCTTCAGCAGGCTGGTTCCTGCCGAGACCGTGGAGCAATCTGCCGCAAAGCAATATGCCGAGATGCTGCAGCAGGCGGCTGCCAAAGACGCGCTCGGCGGCAAGAACCATCCCCAGGTCAGGCGCTTGCGCGCCATTGCGCAACGCATCATTCCCCACGCCATGGGCTGGAACCCGCGCGCCAGAAACTGGCGCTGGGAGGTGAACCTGATCGGCAGCCGGCAGGTCAACGCGTTTTGCATGCCGGGCGGCAAGATCGCGTTTTACAGCGGCATCCTGGACCAGTTGCAATTGACCGAGGACGAGGTCGCCACCGTCATGGGCCACGAGATCGCCCACGCGCTGCGCGAACACGCCCGCGCCCGCATGGGCAAAAATGCGGCCACCGGGATCGGCGCCAATTTGCTCAGCAATGTGCTGGGCCTGGGGCAACTGGGCCAGACCGTGACCAGCTACGGCGCGCAGTTGCTCACGCTGCAATTCAGCCGCAGCGATGAGTCCGATGCCGATCTGGTCGGCATGGAACTCGCCGCGCGTGCCGGTTTTGATCCGCGCGCCGGTGTCTCTCTGTGGCAAAAGATGGCGGCAGCCAGCAAGGGCGCGCCGCCGCAATGGCTCTCCACCCACCCCTCCGGCAACACCCGCATTGCCGACATCCAGGCCAATCTGCCCAAGGTGCTGCCGCTGTACGCGCGCAGCCAAAACAAATAGCCACGCCAGTTTGATTGACTTTTCGCTGCGCTGGCGATCAAATGGCGCTCCCGTGCGGGATCGCACTCTGTCAAAGGAAAAGCTCAATGCGCAATATTTTTATACTGCTTGGCGCCCTGGCCATCAGCACCTCGGCCCTGGCCTTTCATTGCCCTGCTGACATGAAGAAGATCGACGCAGCGCTGGCGACGAATCCCAAACTCAATTCAGAACAGTTGTCAGAGGTGAAGAAGTTGCGCGCCGAAGGTGAAACCATGCACAAGGCTGGTAAACACCAGGACTCGGTCGATACGCTTGGCAAGGCGATGAAAATCCTCGCGATCTGACTTCCGGGCAACTCAAGTCGCCCTGCCCTTCAAGCCCAGGGCCAGTTCGTACAGCGCGTTGCGGGGCTCGCCGGTGATCTCGGCGGCCAGCTTGACGGCGGTTTTCAGGGGTAACTCGGCCAGCAGCAATTGCAGCACGCGGCTGTCCGGGCCGCTGGCGACGCTGGCCGGGGCCGGGTGCAGCACCAGGGCGAATTCACCGCGCAATCGGTTGCTGTCCTGCGCCAGCCAGGCCGGGAAATCCTGCGCCGCCAGCGTGGCAATTTCCTCGAATTGCTTGGTCAGCTCGCGCCCCACGGTGAGCGCCCGCGTACCCAAAACGGCCAGGGCCGCAGCCAGGGCTTCAATGCGGTGCGGTGCCTCGAGCAAGACCACGGCCCGCGCCTCGCCCGCCAGGGTCTGCACGGCGGTGGTGCGCTCGCCGCTCTTGCTGGGCAAAAAGCCTGCAAAAACAAAGCCATCGGGGTGTTGGGCGTCCAGCGTCAGGCCGGCCACACTCAGCACCGTGGTGATGCTGCTGGCCCCGGGCAGCGGCAGCACCGGCAAGCCGGCCTGGCGCGCCTCGGCCACCAGCCTGGCACCGGGGTCGCTGATGGCGGGTGTGCCGGCATCACTCACATAAGCCACGCGCAGGCCCTGGCGCAGCCGCTCCAGCACCGCCTGCGCCGCCTGCGCCTCGTTGTGCTGGTGCAGCGCCAGCATCTGCGCCGGCGGCTTGTCGATGCCATAGGCGCGCAGCAGGGCCTGGGTGTGGCGCGTGTCTTCGCAGGCGATCAGGTCGGCCAGTTGCAGCACATGCAAGGCGCGCAGGCTAATATCCGCCAGGTTGCCAATCGGCGTGGCCACCACATACAGGGCGCCGCGCGGGTAGTTTTGCTGGCCACACGCCTGCTGCGCGGCCAGCAGGGCCTGGGCGAAGCTGGCGCTCACGGGAGTCAAGGAGCTTGAAGTCAATGGGTATTCCTCTGGTCAAAACGGGGTCGGGACCGCAGCCGCCCACCACCAAACAGCTGGGCGACAGGGCTGAAGATCTGGCGCTGGCGCATCTGCAGCGCGCCGGTTTGCGCCTGCTGGAGCGCAATTATCGAACCGCGGGGCGCGGTGGTGGCGAAATCGACCTGATCATGCGCGCGCCCGATGGCACCTGTGTCTTTGTCGAAGTGCGCCATCGGGCGTCAAGCAGCCATGGCGGCGCCGCCGCCAGCGTCAGCTGGGCCAAGCAAAAACGCATTGTGTTCGCCGCACGCCACTATCTGATGCGGCTTCGCACCCCGCCACCCTGCCGCTTCGATGTGGTGGCGGTGCAGGCGGATCGCATCGAGTGGCTGCCAGGCGCCTTCGACGCCGACGGAATGTAAGACTTTGCAAAGCTGGCCCTGGCCCGGGCCACAAGAAGACCGGCACAGGCTTGGCGCGGGTATCATTGCGGCCATGCTGCAACAACGAATCCAACAACATTTCATTGACAGTGCCGACCTCAAATACCAGGCCGCGCCGCTGCTTAGCCAGGTTATTGCCGACGCCGTGCAGGCGCTCATGGCCTGTGTCACCAGCGGCGGCAAGGTGCTGAGCTGTGGCAACGGCGGCTCTGCAGCCGATGCCCAGCATTTCTCAGCCGAATTTGTCGGTCGTTTCGAGCGTGAGCGCCCGGAACTGGCAGCGATTGCCCTGACCACCGACAGCTCGATCCTGACGGCCATTGCCAACGACTACGATTTCAGCCACGTTTTTTCGCGCCAGGTGCGGGCCCTGGGCCAACCTGGCGATGTGCTGCTGGCCATCACCACCAGCGGCAATTCGGCCAACGTGCTGGCGGCCATCGAGGCGGCGCATGAACGCGACATGGTGGTCATTGGCCTGAGCGGACGCGGTGGCGGCAAGATGGTGCAGGCGCTGCGCGACACCGATGTGCACATTTGTGTGCCACACGAGCGCACCGCGCGCATCCAGGAAGTCCACCTGCTCACCCTGCATTGCCTGTGCGATGCGGTCGATACCCTGTTACTTGGCGATTAGGAAATTACCCCATGAAATTTGTCAGTCGAAAACTCCTCCCCGTGATCCTCGCCGGTGCCGCCCTGGGTGGCTCCCTGATCGGCTGCGCGCCCATCGTGGTTGGTGGCGCGGTCATGGGTTCGCTGGTGGCCTCCGACCGGCGCACCTCGGGCGCGCAACTTGAAGACGAGGGCATCGAGCTGCGGGCGGCCAGCCGCCTCCGCGACAACCTGGGCGAGCGCGGGCATGTCAACGTCAACAGCTACAACCGCCGCGTCCTGCTGACCGGCGAAGTGCCAAGCGCGCAAGACAAACAACTGGTCGAGCAGGTGGTGACGCGGGTCGAGAACGTGCAACTGGTGGTGAATGAACTGGCGGTGCTGGGCAATGCCAGCCTGACGCAGCGCTCCTCGGACACCCTGGTCACCGGTCGCATCAAAGCGGCGCTGGTGGATGCCAAGGACCTTTTTGCCAACGCCTACAAGGTGGTCACCGAGCGGGGAACCACCTACCTGATGGGGCGGGTCACGCAGCGCGAGGCCGACCGCGCCACCGAAATTGCCCGCAGCACGCCCGGTGTGCAAAAGGTGGTGCGCGTTTTCGAGATCATCAGCGAAGACGAGCTGCGCAACCTGTTGCCCAAGCCGGCAGCCAACGAGACCAAGGCAACTCCTGCCAAATAAGTTTGACTGACAAGGTTTTAACTCAGAACACCGTGGAACCGGCTTTGCCGGGCCGCCGGTGTTGTCCCCTTGAGGGGAAGACGCGCCAACCAGGCGCGGCTCAGGGGGAACCTACTTCAGGCGCTTGATCAGGCTGGAGGTGTCCCAGCGCTGCCCGCCCATTTGCTGCACATCGGCGTAGAACTGATCGACCAGGGCGGTGACCGGCAGGCGCGCGCCGTTGCGCCGGGCCTCGTCCAGCACCAGGCCGAGGTCCTTGCGCATCCAGTCCACGGCAAAACCAAAGTCGAACTTGCCGGCCACCATGGTTTTGCCACGGTTGTCCATTTGCCAGCTTTGGGCTGCGCCCTTGCCGATCACGTCGAGCACCTGGTTCATGTCGAGCCCGGCTTGTTCGCCGAAGGCAATGGCCTCGGCCAGCCCCTGAACCAAACCGGCAATACAAATCTGGTTGACCATTTTTGCCAGTTGCCCGGCGCCGCTGGCACCCAGGTAAGTCACGGCTTTTGAAAATGCCATGGTCACCGCCTGCGCGGCCTCGAATGCGGCCAGGTCACCACCGCACATGACGGTGAGGACGCCGTTCTGCGCGCCCGCCTGGCCCCCCGAGACCGGTGCGTCGATAAAATGCAGCCCCTTGGTTTTGGCGATGGCATAAAGTTCGCGCGCCACATTGGCCGAGGCGGTGGTGTGGTCCACCAGCACCGCGCCCGCCTTCATGCCGGCAAAGGCGCCATCGACACCGAGCACCACGCTGCGCAAATCGTCATCGTTGCCAACGCAGCAGAACACCAGGTCCGCGCCGTGGGCGGCCTGGCGCGGTGTGGCGGCATGGCTCACCGGGCTGGCGGTGGCGGCCCCGTGCTCGGCACACCATGCGCCGGCCCTGGCCGCCGTGCGGTTGTAGACGGTCACGTGGTGGCCGGCGCGCGCCAGGTGACCGGCCATGGGGTAACCCATGACGCCAAGGCCCAAAAAGGCAACCCTTCGGGCAGGTGTGGTTTCGTAGTTTCGCGTGTTCATGCTGGCGTGACTGGAGGGGTGTTCAGACAATGCTGAAATTTTCGGTGCCCGCGCTCAGGTCCTGGGTCTTGCCGCGCTGGCTGTTGAGCTTGATCTGCAGGCGCAGGTCATTCACCGAGTCGGCGTTGCGCAGCGCGTCCTCGTAGCTGATCTGGTTGGTTTCGTAACCGTCAAACAGCGCCTGGTCAAAGGTCTGCATGCCGATGTTGCGGCTCTTTTTCATGACCTCCTTGATCTCGGCGACTTCGCCCTTGAAGATCAGGTCGCAAATCAGCGGCGAATTGAGCAGAATCTCGACCACGGCCAGTCGCCCCTTGCCGTCCTGCTTGGGCACCAGGCGTTGCGACACCAGCGCCTTGAGGTTGAGCGACAGGTCCATCAGGAGTTGGGTGCGCCGCTCTTCGGGAAAGAAGTTGATGACCCGGTCCAGCGCCTGGTTGGCGCTGTTGGCGTGTAAGGTGGCCAGGCACAGGTGGCCGGTTTCGGCAAAGGCCACGGCGTGTTCCATGGTCTCGCGGTCGCGGATCTCACCCATCAGAATCACGTCGGGTGCCTGGCGCAAGGTGTTTTTCAGCGCCGCCTCCCAACTGTCGGTGTCGATGCCGACCTCGCGCTGCGTGACCACGCAGTTCTTGTGCGGATGGACAAATTCAATCGGGTCCTCGATGGTGATGATGTGGCCGTAGGTGGACTGGTTGCGCCAGTCCACCATCGCCGCCAGCGTGGTCGACTTGCCGGAGCCGGTGGCGCCGACCAGAATGCACAGCCCGCGCTTGGTATTGACCACATCCTTGAGGATGGGCGGCAAATTGAGGCTGTCGATGCTGGGCAGGGTCATGGGAATGGTCCGCAGCACCATGCCCACCTTGCTTTGCTGCATGAAGGCGTTGACCCGAAAACGGCCCAGACCGGGTGGCGCAATGGCGAAGTTGCACTCTTTGGTGCGCTCGAACTCGGCCACCTGCTTGTCGCTCATGATGGAGCGCGCCAGCGCCAGCGTGTGGCCCTCGTTGAGGGGCTGGGGCGACACCTTGGTGACCTTGCCATCGACCTTGATGGCCGGCGGAAAATCGGCGGTGATGAACAGGTCGGAGCCGCCGCGCCCGGTCATCAGCTTGAGCAGGTCGGTAATGAAAGAAGTGGCTTGATCGCGTTCCATGAAAGACCCCGGTTAAATTGAAATCGGAAAACAGGCGTTTCGGCGCCGGGCCGCTCGAGGCGGCAGGTCAGCCTGGGAAATTTTCTGGGATTTTGGCCTTGGTGCGGGCTTCAGCCGGGCTGATGATGTTGCGCCGCACCAGGTCGGTCAGATTCTGGTCGAGGGTCTGCATGCCGACGCCGTTGCCGGTCTGGATGCTGGAGTACATCTGCGCCACCTTGGCCTCGCGGATCAGGTTTCGGATGGCGCTGGTGCCCAGCATGATCTCGTGCGCGGCCACCCGGCCCTGCCCGTCCTTGGTCTTGCACAGGGTCTGCGAGATCACGGCTTGCAGGGATTCGCTAAGCATGGCGCGGATCATTTCCTTTTCGGCTGCGGGGAACACGTCAATGATCCGGTCGATGGTCTTGGCCGCGCTCGAGGTGTGCAGGGTGCCAAACACCAGGTGCCCGGTTTCTGCCGCGGTCATGGCCAGGCGGATGGTCTCGAGGTCGCGCATTTCGCCCACCAGAATCGCGTCCGGGTCCTCGCGCAGCGCCGACTTGAGGGCGGCAGCAAAACTTTGCGTGTGCGGGCCGACCTCGCGCTGGTTGATCAGGCATTTTTTCGAGTCGTGAACAAATTCAATCGGGTCTTCCACGGTCAGGATGTGGCCGAACTCGTTTTCATTGAGGTAATTCACCATGGCCGCCAGGGTGGTGGACTTGCCCGAGCCTGTCGGGCCTGTCACCAGCACCATGCCGCGTGGCTTGAGTGCCAGCTCGGCAAAAATCTTCGGGCAATTGAGTTGCTCAAGCGACAGGATTTTGCTCGGAATGGTACGGAAAACCGCCCCCGCGCCCCGGTTCTGGTTGAAGGCGTTGACCCGAAAACGCGCAAGTCCCTCGATTTCAAACGAAAAGTCGATTTCCAGGAATTCTTCATAACGCTTGCGCTGCGCGTCGTTCATGATGTCGTAGACCATGGCGTGAACCTGCTTGTGGTCCAGCGGCTCGACGTTGATGCGGCGCACGTCGCCGTGGACCCGGATCATGGGTGGCAGCCCCGCCGACAAATGCAAATCGGACGCCTTGTTCTTGACGCTGAAGGCCAGCAATTGGGTGATGTCCACAGGGTTCCCTTTTGTTTGTTACGCTTGACAATTATGACCAGGATTTCAACACAACTCAGCGCGGTGCGCGCGCGCATCCACGCGGCCTGCCGGGCGGCTGGCCGGTCACCCGAATCGGTGGCCCTGCTGGCCGTCTCCAAAACCTTTGGTGCCGATACGGTGCAGGCAGCTTTCGAGGCCGGACAGACCGATTTTGGCGAGAATTACATCCAGGAGGCCGTGGAAAAAATTAGCGCCTTGCGGCATCTGCCGCTGGTGTGGCACTGCATCGGCCCGGTCCAGAGCAACAAGACCCGGCTCGTGGCAGAGCACTTTGACTGGGTGCACACGGTGGACCGCCTCAAGATTGCCCAGCGCCTGAGCGAGCAGCGCCCCGAAGGACTTCCGCCACTGCAGGTGTGCATCCAGGTCAACGTCGATGGCGGGCCGACCAAGTCGGGCGTGACGCCCGCCGACGCACTGGCGCTGGCGCAGGCCGCGGCCGGTTTGCCGCGTCTGCATTTGCGGGGAATCATGTGTATCCCGGAGCCCGCGCCCGACTTCGAGACTGCCTGCGAAATATTCGAAAGGGCAAGGGACTTGTTTGAGGCCTTGAATGCGCAGGGGCTCCAGCTCGACACCCTGTCGATGGGCATGAGCGCCGACCTGGAAGCCGCGATAGCCTCGGGCAGCACCCTGGTGCGGGTGGGTTCGGCCATTTTTGGCGCGCGTCACAGCCCGGCCTGAGCGCTTCCCGGGGCGCAAGCGGCGGCTTCGGGGCTCGCCCTTGGCCTGCCAAAAAGGTAACCCTGGAAATGGTGGCAGCCCAGCGCCAGCAAGGCATCGCGCTGCGGGCGGCTTTCGACGCCCTCGGCAATCACCGCCAAATCCAGGCTTTCACCGAGGGCGATGATGGCGCGCACGATGCTGGCGTTTTGCGGGTCGTCCAGCATGTCGCGCACAAAGGCCTGGTCGATTTTGAGCCGGTTCAGTGGCAGGCGCTTGAGAATCGCCAGGGAGGAGTAGCCGGTGCCAAAGTCGTCCAGTGACAGGCGCACGCCGATGTCGCGCAGGGCGTCCATCTTGTCGATGACATCGGACACATCGTCGACAAGTTGGCTCTCGGTCAGCTCCAGTTCCAGCCGCGCCGCGTTGGCCCCGGTTTGCAGCAGCATGGCTTGCACCCGGGCCACAAAATCGGGCTGCCTGAATTGTGCCGCGCTGACATTGACCGCAATGGTCCAGTGGCTGTGCGCCGCATGCAGGGACAACGCCTGCAATTGGAGGCAGGCGCTGCGCAAGACCCAGTCCCCGATCCCCACGATCAGGTTGGAAGACTCCGCGACCGCGATGAATTCGGCGGGCAGGATCAAGCCGCGCATCGGGTGTTGCCAGCGCAGCAGGGCTTCGAAACCCAGCGTCTTCCCCCGGTCATCCACCTGCGGCTGGTAATACAAGACAAATTCATCATGCGCCAGCGCCCAGCGCAGGTCGGCATCCAGCGTGGTGCGGGCCACCACCTGGGCCTGCATCTCCGGGTTGAAGAAGCGCAGGGTGTTGCGGCCTGCAGCCTTGGCCTGGTACATGGCCATGTCGGCCTGCTTGAACAATTCTTCACGGGTTTCGGTGGGATCATCAATCAGGGCCACGCCGATGCTGACGCTGGTCTGGCAGGTTTGCGCGCTCAACTGGTATCTTTGGCCAAGGCGCTGCAGCAGCTTTTGTGCCACCTGTTGCGCTTGGCGAGCCGCCTCGCCGGGCTGGGTGCTGAGGTTGACGAGCATCACCACAAACTCGTCACCACCCTGCCGCGCCAGCGTGTCCTGGGCCCGGACGCATTCGCGCATGCGGTCGGCGATCTGGCGCAGCAGTTCGTCGCCGACATCGTGGCCCAGCGTGTCGTTGATGTCCTTGAAATTATCCACGTCAAGAAACATCAGCGCGGCATGCTGGGGCAGGCGGGGCAGTGAAATGAGCAACTGTTGCACCCGGTCCTGCAGCAAGCGCCGGTTGGGAAGGCCGGTCAGCGGGTCGAAAAACGCCAGCTGATGAATGGCCTCTTCGGCCTGTTTGCGCCGGGTCATGTCGGTTGAGATGCCGCACAGCGCATAAACGCGGCCCGCACTGTCGCGCAGCGGCAGCTTGACCGACAGAAAGCTCTGCGTCATGCGGCCATCAAGGCTGCGGTTGACCTCTTCCTCCTCGACCCGCTCACCTTGCTCAATCACGCGCAGATCATGGGCGCGCAATTTGGCGACTGTGACCTCGTCAAAAAATGCGCCGTCGGTTTGCCCGATCACCTGTTCCGCGTTGCAGCCAAACAGGTCGGCAACCCGGCTGTTGACATACTGGTAACGCAGCGCCGTATCCTTGATGTAGATAAAAGCATCCACGCTGTTGAGGATGGTGTTGAGCCGCTCCTCACCGGCGCGGATATGCTCGGTTTTTTTCACCACCTGCCGGCGCAGCCAGGTGCTCATGGCGAGCGCCAGCGCCAGAGCGGCGATCAAGGCCGAGAGGAGCCACCACAGGGTGCGTGGTATCACAAACTCGGGTGCCGTCTGCAGCCAGCGTTGCAATGCCTGCGCATAGGGTGAGTCCGACTGGGTTTGCCAAACTGACAAATGCCGATCAATGGCGGCCAACAGCAGCGCATTTTTGTTTTTGGTGGTGGCGTAGAACAATTGGACCGGCTGAAACACAACTGCCGTCGGCTCCAGATTGAATCGGGACGCCTGCAAATCACCAAAAAAACGGCTGGCTGCAACGGCGTCGGCATTACGCTGGCGCACCTGCTCGAAACCCTGTTCAAACGAATCCACATGGACCCAGGTGGCAGAAACAGCAAAACTGTCCAGCATGCTTTCCAGAAACGGGCCCTGGATCGAGCCGGTAATGATCGCGATGCGCTTCTGGTGCAAGTCGGTGATGGCCTGAATGGGGTCGCCCTTGCGCTTGTAAAGCTGCGACCAGCTCAGCAGCGCCGGGACTTGATGAAAATCAAATGTCTGGGCGCGCGCCTCGTTGTAGGCCACATCGGGCATCAAGTCGATCTCTGCCCTGGCCAGCGCATTCAGGCAGGCCTGCCATTCACACGGAACGGCCACCATGTGCCAGCGCTCCCGCTCGGCCATGGCCATCAGCACATCACCCAGAATGCCGCTGGGTTGGCCATCCTTGCCCAAAAACAATTTGGGTGCGTTTTCATACACACCCACCCGCACGGTCGGCATGACCGGGTCGGCCGCCAGAACACCGCTGGCGGGCCACAGCGCCGTCAGCATCAGCCACAGGGCGACCGAAAGCCAAGGTCCGACTCGGCCATGAGATAGCGTAATGGGCATCAGCGCATTATGCGGCTGGCGCTACCGATAGGTCGCCAGGTGGATGTTGGTTTCGGTGCTCCGAATGCCCTTGATCAGTCGGATGCGCTCAAGGATTTGCGACAGTTCGGCCATCGAGGTGGCCTCGAGCTCGGCCAGCAGGTCCCAGCGGCCATTGGTGTCGTGCAGGGCAGCGACGCCGGGCTCGCCCAGCAAACTGGCAATCACCAGCCGGGTCTGGTTGCCTTCCACCAGCACCTCCATCCAGGCGCGGATGCTGTGACGTTCGGATTCGGGCCGCATCTTCACGGTGTAACCCAGCACGACCTGCGTGTCTTCGAGCTTGCGGATGCGGTTGGTGACGGTGCCGCGCGATACCTTGAGCTTGTGGGCGAGGTCGGCCACGTTCATGCGTGCGTTCTGGCGCAGCAGGCTGATCAGGCTTTGGTCAAGTTCATCCATGGGGTCGACAAGTTATTGCGGGAACTCAAAACGGCAATTAAACACCAAGACCGCGAGGGCTTGTGAGGCTAAACCGCCTTGCGCATCAGTGTGCTCTTGCCAAACAGCGACTCGATGAGGTCCACCGCCACTTCAGCGGTGCGGTTGCGCACATCAAAAGCCGGGTTGAGTTCCATCACGTCGAGCGAGGCCAGGCGGCCGGTGTCGGCGATCATTTCCATGCACAGCTGCGCCTCGCGGTAAGTCGGGCCGCCGCGCACCGTGGTGCCCACGCCGGGCGCAATGTCGGGGTCCAAAAAATCGACGTCAAAACTCACATGCAGATGGGTGTTGGCGTCGACCAGCGCCAGCGCCAGCTCCATGGCGGCGCGCATGCCCATCTCGTCGATGAAACGCATGTCAAACACTTCCAGCCCAGCTTCGTGCACCAGGCGCTTTTCGCCCTCATCGACACTGCGAATGCCGATCTGACGCACCCATTTGGGTTTGATGGCCGGCACCTGGCCACCGATGCGGGTCAACTCTGGCGGTCCGTAACCGCACAAGCAGGCGACCGGCATGCCGTGAATGTTGCCGCTGGGCGTGAGCGCGCTGGTGTTGAAGTCGGCATGGGCATCGAGCCACAAGACACGCAGTTTTTTGTCGGTGTCGCGACAGTGGCGGGCCACCGCGCTGATAGAACCCAAACCCAGGCAGTGGTCGCCACCAAGCAAAATCGGCAGGCGGTTTTGCTGGAGTTCGGCATACACCGCGTCATGCACCGACTGGTTCCAGGCAGCGACCTCGGCCAGATGACGGTAACCCTCCACCGGCGGCAGCCACGGATTGCGCGGCCCGCTCAGGTTGCCTCGGTCCAGCACAGCGAGGCCGCGGCTCTCGAGCACCTGGACAATGTTGGCGACGCGCAGGGCTTCCGGCCCCATGCTGGCGCCGCGGCTGCCCGCACCAATGTCCGTGGGCGCGCCGATCAGGGAGATGTTGGGGTTCATGGTGAGCTGGGTTCCTGAGTATGAGGCTGGCTTGAGCGTGATCTTGACATGGCAGTGCGCAGTTTAGTCATTTCGCAGTGCGATTGCCCGTGCCGATGCCGACCGCCTGAGTGCCCCTTTCGCGCGGGTCTGCGGGCGATGGCCGATCTAGGGTGACTACTGATTGGGATCTGTCCGATTTCGGGTCTAATCGACACATTAAATTTGTACAAAACTAAAGACACAAACTGTGATGAACGAGGCCTTCTTCTGGTTGGGACATCCGGTCGTTTTTCGACCCGGGGAAACTTTTGCCGCGGCCTTGCGCCGCGCGGGTCTGGATGACCTGGGGCCGGCCATGGGGCAATTGCGCGGACGCTATTTTTGCGGTATTGGCGCCTGCCAGGCCTGTCTGGTGTCGATCAATGGGGCTGCGCCAGCGGAAGCCTGCCTGACACCTGCGCGTGCCGGTGTGCAGGTCACGCTGGCCGCGCCACCGGTCTGTGAGGTGCACCGTGTGGCAGCCTGATGTGTTGGTGGTGGGTGGTGGCCCGGCCGGCGTTGCCGCTGCGGTTGACCTGGCTGGCATGGGCCTGTCGGTGCTGCTGGCTGAGCAGCGTGATCGCCTGGGTGGCGCCATCCACCGTGCCTACGTCGGTGCGGGCGCCAGCCCGGTCCGGCGCAACGTGCACCACCAGCGCGACTGGCAGGCCTTGCTGGACCGGGTCGAGCAGGCGGGGGCGCGGCTTACGTTGCAACTGCAATCGGTTTTTCTTGGCGTTGAGGGTGATGGCCGCTATTTGCTTGACGACCGGGCCGCGGGGTGTGTGCGCTCTGTGCGGCCCAAAGCCGTGGTGATGGCGGTGGGGGGCGTCGAGCGCGTGCTGCCGATTCCAGGCTGGGAGTTGCCTGGTGTGAGCACGGTGGGCGGCATGCAGGTGCAACTCAAGGAAACCGGTGAAGCACCCCAGGGCCCGATTCTGGTGGCGGGCAGCGGGCCGCTGCCGCTGGCCCTGGCCGCGCAATTGGCCGCTGCCGGCAACCCGCCACTGGCTTTGCTGGAGCGAGGCACGCCTTTTGGCACAGCGCTGGTGCAGCCCGGCGCGGCATTCAATGGTTTGCGCAGCGGGCCCCCGTTGGCCGAGGCCCTTGCCTATGCCCGCCAGTTGTGGCGCTCCCGCGTGCCGTACCGCACCGGTTGCCAGGTCACGGCCATTGAAGCCATGGCGCAGGGCCTGCGCGTGACAACGGTGAATGGGCGGGGTCAGACCCAGGTGTATGAGGTGGCGCATCTGGCCTTGCACGACGGCCTGGATGCCAACCAGACCGGCTTGCCGCGTCAAACCGGGGCGGGCCTGCCCGTGGTTTGGGCCGGGGATTGCCGTGAGGTGCTTGGTGCAGCGGCCGCTGTTCAAGACGGCCGTCAGGCCGCGCAGCAGGTCGCGAAAGCCCTGGGGCGCCCGTGCCCCGGTGCCAGTTTTGATGCGCCATTGCAGTCGGCCCGCCGCTTGCAAGCGGCGCTGCGCACGCTCTACCAGGCGCCGGTTCATGACATCACGCCCGAGACCGTGGTCTGCCGTTGTGAAGGATTACGCGCCTCCGGCTTTGCCGCACTTCAGGGCGCCGGCTCGGCGCACGAAATTCGGGTGGTCGGCCGTTTTGCCATGGGGGCCTGCCAGGGCCGTTTTTGTGCGCGGGCGGCACAAGCTTTGGCCGCCCAGACCGGCGTCGCGTTTGAACCCCAGGACCTGAATGGCAGCGTGCCGCGCTGGCCGCTGCGGCCGGTGTCGGTGGCCGCGCTGGCGGCCTATGCCGATGAATGACCGATCCAAGATTTTTGCAACCGGCAATTTTGCCTCTACCAGGAGAAGACGATGACATTGAACCAACGACGCCATTTCACCATGGGTGTGGCCGCTCTGGCGGCAAGCTGCCTTGCCGGCGCTGCGCTGGCACAGGCCCCTGATCAAACCACTTGGGACCGAATCAACAGCACAAAAACCCTGCGCGTGGGCGCGGTTGCAGGTGCCCCGCCGAATTACCAGAAAAACCTGGC
This sequence comes from Polaromonas sp., assembly GCA_021737975.1. Classification (GTDB taxonomy): domain Bacteria; phylum Pseudomonadota; class Gammaproteobacteria; order Burkholderiales; family Burkholderiaceae_C; genus Rhodoferax. The sequence goes on along the minus strand of JAIPCZ010000005.1, from coordinate 68,668 downwards.
CACCGGTGAATGGAGCGGGATCATGGTTGACCTGGCCAAAGACCTGGCGGCCAAGCTCAATGTCAAGCTGGTGGTGACCGAGACCACCTGGGGCAACTCGGTGCTCGACCTGCAGACCAACAAGCTTGACATCTTTTTTGGCCTCAACCCGACACCACAACGCCGCGAGGTGATTGACTTCACCGTGCCGCTGTACCAGAACGCCTTCACGCTGATCGCCAAGAAAGGCTTCCAGGCGAAAACCTGGGACGACCTGAACAAGCCAGAAGTGACCATTGCGGTCGATGTGGGCTCGTCTTACGACAACCTGGTGACGGCCATGTACGACAAGGCCAAGATTTTGCGCTTCGAGAAATCCAACGACGCCACCATGGCGGTGCAAACCGGCCGTGCCGACGTGCAGCCGCTGGTGGTCACGGTGTCGGCCGGCATCCTCAAGAAAAATCCCAACGTCGGGCACCTGATCGTGCCCGAGCCCATCAAGGGCACCACCACCAATGCCGGCTTGCGCAAAGAGGCCGACAAAACCTGGCAGACTTATGTGGACAAATGGATCACAGAGCTGCGCGCAGCCGACAAGGTGAACCCGATCGTGTTGTCCAACCTTGACAAACTCATGGGCATCAAGCCTGAGGAGATCCCGGTCATCGTCAAATTCTGAGTCATGGCCATTCAACGAGTTGGGGAGTGATCACCCGACTTTGTTGAAGCGGCGCCCTCCCCGCGAATGAAGTCGGGTGCATTCGCGGCGAGGGCGTCGCTCCAGCAATAACCGTCAACCGACGCACATTTTCGGGATGTGAGTACATCGTCGTCCTCAGGAGCATCTGTGTACCAGTGGAATTTTGAATTTTTGTGGGAATACCGCAGCCTGTTTGCCACCGGCCTGCTTTATACCCTGGGCTACACCGTGATGTGTATTGTCCTCGGGCTGCTGTTTGGCCTGATCGCCGGCATGGGGCAGTTGTCGCACTGGGGTGTGATGCGCTGGCCAATGAAGGTTTATGTGGAGCTGTTTCGCTCGACCCCGGTGCTGGTGCAGATCATCTGGTTTTACTACGCCTTGCCGGTGTTGCTGGGCATCGAAATGTCGCCCGGCATGGCGGCGGTGCTGGCGCTGTCCTTGTACGGCGGCGCGTTTTACTCCGAGATCATCCGCGGCGGCATCATTTCCATCGACGTGGGGCAAACCGAGGCCGCACGCGCCCTGGGCATGACGCGGTTTCAGATCATGCGCCGCGTGGTGCTGCCGCAGGCGCTGCGGCGCATGACGCCGCCGCTGCTGAACCAGTCGATCATGCAACTCAAGAACACCTCGCTGGTCTCCATCGTGGCCTTGCCGGACCTGGTCTACCAGGCACAAGCCGTGGTGCACGAGACCTACCGACCGCTGGAAACCTACACGCTGATAGCCTTGATGTACCTGGCCGTGCTGGTGCCTGCCACCAGCCTGATCAAGCGGCTCGAGCGGCGCGCCGATACTTTGTGAGATTTGCACATGATTGAAATTCAGGGGCTGCGCAAGCAGTTTGGCGACAACGTGGTGCTGCGGGACGTGTCGATGCGCGTGGCACCAGGCCAGGTGGTGGCTTTGGTGGGGCCGTCAGGCTCTGGCAAATCCACCCTGCTGCGCTGCATCAACCTGCTGACCCTGCCCGATGCGGGCCGCATCCGTGTCGGCAAGCACGAGTTCAGCTACCAGGGCGCTGCCACCAAGCTGCCCGGCGACCGGGTGTTGTCGCGTTTCCGGGCCAACACCGGCATGGTGTTCCAGCATTTCAACCTGTTCCCGCACATGACCGCCTTGCAGAATGTGATGGAAGGCATGGTCACGGTGCTGCGCACACCCAAGCCCGAAGCCCGGGCCCGGGCGCTGCAGTTGCTCGACAAGGTGGGCCTGTCAGACAAGGCAGACGCCCACCCGCAACAACTCTCGGGTGGCCAGAAACAGCGCGTGGCGATCGCGCGCGCGCTGGCCATGCAGCCGCAGGTGATGCTGTTTGACGAGGCCACCTCGGCGCTCGACCCCGAACTGGTGGGCGAGGTGCTGGCGGTGATCCAGTCGCTGGCCAAAGACGGCATGACCATGGTGATCGTCACCCACGAAATTGCTTTTGCGCGCGAGGTGGCCGACGTGCTGGTTTTCATGCGCGACGGCGTCGTGGTGGAAAGCGGCCCGGCAAAAGACGTGATCGATCACCCCCAGCAGGCCGCCACACAGGCCTTTCTGGCGCGTTTTCACGACAAGTCTTAAAGAGCTGGGGTCAGACCTTCAAAAAACGCGCAGGGCTCAGGGCCGAAAAATCCTGCGCACTGTCTTGTTCCAGCGCCCAGCGCGCCACGGCGGCGCCCACCAGCGGCCCCAGGCAAATGCCGTCACCCTGCATGGCGGTGGCCAGGATCAGGCCGTCCAGTTCGGGGTGCCGGCCGACAATGGGCAGGCCGTCTTCGGTGGTGGCGCGAATGCCGGCAAAGGTGCGAATGACACGCTGGCGCGCCAGCGGCGGGTAGACGTCGATGGCCTCACGCAGGATGGTCGCCACCGTGCGGATGTCGGTCTGGCGGTCCAGCACGCCGGTCTCGCGGCTGCTGCCCAGCAAGAACTGGCCGGTGCGCAGTGGGTCGATCACCAGGCTCACAGAGCTTTGCTGGGCCGTCGGGGTGTGTTTGGAGGCCAGGTAACTCGCCGACATCAGCGGCCCGGGCAACACCGCGTAGCCAAAGGCGGCGCGGTCGGTCACGATCAGTTGCCCCTTGCGCGGGATCATCACCTTGTCGAGGCCCAAAAAAGCCATCGAGTCGATGCCGGCGGCCAGTACCACCACGTCAGCCAGCATGCGTCCGGCTGGCGTTTCAACGCCGATGACGCGCTGGCCCGACAGCACCAGACCCTGCACCGGGGTGTGCCGCAGCGGCACCACGTTGGCACACGACAGTAAGCGGTGGGTCACCTGGTAGCCGATGGCATGGCCGTCCCTGGGCACCTTGAGCCCGGCCAGCACGCTGTGGCCGAGGCCAGGCACCCGCCGCATCAGCATGGCGCGGTCGAGCCACAGCGTGGCCTCGCCTTGGCTGTCGAGGTCGCGCTGCTGCGCGGCAATCACGGCCACCTCGAGCTCCGAGCGCGCAAACAAATAGGTGGGGCGGGTGTGGAACAGATCGGTCAGCACCTCATCAAGCACCAGCTGGGCATAGAGGTCGCGCGCCTGTCGCGCCAGTTGCATCATCACGCCGGGGCGCTTGCTGGCCACCGAAACCGCGCCATCCGAGGCGCCGGTGGCACCCGCTGAGGGCGTCTGGGCATCGAGCACGGTGACTTTGGCGCCAGCGCGGCTCAGATAAAAAGCGGTGGCCGCGCCCACAATACCTGCGCCGATCACAATAACATGGGGAAAAGGTCGACTGGCAGGCATGTTTTAGGTGAATGAACAGGCCTCATTATGGGTGCTGGTCAGGGCACCCGCCCATAAAATCAGTGCTTCTCCCTTGCTCCCATTAAAAAATCCATGACTTTCCCGACCGCCCTTGAAAATCTCAACGTGCTGGCGCAGCAAACCCTGCTGCCACCCAGCGCATTACACGACGTCGTGCCGGTCAGTGATCGCGCCACCCAGACCGTCAGCGCGGCCCGGACCGCCGTGGCCAACATCCTGCAGGGGCGTGACCCGCGTCTGCTCGTGGTGGTTGGCCCCTGCTCGATTCACGACTTGGTAGCCGCCCGGGACTATGCACAGCGCCTCAAGGCGCTGGCCGATGAATTAGAAGACCAGTTGCTGATCGTGATGCGGGTCTATTTTGAAAAGCCGCGCACCACCGTGGGCTGGAAAGGCCTGATCAATGACCCGCGTATGGACGACTCGTTCCACATCGAAGAGGGGCTGCGCCTGGCGCGCCAGTTGCTGGTGGACCTTAACGACATGGGCTTGCCCTGCGGCACCGAGGCGCTGGACCCGATCACGCCGCAGTACCTGGGCGACCTGATTGCCTGGAGCGCGATTGGCGCGCGCACCACCGAGAGCCAGACTCACCGCGAAATGGCCAGCGGCCTGTCGAGCCCGGTGGGCTTCAAAAATGGCACCGATGGCAACCTTGACGTGGCGCTCAATGCCATGCTGTCAGCCGCCCAGCCGCACACTTTTTTAGGGATAAATGGAGAAGGTCAGGTGGCACTGACGCAGACCCGCGGCAATGCCCATGGCCACCTGATCCTGCGTGGCGGCAGCGTGCCCAATTACGACTCGGTGGCCATTGCACAAGCCGAGGCCGAACTCACCAAGGCCAAACTGCCGGTCAACATTGTGGTCGACTGCAGCCACGGCAACTCGCGCAAAAACCATGCGCTGCAAAGCCTGGTGCTCAAAGACGTGGTGGGGCAGATGGTGGACGGCTGCCGCTCCATCAAGGGCGTGATGCTGGAGTCGAACCTGTTCGAGGGCAACCAGAAGCTGGCCGACCCCAAGGACCTGCGCTACGGCGTGTCGATCACCGATGCCTGCCTGGGCTGGGACGCCACCGCGATTGGCTTGCGTGACGCCGCGCAACGGCTTCGCGCAAGCAGGGCATCCAGTCAGTTGGGGCCAGAGCACGTCGCTTTGCGAGTGGTCTGACCCGCCAGGTATCAGTCTTGCTCGAATTCCAGCGCGTCAACCATCAGGAGGGCACCTTCATAGTGGCCATCAATCTTGATCCGGGTTTGATTGAGGAAAGCCGCTGGCAGGTCTGACGCGGTCCCGTGCGAGAACGTGGCCTGGGCGGCGTTGCAGCGCTGGCCGCGCATGACAAAGTCGGCGGCGCTGGTAAATTGTTCTATCCTGTCCTCAATTTCGACATTGTCTTTGATCTCGCCTTCTTGGCCATCGTCATTGATTTGACTTTTTAGTTCGATTTGGGTGGCGATCAGGGTGTTCTCCGCCCAGCGACCAGAAACCTCCAAGCGCGCCCCCAGGTACAGTGTTCCCAAGGTGGTGGCAAGCGTAGCTAAGCTGGCATTGACGTTGATGTTGCCGATTTTGAATTGGCCCGCAACCGGGGTACGGGTCACAAAGCCTTCAATCTCGACGTCGCTCCCGCTGGGTGTTGGCGTGCTCAGGCCTGTCTCAAGCAGCCAGACCTGGGTGACCGTCATGACTGGGGAGTCAGTCTGAGTGCCCTGCACCCGCACCAGTTGCCCGTCTAACAAATCAGTAACCGCCTGGCCTGACAGTGTCACGCCATTGAGCATGACCTGAGCTCCACTGCGCTGTACCCGACCGGTGCTCATGCGCAGCGTCGTGCCGCCTGGTTGGACTTGTATCCGGGTGGCGCGCCATTGCGTGGCCGCGTCATTGACGACCAGCCCCCAGATAACCACGTTTTGGTTCACTGCCAGCGATGTGGAATCCAGGTTGGTGTTGCCGTCGAGCAAGATCTGCATTCCCATCAATTGCACGCTGGTGACTGAAGCGCCGGCATAGCTCAGGCCACGGATCGGACCTTCGGCGATCGCCCACACTGCGATGTCACTGGCTCTGCCCAGCGCGGCCCCGGTGAGTGGGTCGCTGCCGGCGCGCGTGCCGTTAACCGCGGCAACCATGCCCAAACGCAGGTCCTGGGGGGTGGCGACCCGGCCATTGATCCGCACTGTGGCGGCGCTGTCATCGTACTTGACCGCATTCACCACCACACTGCCAAAACCCGAGATGGTGCCTTGCGAATATACCGCGCCTGTGCCACCCACGCCGGGCGGCGTCACCACCGCCACGAGGTCTCCCAGGCCACCGCCGCCACAGCCGACCAGGGTCGTGCCGGTCAAGATAAGCCAGGCTCGCCGGCTCAGGGCGTTATCGGGTGTCAGGACTGTTGTCATGGCTTGGTCTTTCGGGAGTTTTTGCGTACGGACTTGGGCTGCACGGCGATGGGCGGGTCTTGGGCTGCATCATAAAAATAGACGCCAAAACGGACCCGGTGCTTGGGACCGATGTCGTGTTGGCTGCGCTGCTCGGCGACCGTGGCGGTTTGCAAAAACTGCTGTACCGTGCCCGCCCAGAGTTGGCGTGCGCGGGCCTGGAGTTGCTCGGCCTGTTCGGCGCTGAGGTCAGCGCAAAAAGCGCTTTGCTCCAGCATGGGTGGCATGCGGCGGTCGGGCGCCAGGTTGTGAACCGCTACAGCGAAGTGGTCGCTGACATTGCTTGCCAAAAAATGAAACGACTCAACCAGCCCCTCGCGCGGCACAAAAGCACTGTGGTTCAGCACCACATGGCTCTCGCCCTGCAGGCTGACCACGCCCAGGCGCACCAGCTCATCCAGCACGGCACGGGCACCGACATCGGTGCTGATTTCGGCCACCAGGGAGGTGAAGTCGGGCTCGCCGCGCTGGCCGTGTTTGGGTGTGCGTGCCAGGCCACGGGTGCTTTGGTCTGTATGGAGGTACTGCGGGTCACTGATCCAGCGCGCCACCACCGCAGCGGCGACTGGCAACATGGGCTTGTTGTCCTGGGATGCCTGCGGGGCTTTGCGCAGGCGACGCACATCCTTGCGGTGGACGCCGGTGAGCAGTGCAACGCGGGTGTCCGAGCTGGCTTTGTCGTTGAGACCATAGGTGCCCAGGGCTTCTTCCACCAGGGCCAGTTTGAGCGGATCTTGCAGGGCAGTCAGCTGCACGCCGTGGTCAATCATCAGCCGCGCCAAGGGCCTTAACAGCTGCGCCAAGGCCTGCGCCGCGAGCGCAGGCTGCGGCAAGCCCGCCTTGGGCAGGGTGGCTTCATTTGGTTGGGCGGGCGGGTTCATCTGGCTAATGCGGTGTGCAAAGGTGTGCCGCATTGTGCATCAAATTTGCATCTTGAAATAAATTAGGGAAAATTTCCCATTAAAGAAAAATGTATGCATAATCAAGTACCGCCACAATTTTGGGAAAAATTCCCAATAGTGCGGAATGTCACCCGGCGATGAATGCAAATCGCGTTGGCTTTACAACTTGAACCCTGACCCTGAAGGAGAACCCCATGAAAAACTTTCGCCAGCACATCACGCTCGGCCTTGCTGTAACGGCTGCTGCCACCCTCGTGGCTTGCGGTGGCGGTGGCGGCTCGGATCCCAGCGGCACCACCACGCCGTCCGTCATCAACGGCATGGCTGCGACGGGTTTGGCGATTGACAACGGCCAAGTCAGCCTCAAGTGTCTCAGTGGCCAGGTGAATCCGGTGAGCACGAGGTCTGACGGTACCTTCACCATGGATGTGAGCCAGGTCACCTTGCCTTGTGTGGCGCGAGTTGACTTCAAGGACCGCAGCACCGGCGCTGACAAAAGACTGCACTCGCTGGCGCGCGCCGCGGGCACGCTGAACATCACGCAGTTGACCGATATGGTGGTGGCCAACCTGAGCAGCACCGGTGTGGCAGATGATGTGTTCGATCAATTTGAGTCCAAACACGCTGAGGTTGAAGGCTACGACGATGACCGCGTGCAGACGGCCACCGAACGCACCAAGACCCATCTGGAGTCCAAGGGCATCAGCACGGCGAGCTTGCCCGCTGATGTAATTGCCACACGCTTTAGTGCCAAGCATGATGCGCAGGATGGGGATGCGTATGACCATGTGCTCGACGATATCGAAGCCACGATCGAGGCCGAACACCATTCGCTCGATGACTGGGAACAAGAAATGCACGACGGCGACGAAAGTGACTTGAGCACCACCACAGGCCAGGTCGGCGACCCCTCTGCGGGCAAGGCCGCTTGGGACAGCTCTTGCAGCAGCTGCCACGGCGCGCGCCTGTCAGATGCCAAGAACGCCGCCAAAATCCTTGAGGCCATCCGTGAAAACGAAGGTGGCATGGGCTCGCTTGCCGGCACCGTCAGCCAAACCATGGCCAACAACATTGCCACCTACATGATGTATGGGCTGAGCAGCACACCAACCAGTGCCTTGACCAGCCAAACCATCAGCTTCACATCACCCGGCAACCAAACCCTGGGCGTGGCACCCGTCGCCTTGAGCGCCAACGCCACATCGGGCTTGCCTGTGACGATCGCGTCGACCACACCGGTCGTGTGCAGCGTGAGCAGCAACACACTCACGCTGCTGGCTGCAGGCAACTGTGGTTTGACCGCTAGCCAGGCAGGCAACACCACCTACAGTGCCGCCCCAAGCGTGAGCTACAGCTTCGCCGTGGCATCTGCAACCGGTGTCGTGCTGGCAAGCCAAACCATCAGCTTTGCCAATCCGGGTGCCCAGACGCTGGGCCTGACGCCGGTCACCTTGGTGGCCAGCGCAGACTCCGGTCTGAGCGTGAGCCTGAGCTCGAGCACACCACGCGTGTGCAGCGTCAGCGGCAGCACCCTGACGCTGGTGACCGCAGGCACCTGTACCGTCAATGCCAACCAGGCTGGCAATTCCGTCTATACAGCGGCTGCCACGGTGAGCCGCAGCTTTTCCGTCACCAGTCCTGCCCCTGTCACCCCGGTGGCATCTGCCACCAGCGGCAAGACGCTGTACGCCAACTGCACTGGCTGCCATGGTGCCGCAGCTTCAGGCGGATTGAATGTACTCGCGGGCGCCAACAGCGCCAGCACCATTCAAGGCGCCATCAGCAGTAACATGGGTGGCATGGGCATGTTCAGCAACCTCACCACGCAAAACATCGCCGACCTGGCCGCCTACCTGGCGACACCCACCATTTGATTCTTGCCTTCAAAGCCGGAAAAGCCCGTCCTGGTGACGGGCTTTTTTACGTCCGATTGATTGGGTCAGGCCGCCAGCGCGGCTTGAAGGTCTTTGGTCAGACTCTCGGGCGTGTCGGTCGGGGCGTAACGCTTGAGCACGCGGCCGTCCTTGCCGACCAGGAACTTGGTGAAATTCCACTTGATGGATTTGCTGCCCAGCAGGCCAGGAGCCTCGGCCGCCAGCCATTGGTAGAGCGGGTGGGCGCCAGCACCATTGACCTCGATCTTGGCCATCATCGGGAACGTGACGCCGTAGTTGAGCTGGCAAAACTCGGCAATTTCGTTGTCACTGCCCGCATCCTGCGCGCCGAACTGGTTGCAGGGGAAACCCAGCACCACCAGGCCCTGTTTGCCATAGGCTTCATGCAGCTTCTCCAGGCCCGAAAACTGCGGCGTGAAGCCGCAGGCACTGGCGGTGTTGACAATCAACATGGCCTTTCCCTTGAATTTTTTCAGCGCAACCGGCTTCCCGTCAATTGAAAGCGCTTCAAAGTCATACACGGTAGTCATTCTTTCCCCTTCGTACAAGAATTAGCCATGGGCCTTGTCGTTCCTTGCAATGGCCAGCAATCGGTCGATTTCTTCATGGTGCTGCACCAGATTGCGGGCATGCCAGCGCCGGATGAGCCACATGAAGCCGGCAATCACCAGGCCAAAGCCGGTGATGGCAGCGAAGGTCGGCAAGCCCAGCCCGGTGGACAGGCTGTAGAGCGCGCCCAGCACCAGAATGCAGGCCTGCTCGTTGAAATTCTGCACGGCAATCGAGCGGCCGGCACCCATCAGGTTGTGGCCTCGGTGCTGAAGCAGCGCATTCATGGGCACCACCAGGAAACCGCCCAGGGCACCCAGCAAAATCAGGAAGGGTGCCGCCACCCAGACATTGGTGATGAAAATCAGGCCGATGATCAAGAGACCCATGACGATGCCCAGGGTGATCACGCGCGGGCCGTCTTCGAGCTTCATGCGCATCGACGCCATGACGGCGCCCACCGCCATGCCAATCGCCACCACCCCTTGCAAGGCGGACGCCTGGGTCACCGAATAATCCAGCGCTGCAGCAGCCCAGGCCAGCACGATAAAGCGCAAATTGCCCGCCACACCCCAGATCAGGGTGGTGGCAGCCAAAGAGATCTGACCCAGTTTGTCGCGCCACAAGCGGGTGTTGCAGGTCCAGAAATCGGGCAGCAGTGTGAGCCGCCGTTTGGGCATCGGGCGCATCAGCACGCCCGTGAGCGGAATGTGGGTGTTGAACCAGGCCGCCAGCAGGTAGACAAAAATCAGCACCGAAATGGCGGCCTCGGCCGCGGTGTTGATGCCGGTGTTGATGCCCGGGATGTCAATGGCGAGCAAGTGCTGCGACACATGGCGTCCCACCAGCTGACCACCCAGCAAGACCCCCAGAATGATGGAGCCAATCGTCAGCCCCTCGATCCAGCCGTTGGCCTTGACCAACTGCGAGGCGGGCAAGAGCTCGGTCAGGATGCCGTATTTGGCAGGTGAATAGGCGGCGGCCCCAAGGCCCACGATGGCGTAGGCCAGCAGCGGATGGGTGCCAAACAGCATGAAAAGGCAGCCCGCCACTTTGATGAAGTTGCTGATCAGCATGACCCGGCCCTTGGGCATGGAGTCGGCAAAGGCGCCCACAAAAGGCGCCAACACCACGTAAAAAAGGGCAAACATGGGTACCAGGGCGGCCTGTTGCCACTGCGGGGCGTGGCTGGTGCGCAGCAATTGCACGGCGGCCACAAACAAGGCGTTGTCGGCCAGCGAGCTGAAAAACTGCGCTGACATGATGGTGAAGAAGCCGCGTTTCATCGATGGTTTTTGCAAGCGCCCCGGGGCGGCGCTCTGAGGGGTGACGTGTCTCCAAACGGTACCGGGTTATAGCATGCCCTTGCAGTGTCAAAATCACCCCAACGCAATTTCCCCAGAGCTTTTATGCCCCGCCCGATCCTCGCCACCGTCCATACCGCTGCCTTGCAGCACAACCTGGCGCGCAACCGCCAGGCCGCCCCTGACGCCCGGGTCTGGGCTGTGGTCAAGGCCAACGCCTATGGCCATGGCATCGAGCGCGTGTTTGAAGGGCTGCGCAGCGCCGATGGCTTTGCCCTGCTGGACCTGGACGAGGCCCAGCGTGTGCGTGACTTGGGCTGGCGCGGCCCCATTTTGTTGCTGGAAGGGGTCTTCGAGGCGCGTGACCTGGAGTTGTGCTCCCGGCTGGACTTGTGGCACACGGTGCATTGCAGCGAACAAATCGACATGCTCGCCGCTTGCAAGACCCATGTTGGTCACCGGGTTTTTCTGAAAATGAACTCGGGCATGAACCGGCTGGGCTTTACCCCGGCAAGTTACCGCAGTGCCTGGGCGCGGCTGAACGCCTTGCCTCAGGTGGACGAAATCTCGCTCATGACACACTTCAGCGACGCCGATGGCGGTCAGGGCATTGCCGCGCAAATGGCCTGTTTCGCCGAGGTCACGCGTGACCTGCCTGGCGAACGGTCCCTGAGCAACAGCGCCGCCAGCCTGCGCCATGTCGACGCGGTGCTGGCGTCCGACTGGATTCGCCCGGGCATCAGCCTGTATGGCAGCTCGCCCGATCACCCCGAGCACCTGGCCGGTGATTGGGGCTTGTTGCCGGCCATGACGCTGGCGGCCAAGATCATCGCAGTGCAGGACATCGCCGCGGGTGCCAGCGTCGGCTACGGCTCAAGGTTTGTGGCCGAGGCACCGATGCGGCTGGGTGTGGTGGCCTGTGGTTATGCCGACGGCTACCCACGTGTTTGCCCCACCGGCACGCCGGTGCTGGTGGCCGGCGTGCGCAGCCGGCTGGTCGGGCGGGTCAGCATGGACATGGTCACCGTGGACCTGACGCCGGTGCCCGAGGCGGGCATGGGCACCGAGGTGACGCTGTGGGGTCGCGCCGCCAACGGTGTGGTGCTGGGCATCGACGAGGTCGCGCAGGCGGCCGGCACGCTGGGTTATGAGCTCATGTGCGCGCTGGCGCAACGGGTGCCAGTGCAAGTAGGTTGATCAGGGCAAACTGCTCAAATGCGCTTGTGCTGCCGTGGCCAACTTTTCGTCGAAGGTGGCCAGCGGGCAGGTGAGCTCGGCGGCCAGCCAAAGGTAGGCTGCATCGTAGGCGCTGAGCTGGTAGCGATTGGCGAGTTCAAACACGTCGATGGCGCTGACTTCAAACAGCTCGATGTCCATGCTGGCGAACTTTGCCAGACCGCTGAGCGCTATGGCGGCTCCACCACGACGGTGTTTTTTCAGCCCCACGCTGGTGATCTCGACGTTCAGCAAGTAAGGCGCCTTCAAGCTGTGGCCTTCGATTTTTTCCAGGGCCTGGGCTTGCCAATCTTCTTCAAAGATCAGTCCTGCCAGCGTGCTGCAGTCCAACACCAAAGGAGGACGAACCAGGTAGTGCTTCGGAGGTTCTGCCAGGTAGAGGCCGCGCGCCGGGCGACTCATCTTGAATCCCGGTCTTCGCGAATGATGTCCACGCCGCGCGGCAATTCGCGGCACAGCTTGGGGTCATGCGGATTGGCGCGCAGCTCAGCCGCAATTTGCTCCACCGTTTTCCAGCCCTGTCGCCGGCTTGTCAGGGGTCTGGTGTGGGTATCCGGGGGCAATGGGTCTGTCTCGACCGCGCGCTGGATCAGCGCCATGAGCTCGCCTTGCAGTGATCGGTGATTGCGTGCCGCGCGATCGCGCAAGGCTTGGGCCCAGGCCTCGGGGACGTCTTTGATGGAGAGGTTGGGCATATTGGCTCCAAAATGGATGTTGGCTCCATTATGAAGCCATTTTGCTTCTGGTGGCCTTGAGCAATTCAAACCACAGCACACTGCCCAGGCCCAGACCCGCTGCGCCTGCCAGCCAGGCCAGCGGCAGGTGATCGAACAAGAACAAACCCGCCAGCCACGGCACATAAAGCACCAGCGCCAGCAGCCCCAGAGCGGCCGTCACCACAAGCCAGAGCGTGTGATTGGGCACCCACAGGCTGGACCACAGCGAGCCGGCGCGGCTGCGGTTGGAAAAAATCAGCGCCAGGTTGGTGAACACCAGCACGGCAAAGGCCAGGGCGCGCATGCCTCCCTCGGTCAACTGGCCGGCGCCCCAGACGGTGGCGGCCAGCACCACGGCCAGTGCGCCCAGGCCTTGCGCCAGTGCCAGCCCCAGCGCCATGCCGCCAAACAGCGGCCGCGTCACGTCGCGCGGCGGGCGCTGCATCACATCGGATTCGGCAGGCTCGTTCTCGAACACCATCGAGCAGGCCGGGTCAATCACCAGTTCCAGAAACGCGATGTGCAGCGGAAACAGGACGGTCGGCCAGCCCAGCAGCACCGGCAGCAGCGCCATGCCGGCAATGGGAACATGCACCGCCAGGATGTAGCTCATGGACTTGCGCAGGTTGTCAAAAATGCGCCGTCCCAGGCGCACCGCGCCGACGATCGAGGCGAAGTTGTCGTCGAGCAGCACGATGGAAGCCGCCTCGCGCGCCACGTCGGTGCCGCGCCCGCCCATGGCCACGCCGACATGCGCGGCTTTCAGGGCCGGGGCGTCGTTGACGCCGTCGCCGGTCATGGCCACCACCTCGCCCGCCGACTTCAGGGCCTGCACGATGCGCAGCTTTTGTGTCGGGGCGATGCGCGCGCAAATGCGCACACTGGCCATGCGCTGTTGCAGCTCGGCGTCGGTCAAATGCGTCAGCTCGTCGCCGGTCAGGATTCCATGGACTTCCGGCTGGAGCCCGGCTTGCGCGGCAATGGCCAGTGCCGTGGCAGGGTAGTCGCCGGTGATCATTACCACCCGGATGCCTGCGCCATGGGCTTCTGTGACAGCCTTTGGAATTTCGGCGCGCAGCGGGTCGGCCAGGCCGAGCAGGCCGATGAATTCAAAGTCGAAGTCGTGCTCGATCGCGGGCCAGTCCTGCCCCTCGAAGCTGGCGCTCGCCACACCCAGCACGCGCAGCCCCTTGGCTGCCATGGACTCGACGGCCTTGGCAACACGCGCCTGGGCGCCGCTGTCCAGATGGCAAAGATCGACAATGGCTTCAGGTGCCCCCTTGGCCGCCACCACATGGGCATCACCGACCCGGGCTTGCCAGACATGTGACATGGCGCGCAGCTCGGGTGTCAGGCCGTAGGTTTGCATCAGCGTCCAGTCGCGGTGCAGGTGCTCGGTGTCTTGCAAAAAGTGCTGCCCCAAGCGGTGGAAGGCTTTTTCCATCGGGTCAAACGGGTCGGTGACGCTGGCCAGAATGGAATATTCGACCAGGGCGTGAAAGCACTCCGGCAATTCGGTGGTGCGGCCGTAGTCGATCGACAGGCTGGCAGCCTGCCCCGGGGGCAGGGGCGCAAAGAGTTCCACCACCGTCATGCGGTTTTCTGTCAGGGTGCCGGTTTTGTCGGCGCACAACACGCTGGTGGCCCCCAGGGTTTCAATGGCGGCAATACGACGGGTCAGCACGTTCTGCCGGGACAGTCGCCACGCGCCCAACGCGGGGATCACCGTCAAGACCACGGCAAATTCTTGCGGCAACAAGGCCATGGCCAGCGCAATGGCAGCCAGCAAGGCCGCCAGCCAGTCGCCGCGCATCAGGCCGTAGGCTGCCAGCAAAAACAGGCTGGCGAACAAGGCCAGCCATGCCAGCAGCCTGACCAGACGCGCCATTTGCTGCTTGAGCGGAGAGGCCTCGGTGGTCAGGCCGACCAGCGCCAGGCCAATGCGACCAATTTCACTGCGTTGCCCCGTGGCAACCACGCGCGCCAGGCCGTGCCCGCGCACCAGCAAGGTGCCGGAGTACAGCGTGTTTGCGGGCAAAGCTGCTGCACTGCCCGCTTCGGACCCCGCAGCCACCTTGTCCACTGGCAGCGGCTCGCCGGCCAGCAAAGATTCGTCCACTTGGATCTCAGCGCCCTGAATCAGCACCGCGTCGGCGGGCACCCGGTCGCCCTCGGCCAGCAGCAGCACATCACCGACGACCACCTCGCGCCCGGCAATGCGTTGCGCCGTGCCGTCGCGCAGCACCAGGGCGCGCGGGCTGGTGAGGTCACGCAGGGATTCGATCGCACGCTCGGTCTTGCCCTCCTGGTACAAGGTGAGGGCCAGCACCACGAGCACCAGGCCAAACAAGACCAGGCCTTCCTGCAGGTCGCCCAGCATCAGGTACAGCACGCCAGCGGCCAGCAGCAGGGCGAACATCGGGTCCGACAGCGTGTCGCGCGCAATGGCCAGCAGGCCCCGCTTTTGCCCATCAGACAGTTCGTTGGGACCCTCGTCCTGCAGCGCTCTGGCGGCCTGCACGGCGCTGAGTCCTGCCATTTCGGGCGCCTTGGGCGTGCCAGAGCTTGTGCTCAGGCCCTTGTCTGTTGCCTGTAAAACCATTGTTTCGCCTTTTCAACCATCAGCAGGTAAACCACCACAAGCGTCATCAACAGTGCAAAAAAAGCCGGCGGCAGCGGCACAAAGCCGAGATAGGGCGCCAGCACCGTGTAAGGCAGCACCATCGCCGTGACCACCACGCCGACCGAGGTCATGACCAGCCAGCGGTGAGGTGGGCTGCGCAAGGGATTGCGTCGGGTGCGAATCACGAAGATCACCAGCACCTGCGTGGCGATGGACTCGAC
Source organism: Polaromonas sp. (assembly GCA_021737975.1). GTDB lineage: Bacteria > Pseudomonadota > Gammaproteobacteria > Burkholderiales > Burkholderiaceae_C > Rhodoferax. Next base: position 53,338 of record JAIPCZ010000005.1, on the reverse strand, counting down.
GAACCAGCCGGTGCGAAACATCGACTCCTGCGCCTCAAACAGCCTGATCAACAGGTAAAAAGTCAAAAAATCGAAAAGGGAGCTGATCGGGCCAATGCTCAACATGAACTTTCGAATGAATCCCATGTCCCAATGCCTGGGTCGCGCCAGGTCTTCCTCGTCGACATTGTCAAGCGGAAGTGAGAGCTCCGACACGTCATAGAGCAGATTGTTGAGCAATATCTGCAATGGCAGCATCGGCAGAAATGGCAAAAACAGGGTGGCAGCGGCCATGCTGAACATATTGCCAAAGTTGGAGCTGGTGGCCATCATGATGTACTTCATCACGTTGCCAAAGGTGCGGCGACCCTCCAGCACCCCCGCATGCAACACCGTCAGGTCGTGTTCCAGCAAAATCATGGCGGCCGCCTGCTTGGCGACGTCGACCGCACCATCGACCGAGATGCCCACGTCAGCTGTGTGCAGTGATGGCGCGTCATTGATGCCGTCACCGAGATAACCCACCACATGGCCGCGCGCCTTCAGGGCCAGGATGACGCGGTTTTTTTGGGCTGGATTGACGCGGCAAAACAGGTTGACATTTTCCACCCGCGCGCGCAAGGCATCGTCGTTCAGCGCGGCCAGTTCGGTGCCGGTCAACACACCTTGAACGGGCACACCAAGCTGCGCGCAGAGGTGGCGCGTCACGAGTTCGTTGTCCCCGGTGAGGATTTTGACCGCCACCCCCTTGGTCGCCATCGCGTGAATCGCCTGCCCGGCGCTGTTTTTGGGTGGGTCGAGAAAGGCGGCAAAGCCGGCAAAATTCAAGCCGCTTTCATCTGACACCACGGCATGGGGGTGGTCCAGCGCCACATCGCGCCAGGCGATCCCGAGCACGCGAAAGCCGTCGTTACCCAGGCTGTCAAACAGGGTGTTGAGACGCGCCAGTGCGGCTGCATCGAGTGCCGCCGGGTGACCGGCCGGGTCCTGATAATGGGTGCACAAGCGCAGCACATCCTCCGGGGCGCCCTTGACCACCAGCCGCCGTGCGGCAGCGCGTTCGACCAGCACCGAAACCCGTCGGCGTTCAAAGTCAAACGGCACCTCGTCAATTTTTTCCCAGCCTGACACGTCCATGTCCTCGTGTGCGAGGATGGCGTCGTCGAGCGGGCTTTTCAGTCCGCTCTCAAAAAAACTGTTGAGGTAGGCCAAGGCCAGTACCTGCGGGTTGTCGGCACCGCTGATGTCCACATGCCGCTCTAGCCGGATATGCGCTTCGGTCAGCGTGCCGGTCTTGTCGGTGCACAACACATCCATGGCACCCAGATCCTGAATGGCGGACGGGCGTTTGACGATGACCTGCAAGGCGGCCATGCGCAGCGCGCCGCGTGTGAGTGTGACCGACACCACCATCGGCAGCAATTCCGGGGTCAGGCCAACGGCCAGCGCCACGGCAAACAAAAATGACTCCAGCAGGGGACGGTGCATGGACACGTTCACCAGCACGGTGAACAGCACCAGCGGCAGCGTCAAACGCATGATCAACATGCCAAAGCGGCGGGTGCCCATTTCAAATGCGGTGGCCGGTGCCGGCTGGGACAGGCTGACCGCAACTTGCCCCAGGGCAGTGCCGCTGCCCGTGCGCTCAAGGAGCACGTGCGCCGAACCGCTGACCACCGAACTGCCCATGAACACGCGGTCGTGCGCAGCAAGCGTGTCGGCACCCGCGGCGACCGCGCCCGGCGACGGCGGGGCACCGGGCCGATCAGGAGCGCGCTTTTCCACCGGATACGGTTCGCCCGTCAACTGCGCCTGGTTAACAAAGAAATCACCAGCCTGCAACACCCTGGCATCGGCCGGCACCAAATCGCCTGCAGACAGCAACACCACATCGCCTGGCACCAGGTCAGCCACCGGCAGTTCACCGGGCATGCCATCACGCAACACGTTGGAGGTGACCGCCACCTGCAGGGCCAGGCGATCGGCGGCCAGGCCGGCACGGTAGGACTGCACAAAGTCGAGCGTCACGCTCATGACGACGATCAGGCCGATGATGAGGGCGCCACCGGCATCGCCCGTGATGGCTGAAATCCCGCTGGCCACCAGCAGCACCAACACTAACGGATTCTTGAACTGCATCAAAAACTGCAACCCGATCGCTCTTTGCCGTGGCGACTTCAGTCGATTGGGTCCGACGCGCGCGAGCCGCTCAGCCGCCTCGCGAGAGCTGAGTCCGTTTGCATGATTCGGCAGTATCGGGGTCTGATCGAGTGTCGCCATGGCCGCCACCAACCTCTTAAATTCATCGTTGCCAGCGATCGAATGAATCCCTGGTGTCAACGCAGCAAACTATCACAGCGCCCAAACTGGCGCCGTGCGATATGTCACACAATCCGCTGCAGGTGGGAGTGGCCTCTATCGCCGCGATGGCATCTTGATCTTGAAGAAGCCCTGTGAATCTGTAAATTTATACAGTATTATTCCAGCATGGCCAAAGAAAAAACCCACTACGTCTGCTCCGATTGCGGCGGCTCCAGCCCCAAATGGCAGGGTAAGTGTCCCAGCTGCAATGCGTGGAACACGCTGATTGAATCGGCACCTGAGAGCGCTTCACCGGTCAAAAATCGCTTTGCATCGTTGGCCAAAACGGCCGAAATTGCCGTTCTGGGCGACATTGACGCGGTGGACATGGCGCGCACCCCCACCGGCCACGAGGAACTGGACCGGGTGCTCGGCGGCGGCATGGTCGAAGGCGGCGTGGTGCTGATCGGCGGTGACCCCGGCATTGGCAAATCGACCCTGCTGTTGCAAGCCCTGGACTCGCTGCAGCGCAGCGGCCAAAGCACCTTGTATGTGACCGGCGAGGAAAGCGGCGCCCAAGTGGCCTTGCGGGCGCGTCGTTTGGGCCTGGATGGCTCACAGGTCAGGGTGCTGGCGGAAATCGGCCTCGAGAAGATCCTGGCCACGCTGGCATCCACCCAGCCCGACATTGCGGTCATCGACTCGATCCAGACCGTCTATTCCGACCAGCTCACCTCCGCGCCAGGCTCGGTGGCCCAGGTGCGTGAATGTGCCGCCCACCTGACGCGCGCTGCCAAGGCCAGCGGTGTGTGTATTGTGCTGGTGGGCCATGTCACCAAGGAGGGCGCGCTGGCGGGGCCGCGCGTGCTGGAGCACATGGTGGATACCGTGCTGTATTTCGAGGGTGACACCCACAGCAGCTTCAGACTGGTGCGCGCCATTAAAAACCGATTTGGCGCGGTCAACGAGATCGGCGTTTTTGCCATGACTGAGAAGGGGCTCAAAGGAGTCAGCAATCCGAGCGCCATTTTTCTGAGCCAGCACGCCGAGCCGGTGCCGGGCAGTTGTGTCATGGTCACGTTAGAGGGCACGCGCCCGATGCTGGTCGAAATCCAGGCGCTGGTCGACAGCGGCGGGCCTTCGCCCAGGCGTCTGAGCGTGGGGCTGGACAAGGACCGCCTGGCCATGCTGCTGGCTGTGTTGCACCGCCATGCCGGGGTCGCCTGCATGGACCAGGATGTGTTTGTCAACGCGGTGGGTGGCGTGCGCATCTCCGAGCCGGCCGCCGATCTGGCGGTGCTCCTGGCCATCACCTCGAGCCTGCGCGGTAAACCGCTTCCAAAGGGTTTTTTCGCTTTTGGTGAAGTCGGCCTGGCCGGCGAAGTTCGACCCGCGCCACGCGGCCAGGAGCGCCTCAAGGAGGCCGCCAAGCTGGGCTTCAGCGTGGCCGTGGTGCCCAAGGCCAACCTGCCCAAGAACCTCAAGGCCAAAGACTTCGAGGGCCTGACGATTCACGCGGTCGAGCGCGTCGAGCAGGCCATGGAAGTGGTGAGAAACTTATAACCTTGCGGGTCAGACCACTCGCAAAGCGACGTGCTCTGACCCCAACAAACATGAAATCTTGCGGGTCAGACCACTCGCAAAGCGACGTGCTCTGACCCCAACCGATTAGATGAATTAGAGGTCAGTTCCGCTCCAACAAATTCCCCGCTTTGCGCACCGCATCACCCGCCTTGAAGCCGGGGTCCTGCTCGTAATCGAACTCGGCTGTTGTTCCATTGTTGTAGCGCACGCTGACAGTCCAGATTTTGCGGGTGTTCATTTTTTCCTCGATTTTTTTGCCGGCGTAGGCGCCGCCCGCCGCGCCGGCAAGGGTGGCCAGGTCCTTGCCCAGGCCTCCGCCGACCTGGTGTCCCAGCACCGCGCCGGCCACACCGCCGGCAATCATCCCGACCGGTCCGCCTTCGCCGGCTTTCTCGACGACCTTGACGGCGGTCACCTTGCCACAGTCGTTGCAAACGGCCGGCTGCGATGACTTGGCCGCGGGTTTGCTTGCCGCCAGCGCTTTTTCATACACCGATTGGGCATCGCGGCGGCACTGCAGCCGGGCTTCGGCCGAGGCTTCATCGGCGCACAACTTTTTGTCGGCCTCGTAACGCACCTTCGCCGCGCTTGCGGCGGGGGTTTGCGCTTGTGCGCCAAGGCTGCAAGCGCCCAACAGCAGGCCTGCGGCGAGCCATGAAGTCCAAGAACGGGGTGTCAGAGTTGGGGTCATGAAATTCTCCTGAAATAGAACAAGTTGCAGGTTCGCGCACGGGCTCGCCTCAGGCCCAAGAATACTGCGAATTGCCTGTGTTGCCCAGCCGAACCCCGCAATCGACCAAATTGTCGCAACGGCACTTCGCCGGGCCGTAAAATCTGCGTTTTGCAGCATTGCCCCATTAATTTGAAGGAATAACCGATGAGCCCCTTACCGCCCGACCTGTCTGACCGCGATGGAAAAATCTGGATGGATGGCCAGATGGTGGAATGGCGTGACGCCAAGATCCACGTTCTGACCCACACGCTGCATTACGGTTGTGGTGTGTTTGAAGGGGTCCGCGCCTACAAAACGGCCGACGGCACCGCTATTTTCCGGCTCGAGGAGCACACCCAGCGGCTGCTGAACAGCGCCAAGATCTTGCGCATGGCCATTCCGTTCAGCAAAGAACAAATCATGCAGGCGCAGGTTGATGTGGTGCGCGCCAACCAACTCGAGTCCTGTTACCTGCGCCCCTTGAGCTGGATCGGCAGCCGCAAACTCGGCGTCAGCCCCAAGGGCAACCATATCCACCTGATGGTCGCGGCCTGGGCCTGGGGTGCTTACCTGGGTGATGAAGGCATGGCGCGCGGCATCCGTGTCAAGATCTCGAGCTACACGCGCCACCACGTCAACATCACCATGACGCAGGCCAAGGCAGTGAGCAACTACACCAATTCCATTCTGGCGAACACCGAGGCGCTGGACGACGGTTATGACGAGGCCATGCTGCTCGACGCCAATGGCTTCGTCAGTGAGGGCTCGGGTGAAAATGTTTTTGTCATCAAGGACGGCGTGGTCTACACCCCTGACCTGTCAGCCGGCGCGCTCAACGGCATCACCCGCAACACCGTGCTGCACATCTGCAAGGACCTGGGAATTGAAGTGGTGCAAAAACGCATCACCCGTGACGAAATCTACATCTGTGACGAGGCCTTCTTCAGCGGCACCGCGGCCGAGATCACCCCGATCCGTGAACTGGACCGCATTGAACTGGGCAAGGCTGGATACGTCGGCACCCGCGGCCCCATCACCGAGAAGATCCAAAGCGCGTTCTTTGACATCGTCAATGGCCGCAATCCCGACTACGCCCACTGGCTGACGAAGGTCTGACATGACAAATGCAACCGTAGAACTGCTGGCCAAAGACCTGAACCATCAAGGCGGGGTCTATTGCCCCAGCCCGCTGGCGCACATGAGCATCTGGAACAGCCACCCCAAGGTCTATCTGGATGTGGCCCACACCGGCCAGGCCAAGTGCCCCTACTGCGGCACGCTGTACAAGCTCAAGGAAGGCGAGCATTTTCAAGGTCATTGATTGGTGAAACGCGCACTCATCATCGCCCCCCAATGGATTGGCGACGCGGTGATGACCGAGCCGCTGCTGCGCCGCCTCAGCGCGCGGGGTGAACAACTCACCGTCGGGGCGCTGCCCTGGGTGGCGCCGGTGTACCGGGCCATGCCGCAGGTGGCAGAAGTCATCGAACTCCCGTTTGCCCATGGCGGCCTGCAATGGCGCGAACGTTTGAGCCTGGCCCGGCAAATGCGGGGGCGGTTCGATGTGGCCTATGTCTGCCCCAACTCGTTGAAAAGCGCACTGCTGCCTTTTCTGGCGGGCATTCGGAAACGTGTGGGTTATCTGGGCGAGGCGCGCTTCGGGCTGTTGACGCAGCATCTGAAGAATCCGGCCAAGGGGCAGCGTCCGCCCATGGTGGCTCTGTATTCTGCTTTGAGCGGGGATGCGGATGTGGTGGCTGACCGACCGCAGTTGCAGTTGTCCGCGCACGAGGTGGACGCCACCTTGCGCGACTTGACGCTCACACGCATGGGCTACCACGTGTTTGCGCCGGGCGCCGAATTTGGCGATGCCAAACGCTGGCCTGCCACCCACTTTGCCACGCTGGCAGAACAACTCGATTTGCCCGTGGTGCTGCTGGGCTCCGGCAAGGAGGCTGCATTGTGCGCCGCCATTGCCGACCCGGCCAACGTCCGGCGACCGGGGCAATGTATCAATCTGGCAGGAAAAACCACGCTGGCCCAGGCCCTCGGCGTGATTTCGGCGTGCAGGAGCATGGTCAGCAATGACTCCGGCCTGATGCACGTCGCAGCGGGTTTGGGTGTTCATCAGGTGGCGATTTTTGGCTCCAGCAGTCCGCTGCACACCCCGCCGCTCAATGCGCTCGCCAAAGTGCTTTGGCTCAAACTGGATCCGGCCTACCAGCCGGCGCTGGACTGCGCGCCGTGCTTTGCCAGGGCCTGCCCGCTTGGCCATACGCGCTGCCTCAACGACATCCTGCCGTCGCGGGTCAGGGCCTTGCTGGCGGAAGCATGCCGGGAAGGCTGACGCTGTACCGGCTGCCCTTGCTGTGGCATCATCGCGCTCAGGCGCATTCAAACCCTCATCCTGCACCCTTCCCGCCATGAACTTGCCAAGGTTGTCATACATCCCAGTCCGCCTGCTGTCCTGGCTAAGGAGACTGGCCATGCTGACAAGCCTGTTGGGCCTGCTTGGCATTTCCGCGGCGCGGGCAACTGAGCCGGAGCGCAGTTTTCTGACGGCGCAGGAGCGTGCATGGATCGACGCCCGCGCCGGCCAGGTGCGTGTTGCGCCGGAGGTCAACTTTCCGCCCTTCAGCTTCATCGACTCCGGCCAGTGGCATGGTTTGTCGGCGGACATGGTCCAGTTGCTGAATGATCGGATTCACGCGCAGTTTGAGATCCTGCCCGCGCAGAATCTCGACGCCATCCTGGCCGATGCGCAGCGCGGGAAAGTGGAGATCATCACCTCGCTCATGCAAACACCCGAGCGCTCGAGGTATCTTGATTTCACGCAGCCCTATTTCAGGGTGCCCACGGCGATCATCGTCAAGGCTGGTTTCATTGAAGGGCAGTGGCCCGATTCGTTTTTGAACAAGCGCGTCGCAGTGGGCAAGGGCTATGGCGTGCAAAAGTTTCTGGAAAACGCTTTTCCGGCGATCCAACTCGCGCTCGTCGCCGATGATCTGGACGGCATGCGCAAACTGTCATTCGGTGAGGTTGATGCGGTCATCATGGATGTGGCCAGCGCCTCCTTTTTTATCGAGCGCGAGAAATTCACCAATCTTCGCATGTTGGCTGCCTTTGAATACACCTATGACCTGAGCTTGGGTGTGCGCAAGGATTTGCCCATCTTGCGAGAGATTCTCGACAAGACGCTCGCAAGTATCCCCGATCGGGACCGGCAGGCCATTCTCGGGAAATGGATCAGCATCAGCCCGGATCCTCTCTCCTTGGTATGGAAAAGGATCCTTCCTTGGCTACCCTGGTTGAGCGGCATTTTTGCAGCCTTGATCTTGGCGGGCGCCATGGTCTGGAGAGTCCAGCGACAGCGCCGCAACAGTGAGCGCAGGCTGGGCCAATACACCCGCAGTCTCATCGAGGCCAGCCAGGACCCGCTGGTGGCGATCAGTTCGGAAGGCAAGATCACCGACGTCAACACGGCGACCGAGCAGGTCACGGGTCTCGGCCGAAACGACTTGGTGGGCAGCGACTTTGCTGATTATTTTACCGACCCGGCCTTGGCTCGCGAAGGTTATCGGGCGGCCTTCGCCAAAGGATTTGTGACCGACTACCCCTTGGCCATCCGGCACACCTCGGGCAGGATTACCGATGTGCTTTACAACGCCAGCGTGTACCGTGACCCTGAAGGCCGGGTCATGGGGGTATTTGCCGCGGCCCGCGACGTGACCGAGAAAAAACGCGCAGAGAGTCTCGTTCAGGCAGCCAGCGTCTTCACCTATGCCCGCGAAGGGATCATGATCACCAAGGCAGACGGCACGATTCTCAATGTCAATGATGCCTTCACGCGCATCACCGGGTACGGCCGCGAGGAGGCCCTGGGCAAGAATCCGCGCCTGTTGAGTTCGGGTCGGCAGGATGAGAAGTTTTACGCGGCCATGTGGGCAGACATGCATGACAAGGGCCACTGGTATGGCGAAGTCTGGAATCGCCGCAAGAACGGCGACATCTACCTGGAGGCGCTGACCGTCACCGCCGTGCGCAGTGCCGAAGGGAGCATCGAGCACTATGTCGCCTTGTTCACCGACATCACGGCGGTCAGGGAACACCAGCGCCAGTTGGAGCACATGGCGCACTTTGATGCACTGACCAATCTGCCCAACCGTTTGCTGCTCTCGGATCGTCTGCTTCAGGGCCTGGCACACGCCGAGCGTCGCGGAAACGCGCTGGCGGTCGCCTATCTTGATCTTGACGGTTTCAAGGTCATCAACGATTTGCACGGGCATGAAGCAGGCGACCAGTTGCTGGTCGCCATCGCCGACCGCATGAAGCAGACGCTGCGTGAGGGCGACACGCTTGCCCGGATCGGTGGTGATGAGTTTGTCGCGGTGATGGGCGACCTCGCGCATGTGGACGCCAGTTTGCCGATGCTCAAACGGCTGTTGGCCTCTGCGTCGCAACCCGTGGCGGTGGGTGAGCGGATTCTCCAGGTTTCCGCCAGCATCGGCGTGGCGTTCTACTCGCAAACCCAGGCTATTGATGCCGACCAGTTGTTGCGCCAGGCCGACCAGGCCATGTACCAGGCCAAGTTGGCGGGAAAGAACCGCCATCATATTTTTGATGCCCAGCATGACAGCAGCATTCGTGCCCGTAACGAGCACCTTGAGCGCATCGGACTGGCACTGACCAATCATGAATTCCTGCTCTATTTCCAGCCCAAGGTGAACATGCGGACCGGCACGGTCATCGGTGCCGAGGCCCTGATCCGCTGGCAGCACCCTGAACGCGGCCTGCTTGAGCCCGCGCAGTTCTTGCCGGTCATTGAGGGCCATCCGCTGGCGGTGGCTGTCGGCGAATGGGTGATCGACACGGCGCTGTCACAGATTGAATCCTGGCGCCAGACGGGCCTGGACATTCCGGTCAGCGTCAATGTGGGGGCGCGGCAGTTGCAGCAAGCCGACTTTGTGGAACGGCTGCGCGCCATATTGTCGGCGCATCCGCAGGTGAATCCGTCCTGCCTCGAGCTGGAGATACTGGAGACCACTGCGCTCGAGGACATTGTGCAGGTCTCCAGATTGATCGAGTCCTGCGCGCAGCTCGGGGTCAGCTTTGCGCTGGACGACTTTGGCACCGGATACTCGTCGCTCACCTATTTGAAGCGGCTGCAGGTCAGGATGCTGAAGATCGACCAGAGCTTTGTGCGCGACATGCTCGAAGATCCCGATGATCTGGCGATCCTTCAAGGGGTGATCGGCCTGGCGGCGGCGTTCAAGCGCGAGGTGCTCGCCGAGGGTGTCGAGACCGTGCAGCACGGCAGCCTGTTGTTGCAAATGGGCTGTGATCTGGCGCAGGGCTACGGCATCGCCCGCCCCATGCCGGCCCGGGAGTTTCCGGCATGGGCCCAGGCTTGGCGGGCCGAACCCGCTTGGAGCAAAAAAAAGCCACCCGAGGGTGGCTTGTAAAGGTTCCCCCGAGGGGGAACGTCGTTGGAAACCTCACGAACTCAGAGACGACATCAAAGAAAATCAAGGACGCTGACTAAGGTCTGTGCTTCATGACTGTGACAGCAGTTGGGTCAACTGTAACGACCATGCCGTGGCTCGAACATCCCCCAATTGGGGGGTTTTGACACCTATTTTTTGGGTAGCTCAAGCACGAATGTTGCGCCCCCGCCGGGCCGGTCCTCACAGCTTACGCGGCCACCATGGCGCTGGGCAATGGCCTTGACCAGCGCCAACCCCAGGCCGACGCCGCCATCGCGTTCGGTGGCGCCAGGCAGGCGATAAAAGGGCTCAAAGATGCGCTCGCGCAGGGCCGGCGGGACACCGGGCCCGTGGTCCGAGACCCGGATCACCACATGGCTGCCGGTTTGGCTCAGACTCAGGTGAATTTCGCCGGATCCATAACGACGCGCGTTTTCCAGCAGATTGCGCACGGCACGGCGCAGCAGTTTGCTGATGCCCGGCACAGCGATTTCCGTGGTGGCCGGGCCCGAATCCAATGCCGGAGGCAGATCCAGTTCGGCATCGACACGGGCGCACTCTTCAGCGGCCAGGCCGATAAGGTCCACCGACTCGACCGTCCCCAGATCCGCCTCGCGCGCATCAAGTCGGCTGGCCAGCAAAATTTCCTCGATCAACTGGTCGAGTTCGTTGATATTGCGGGTGACCTCGGCCTTGAACGCGGGGGATGTGCCGGCGCCCATCAGCTCCAGCCCCATGCGAATACGCGTCAGAGGCGAGCGCAACTCATGCGAGGCATTGGCCAGCAGAGATTTCTGCGATGCCAGCAGCGACTCGTGGGAGTGCACCAGCGTTTGCACGCGCTCGGCGGCCTGGTTGAAGCGCCTGGCAAGAAAGGCCACTTCGTCCTCGCCGGTTTCCGGCACGCGGGCCGACAAATCACCCTCGCCCCACTGCTGCACGCCGTTTTGCAGGCGCTCCAGCCGGCGTGTCAGGGTGCGCACGATCGGGTAAGTCGCCAGCGCCACGGCCAGGCCGACCCACACCAGCATCCAGGCAAAACCAAAAGGAGGGCGGCTCCAGAACGAGGCGGGTGCACGCATCAGGTGCATACGCATGGTTTGGCCGTCGTGCATGCGCACCACAAATTCGGGTCCGCCGCGCCCGGGGTTGTTGACGCCGGGATGGGTCCTGGGTCGGCTTGGATCGGCCAGCGCATCGGCTTCTGACAGCTCGGTTGGCGGCAACATGGGCGAGAGCTCAAAGCGGTGCATCATGCCCAGGCCCTGCTGATCCCGTCGTTGCGGCCCGAGCGCATCGTCACCGGGCAAGGAGCGGGAACGCCCCTTGCCAATGATCTGGCCCGCCTGGTTGCGCACTTCGATGTCACGCAGTGGTGGCTCAGCCGCCAGCCGCCAGGCCCAGCCCACTAGCAGGATCAGCACGGCCACGGCCAGCACCACGGCCAGCCAGATGCGAACATAAAGTCTATTGAACAAGGGGGTCTCTTGGGGGGTCAGTCCTGCTGCCGTGCGAACACATAACCCACGCCGCGCACGGTCAGGATGCGTTTGGGATCCTTTGCATCGACCTCGATGGCGGCGCGGATGCGGCCCATGTGCACGTCGATGGAGCGGTCGAAGGCCTCGAGCTCACGGCCGCGCACGGCCTCCATGATCTGGTCACGCGTCAGCACCCGGCCGGCGCGCTCGCCCAAAGCGACCAGCAGGTCAAACTGGTACGAGGTGAGCTCGCAGACCTGGCCGGCCACACTGACCACACGCGCATCACGGTCGATTTCCAGGCTGCCAAAACGCATGACGTTGCCGCCTCCCAGTGCCGGGCTGTCGCCATGGCGGCGCAGCACGGCGCGGATGCGCGCCAGCAGCTCGCGCGGCTCAAAGGGCTTGGGCAGGTAGTCGTCAGCGCCCATCTCCAGTCCGATGATGCGGTCCATCGGGTCACCCTTGGCGGTGAGCATCAAAATAGGCGTCTGGGCCAGGGTGCCGGGCAGGGCCCGGATGCGCCGGCACACTTCGAGGCCATCCATGTCGGGCAGCATCAGGTCAAGAATCACGAGCTCGGCGGGCTGGGCCTGCAAGGCGGTCAAGCCGCCTTGGCCGTCACCCGCGTGCCCGACCTGGTAGCCGGACTGGCCCAGATACTCGCTGACCATATGGGCCAGGCGCGCGTCGTCTTCGATCATCAGCAGGTGTTGGTTCATGGGCTTGAGTCTAGTGTCTGGTCGCATCCAAGGCTTGAAGAAGGCGTAAAGTTGGGTAAATCAGGCCGGTTCCACCCGGGCTGCCAGCCACACCAGCAACAATACCGGCAGGCCCAACAGTGCCGTGGCAGTGAAGAAATGCTGGTAACCAAAAGCATCGACATACAGCCCGGAATAACCGGCGATAAACTTCGGCAAGAGCAGCATCATGGAGCTGAACAGCGCGTACTGGGTGGCCGAATAGTTGACGTTGGTCAGGCCCGAGAGGTAGGCGATGAAGGCGGCCGAGGCAATGCCGCCGGCCAGGTTGTCGGCCGAGATCACAAAAATGAGCCCGGTCAGGTCGTGGCCGCGCGTGCTCAAAGCCGCAAACAGCAGGTTGCTGGCGGCACTGAGCACCGCGCCCAGCATCAGCACACGCATCACACCCAGGCGCATGGCCATGGCGCCGCCAATAAATGCGCCCGCCAGCGTCATGATGACGCCGTAGATTTTGGTGACCGTGGCCACTTCGGCCTTGGTGTAGCCCATGTCGACATAAAACGGGTTGGCCATGATGCCCATGACCACGTCGCTGATCCGGTAGACGGCGATCAGCGCCAGGATCAGCGCCGCCTGCCACTTGTAGCGGCGCAAAAAGTCGGCAAAGGGCTCGACCAGCGCGCCACGCAGCCAGTCCATGGCGTTCTTGGCCGCGGGCATCGGGCGGCGCAGCGGCTCGGGCGACAGCAGCACGGTGACGATGCCCAAACCCATGCTGGCCGCCATCACCAGGTAAGCGGTGTGCCAGGCGCCGTGCTGGTAGCCGCTGATGGCCGCTGTTTGTGCCCCGGCCGCAATCCACAACACGCCGGCCCCGGCCCAGATCATGGCCAGCCGGTAGCCGGTCTGGTAAGACGCCGCCAGGGCGGCCTGCCGGTTGATGTCGGCCGACTCAATGCGAAAGGCATCGAGTGCAATGTCCTGCGTGGCCGAACCGAAGGCCACCGCCAGCGCGCCCCACACCACCGGCGTCAAAGCCACTTGCGGGTCGTTGAAGGACATGGCGATGAGGCCCCAGACAATCGCCAGTTGTGACAGCAGCAGCCAGCTGCGCCGGCGCCCGAGCCAGCGTGTCAGCAGCGGAATCGGCAGCCGGTCCACCAGCGGCGCCCACAGCCACTTGAAGGCGTAGGCCAGGCCGACCCAACTCAGGTAGCCAATGGTGGTGCGGTCGATGCCTGCCTCGCGCAGCCAGAAGCTCAGGGTGCCCAGCACCAGCAGCAGGGGCAGCCCGGCTGAAAAACCCAGGACGAGCATGCGCAGGCTGGCGGGCTCCAGATAAACCCGCAAGGTGCTGATCCATGAGGGCTTGTCGGCGGGGGTGGAGATGGTGGTGGTCATGTGTGAATAATAAGCGCTCAGGGTGCGAGAAGGCCGCCTGCCACTGCCGCCAGCAGCACGACCAGCACAGGCGATTGCCGACCAAACACCAGCAGGCCGAAGGCCGCCAGCGCCAGCCCGAGATCACTGTGCGCGTGAATGGCGCTGGTCCATACCGGGTCGTAAAGCGCCGCACCGAGCAGACCAACAACCGCGGCGTTCACCCCGGCCATCGCCCGTTGCACGCCGTCGCGCTGGCGCAGCAGCTCCCAGAACGGCAAGGCGCCCAGCACCAAAAGGAAGGCCGGGACGAAAATGGCGGCGAGCAGCAGCAGGCCACCGACCCAGCCACCCGGCGGCGCCGACATCACCGCGCCGAGGTAGGCCGCGAAAGTGAACAGCGGGCCTGGCATCGCCTGGGCCGCGCCATAACCCGCAAGGAACACCTCCTTGCTGACCAGTTCATTGGGCACCACAGCCAGCTGCAGCAGCGGCAAGACGACGTGGCCACCGCCAAAGACCAGCGCGCCGGCGCGGTAGAAGTCGGCAAGCGATGAAGTCAGCGGTGAGGGCAACATGGCTGCAAGCAGCGCCAGCGTGAGCAGCAAGACCACAAACAGCGCCAGCAGGACAGCCCCGGTCGTTTTGCTGATGCCATGGTCGTGATGATGCAATGGCGGCAGGTGCGCCAGTTTCAAGGCCCAGCGACCGATCACAGCGCCGGTCACCATGGCCAGGATCTGCCCGCCGGCAGACGGCATCGCCAGCACAGTCAGTGCGGCCAGCACGGCGATGCCGGCCCGGAGCCGGTCCGGGCAAAGTGACCTGGCCATGCCCCAAACCGCCTGCGCGACCACTGCGACCGCGGCCACTTTCAGTCCATGGACGGCCCCGGACTGTGCCACGCCGGCCCATTGCAGGACACCAAACGCAAAAAGAATAAGCACCACGGTCGAGGGCAGGGTGAATCCGGCCCAGGCGGCCAGCGCGCCCGGCCAACCGGCGCGCCGCATGCCGAGCAAGATGCCCACCTGGCTGCTGGCGGGACCGGGAAGAAATTGGCACAAGGCCACCACGTCGGTGTAGCTGGCGTCGTCCAGCCACCGCCGGCGTTCGACGAACTCGGTGCGGAAGTAGCCAAGGTGCGCCACCGGTCCGCCGAACGAGGTCAGGCCCAGTCTCAGGAAGGCAAGGAAGACCTCGATGACCGAGCCACGCGGCAGGGTTGTCGTGTGACTCATCTTATGACTTCCAATCAAAGTCGACGCGCATCGACGCCGGTTTCCATTTTGAGAATTTCAAACAAACGGGTGCTGATGATCAGGCGTTCAGGCGCACCATCACCTCGGCTGCCAGCGTGTTGCTGACGGTGCAGGTCTCCTTGGTCCGGCGCAGCAACTCGTCCACCTGAGCGGCATCCACTGGGTGCTCGGTGCGGATGTCCACCTCAAAACGACCGAAGCGATTGGGCAGGTCTGACGCCTTGATGGCCATGGCCGAGACGCGCAGGGCGCCCAGTTCAATGGCCATGGGGCGCCCTGCGATGCGGATGGAAATGGCCAGGCAATTGGCGAGGGACGCCAGCATCAGGTCCGAGGGCGACATGCCCTGCGCGCTGGGCGCCAGGCTGCCTCGAGCCTCATGTCCTGCCTCGGTTTGAAACACCAGGGTTTCATCTGCGGATGACTGCACCGTCAGGGGGCCATAGGTCTTGGGTTTGACTCTGATTTGCATGGGTTCGATTTCCTACAAGGTAATTTCAGACAAGAAGCGCTCCCGACGACCCGCGCCAAGGGCTACATCAGCAGGTCAGGCAAAAAGGTGGCTATATTGGGAAAGAGGGTAAGGATCAGCACCGCCCCCAGCAACAGCAACCAGTAGGGCGTGGCGGCCAATGCGGCGCGTCCCAAAGTCACTTCACCATGGGTCAATACCGTCAGCACCGACAAATTAAGACCCACGGGCGGGGTGAGCTGGCCGACTTCAATCAGGATGGTGATGATCACTCCCAGCCAGATGGGGTCGAAGCCCAGTTTGATCATCAATGGGAAGACGATGGGCAAGGTCATCACCATCAGCGAGAGGCCATCAAAGAAGCAGCCCAGCACCAGGTAGACGATGACGACGATCAGTAACACTTCGTACTTGCCCAGTCCACCGGCCAGCGCCGACTCCAGAATGGTCTGGGGCACCCCCAGCACGCTGGCGGACTGAGCCAACACCGTGGCGCCCAGCACGACAAACCCGATTGAGGAAAACAGCAACACCGAACGCAAGACACTTTCTGCCATTTTGCGCGGCGTCAGGTCACCCCAGATGAAGGCAATGATGGCGGCCACCACGACGCCCACGCCGGCGGATTCCGTGGGCGTGGCAAACCCGAAGGCGATGCTTCCCATGATCGACACAATGAGGGCGATCACAGGCCATATGCGCAGTGTGCCGATGAGGATGGCACCCAAGGGCATGCGCTCGTTGTCTTGCGGGTAAAGGGAGGGGTTGCGCAGGCACAGCACCAGGATGTAGGCCATGAAAAGCAGCGCCACCATCAGGCCGGGGATGATGCCAGCGATGAACAGGCGACCGATCGACGTCTCTGTCAGCGCGCCATAAATCAGGAACGACAGGCTGGGCGGAATCAGGAGGCCGAGGGTACCCCCGCCGGCCAGACTTCCGACCACCGTTTCCTTGTGATAGCCGCGCTTGACCATTTCTGGATAGGCGACCGACCCCACCGCTGCCGCCGTCGACATGCTGGAGCCACTGACGGCACCAAAAAGCGTGCAAACCGCGATATTGGTATGCAGCAGTCCTCCCGGGACGCGCGCGAATACCGGCCTGAAAGCCGTGTAGGCGCGCTGGCTGATACCACTGTGCAACAGGATCTCGCCCAGCAGGATGAACAGCGGAATCGCGCTGAGGGTAAAAGAATTGAAAACATTCCAGATGGAGTTGACCGCCAGCGATGTGGCACCGTTGGCGAAATAGTGAAGCAGGAAAAACCCTGTCAAACCCAGCGCTGCACCCAGGGCAGCACCACTGGCGGCAGTGAGCACCAGCAAGGAAGAAAATACCGAAAGGAACATGCAGAAGCCCTGGTTTTTTTAGATCATTGCGCGCGTTTTTGCGCGGGTTCATTCAGTTAATCTGCGGGCTTTGCATGGCTGAATGAGGCCCTTTCACTGCCGGTGATCAGCCGCACCAGCACCAGCAACGCACTGAGCGCGACGGACACGGGCAATACAGCCATCCAGGGTGCCAGGGGCAAGCTGGACGCTTCGGTCTTGATATTGCGCTTGAAGGCAAACTCGAGCCAGGGGATCGCCTCTACCAGAAACCAGCCGCAAAACCCCAGTGTCACCAACCCGGCCAGCACGGCCAGCACCGCACGCCCGCGCTCTGGCAGCGCTTGGGCCAGAAAGGTCACACGCACATGGCTGGCCTGCTTCGTCACCATGGGCAAGGCAAGGAACAGCGAGGCACTCAGCAGCAGGCCCACCAGTTCTTCGGTGTAGTACAGCGGGGAATCAGCGACCCGGCGCATCACCACGCTGGCCAGAATGATGCCAACGATGGCAAACAGGGACAGCGCCGCAAGGTAGCCAAAGAGGCGGGCCAACCGGCCCAGCATCAGCTCCAGTTTGCGTGCCAGCGCCATCAGGTTGGGCTTGCGAGAGGAACAGCGAAGCGCTCAAGCATGGCCGTTATCGCCCCATCGCCTTGAGCACGCGTTCACGGTAAGCCGGTGCCTTGCCCCCGGCGTCCGTTGCCAGATCGGCCCAGGTGGCCGACACGGCATCCAGGAATTGCTTGCGGTCCGCCTCCGGGAAGTCGCCCAACCAGGTGATGCCCTTCTTTTTGAGTTCCTCGCGCGCGGCCAACTCACGCTGGTGATCGGCCGAATACTCGTTTGAGCGAAGCCAGGTGTCGTCTGCCGCCTTGGTAACGGCTTTGCGCTGCGCCTCCGGGAGTGCATTCCACTTGGCCGTGGCCATGCCCAGCGCGTACGGGCCGGAGGGCATCGGGTACAGGAAGGCGCCGTACTTGGCCACCTCGTGCATGTTCACCGTGTGGGCATACAAGGCCGGGTACACCGCGCAATCGACCACGCCGGTTTTCATGGCCACATACATGTCGGCCTGCCCGACGATCTGGGCGGCAATGCCCAGGCGCTTGAACGAAGCCACCTGCTCCTTGGCCCAGACCCGCAGCTTCCTGGATTTCAGCTCGGCCAGCGACTTGACCGGCTGGTCGCGGCAAAACACCGATGCTTCCAGCATCGGAATGGCCAGGTAACCCACGGCAGTAATGCCCCAGTCCTTCAGTTCCTCATCGTAAATCTGCCGCACCACGGGCAATGCCCGCTTGAGCTCCTCCACTGTGCCGATGGTTCCCTGCACCACCACGGTGGCCAGGGCCGGCGCATCGCGGGAAACGTAGTTGGCCCAGATCAGGCTCATGTCGACCGCGCCCTTGGGCAAAACCTGAAGCACGTCGGCATCCTTGATACCCAGCGCTCCCCCGTTGTTCATCTTGACGGTGATGGCACCGCCACTGTTCTTGCCCACGTCGTCGGCGAACTTCATCAGTTCCCTGGTTTCAGGGCGCGATTCCGGCAACGGATTATTGAACCGCAATTCGGCCGAATGGGCGGCAAGGGCGAAGGCACCGCCACCAATCAGGCCCACGAGCGCGCGTTGAACGAACTTCTTCATATAGTTGCTTCCTTGCATGTAAAAATAGACAACACCAAATGCCAATGGCACAGCAAATCTTAGCGCCAAAAGCACATTTTCAGAACACACGTCGAAACCCCGCTTCTGCCTGAGGATCAACACCATGGTCAACGTCACCCGCACCGTCACGCTCAGGGTACCGGCTGAGCGTGCCTGGGCACTGCTCCGCGACTTCAACGCCATGCCGCAGTGGAACGACACGGTGCGCTCCTCGCGCATCGAAAACGGTCCAGCGGATCGTGTTGGCTGCACGCGCGTGCTGGAGTTCGACGACGGCGGCCTCTGGACCCATCAGCTCACGGGTCTGTCCGACGAAGACCGCTGCCTGCAGTACCGCATCACCGGCACGCCGCAACCCATGCGTGTCCCGGTCTGGAATTATCGGGCCCGAATCTGCGTTCAGTCGCTTTCGGCAAGGACAGAAAATTCATATGCTTATGAGGCTTCCGCATGCGCTGTAAGCTGGCGTGCCGAGTTCGAGACCGACCGTGAGGCCGATATGCAGGAACGGGCCGGCCAGGTGTTCGAGCGCGGTTTTTTCGGCTTGCGCGCCTGTCTTGAGCCGTAAAAAGGGAGGCGTCAGCAATGCAGCCCTGAAAGCGCGGATCCGGCCGACATGGTTTGCGCTGATCGATGCGCGTCACCAGTCGTAGCCAATCGTGATCGGTGCGTGGTCGGAGAACTTTATGTCCTTGAAAATCGCCACTGATGTGGCGCCTCGTGCCAGGCGCTCGGTCGCCAGGTGGTAGTCAAGCCGCCAGCCCACATTTTTGGCATAGGCCTGACCCCGGTTGCTCCACCAGGTGTAGGCTTCGTCGGTGGCACGCGGGTGCAGTTGGCGGTACACGTCCACCAAGCCGCCCTCACCGAGCAGTTTGCTCATCCAGGCCCGTTCTTCGGGCAGGAAGCCCGAATTTTTCTGATTGCTTTTCCAGTTCTTCAGGTCAATTTCCTGGTGGGCGATGTTGATATCCCCGCACAGCACAAACTCGCGCTCTGCCTTCAGGCGCTGGAGGTGCGGATAAATCGCGTCAAGAAACCGGAACTTGGCCTGCTGCCGCTCCTCGCCCGACGAGCCGCTGGGGAAGTAGCAACTGATGATGGAGCGCTTCACATCGGCGCTGTCAAAGCGCAACTCCACATAACGCCCTTCGGCATCGAACTCGGGATTGCCAAATCCCGTGCGGACATCGCTGGGTTGCTGGCGGCTGTATATTCCCACACCGGAATAGCCTTTTTTTGCGGCAAAATGAAAGTAGCCGCGCAGTTCATGCAGTTGCTCGAAACGGCCCTGCACGTCGTCGCTTTGGGCCTTGACTTCCTGGACACAAATACAATCGGGGGTGTTTTCAGCGACCCAGGCGGGCAAGCCTTTGCTGCAGGCCGAGCGGATGCCATTGAGGTTCAGGCTGGTTAATTTGAACAAGGACTTTTTCATGACAGAGCGTAAGGAACCCCAGACTGCACAGATGCCAGGCCAGGACACGCTGGCGCTGGAGTTTGTGCAGTTTGCGGTGGACTGCGGGGTGCTGCGCTTCGGTGAATTCAAAACCAAAGCCGGGCGGTTGAGCCCCTATTTTTTCAATGCCGGCCTGTTTGACGATGGCGCCAAGCTGGGCCGGTTGGCGCAATTCTATGCGCAGCGCCTGCTGGCCAGCGGCCTCGAATTCGACATGATTTTTGGCCCGGCCTACAAGGGTATTCCACTGGGTGCCGCGCTCACGGTGGAGTTGGCGCGGCTGGGCCGCAACGTGCCGTTTGCCTACAACCGCAAGGAAGCCAAAGACCACGGCGAAGGTGGCAGCCTGGTCGGGGCCCCGCTGCAAGGCCGGGTCCTGATCGTCGACGATGTGATGTCGGCAGGCACGGCCGTGCGTGAATCCATTGCCCTGATCCAGGCGGCCGGTGCCCGGCCCCATGCCGTGGTCATTGCGCTGGACCGCCAGGAAAAAGCCACTGAAAACGGTCTCGACGTCAATCACAGCGCGGTGCAGTATGTGCAGCAGCAATTGGGCCTGCAGGTGTGCGCCATTGCCCGGCTGGATGACCTGCTGCGTTACCTGGCGCAGCACCCTGTGCCCGGCCTGGGCGACGCCCACCAGCGGGTGCAGGCCTACCGGGAACGGTACGGTGTCTCCGGGGTGCCCACATGACTCCCAGCCCAGCCCGCGCCTGGTTTTGCCGGGCTGCCGCCGGGGTGGTCCTGGCGACATCCGGCGTCACGGCATGGGCGCAGAGCGCGGGCGGGCCCACGCCCCAAATCTACACTTGCACCGATGCCGGCGGGCGCAAGCTCACCTCGGACCGCCCGATCGTCGAATGTAATGACCGGGAACAAACGATTCTTAATCCGAGCGGCACCGTGAAAGCCAAAATCGGGCCGGTCCTGACGCCGCTCGAGCAGAGCCAGTCCGAGGCCAGAATCCGGGCCGAGCAAAAGGAACGCGCCAAAAAAGACGAGGAGAAGAGGATGGAACGGGCGCTCTTGGTCCGTTATCCTAGTCGCGCCGCGCATCAAAAAGACCGGGAAGACACGCTGGATCAAATCCTGCTCGTCAGGCAGGTGGGCGCAGCGCGTTTGAAAGACCTGCTGGCTGAGCGCAGCAAACTGACCGAAGAGATGGCGTTTTATGCCAAGGACCCGAGCAAGGCACCGGCGAAACTGCAGCGCCAGATCGCTGGTGTGACCCAAACGCTGGCAGAACAGCAGCGCTTTCTGGCTGAAAAGGACACGGAAGTCCAGCGGGTCAATGCCCACTTTGACGAAGAACAGAAGCGCCTGGAGCCGCTCTGGCAGGCCAATCAGGCGCCTGCCACGGCGGGCCCGGCACGCTGACGCCGGGTGGCGCGCGCGACCGCAGCGTGTCGCAGCGCGGCGCCGGGTGATCAGGCCAGTTTTTGCAGCAACAGGGCGTTGACCTGTTGCGGATTGGCCTTGCCCTGGCTGCCCTTCATGATCTGACCCACCAGCGCGTTGAGCGCCTTGGTATTGCCGGCGCGGAATTCGGCCACATTCTTGGGGTTGGCGGCCAGCACCGTGTCGACGATCGACTCCAGCGCACCGGTGTCGCTCATCTGCTTGAGGCCCTTGGCTTCGATGATGGCATCGACCGTGCCTTGCGGCTCGGACCACAGCACATCGAGCACCTGGCGTGCCGCGTTGTTCGAAATGGTGCCGTCCTGGATGCGGCCGACCAGTTGCGCCAGTTGCGCTGGTGTGATCGGGCAGGCGCTGATGTCGGCCTCGAGCAGCTTGAGCCGGCGCGAGATCTCACCCATGATCCAGTTACCGACCAGCTTGGGCTGGCCACAGGTCTGCGTTGCGGCTTCAAAGTAGGCGGCCACCTCTCGGTTTTGTGTCAGCGTGTTTGCGTCATAGTCGGACAGGCCGTAGTCGCGCACAAAACGCTGCGCCATCAGGCGCGGCAACTCGGTCATCTCGCGGCGCACGCGCTCCACCCACTCGGGTGCGATCACCAGCGGCGGCAGATCGGGGTCGGGGAAATAGCGGTAATCGGCGGCGTCTTCCTTGGTGCGCATGGCGCGCGTTTCGCCGGTGTCGGGGTTGAACAGCACGGTGGCCTGCTGGATCGCGCGGCCGTCCGCGAGTTCCTCGATTTGCCAGCGGATCTCGTAGTCGATGGCCTGTTGCATGAACTTGAAGCTGTTGAGGTTCTTGATCTCGCGGCGTGTGCCGAAGCCGGCACCGGGTTTGCGCACCGACACATTGGCGTCGCAACGGAAAGATCCTTCCTGCATGTTGCCGTCGCAAATGCCGATCCAGGTGACGATCTTGTGCAATTCCTTGGCATAGGCCACGGCCTCGGCACTCGAGCGCATATCGGGCTCGGTGACGATCTCAAGCAAGGGCGTGCCGGCGCGGTTCAGGTCGATGCCGGTCTGGCCGATGAAATCCTCGTGCAGCGACTTGCCCGCGTCCTCTTCGAGGTGGGCGCGCACCAGGCGGACCGATTTTTTCTCGTCGCCGAGGTAAAACTCGACCGCGCCGCCCTGCACCACCGGGATCTCGAATTGGCTGATCTGGTAGCCCTTTGGCAGGTCGGGGTAGAAGTAGTTCTTGCGGGCAAAAATGCTGCGCTCGGCAATGTGGGAACCCACGGCCAGGCCGAACTCGATGGCGCGTTCCACCGCGCCCTTGTTCATGACCGGCAGGGTGCCGGGCAAAGCCAGGTCCACGGCGCAGGCCTGGGTGTTGGGCTCGGCGCCGAATGCGGTCGGCGCGCGGCTGAAAATCTTGGATTGGGTGGAAAGCTGGGCGTGGGTTTCGAAGCCGATCACGACCTCATAACCCATGATCAGCAGCGACGCGGTGACAGGTTTGTCATCTTGAAAAGTGGTGCTCATCTTCAAATTCCTTGCGGTTTGGCCGCATGCCAATCGGTGGCCTGCTGGAAGCGGTGCGCCACGTTCAGCAGGCGCGACTCACTCAGGTAGTTGCCGATCAGTTGCATGCCCACCGGCATCTTGCCGGCGCCAAATCCCACTGGCAGGCTCATGCCGGGCAAACCCGCCAGAGAAGCGGGCAAGGTAAAGATGTCGGCCAGGTAGTCCGCCAGGGGGTCGCTGTGGCCACCGAGCTTCCAGGCCACGGTGGGTGCCACCGGCCCGGCAATCACGTCGCACTGCTTGAAGGCCTGCTGAAAATCGTCGGCAATCATGCGGCGGATTTTTTGCGCCTGCAGGTAGTAGGCGTCGTAGTAGCCATGGCTCAGCACATAGGTGCCGATCATGATGCGACGCTTGACCTCGTCGCCAAAACCCTGGTCGCGGGTTTGCAGGTACATGTCGTTGAGGTCGGTGTACTGCTTGGCCCGAAAGCCGAACTTGACACCGTCGAAACGGCTCAGGTTGCTCGACGCCTCGGCCGGCGCAATGATGTAGTACACCGGAATCGACAACTCGGTGCGCGGCAGCGAAATGGGCACCAGCCGGGCGCCGAGTCGCTCGAATTCCTTCAGCGCCGCATCGACCGCCGCGCGCACGTCGGGAGCCAGGCCCTCGCCAAAGAACTCGGCCGGTATGCCGATGCGCAGTCCGGCCAGATCGGCGTTGAGGCTGAGACTGAAGTCTTCAGCCGGCACATCCAGTGAGGTTGAGTCGCGGTCGGGGTCGGGACCGCACATGGCGCCCAGCAGCAGGGCGCAGTCCTCGGCGGTGCGCGCCAGCGGCCCGGCCTGGTCGAGGCTGGAGGCAAAGGCCACCATGCCATAACGCGAGGCCCGGCCGTAGGTCGGCTTGATGCCGGTGACACCGCAGAACGAGGCGGGTTGGCGGATCGAACCCCCGGTGTCGGTGCCGGTGGCAGCGGGTGTCAGGCGCGCGGCCACGGCGGCGGCGCTGCCGCCCGAGGAGCCACCGGGCGTGCAACGGGTGTCCCAGGGGTTCTTGACCGGGCCATAGGCCGAGTTTTCGTTGGCCGAGCCCATGGCGAACTCGTCGCAGTTGAGCTTGCCCAGAGTCACCATGCCCGCGCCAGGTGCGCCGCCCGGCACGCCGGCACCGAGCCTGGCCACCACGGTGGCGTCAAACGGCGAGTGGTAGCCCTTGAGCATCCTGGAGCCGGCCGTGGTGGCGAAATCGCGCGTCACGAAGATGTCCTTGTGCGCCAGCGGCACGCCTGCCAGCGTCCCGGCGTTGCCGGCGGCCAAGCGGTCGTCGGCGGCACGGGCCTGGGCCAGCGTGACGTCGGGCTGCCTGTCCAAAAAGGCACCGAGCTCGGTGTGTGTCGCGGCACGGGCCAGAAAATGCTCGGCCACCTCGAGCGAAGAGACCTGGCGCTCGCGTAAAAGTGTGGCCAGTTGGGCCACCGTCAGATCATGCAGATCAGAGCTAATTTGCGTCATGATGTGTTGTTTTTCTTGTTTATTCAATCACCCGGGGCACCAGGAACAGGCCGGCATCGAGCGCCGGCGCATTGCGCTGGTTGGCTGCGCGCTGGTTGGGCTCGCTGGCGATATCGTCGCGCAGGCGCAGCGCCACATCACCCATGATCTCCACCGGATGCGCCAGCGGGACGATGCCGGTGGTGTCGACGGCGCGCATTTTTTCCACAATGCCAAAAAAATCATTGAGTTGTGCGCGCAGGCGGGTGCGCTCGTCCGGGGCCAGGCCCAGCCGGGCCAAATGCGCCAGGCGGTCAATATCAGCGGTAGAAAGTGACATGGGTGTTCAATCGAAACAGGGTGTAAATGAAGGCCATCAGATGGCTTTCTGCAGAGTTATGCACAGGCAATAGGGTATTATCCATCCCTTGAGAGGCAAGGTGCGCCAGCGCTTCCCTAAGCCCAAAATTAACCCACTTTGAACCCGTTACCCGGTGACATGCGAGCCGAAGCGCTCCATGCGCCCCAAAGGACCTATCCATGTTTGGAACTTTTCGTCAGTATTTCTCAACTGACCTCGCCATTGACCTTGGCACCGCCAATACCCTGATTTACGTGCGCGACAAGGGCATCGTTCTCGACGAGCCGTCGGTCGTCGCCATCCGTCACGAAGGGGGCCCGCAGGGCAAAAAAACCATCCAGGCGGTGGGCAAGGAAGCCAAGGCCATGCTGGGCAAGGTGCCCGGCAACATCGAAGCCATTCGTCCGATGAAAGACGGCGTGATTGCCGACTTCACGGTGACCGAGCAGATGCTCAAGCAGTTCATCAAGATGGTGCACCCGCGCTCCATCTTCCGGCCCAGCCCGCGCATCATCATTTGTGTGCCCTGCGGCTCCACCCAGGTCGAGCGCCGCGCCATCCGCGAAAGTGCTTTGGGCGCCGGTGCCAGCGACGTTTACCTGATCGAGGAACCCATGGCGGCCGCCATCGGCGCGGGCTTGCCGGTGTCCGAGGCACAGGGCTCCATGGTGGTCGACATTGGCGGGGGCACCACCGAGGTCGGTGTCATCTCGCTGGGCGGCATGGTCTACAAGGGCAGTGTGCGTGTGGGTGGCGACCGTTTTGACGAGGCCATCATCAATTACATCCGTCGCAACTACGGCATGCTGATTGGTGAACCCACGGCGGAAGCCATCAAGAAGAGCATCGGCTCGGCCTTTCCGGGCAGCGAAGTGCGCGAAATGGAAGTGCGTGGGCGCAACCTGTCGGAAGGTGTGCCGCGCAGCTTCACCATCTCCAGCAACGAGATCCTCGAGGCCTTGACCGACCCGATCAACAACATTGTCTCCGCCGTCAAGAACGCGCTGGAACAAACCCCGCCTGAACTGGGTGCCGACATTGCCGACCGCGGCATGATGCTGACCGGCGGCGGCGCCTTGTTGCGTGACCTGGACCGCCTGCTGGCCGAGGAAACCGGTCTGCCGGTGCTGGTGGCCGAGGACCCGCTGACCTGCGTGGTGCGCGGTTGCGGCATTGCGCTGGAACAAATGGATCGCCTGGGCTCCATTTTCACCAGCGAATAAGCGGGCCACACAGCGATGCCACTCGGTACGCTGGACGGCACGCCACCGCCATTCTTCAGGCAGGGCCCGTCCGCACTGTCCAAACTCGTATTTTTCAGCGCGCTGGCGCTGCTGCTGATGGTGGCCGATCTGCGTTTCCATGTGATCCAGCCCCTGCGCAGCGTGATCGCCACGGCGCTCTACCCGGTGCAGTGGCTGGCGCTGCGCCCCATCATCTGGGGCCAGGGTGGCAGCCAGTATTTTGAATCCCTCAACCGGTCCCAAACCAGGGAGGCGGCAGCGCAGTACCAGCTCGGCCTGCAGTCCCAGCGGGCCCAGCAAGTGGAGCAACTGACGCTTGAAAACGTGCGCTTGCGGGCTTTGCTTGAGATGCGCGCGCGCATCAACACACCCGCCCTGGCGGCTCAGGTCCTCTACGACGCGGCCGATCCCTACACCCGCAAAGTCATCATCGACAAGGGTGCCCTGGAGGCCGTGGCAGCCGGGGCGCCCGTGCTGGACGAGACCGGTATTCTGGGCCAGGTGACCCGGGTTTATCCGATGATGAGCGAGGTGACCCTGATCACCGATCCCAATCAGGCCATTCCCGTGCTCAACACACGCACCGGCGCTCGCGGGTTGGCCTTTGGAAATACCACCTCGAGCAGCGGCACACTCGAGTTGCGCTACATGGACGCCAACGTGGACATGGCCGCGGGCGACTTGCTCACCACCAGCGGCGTGGACGGCATCTACCCGCCCGGCCTGCAGGTGGGCCGGGTGCTGAAGATTGAGCGCCGCGCCGATTCGGCTTTTGCCCGCATCACGGCGCAACCCATCGCCCGGCTGGAAGGCAGCCTGCACGTGCTGGTTCTGCAGCCGCTTGGCGCGCAGGTGCCGGCCCGCCCCGCAGTGTCCGTCGATCCCGGGAACGGCAGCAAGGGGAGTCCGCCATGATCATGCCGCGGGGCCAACAATTGCTGCTGCCGGCGAGCTCGCTCTTCATCTGGAGCAGCCTGCTGGTCGCGCTGGGTGGCAACATGCTGCTCAACATGGGCCTGCTCGGGCGCGCGGCCTGGCACCCCGACCTGCTGGCGCTGGTGCTGGTTTTCTGGACCATTCACCAGCCCTTGCGGGTGGGTATGACGGCCGCCTTTGTGCTGGGTCTGGGCATGGACGTGCACCAGAGCGCTTTGCTTGGGCAACATGCCCTGGCTTACGCGGCCCTGAGCTTTCTGGCCATTGCCATGCACCGCCGCCTGCTCTGGTTCAGCGTGCCGTCGCAGGCGGCGCAGGTGTTGCCCTTGTTCGTGGCGGCCCACGCCTTGACCCTGCTGGTGCGCCTGATCGCAGGGGACGATTTCCCTGGCTGGTCGATGCTGCTGGCACCGATCCTTGAGGCGCTGTTGTGGCCCGCCGTGAGTGTGGTCTTGCTGTTGCCGCAAAGGCGCGCACCCAACCCGGACGCCAACCGGCCGCTGTGAGCGCCGTGGTGAAGCCCCCCTGCTGAAGCGCGCATGAAGATCATCCGTAACGTCCAACTTGAACTGGCCCGCTTTCGCCTGCGGGTGCTGGTGGCCAGCATTGTTGTGCTGCTGTGTTTTGGGCTGCTTGCCGCCCGGCTCATTTATCTGCAGGTGATCCGGCATGACGATTTGCGCGCCCAGGCTGAGAACAACCGCACTGCCGTGCTGCCGGTCGTCCCGAACCGGGGTTTGATCCTGGATCGCAACGGCATCGTTCTGGCCACCAATTATTCGGCCTACACCCTGGAAATCACACCCGCCAAAGTCCCCGACCTCGCGCAAACCATCGACGAACTGGCGCAAATTCTCGAGGTCACCCCGCGTGACCGTCGCCGCTTCAAGAAGCTGCGCGAGGAGGGCAAGAGTTTTGAGTCGATTCCGCTGCGCAGCCGCCTCAGCGACGAAGAGGTGGCCCGCTTTGCCGCGCAGCGCTACCGTTTTCCCGGCGTCGACATCAAGGCGCGGCTGTTTCGCAACTACCCCTATGGCGAGCTGGCCAGCCATGTGATTGGCTACATCGGACGCATCAACACTTCGGAAAAGGAAAAACTGGAGGAGTCTGACGATGCTGCCAATTACCGCGGCACCGAGTACATCGGCAAGCTCGGTGTCGAGCAAAGTTTTGAGGCGCAGCTCCACGGCACGACCGGCATCGACGCCATGGAGACCTCCGCCGGTGGCCGCGCCACCCGGCGCCTCTCCAGTCAGGCCTCGACCCCTGGGAGCACCATCAAGCTGTCGATTGACATCAAGTTGCAAAAACTCGTTGAGGACATGTTTGGCGAGCGCCGCGGCGCGTTGGTGGCGCTGGACCCCAAGACCGGTGAGGTGCTGGCTTTTGTCAGCAAGCCCACCTTCGATCCCAACCTGTTCGTCGAGGGCATTGACCAGGAGAGCTGGCAAGGGCTCAACGAGTCGATCGACAAGCCGCTGCTGAACCGGGCGCTGCGCGGCACCTACCCGCCGGGCTCCACCTACAAGCCCTTCATGGCCCTGGCGGCCCTGAGCACCGGCAAGCGCTCGGCCAGCATGCAGATGAACGACCCCGGATTTTTCATGTTTGGCGGCCACCGCTTTGGCAGCCCGGAAAATGAGCGCGGCGGCATCATGGACATGCACCGCGCCATTGTCGAGTCCAGCAACGCCTACTTTTACTCGCTGGCCAACGAGCTGGGGGTCGATGTCATGCACGACTTCATGAAGCCGCTGGGCTTTGGACAGTTCACCGGCATCGACATCCACGGCGAGGTGCGCGGCGTGCTGCCCAGCACGGACTGGAAGCGCAACTACTACAAACGCCCAGAGCAGCAAAGGTGGTATGCCGGAGAAACCATCTCGCTGGGCATCGGCCAGGGCTACAACAGCTTCACCATGCTGCAATTGGCCCAGGCCACAGCGATACTTGCCAACAATGGCATCAAACACCCGCCGCAGTTGGTGCTGGCGACCCAGGAAACCGGCAGCCAGGTCAGCGTGCCGGTGGCTTCCCCGCCGGCAGAAGACCTGGGCTTCAAACCCGAGCATCTGGACACCATTCGCCGGGCCATGGTGAGTGTGACCCAGGACGGAACCTCGCGCCGAGTGTTTGCAGGTGCTGGCTACCTCAGCGGCGGGAAAACAGGCACCGCGCAAGCCGTGTCGCTTGGCAAAAACGAAAAGTACAACGCCGCGCGCATGGAAGAGCGCCAGCGCGACCACGCGCTCTACATCGCCTTTGCGCCGGCAGAAGACCCAAAAATGGCAATCGCCGTGATTGTGGAAAACGCCGGTTTCGGCTCGGTCTCGGCCGCTCCGATGGCCCGGCGCGCCTTTGACTATTGGTTGCTGGGTCAATACCCCAACGACGAGGACCTGTCCCAGGTGCGCAAGGGGCTCGCATCAGCACCGGTGGGACAAGCGCGGCTGGCGGCGGAGGTCCCCTGGCCGCGCGGAGCGCTGGCAGCAGTAGCGGCCCCTTCCGCATCAGCGCCCACCGCTGGCGCCGCGGCCCCGCTGGCCGCCCCGCGCTGAGGCAGCCCAGGGGCAATTTAACGTGCTTGCGGGTCAGACCACTCGCGCAGCGACGTGCTCTGACCCCAACTATTTCAGAAACGCGTCATAACTGGTCTTGAGGATCAGGGCGCTGACCACCAGCAGGAACACGGCGCGCACAAAACCGGTGCCATGTTTGAGCGCCAGCCGGGTTCCCAGCAGGCTGCCAATCACATTGGCCAGCGCCATGGCCAGCACAAAGTGCCACCAGATGTGGCCTTTGGTGATGAACAGCGCCAGCGCCGAGAGGTTGGTGGCGGTGTTGACCAGCTTGGCCGCCGCCGAGGCGCTCAAGAAGTCGTAACCCAGCAGGCGCACAAACAGAAAAACCAGAAAACTGCCGGTGCCTGGACCGAAAAAACCGTCGTAAAAACCGATCACGGCGCCAATCCCGGCGGCGATGACTTGCTCCTGCAGGCCGGAGTATTTCGGGGCGTGGCTGCGCCCGAGTTCTTTTTTGGCCAGGGTGTAAAGCAGCACCACGAGCAGGACAAAAGGCAGGACCTTGCGCAAGAACTCGGGTGACATCACGGTGACCAGCCAGGCCCCGGCAAAAGAGGCCAGCAGCCCCGCGCCCGCCGCTGGCAGCAGCACGGTCCAGCGCATCTGAACTTGCCGGCTGTATTGCCAGGTGGCCATGGCCGTGCCCCACACCGAGGCCCCCTTGTTGGTGCCAAACAGGGTGGCCGGATGCGCGCTGGGAAAGGTCGCAAACAAGGCGGGAATCAGGATCAGGCCGCCGCCGCCCACAATGGAATCGACAAAGCCGGCAAACAGGGAGGCAACAGAAACAATGAGCAATTCCATGGCTGCATTGTCGATCCAAATGAAAAAGGCACCGGGTTTGCCGGTGCCTTGTTTCTGTTTGTTTTTCGACCCTTGCGGGCATGATCTCCTGGGGCCTTTCGCTTGAATCAGCACAAGTCTGTCAAGCGATGGGCACAACTGTATGCGCCAATCCGGTGCAACACCATCAGGAATTACCCTAGGCCAGGACCATCTTGGTGCATCGGCCCGTCACACTCCCGCGCTGATCCAGCGGGCCGCTTTTTCGGCCATCATCAAGGTGGGGGAATTGGTGTTGCCGCTGGTGATGACCGGCATGGCCCCGGCATCGACCACGCGCAAGCCCGCAATCACGCCGCCCGGCCCGCGCACCCGCAGGTGCGCGTCCAGCACCGCCATCGGGTCGTCTGCGCGGCCCATTTTTGTGGTGCCCACCGGATGGAAAATGGTGGTGGCAATGTCGCCGGCCAGGCGGGCCAGATCGTCATCGGTCTGGTACTGCACGCCGGGTTTGAACTCCTGCGGCTGGTACCTGGCGAGCGCCGGTTGCGCCACGATGGCGCGGGTCAGGCGCAGCGAATCGGCCGCCACCTTGCGGTCCACCTCTGTGCTCAGGTAATTGGGCGCGATGGCGGGGGCCGCGGAGAAATCAGGCGACTTGATCTGCACGCTGCCCCGGCTGCTGGGGTTGAGGTTGCAGACGCTGGCGGTGAACGCCGGGAAGCTGTGCAGCGGCTCGCCGAAGGCGTCCAGGCTCAGCGGCTGCACGTGGTACTCGACGTTGGGGTAGGGCTGGCTGGCGTCGCTGCGGGTAAAGGCGCCCAGCTGGCTCGGCGCCATGCTCATCGGGCCGCTGCGCTTGAGTGCATATTCCAGCCCGATCATGGCCTTGCCCCAGAGCGAATTGGCCTGCACGTTGAGGGTCTTGACGTCCCGCACCTTGTACACCGAGCGAATCTGCAAATGGTCCTGCAAGTTGGCGCCCACGCCGGGGGCGTCATGCACCACGTTGATACCGTGCTGATGCAGCAAGGCGCCAGGGCCGATCCCTGAGAGCTGCAAAATCTGCGGCGAGCCGATGCTGCCGGCGCTCAGAATGACCTCGCATGCGGCCTGCGCGTTGACCCGGCCGCCGGGCGTCTGCACCTCGACACCGGTGCAGCGCAATTGGCCGCTGGCCTGGGCTTCGATGGCGAGCTTGACCACCTGGGCCGAGGTCCAGAGCGTGAAGTTGGGGCGGCTCATACAAGCGGGACGCAAAAAGGCCTTGGCGGTGTTCCAGCGCCAGCCGCTGCGCTGGTTGACCTCGAAATAGCCCACGCCCTCGTTGTCGCCCTGATTGAAGTCGTCGGTCGCGGCAATACCGGCCTGCTGCGCCGCCTGGGCGAAGGCATCGAGCACGTCCCAGCGCAAGCGCTGCTTCTCCACCCGCCACTCGCCGCCCGCGCCGTGAAACTGGCTGAACTGAGCCAGCTTGCCCTGGTCTTGAACGGCGGGCGCGCCATCGAGCCGGTAATGGCTTTCATGGGCCATGAAGTCGGGCAGG
Organism: Polaromonas sp.; assembly: GCA_021737975.1. Classification (GTDB taxonomy): domain Bacteria; phylum Pseudomonadota; class Gammaproteobacteria; order Burkholderiales; family Burkholderiaceae_C; genus Rhodoferax. Next base: position 21,683 of record JAIPCZ010000005.1, on the reverse strand, counting down.
CTGTTCTGCCAGCCCCAGGCGTCGTCGCCGGTGAGCTGCGCCCAGGCGTCGTAGTCGCGCGCCTGGCCGCGCATGTAGATCATGCCGTTGATGCTGCTGCAGCCGCCCAGCACCTTGCCGCGCGGGTAGCGCAGGCTGCGCCCGTTCAGGCCGGCATCCGGCTCGGTCTTGTACAGCCAGTCAGTGCGCGGGTTGCCGATGCAATAAAGGTAACCCACCGGAATGTGAATCCAGTGGTAGTTGTCTGCGCGTCCCGCCTCGATCAGCAGCACGCGTTTGGACGCATCGCTTGAGAGTCGGTTGGCCAGCAGGCAACCGGCGGTGCCAGCGCCGATGATGATGTAGTCAAAGTGGGTGCTCATGGCGAATCACTTTCTTAGGGTCGTGGTCACAGCGCCAGCGGCGCTTTGTCTCTGCAGGCATTTTGCCGCATGTTGGCGACAAAGACGAAAAAGCGGGTGGCCAACGTGTTGCCGTTAACATGCCAGACTCATCGCCTTACACCATGCCTGACGTCGTCCCCACGCTGACCCTGCAGACCGCCCCCGATGGCGCGTCTGGCGTGCTGCTGGCCGGCAGCTGGAGCGCGGCGCGCCTGGCCGAGCCGGCCGCCTGGAGCCGCACCGGCCGGGTTTTGGCCGACGTGGCCAACAGCGGCGCGCTGAATTGGGATTTACGACCCATCACCCGCCTTGACCACACCGGCGCCCAGCTGCTGTGGAACACCTGGGGCCATCAGTGGCCGGCGCAACTGGAATTGCAGCCTGGCCAACGCGCCATGCTGGAGAGGGTGGCGCGCTTCACGGCGCCCGCTGCCAAACCGGCGCGCCGCACGCTCTGGCAGCTTTTTTTGCGCCTGGGTGAGCAACTCTGGCTGTTGTGGGATCACCTTGTGGGGCTGCTGGCACTGACGGGCCAGTTGCTCCTCGACGTCGTGGTGCTGCTGCGCGCCCCCAGGCGCGGGCCGTGGCGCGACGTCTCGGGCCACCTGTTCCGGATCGGCGCCAAGGCGCTGCCGGTGACGGCGCTGGTCGGTTTCACCATCGGGGTGGTGCTGGCCTACCTGATGTCCCGCCAATTGCGCCTGTTTGGTGCCGACATTTTCATTGTCAATATTCTGGGCCTGTCGATCATCCGCGAACTGGGCCCCATGTTGGCGGCGATTTTGATTGCCGGTCGCTCGGGTTCGGCCATCACCGCGCAGATTGGCGTGATGCGCGTCACCGAAGAGCTCGACGCCATGCGTGTCATGGGCATTCCAAAAGGTTACCGGCTGGTGCTGCCGCGCGCCATCGCGCTGGCCATCGCCATGCCCCTCATCAGCGTCTGGACCACGCTGGCCGCGCTGCTCGGCGGCATGCTGGCCGCCGACGTGGTGCTGGGCGTGACACCGGCGTATTTTTTTGCCGCCCTGCCGCGCGCCGTGGCCATTGGCAACCTGTGGCTGGGCTTGGGCAAGTCGGTGGTGTTCGGCATTTTGATCGCGCTGATCGGCTGCCACTACGGCCTGCGCGTCAAGCCCAACACCGAGAGCCTGGGGCAGGGCACCACCGCCTCGGTGGTGACGGCCATCACCGTGGTGCTGCTGGTGGATGCGGTCTTTGCCGTGGTTTTCAAGAATGTCGGCCTATGAGCACACCCGTCGTCGAGATTGACAAGCTGTGGTCGGTGTTTCACGCGGCCGGGCGCGACGTCGTGATCCACCAGGACCTGAGCCTGCGCATCGATGCGGGCGAAATGGTGTCGATCGTGGGGGGCTCGGGCAGCGGCAAAACCGTGCTGCTGCGCCAGATGCTGGGGCTGGAGGTACCCGCGCGCGGCAGCGTGAAGGTGCTGGGTGACGCCGCGGCCAGCATGGGGCGCGAAGGCGCGGCCAGCCGGGTCGGCATGCTGTTTCAGCACGGGGCCCTGTTTTCCGCCTTCAGCGTGCTCGACAACATCGCCTTTGCCCTGCGCGAGCTTAAAACCCTGCCCCGTGACCTGATTGTGGACGTCGCCATGGTCAAGCTGCGCATGGTTGGGCTCGACCCGTCGGCGGCTCACAAGATGCCCGCAGAACTGTCGGGTGGCATGGTCAAGCGCGCGGCGCTGGCCCGCGCCCTGATCATGGACCCGCCGCTGCTGCTGCTCGACGAGCCCACTGCCGGCCTTGACCCTGGCAGCGCCGACGAATTTTGTGGGCTGCTGCAGTCGCTGCATCAGGAACTTGGCCTGACCGTGGTGATGGTCACACACGACCTCGACACCCTGCTGGAACTCAGCACCCGCATCACGGTCGTGGCGGACCGGCACATTGTGGCCAGTGGCAGCGCCGCAGAAGTGATGGCCCAGCCGCACCCGTTCATCAGGGAGTTTTTCCTGGGTGAACGCGGCCGGCGTGCCAGCGCCCTGCTGGATGCGCCGCTGCGCCCCCCGGCCAGCTTATTTGCCGATACAAAAACTTGAAAAGATCACGCCGAGCAAATCGTCTGAGGTGAACTCGCCGGTATCACTTGTCGGCGCTACGCAGACTGTAATGCACTGATCTATGCGATGTTTGACGTTTTAGATGGGGACGCCACGCAACTGTTGCGCCAGTTTCAGGTCGACATTCTCTCAAACATTTTTGCGTAAAACCCTGGGCGAATCTTTCAAGAAGCGCTAATTTAACTTTTAGCTATTTTTAGCTTGAATGTTTTTTCAGGCTACCATCTTTACAGTTATTAATGAAATTTGTAACTTATAACCATTTATATGGTCCAGCCAGACCAATTTACATACTTTTTTGAGGAAACACATGAAATACTGGATGACAATTTCGGCCCTGGCCGTCATCGGAGCGGCCACGGCGGCCGAACCTACACATGCCTCCAACGAAGTGGCGCACAAGGCTGATGCATCCACCATCGAGGTCCAGAACGCCTCCCTAACCAAAAACACCGAGGGCAAAGGATATGGTCCACAGTCACCACGTGATTTGAGCCAAAAAAAGGGTAACAACCCCCGCGCCTTTGTGGCGGCACCCCCTGTTGCACAGATGAATCTGTGCAACATTCACTTCCATGAAAATGCCGAGCACAAGGGGGGAGAATTCACCAAATTTGCCGGGCACGGCGATGGCCATGGTTATGACACCGGTTACCAATATGCGGGCAAGCTGACTTCGCAGGAAGTCCAGCCGCTGGCGGCCGAAGTGTGCAAGGGCAAACACGGTGGTTTGCAGGCCGGAGACACCATTGAACTGCACTATGTGTTCAGTACTGCCCAAGTCAAGCCTGGGCCCACGCTCAACGCCTGCCTGAACGAAGCGGGTGCCAACCCGCAACTGCGTGTGCAGGCACAGGTGTTTGCGCTGGTGAACGACAGCAAGGCCGCCGATTTCAAGCGGCTGACCCAGGTGGGCCAAGTGAAGGGCTACTACCAACCCCTGAACATTCCGACCAAGACCGGCAAACCTATTCAGTACGCTGGTTCCACCACTGGCCCTGCCTACAACGAAAAGGGCTCACCACTGCAAGTTTCTTGGAGCGTGCGGCCCAAGGTCGTGAAGGTGAATGTGGGGTCGGTGGGTGAGTGGTGCAAGTCTAATGTCTTTGATGAGGACCATGCCCACGGGGTACGTAACTTGGTTGAAAGCCAGCAGTTGCTCTCGATAATAAACTGATGTCGTGGGTGGAGAGCACCTTGGAGTAACTTCTACTTTCCGATACAGAAACTTGAAAAGATCACGCCGAGCAAATCGTCTGAGGTGAACTCGCCGGTGATCTCCCCGAGGGCGGCCTGCGCCAGCCGCAATTCCTCGGCCAGCAGATCGAGCGCCTGAGCCTGGCTTGTGAGGTGAGACTGCGCCTGTTTCAGGTGGTCCCGGGTTTGCTGCAAGGCCCGCACATGGCGCTCGCGCGCCATGAAAACCCCTTCAGAGCCGGATTGCCAGCCGGCCACCTGCAGCAGCTTCTGGCGCAAGGCATCGAGCCCGGCACCGGTCCTGGCCGACAGCTGCAAGCCGTCGGGCAAGACCGCAGCCGTGGCGGCGTCCAGCTTGTTCCAGACCCCGATCACCGGCACCCTGCTGGTGATTTTCTGCGCGATGGTGTGGGCAATCGTCGCATCATCGTTCTGGTAGGCCACCTGGCCGATGCGTGTCAGGTCGTGCAGGAATAACACCGCATCGGCTTGCGCGATGGCGTCCCAGGCGTGTTCGATGCCAATCTTTTCGACCTCGTCCTCGCTTTCGCGCAGCCCGGCGGTGTCGATCACATGCACCGGCACACCCTCAATCTGAATGGTCTGCTGCACCTTGTCGCGGGTCGTGCCGGGGATGGCGGTGACGATGGCCAGCTCGGCCCCGGCCAGCGCGTTGAGCAGCGACGACTTGCCGGCATTGGGCTGGCCGGCAATCACCACCGTGATGCCTTCACGCAGCAACGCGCCCTGCTGCGCGCGCGCCATCACCGTGGCAAGGTTTGTTTCGAGCCGGTCGAGCTGCCCCTGGGCATCGGCCTGGCGCAAAAAGTCGATGTCTTCCTCCGGGAAATCCAGCGTGGCCTCGACCAGCATGCGCAAGTGAATGAGGGCATCACGCAACTGGTGAATTTCCTGCGAAAAAGCTCCCGCCAGCGAGCGGCTGGCGCTGCGCGCGGCGGCCTCGGTGCTGGCGTCGATCAGGTCGGCAATGGCCTCGGCCTGCGCCAGATCGATTTTGTCGTTGAGAAAGGCGCGCTCGGAAAATTCGCCCGGCAGCGCCACGCGCAGGTGCGCCAGCCGCGCTGATCCGCCGGGGCCCGGCTCAGCGCCGGCCTGCAGGCAGCGCGTCAGCAGCAATTGCAGGACCACCGGCCCGCCATGGGCTTGCAGTTCCAGCACCTCTTCGCCAGTGAAAGAGTTTGGCGCCACGAAATATAGCGCCAGGCCGTGGTCGATGGCCTGGCCGGTGGCGTCCAGAAAAGGGGTGTAGGTGGCTTCGCGGGGCTTGAGGGCCCGCCCGCACAGGGCCAGCACCAGTTCCTGCAGGCCGCGGCCGCTGACCCGCACCATGCCCACCGCGCCCCGACCCGGCGCCGTGGCAATGGCCACGATCGGGTCACTGTGGCGTGGCAGGCTCACGTCAGGTCAGGCCGCGTTGCGGCTAGAACTTGGGCAGGTGAAACTTCGGTGGCACGCCCATACGGGTGTTGATGACCCACTGCTGGGCGATCGACAGCACGTTGTTGGTGATCCAGTACAGCACCAGGCCGGCCGGGAAGAAGAAGAACATCACGCTGAAAGCCAGCGGCATGAACCACATCATCTTGGCTTGCAAGGGGTCTGGCGGTGCCGGGTTGAGCGAGGTCTGCAGCACCGTGGTGAGCGTCATGACAATCGGCAGGATGTAGAACGGGTCAGGCGAGGAGAGGTCGTGAATCCAGCCGATCCAGGGCGCGTTGCGCATTTCGACGCTGGCCAGCAGCACCCAGTAAAGCGCAATAAACACCGGGATCTGGACCATGATCGGGAAGCAGCCACCCATCGGGTTGACCTTCTCCTCGCGGTAAATGCGCATCATTTCCTGCTGCATCTGCTGCGGGTTGTCTTTCAGGCGCTCGCGCATTTCCGTGATGCGCGGGTTCACCGCCTTCATCTTGGCCATGCTCGAATAAGCCTTGGCGTTGAGCCAGTAAAAGGCAATTTTCAGCAATAGCACGAGGGCCACAATCGACCAACCCCAGTTGCTGATGAAGCCATGCAGCTTGTCGAGCAACCAGTACAGCGGCTTGGCCAGGATGGTCAGCCAGCCGTAATCCTTGACCAGTTCCAGGCCGGGCGACAAGGCTTCGAGCACCTTCTCCTCCTGCGGGCCGGCATACAGCGTGGTGGCAATGGTTTTGCGGGCGCCCGGGGCGATCGATTCCAGCGGGGCAATCATGCCCACCGAGTACAAATTGGTGTCCACCTTGCGCATGAACAGGTCGCGCTTGATGCCGTCGGCCAGCAACCAGGCGCTGGCAAAGTAGTGCTGCACCATGGCCACGTAACCATTCTGGGCCGACTTTTCTATGTCAACCTTGCCTTTTTCAATGTCGGAAAACTCGACTTTCTGGTACTTTTGGGCTTCGGTATAGACCGCCGGGCCGGTGAAGGTGAAGTAAAACGACGACTCGCCGGGTGGCTTGTTGCCATCACGCACCAATTGCAGGTAAAGCTGCGGCGCGATGGCGCTTGCACCGAGATTGACCACCTCGTGCTTGACCGCCACGACATAGCTGCCGCGTGTCAGGGTATAGGTCTTGATAAGCTGAACGCCGCCGACTTCGGCCGATTCAAAGCGCAACTCCAGGCTTTGGCTGCCCTCTTTGAGGCTGCGCTCGCCCGGGGCCAGCGTCATGACCGACTTGTGGGTCGGCAGCGCGGGGCCACCCGCGCCGGCAATCAGGCCCGACTGGGCCAGGTAAACGCGGTCTTTGCTGTCGTCAAAGAGAACGAAATTGCGACCTCTGTCGGCCATGTCGGCGTGTTTGAGCATCTCGGCTTTGACAAGCGAACCGCCTTCAGTATCAAAGCTGAGTTTGTAGACATCGGTTTCAACCATGACCAGCTCGCGCGCCGCAGCGGGTGCGGTCGCGGGTGCCGCGACTGCCGGCACTGCCCCGGCAATTTGGTCGGCGCCAGCCACGCCGCTGCTGGCGGTGGGCACGCCGGTTGGCAAGCTGTTGGGTGCGCTTGCCGCCGTCGCCGCGCCCTGGGGTTGCACAACGGCGGGGCCTGGGAAGAAGGTGGCCTTGCGGCCGTTGTAAGCCTGCCATTGATCCCACAACATGACCAGGGAAAAACCAAGAATCACCCACAAAATGGTGCGGCGGATATCGTTCATGAGGACTTCTTATGAGTGGAAGAGGGAATCAACCGGGTAAACAATCGGGACGAGGGCTTGGCGGACGCCTCAGGCACGGGGTCGAGACCGCCATCACACCAGGGGTGACAGCGACCAATCCGGCGCAACATGAGGTAGCTCCCCTTGCCAGCCCCGAAACGCTGCACGGCTTGCAGCGCGTACACGGAACAGGTGGGCTCAAAGCGGCATGACGAACCCAGCCACGGGCTCAAAAACAGACGATAGCCCTTGATCAGCAGAATCAGCAACCTGGCCATCATGCCGCCACCGGCGTTTGCACACCGCCCAAGGCGCGAGTGGCGCGCTCCAGCAACTGGTGCATTTCGGTGCGCGCCGCCAACTTCAGCGCGTCAGAAGTCGCACTGACGAACTGCACCCGGTCAAAGCCGCTGCGCAGCCGAACCACATAGGCGGCCACCGGCAATTGCGCCTGGTACAACGCGCTCACGGCGTAGATCTGGCGTTTCAGGGCGTTGCGTGTCACGGCCCGCTTGGCCCAGCGCTTGGGCACCATGGCGCCGAGCCAGACCACGGGCATGTTGAACAATGGCTTCTCGGTCAAGTCCACTTGGTCAGCATTCAGCGCCACGGAGTGCAAAGCAAAATGCGGTGTGCGCGCCAGGGTCGAGCCCGCAAGCACGGCCTGAAACTGGCGCCGACTTTTGAGTCGTTGCAAGGTGCGTCAAGCGTTGCGGAAAACGGGACCAGACTGCGCCCAAAACTAAATTAGACAGCCAGGCGCTTGCGGCCCTTGGCGCGGCGTGCGTTGATCACGGCACGACCGCCACGGGTTTTCATGCGCACCAAAAAGCCATGCGTACGGGCGCGACGAATCTTGGAGGGTTGGTAAGTGCGTTTCATTTTCGGAAATCCTAAGAAGCTTCAGAGGCAAGCTGCCCCAGTTTGATTGATTATGCCAAGGGCATCAACGTAAATTTCACCCGAACAGTTCAGGGGAACCGCAGATTATCGCAAACTTTTGGGCGCACGGTAAATCGAGGGAAGACCCGCAGTGTGGATAAGTGTTTGATAAATTAGAATTGACGGTGTCAGAAATCAATAATATCCACAGAAATCAATCGCACAATGACCGAGGGACAACACCCCACACCCCAAGCCGTTTCAGACGCAAGCGGCGCAGATTTTTGGCAAGCCTGTATCGATCAAATGGCGCAGGAGCTCCCGGAGCAGCAGTTTCAGACCTGGATCAAACCTTTGTCGGCGCAGGTGGCCGATGACCTGGGCAGGGTCACGATTTTTGTCGCCAACCGTTTCAAGATGGACTGGATCCGGGCGCAATACAGCCACCGCCTGGCGCTGATCATGGAGCGCCTCACCGGGCAAGCCGTCCAGGTCGAGCTCGCGCTGTCGCCGCGTGACGCTGCCGTGCGCAAGCCCGAAACCAAGGTGGCGAGTGCTGCCGTGGTGGTCGACACAATCGCCGAGGCCGACCATTTCCGCCCGGCCGAGCCCCTCAAAAGCCGCCTCAACACCTCGTTGACGTTTGACACCCTGGTCGAAGGCAGCGCCAACCGCATGGCCCGCGCGGCGGCCATGCACGTGGCTGGCATGCCGGGTCATTTGTACAACCCGCTGTTTATTTATGGCGGCGTGGGCCTGGGCAAAACCCACCTGATGCACGCGGTGGGCAACCAGCTGATGGCCGACCACCCCAGCGCCAAGGTGCTCTATATCCATGCCGAGCAGTTCGTCACCGACGTGGTGAAAGCCTACCAACGCAAGGCTTTTGACGAATTCAAGGAGCGCTACCACTCGCTGGACCTGCTGCTCATTGACGACGTGCAGTTTTTTGCCAACAAGGAGCGCACGCAAGAGGAATTTTTTAACGCCTTCGAGGCCTTGCTGGCCAAAAAGTCGCACATTGTCATGACCAGCGACACCTACCCCAAGGGACTGGCCGACATTCACGAGCGCCTGGTGTCGCGTTTTGACTCCGGCCTGACGGTGGCGATCGAGCCGCCCGAACTGGAGATGCGGGTCGCCATTCTGATCAACAAGGCGCAGGCCGAAGGTATTGTGATGCCCGAAGAAGTGGCCTTTTTTGTGGCCAAAAATGTGCGCTCCAACGTGCGTGAGCTCGAAGGCGCCCTGCGCAAAATTTTGGCTTATTCGCGGTTTAACCAGAAGGAAATCTCCATCCTGCTGGCGCGCGAGGCGCTGCGCGACCTGCTTTCCATCCAGAACCGCCAGATATCGGTGGAAAACATCCAGAAGACTGTGGCGGACTACTACAAGATCAAGATCGCCGACATGTATTCCAAGAAGCGGCCCGCCAGCATTGCCCGCCCGCGGCAAATTGCCATGTACCTGGCCAAGGAACTGACGCAAAAGAGCCTGCCCGAAATTGGTGAAATGTTCGGCGGGCGTGACCACACCACGGTTTTGCACGCGGTGCGCAAGATCGGCACCGAGCGCCAGCAGGTCACTGAACTTAACCAGCAATTACACGTGCTGGAACAAACACTTAAAGGTTGATGCCAAAAGGCTGACGCAAATGAGTGGGAAAATATGCACTTTATCGCAAGCTGGTCTGGGCCAATCGGGGTCCAGCTTATTCGCCATTGAACCCAAGAGGATGACATGATTGTTTTAAAAGCCACCCAGGACAAGGTTTTGTCGGTTTTGCAGGCGGTCTCGGGCATTGTGGAGCGTCGCCATACCCTGCCCATTCTGGCCAATGTGCTGATTCGCAAAACAGGCGATGCCTTGCAGCTCACCACCAGCGACCTCGAAATCCAGATCCGCACGGCCGCCGCGCTGGGCGGTGACACCGGCGACTTCACCACCACGGTGGGCGCGCGCAAACTGATCGACATTCTGCGCACCATGCCGGCCGATCAGGTGGTGTCGCTCGAATCCAGCGCCGCCAAACTCATCCTCAAGGGTGGCAAAAGCAAATTCACGCTGCAATCCATGCCCGCCGAAGACTTTCCGCTGGTGCAGGAGTCGGCCAACTTCGGCCCGGCCTTCAGCGTGCCGCAAAAAACGCTCAAGGCCTTGCTGAGCCAGGTGTCGTTTGCCATGGCGGTGCATGACATTCGTTATTACCTCAACGGCATCTTGTTTGTGGTTGAAGGCAAGCAGCTCAGCCTGGTGGCCACCGACGGCCACCGCCTGGCCTTTGCCAGCGCCACGCTCGACGTCGAAGTGCCCAAGCAAGAGGTCATTCTGCCGCGCAAGACCGTGCTGGAACTGCAGCGCCTGCTGTCCGATGCCGAGGGCGCCATCGAGATGCAATTTGCCAACAACCAGGCCAAGTTCAGCTTTGACGGCATGGAATTCGTCACCAAGCTCGTCGAGGGCAAGTTCCCCGACTACAACCGCGTCATTCCTCGCAACCACAAGAACAGCATCACGCTGGGCCGCAGCGCGCTGCTGGCCACGCTGCAGCGCACGGCCATTTTGACCAGCGAGAAGTTCAAGGGGGTGCGCCTGAACATCGACCCCGGCACCCTGCGTGTGGCCGCCAACAACGCCGAGCAGGAAGAAGCCGTGGACGAGCTCGACATCGACTACGGTGGTGACAGCATCGAAATCGGCTTCAACGTGACCTACCTCATCGATGCCCTCAGCAACATGTCGCAAGACATGGTCACGCTGGAGCTGTCAGACGGCAACAGCTCGGCCCTGTTCACCATTCCCGACAACACCACGTTCAAGTATGTGGTGATGCCGATGCGCATCTAAGCTGCTGCTGCCCTGTCCCTCTCAATCTCCACCGACTCCGCCATGACCGAAGAAACTACGCCTGCCCAAAACCCTGAAAACGCCGTTCACACGGGCGAGGGCACGGCTGACAGCTCCAACTTTCAGCCCACCATCGATGCCCACCAGGTCGGCGCTTCCGAGGCTTATGGTGAAGGTTCGATCCAGATCCTCGAGGGCCTGGAAGCCGTGCGCAAGCGCCCCGGCATGTACATTGGCGACACCAGTGACGGCACCGGCCTGCACCACCTGGTGTTCGAGGTGGTCGACAACTCCATCGACGAGTCGCTGGCCGGCCATTGCGACGACATTCTGGTCACCATCCACACCGACAACTCGGTGAGCGTGGTCGACAACGGCCGGGGCATCCCGACCGGCGTCAAGATGGACGACAAACACGAGCCCAAGCGCAGCGCGGCCGAGATCGCCCTGACCGAGTTACACGCCGGCGGCAAGTTCAACCAGAACAGCTACAAGGTCTCGGGCGGCCTTCACGGCGTGGGTGTGAGTTGTGTCAACGCCTTGAGCAAAATGCTGCGCCTCATCGTGCGCCGAGACGGCAAGGTCCATGTGCTCGAATTCAGCCGGGGTTTTGTGCAAAACCGCCTGGTTGAAGGTGTCAATGGTGTCGAGGTGTCGCCCATGCGTGTCACCGGCGAGACCGAGCGCCGCGGCACCGAGGTGCATTTCTTGCCCGACACCGACATCTTCAAGGAAAACAACGATTTTCACTACGAGATCCTCAGCAAGCGCCTGCGCGAACTGAGCTTTTTGAACAACGGTGTGCGTATTCGCCTGAAAGACGAGCGCACCGGCAAGGAAGACGATTTTTCCGGCGCCGACGGCGTGCGCGGGTTCGTGAACTTCATCAACAAGGGCAAGACGGTCCTGAATCCCAACATCTTCCACGCCATGGGCGACCGCCAGAGTGACCAGAACACCAACATCGGTGTCGAAGTGGCGATGCAGTGGAACAGCGGCTACAACGAGCAGGTGCTGTGCTTCACGAACAACATCCCGCAGCGCGACGGCGGCACCCACCTCACCGGCCTGCGGGCGGCCATGACGCGCATCATCAACAAGTACATCGACGACAGCGAGATCGCCAAAAAAGCCAAGGTCGAGGTGACCGGTGACGACATGCGCGAGGGCCTGACCTGCGTGCTCAGCGTCAAGGTGCCCGAGCCCAAGTTTTCCAGCCAGACCAAGGACAAATTGGTGTCGAGCGAGGTGCGCGGCCCGGTCGAAGACATCGTGTCAAAGCTGCTGTGGGACTACCTGCAAGAGCGCCCGAATGATGCCAAGATCATCGTCGGCAAGATCGTCGAGGCCGCCCGCGCCCGCGAAGCCGCGCGCAAGGCCCGCGACATGACGCGCCGCAAGGGTGTGCTCGACGGCATGGGCCTGCCCGGCAAGCTGGCCGACTGCCAGGAAAAAGACCCGGCCCTGTGCGAAATCTACATCGTCGAGGGTGACTCCGCCGGTGGCTCCGCCAAACAGGGCCGCGACCGCAAGTTCCAGGCGATTCTGCCGCTGCGCGGCAAGATTCTGAACGTGGAAAAAGCGCGCTACGAGAAGCTGCTCACCAGCAACGAAATCCTGACACTCATCACCGCCCTGGGCACCGGCATCGGCAAGGCCGGCGGCAGCACCGGCAACGACGACTTCGACGTGGCCAAGCTGCGTTACCACCGCATCATCATCATGACCGACGCCGACGTTGACGGCGCCCACATCCGAACCCTGCTGCTGACCTTCTTTTACCGCCAGATGCCCGAGCTGGTGGAGCGCGGCCACATTTACATCGCCCAGCCGCCGCTCTACAAGGTGAAGGCCGGCCGTGAAGAGCTGTACCTGCAAGGGGCCATCGACCTCGACAACTTCTTGCTGCGCATCGCGCTGGTCAATGCCACGGTGCACACCGGCGGCGCCAACAGCACGGCCCTGACCGGTGACGCGCTCACCGAGCTGGCGCGCAAGCACCAGCAGGCCCAGAACGTGATCGCCCGGCTGGCGAACTTTCTCGACGTGTCCGCCTTGCGCGCCATTGCCGACGGCGTGGCGCTGAACCTCGACACGGTGGCCGACGCCGAGGTCTCGGCCATCGCCCTGCAAGCGCAATTGCCCGACGCCGAAGTGGCGGGCGAATTCGATGTGCGCAGCGACAAGCCCATTTTGCGCATCAGCCGCCGCCTGCACGGCAACATCAAGAGCAGCGTGCTGACGCAGGACTTTGTCCACGGCGCCGACTATGCCGCCCTGAGCGAAGTCGCCAAAACCTTCAAGGGCCTTCTCGGCGAAGGTGCCCGGGTCACGCGTGGCGAGGGCGAGCGCCAAAAGGAACAAAAGGTCAATGATTTCCGCGAGGCCATGGCCTGGCTCATTGCGCAGGCCGAAAGCTCAACCAGCCGCCAGCGTTACAAAGGGCTGGGCGAAATGAACCCCGAGCAGCTTTGGGAAACCACCATGGACCCGGCCGTGCGCATTTTGCTGCGCGTGCAGATCGACGACGCCATCGAAGCCGACAAGGTGTTCACCATGCTGATGGGTGATGAGGTCGAACCGCGCCGCGAGTTCATCGAAACCAATGCGCTGCAGGCGGGGAATATCGACATTTGATTTGTCCTGCCCGGACAGCAGAGCCATACCGGCAAGGACCCCAACCAACTTTGAACCAGATTTCAGGCTCACTCCTCTTTGTTAATGTGAATAAATCTCCCCGGGGAAACGTACCGCATCAAGCTTGTTTGTCTTCAAAAGCGCCGCTCCGCGCATTGACCAGCAGTGCTTCGCGCAAGCGTGCGCGGTCGCCCGAATAGTCGTGCTGGATCGTGGATGAGCGCTGCGCGCCGGCCCAGTCTGATGCCGCCAAAAGCGGGGCATCGGTGGCCTCGGGAAGCTGACGACCACGAATCAGATCGGCCATCCGTTCTGCCAGCACCAAGGTGGGGGCGTTCAAATCTCCCGCCGTGGCCTGCGGCATCACGGAAGCGTCGACCACCCGCAACGCCGCCACCCCGCGCACTCGGCCATCGGGGTGCGTCACCGCAGCGTCATCGGTCCCCATGCGGCAGGTGCCACTGGGGTGGTAGGCACTTTCCACTTTCCGTTTGATAAACGCGTCCAAGTGATCATCACTGAACGCATCGGCTCCAGGTGCCAGTTCTTTCCCGCGATAGGGCGCCATCGCCGCCTGTGCAAAGATTTCACGGGTCAGCCGGATGCAAGCGCGGAACTCCAGCCAGTCGTCCTGATGCGTCATGTAACTGAAGCGTACACGCGGCAGGCTTTCAGGCCGACTGTCCCGAAGTCGCACCCAACCCCGGCTTTTCGACCGCTTGGAACCCACGTGGACCTGGTAGCCGTGGCCGCCCGCCAATGATTTGCCATCGTAGGAAATGGCCAATGGCAGAAAGTGGAACTGAATGTCGGGATAGACGATGCCCGCGCGGCTTCGAATATGGCCGCCACTTTCAAAATGGTTGGTAGCACCCAAACCTCGGTGGGTGAGCAGCCATTCAGCGCCAATTTTGGCTTTGCCCAGCAATCCGACGGCCGAATACAAGGTGATCGGCTGCGTGCATTCCTGTTGGATATACAGCTCCAGATGGTCCATCAAATTTTCACCAACACCCGGGCTGTGCTGCAGCACGGCAATTCCGTGATCGCGCAACTCTTGCTGGGGGCCAATACCGGACCGCTTCAGGATCACAGGCGACATGATAGAACCGGCAGACAAGATAACTTCTTGCCCGGCGCGGGCGTGACACGGTTGCCCCTTGACTGAGAACTGCACGCCGGTGGCACGGCGACCCGTCATTTCTATCTTGTCCACCAATGCCCCGGTCACCACCCGGACATTGCCCCTCGCTATCGCCGGGCGCAAATAAGCGACGGCAGCGCTGCAGCGCCTGCCGTCGCCCACGTTCATCTCCATCGGACCAAAGCCTTCGTGCTGGCGCTGGTTCATATTGGGGCTTTCGGCATAGCCCGCTTGCACGCCCGCCTGCACAAAGGCTTGATAAAGCGGATTCTTCTCGCGCCCCCGAGTGACTTGAATCGGGCCGTTGGTCCCGCGCAGCGGTCCACCACCTTGCACTGCTTCGAGTCGTTGAAAATAGGGCAGTACGTTGGACCACCGCCATCCCTCGGCACCCAAGGCCTCCCACAATTCATAGTCCATCGGGTTGCCACGCACCCAGCACATCCCGTTGATTGAGGAAGATCCGCCCAGGCCTTTCCCGCGGGGCAAGTTCATCACGCGCCCATCCAAACCGGGCTCTGGCTCGGTGGACATGCCCCAGTTAAAACGGGCAGTGTTCATTGGAATGGACAAGGCCGACGGCATCGAAATGATCGTCGCCCGATCGCTGCCACCGGCTTCCAGAACCAGAATACGAATGTTTAAATCTTCGCCGAGCCGATTGGCCAATACACACCCCGCGGACCCTGCGCCGACGATGATGTAGTCGTAGCGACCCTCGTCGCGCACAGCGGTCTCCATACTTGTCGGAGTCACTCGACAATCACATACAGTTTCAGCATGTCCACCGGTTGCCGCCAGACACCCTTAAATCCCTTTGGCACCAAAAAGGCATCACCTTCCCGGAAAGTCTCACTGAATTCATCATTCTCCAGCGTCACCTCACCTTTCAGAATCACCATGAATTCATCGGTCGGATAGCTGTCATATTTTTCGGTGTAGGCCGTCGATCGCCAGATCCCGGCGCGTAATTTTGCTTCGGGCCGCTGAAAATAGGCGAAGTCTTGTCCAAGCGGTAATCCCGCCAGAAGTTCGGCGTGCTCCAAGGGAAGATCGGCCAAATTCGGCCAACCTTCCGGCCCGGATTTTGAAAAACGAATCGGTAAAATCATGAAAAACTGCCTTGTCTGTTAGCCAAAAACGGGGCGAAAAGATGCCCCGCACCGAGCCGAACTCTACCCAAACAAGGGTGACGAGGACAAGTGATAAGATTTCTGTCAGCGTAACTTCAGGTTAACGAAGGGCTTACCCAGATGCGAAAATGGCGATCACTTACAGCCCTGCGCGCATGCGAAGCTGTGGCGCGCACTGGCAGTGTCTCAACCGCAGCCACTGAGTTAAATGTCACGCGTCCCGCAATCAGCAAACAAATTGCGCTGCTTGAGCAAGACATTGGCTGCGCGCTATTTGAGCGAACCGGCAACAGAATTCGCGTGACGGAAGCGGGGCAAGAGCTTTATCTGGGACTGAAGCAGGCCTTCGATTTGATGTCCTCAACCGCTGAACGCGTCGCGCGCCGCTCTGGTCCGGGCCAGCGCGTGCGCGTGTTGGTGTGCAGGGATTTCGCCTCCGGCTGGCTGGCTGGGCAGGTGGGTGCGTTCTTGGTCGCCAATCCAGGCCTTTCGGTCGAAATAACCGCCGAGAAGAATGGCAATTTTCGGCAAGCAGAGGACTTCGATTTCCGTATCTTTTATGGAATGCACGGCCAGCATCTCAACGGTTCGCTGGTTGAGAGTGAATTGTGCCGCTGGATCGATATCCCGGTTTGCACGCAAGCGTTTGCAGACCGCTACCTTCGCCCGGGCCAGTGCGTCGCTGAGGCGCCGTACTTGATCGACAACAACTACGATGTCTGGGAGGAATGGTGTCAGTTTGCGGGGTTTAACCCGGGCGGTGCGCGCCTTCATCGCACCTTGTTCAATGAAACAACGATGTGCGTTTCGGTAGCTGCGTCCGGTGGGGGGCTGACCATAGGCGACAGTTTTCTGACTCTGCCACTGGTCCGACTCGGCGAACTTACAGTGCCGTTCGGCACGGGCGTGGTGAGTGCGCAGACCTATTCATTGTTCTCGTCCGAAAACGCCGGTAGATCCATGGCGGCAAATCGCTTTGAGCAGTGGCTGCGGTCTTGCGTTTTGAAGTATCAATCTACCGTCCGTGAACAGCTGGCACTTCGAGGCATTCGCGTCGTTGAAAGGCCATCTTCTGATTGATCCCACAACGCAGTTACCCGACCCTCGCGAGGGTTGGCGGTGAGGGCTTCAAGATAGCTGGACGGCTGCTTTGCTCGCAGTTCTATCCTGGCAGGACGCGCCCACGATCGATCTTTGGCAACTGCTCCGCAAGTCGTCTTGCCTAGGCTATTGCTGCCTGGATATTGGCGATCATCGTTTTGATCAAGCTCACCTCGGCATGCATGCAGGCGCTCAACGATGCCGCCGCAGTGCCACGTCAAAAGCTGTTGTAGCTACTTGGGCGGCTTGAAGTCCGCAATCGCCTTTGCCAGGTCTGCATATTCCTCGCAGCTGCGGTTGCCACAGATTTTCTCGAGTTCGGCCAGGTGACGTTCGGCTTCCGCCGGCTTGTTATCCATCAGATAAGCCTCGCCGATGTACTCGTGTGCGCCGCGATGCGTTGGATTGAGCTTGAGGGCTTGCCGGTAATGTTCAAAAGCTTTGGGCAAATCGGGCTTCGCCTGCTTGCGGTAGCTAAAGCCCAGCAGGTTGTGCACGTCGGCGTTGTCCGGGGCTGCTTGCAAGGCAGCCCGCAGTTCCGTCAAGGCGCGTTGCCAGTTTTTGGCGTCAACGGCGCTGCGCGCGTTTGCCAGACGCTCGGTCGCAGTCGGTTCTGGCGCAGCGGTTGTATCGGGCGTGTCGGCCGCGTGAACCTGGGTTATCAGGGCAAGCACCAGGCCAATTGAAAGCAGTCGGGGCGTCATGGTTGTCTCCAGGTCACGTGAATTTTGGTGGATAGGGCGCTGACGACATGAACCGTCGCCAGCGCAAGCCGCTACGGATTATTGGTCCGCCATGAAATCCTTCGGTCTTCAAGGGCTGATGTGATGCACCAGGTGGTCTCAAGCACGTTTCAACACGCGTTGACAACTCTCAAGTCCGCCCGCCACCACCAGCCCAGAATGGCGTGGGAATTTCCCTGTTGACGGTTGTGGAGGTTGATCATGGACGACGAGATCAGACGAAAAATCATGGCGCTGCTGGATCAGCATCGCATCATGACGGTGGCGACATTGCGGCCGGATGGCTGGCCGCAGGCAACCACGGTCGGCTACGTGAATGAAGGCCTGACCCTGTACTTTCTTTGCGGGCTGGACAGCCAGAAGGCAAAAAACCTGGCGCGTGATGACCGGATCTCGCTGACGATCGATCACGACACCGCCGATCTGATGGCGATCACCGGCCTGTCGATGGCGGCACGCGCGCAGGCGGTGCAAGACCGGGCCGAAGCCGAGAAGGTCTTGCGCATGCTGCCGCTGAAATACGCCGAGGCAAAGCCCCTGCCCATGAAGATGCCGACACCGGACGAGGTTCGCCTGTTCCGCGTCACGCCCACGGTCATTTCCGTGCTTGATTACACCCAGGGTTTCGGGCACACGGACCTTGTTTATTGCTGATGGCGTCAGCGATACCCGTCGTGAGGTGCTGCGCGCGGGTATTGGTACGTTTGACACAACTGGCGGGTGTGCCGTAGTTCTTGTTGTCCTGGAGGGACCTCTCCATCTTGACGCGATAATCAGGCGGAACGCTTGGCGCGTCGAACATCCTGTGCCTTTTCACCTGCCCCCTTCCTGACTGCTCCGTGAGATCAATATCAAGCATCCGAATACTTGAGCTTCTTTCGAGCAGGGAAAAGCTGTTCCTGCTGTTCAGTTACATCGCGCTGGTGGTGCTGATTTCCGCGCCACTGATCTACTTTGACGTTTCTGAAGGCCTGTATCAATTCAGCAGAGCATATGAACATCGCCAGCTTGACGAGTTAATTCTGATCGCATTGGCAGCGCTATTCATATTGAGCATCTATCTGATATTGATGGCCATTCACCTTGGAAAGAGATTGATTCTGACCAAATCAGAGAAGCAGAACTTGCAGCGCTCGATTGACCAGACCCGTCACCTGGTTGCGATGGGCACAGTGCTGGGGGGCGTGTCCCACTCGGTCAACAACCATTTGTTGCCAGTGATTACGTTGACAACAATGTTGCTTGAGGACCTGGACCCCAATTCCGAGGTGGCGAAAGACCTTGGCGTGGTGCTGAACGCGGCCATCGGAGCGGCCCACATCATCAAGCAGCTGAAAAACTTTTCTCGGCAGGAGATGGCCGTCCGAGAGACCTGCAACCTTGGTCTTGCCCTGGCGCATGCGCTGCAACTCTGCGAACAAATTGTTCCCAGTTCGATTTTTCTCGACAAAAATATTGAGACCCTAAACGTGCAAGTGGCTCTGTCCGAGGTTTCTCTGGAGATCGTGATATTGAACCTCATCATGAATGCGGTTGATGCCATTGGTGGGGCGCAGGGAAGGATCGGTATTTCATTGGCTTCATCTGAGGTTCCGGCTGAGGCAAGCGATGCGCTGAAGGTCTATTCGGCATGGATCAATCTCCGGATTGAAGATTCTGGCGAGGGAATGTCAGATAGCCAAATCGGCAAGATATTTGAACCCTTTTACACAACCAAACCTGCTGGCAAAGGCACCGGACTGGGGCTGTCCGAGACCTACGGCATCATCAAGGCCGGCGGTGGCTATGTACATGTCGAAAGCACGCCTCGGGTGGGGGCCGCGTTTTCCATTCGGTTGCCGGTATTGCTGAACGAAGATCGGCAAGGCAGTTCCAGGTTTACACCGCTATAAACGGAACCACCATGGCCCATATTTTTCTTGTTGATGATGACCAGTATGTTCAGTACACATTGAGCAAGATTCTCGTGAAGGCTGGGCACACGGTGGTTTGTTTTGACAATGGGCGTCAGGCGCTTGACGAGCTTCGGGTGAGGCAGCCCGATCTGGTGATCACTGATGTGGTGATGCCCGAACTCGGTGGGCTGGAGATGCTGACCCAATTCAGGGCGTTCAACTCGACAACACCCGTGTTGGTGGTGTCAGCAGGCAGTGCAAGTCTCTCTGTAGACTTCAAGGACTTGGCCGCTAACAGTGGGGCCAATGGCGTGCTCTTCAAGCCGTTTGACAAGGCCACGTTTCTTGCCTGCGTGGCCGAACTGTTGGCCTAGGCCAGTTTGCGGCGCCACCTGTCCAGAACTGTTTGCAAACTGGGAAGATCGGCCGAATTGGCGTAAAAACCCAGCGTGTCGGCTACGCTGCTGAACTCTGGAAAGACCTCGCCCAGGTCATTTGACCACTCTTCAATTTTCAAGAGTTGCCCGGTTTGCATCAACTTTTCAAACTTTTCAAATTCGTTGACCGGGATCAGCGGCAGTTCAAGATCACCCACTGCCTGAACCGGCATGCCTATGGCCGGGGCGAACGCGTTGGCCGCCGAAACACGGCTTGCAGCCTGCACGCTGGGGTCTGCGCTTGTATAGGACTCCAGCAGTCGCAAAACCACTGTACCGCACCACTCGGCGATGCGCAACTGATCCAACTGCTCTGGGGAAGCCTCTTTTTTTGCCAGTTGCAGACTGCCTTGCAAGGTATGCAGGGCAAGGCGCGTTTCATGGTTGAAATCACGCCACGATTGCGTTTGCAAGCCGGGCCGCTCAATCTGGTTTGCCATGTTTATGCTTCCTCGGGTGCGCCGACCAAGCCAGCCTTGGCGCATGCCTGCCGATATTCGCGCGGGCCCAAGCCGTATCTACCTCTGAATGCCCGCGCGAAATCACTGGCATTTTGGTACCCGGCTTCGATGGCAATAATCTGAATCTGGGTCTTGCTGGAGGCCAGGCGTTCTCGGGCATTTTCCAGACGCTGTGTAATATGATAATCATTAACCGTCATTCCAAACTGATTTTTGAATATCTCAATCAGTTTCTTTTCATTAACACCCAATTGATGTGCGAGTTGAATGGTACCTTCCCATTGAAGATCTGGTGATGCCAGTATTTCAATGGCGGATGCCAGTATCTTGTTATCGCGAGATGATTCACGCGACACAGATTGATTTAGTGGCGTGTAAATGCCAACTAAATTATTGGTTTGATCAGGTAATTTTCCATATTTAAAATGGACAAACACGCGGGCTAATACTTCCTTGGAACTGAAGGGTTTGCAGATGTAATCCACCCCACCCGACGCGAATCCCTCAAGCTTGTGTTCAACAGAGCTGTTCCCCGACAGAAAAATCACGGGGATCTGGCGGGTGATGGGGTCGCTCTTGAGCGCCCGACAAACGTCGTAACCACTCATTTCAGGCATGGACACATCAAGCAGGATGATGTTCACCTGCCCTGATCGCGCCTTGTTGATCCCGTCCAGGCCATTCAGAGCCACCATCACGTTCACAGATTGACCGCGAAAGTACTGCAGCAGCACAGCCACGCTCTGTATCTGGTCGTCAATGACTAAAACGCTGGGGTTCGACACGCAATGGTCTCCAATGGAATGGCCGCAATCTGGGGCGCCAGTATACGACTCTTAAGTTTTACGAGCTTATAAGGAACCACAACAGTGCGTTTCATCATCATTCAGTGGGCAGATCCAGAAAATGCATAGAACTAATCCGGATATGCATGGTTTATAGATTGCTTTGGTCCGAACTAGTACTTTAGTCCAATAGGATGGATAGATCTCGACAACTAACATGAACATAACTGATGTCCAGTGTGGGTGATGTGAATATTCACCCGTGTTATTTACTAATCAAATAGAGGTTTACATGGCTACTACCATCCTTGCAATCAACGGGTCCGGGCAGGTTTTTGCTGTCAACGCACAAGGTGTCCAACGTTCGGTCCAGGTGGGTGATGTCCTGCAAAAGGGCGAAACCCTGCGTACCCCCGCCGGCACCTCCGTTGAACTGCTGATGGAGGACGGCAAGATGATGGCCGTGGCCCCCAACCAGGTGCTGCGCCTGGATGAAAACGTGTCTGAATCAGACCAGCGCCCCACCGCGCAAGACAGCGCCATTGGCGTACCCGCTGTCACGGCCGACACCATTTTGCGAGCCCTGGAGCGTGGCACCGACCTGAGCACCGAGCTGGAAGCCACTGCGGCTGGCCTGGGTGGTGGTGGTGGTGCCGACGGCGGCAGCAGCTTTGTGCAGTTGCTGCGCGTGACCGAAGGTGTTGACCCGCTGGCCTTCAACTATAGTTTTGAGGCGCAAGACGTGCCGCCAGAGTTGCAGGCGCAGCCAGAAGTGCCGCCTGCAACGGAGCC
>JAIPCZ010000004.1 GCA_021737975.1 Polaromonas sp. | reverse complement strand
CCGACCTACCCAGCCTGGACTGGGATGGTCGTGTGTTGCGTGTCGTAAGGCGCAGCACCGGGATGCCGGGGGAGGGCTTGCAGGTGGTGGCCTGGAGCCGGCGCAGCGTGGCTGGGCAGGGCCAGTGGCTGCGTTGGCAGTCGCCGTCCTTGCTGACGCGCCGCGAACTGCTGCTGGCCTGGCAAAAGGCGCAGGTCTGGGCGCAAACGCCTGGCGACGACGACCGCTTGCGCGAGGTTCGCACGGTGGCGCTCGACGGCTGGCAGGTCTTCTATTACCGGGGCAATGCCTGGAGCAATCCGCTCTCGAGTGCCGACGGTGCGACTGCTGTCAGTCCGGCGGGTGGCGCGAGCGCCGCAGTGGCGGCAACCACGACGCCGGCCGTGGCGGCCGTGCCCGACGGCGTGCGGCTGGTGTTGACCCTCGCACCCGGCCAGGCCATCAACGGGACCTTGACGCGTGATTGGGTGCGCGGCGCGATCGGGGGTGGCAAATGAGGGGGCAGCGCGGTGCCGCCATCCTGACCGCCATGCTGACGGTGGTCCTGGTGGCCACGCTGGCGACGGCCATGCTGTGGCAGCAATGGCGGGCCGTCGAGGTCGAGTCGGCCCAGCGCACCCGCGTGCAGGCAGCCTGGATCCTGACCGGGGCACTCGATTGGGCACGCCTGATCTTGCGTGAAGACGCGCGCCAGGGCGGGCCTGACCATCTGGCCGAGCCCTGGGCGGTGGCGCTTGCGCCGGCGCGGTTGACCACCTTTTTGGCCGCTGAACGTGGCGAGGCCCTGGTGGGAGATGACGCCGATGGCGCGCAGGATGCTTTTCTGGCTGGCCAGATGCAGGACCTGCAGGCGCGCCTCAATGTGACCAACCTGATTGACAACGGCAAACTTCATGAGCCCAGCATGGCGGCCTGGACACGCCTGTTCAACCAGCTGAACTTGCCTGAGTCGGAGTTGCAGGCGTTGACGCAGCAGTTGCTGCTGGCCTATGCCCCCGCCTCAGACCAGCGGGCTGCCCTGGGCGCACCCTTGCGCCCGCAAGCCGTGCCGGACCTGGTCTGGCTGGGCTTGTCGCCTGCCACCTTGCAGGTTTTGCAGCCGTTTGTGACGTTGCTGCCGGCGCGCACGCCGGTCAATCTCAACACGGCGACCCCCGAGGTGCTGATGGCCTGCATTGCCGGCCTGGACATGGCGCAGGCACGCTCCCTCGAGACCGCGCGCGGCACGCGGCACCTGGGCACCCTGCCGGATGCTGAAAAACGCCTGGGCAACGCCGAGATCAAGCTGAATGCCGGTCTGCATGCCGTGGCCAGCCGTTTTTTCAGCGTCACCGGTCAGCTGCGGGTGGGTCAGGCCACGCTGCAGGAGACCTCGGTGCTGCAACGCGATGGCATGGACGTGAAAATTCTGAGTCGCACGCGAGAAGTGGTCCAATCGCGCTGGTCACTCTTACAATGATCCGAAGCTGCTCACCATGACCTCTTTCATCATTTCTCTCCCCGCGGCCAGCGCCGGCGCTGCGACGCAGTACGATTACCTGCTGAGTTCCGACGACAACTCAGAAGCCCGTTGCGCCAGTGCGCCGCTGGCCCTGCTCCCCTTGCCGCCGGATCGCCAGTCAGATGTGGTCGTGCTGTTGCCCATGCAAACGCTGTCATGGCATCAGGTGCAACTGCCCAGGGGCAGCCTGGCGCGCGGGTTGACCGCTGAACGGGGTGCCAGTCGATTGCGCGCCATCCTGGACGGCCTGCTTGAAGACCGGCTGCTCGACGAACCGGCGCAGTTGCATCTGGCGCTGCAGCCCCAGCCGGTCGCCGATGTCCCGGTTTGGGTGGTTGCTTGTGACAAGGCCTGGCTCACATCACATCTGCAGGCCCTGGCCGCGGCGGGTTTTTCGGCCAGCCGCATCGTGCCCGAATTCACGCCGGAAGCCCTCGTGCACAGAATTTATGTGGTGGGTGACGAACAGCATCCGATGTTGGTGGGCGGGCGCTTGTTGCTGAGCCCCTTGACGGCCTCCGCCGTGAGCTTGCAGACTGATTCGTCCGCTTCGAACGGGCCGCCCGAGGTCATCGCCGAACCGGCTGTGGTGGGGCAGGCTGAAAACCTGTTCAAGCGGCCTGTCACGCTGCAGCAGCATGCCCAGCGCTTGCTGCAAGCCGCGCAAACCTCCTGGAACCTGGCACAGTTCGACCTTGCCAATGCCAACCGCGAACAGGCTTGGGCGCAAGCTGCGCAAGCCATGGGAAGTCTGCTGCGCGCGCCGCAATGGCGGGCGGCGCGTCTGGCCATGGTGGTGCTGGTGCTGGCCAACCTTGTCGGTTTGAATGCCTGGGCCTTGCGTGAGCAGGCGGCATTGCAGGCCAAGCGCCTGGCGGTGCGTTCTGTGCTCAGCAGCACCTTCCCCAAGATTCCCGTGGTGGTCGACGCACCGCTGCAAATGGCCCGCGAAGTGGCCGTCTTGCAGCGTGCCAGCGGTGTCGCCTCAGGCACGGACCTGGAGGCCATGCTGGCTTCTCTGGGCGCTCAGCTGGCCGTCACGCAGACCGTGACGGCGATTGATTACGGATCGCAGGAATTGCGAGCCAAGGCGCCCGCTATCTCCGCCGCAGAACAGGCGCGGGTGGCGCTGGCCCTCAAGCAGCAGGGCCTGGTTGCGACCTGGGATGGTGCCCAGTGGGTGCTCGAGCCGGGGGCAAGGCCATGAACTTGCCGCTTCAACTGCAGACCCGCTGGCGCAGCATGCCAGCCCGTGAACAGCGCCTGGCTCTGCTGATGCTGGCCATGGTCAGCCTGGCCCTGCTTTGGTGGCTGGCGCTGGCGCCGGCTCTGGCGGTGCTCAAGGCGGCACCGGCGCAACACCGGGCATTGGACGGCCAGCTGCAACAGATGCTGCGCCTGCAAGCCCAGGCCAAAGCCTTGCAGGCGCAGCCTGTGCTCTCGGTCGGTGAAACACGCCTGGCACTGGAGGCGGCCTTGAAGCTCCTCGGACCAGGGGCCCAAATGACCGCGCAAGTCGACCGTGTCACCGTCACGTTGAAGGCAGTCAGTGCCGCTGCACTGGCGCAATGGCTCGCCACGGCACGGCAAAACGCGCATTCCGCGCCGGTGGAGGCGCATCTGGTGCGCAACCCGGCGGGTAGCTGGGATGGCACGCTGGTGCTGTACCTGGGCGGGCGGCCGTGAAATTGATGCATCAGCCCACCCCCTGGCGCTGGGCGCTGGCGGGTGCGCTGCTGGGACTGGCGCTGAGCACCGTGCTCTTTGCGCCGGCGCGCTGGCTGTCTTCGCTGGTGCAGAAGGCCAGTGGCGGCCAGATGCTGCTCATGGAATCACGCGGCACGGTGTGGGCCGGCTCGGCGCGTGTCACGCTTACCGGTGGTGCGGGCAGCCAGGAAGCCGCCATGCTTCCGGGGCGTCTGGCCTGGACTTTTTCACCTGCCCTGGCTGGCGCCAACCTGCAACTCAATGCCGATTGCTGCATGCAGCAAGCCTGGGCGATCCAACTGCAGCCGCGCTGGAATGGCTTGCGGGTGAGTCTGTCCGACGCCCAGTCGCAGTGGCCGGCAAAGCTGCTGGCTGGTCTGGGCACGCCCTGGAACACCATCCAGGCGCAAGGCACCCTGCACCTGAGCACCCAGGGCCTGACGCTGGCATGGGCGGCAGGCAGGCTGCTGTTGACAGGTGCGGCAGAACTTGACGCCATGAACCTGTCCTCGCACCTGTCCACGCTGCGCCCCATGGGCAGTTACCGCTTCAGCTTGAAGGGCGGCAACTCCGTCACGCTGGCCCTGACGACGCTGCAGGGCAGCCTGCAAATTTCGGGCAGCGGCCAATGGGTGGGCGGACAACTGCGTTTTAATGGCGAGGCCAGTGCCCTGCCGCAGCATCAGGCGGCGCTCGACAATCTTCTGAATCTCATTGGGCGGCGCAACGGCGCGCGCTCCATCATCAAAATGGGTTGAACCAGCATGATCAAATTGAACTCACAGCACCGTGTTTCCTTTCTTGCCGCCGCCGCCCTGCTGGCCCTTGGCATGGCGCTATTCCCCCCGGGTGTCGTGGCGCAGACTGCGGCCAGGCCGGGCGAGCCCGTGACGCTGAACTTCAATAATGCCGAGATCGACGCCGTGGCGCGCACCTTTGCCAGCATCACCGGGCGCAACGTGGTGGTGGACCCGCGCGTCAAGGGCACCTTGACGCTGGTGACCGACAAGCCGGTGAGCCGGGCCGCCGCCATGGGCCAGTTTGTTGCGGCGCTGCGCCTGCAAGGCTTCACACTGGTGGACTCCGACGGCTTGTACAAGGTGGTGCCCGAGGCAGATGCGAAGCTGCAAAGTGCCGGCGTCAGCATGCGCGATGGCGGCGAAGGCAACCTGCCCACAGGCAACCAGATCGTCACGCAAATTTTCAAGCTCAATTTTGAATCGGCGAACAACCTGGTGCCGGTGCTGCGGCCCCTGATCAGCCCGAACAACACCATCAACGCCAACCCGGGCAGCAACTCGCTGGTGATCACCGACTACGCCGACAACCTGCGCCGCATGGGGCGCATCATTGCCGCCATGGACGTGGCCAATGCCACCGATGTCGAGGTGATTGTGCTGCAGCACGCCATCGCCTCCGACCTGGCGCCGCTGGTGCTCAGGCTGCTGGGCTCCAGTGGCTCGGCGTCCCCCGCCGGCCAGGTGGACACCTCGTTCAAGACCACACTGATCGCCGAGCCCCGCTCCAACGCCCTGATCCTGCGTGCCTCCAACGGCGCGCAACTTGCGCTGGCACGCTCGCTGGTGGCGCGGCTCGACCAGCCCGATGCCGCAAGCAGCAATGGCGCGGCGGGCAACATCCATGTGGTTTACCTCAAGAACGCCGACGCCACGAAAATGGCCGCGACGCTGCGCGCCGCGGTCAGCGGGGCCGCGGCTCCTGCCGCATCTGCCGGCGTGCCGGGCGCAGCAGGCGCCGCGGTTGCGCAAGCCACCACCGGGGGCCAGATTCAGGCCGATGTGGCCACCAATTCGCTGATCATCACCGCGCCCGAACCGCAATACCGGCAGTTGCGCGCGGTCATCGACAAGCTCGATGGCCGACGTGCCCAGGTGTTCGTCGAGAGCCTGATCGCCGAAGTCAGCGCCGACCGCGCGGCGGAGTTCGGCATCCAGTGGCAGGGGCCGCTGGGCAAAGCCGGCGACGCCGTGATCGGCCTGCTGGGCACCAACTTCGGCGCCGGTGGCAGCAACATCATCAACCTGGCGACGGGCGCGGCCACCGGCACCGTGGCGCCAGGACGCGGCCTCAATTTTGGCGCTGTGCAGCAAACCAACGGGGTCTATGTGCTGGGTTTCCTGGCGCGTTTTCTCGAAGAGTCGGGCAGCGGCAACGTGCTTTCCACGCCCAACTTGCTCACGCTGGACAATGAGGAGGCCAAGATCGTGATTGGCCAGAACGTGCCCTTCGTCACTGGCCAGTTCACCAGCACCGGCGCCAGCAGCGGCTCCGTCAACCCGTTCCAGACCATCGAGCGCAAGGACGTCGGACTGACACTCAAGGTCAAGCCGCAAATCAGCGAAAATGGCACCGTCAAGCTGGCCATCTACCAGGAGGTGTCCAGCGTGCTGGCCTCCACAGTCAATGCCAGCAATGGCCCCACAACCAACAAGCGCACCATCGAGTCGAACGTGCTGGTCGAGGACGGCGCCATTGTGGTGCTGGGCGGGTTGCTGCAGGACGAATACTCGGGCAACCAGGAAAAGGTCCCCGGCCTGGGCGATGTGCCGCTGTTCGGCAACCTGTTCAAGAGCGAGGCCCGCACCCGCAAGAAAACCAACCTGATGGTGTTTTTGCGCCCGGTGGTGGTCCGCGACGCGCAGGCCACCGGCCAGCTGTCGCTGGACCGTTATGACCTGATGCGAGCGGGTCTGCAGGCTGCCCAGCCCGCGCCCAGCAACCTGGTGCCGATCAACGAGGCTCCGCTGTTGCCGCCGGCGCCCGTCAATGCGACGACTGGCGGCACACCCGCCCCGCTTGGCGCGACGCGTCAATAGGCAGTGACAAGCGAGCTGGCCCATGCGTTACCCCCTGCCTTATGCCTTCGCCAGAACCCACCAGCTCCTGCTGGAGGAAGACGCGGGCAATTTCGCCCTGCTGGTGCACCCCGAATCCGCGCCCGGCGCCGTCGGCGAGGTGCTGCGCAAATACCCGCAGAGCCAGCTGCAGACACATGCGGCCAACGCGCTGATCCAGCGCATCAGCGCCGCCTATGCCCAGGGTGAGTCGAGCGCGGCAGCGGTCGTCAGCGAAGTCGAGAGTGACGCTGACCTGAGCCGCATGATGCAGGAGCTGCCGGCCATCGAAGACCTGCTGGAGACCTCGGACGACGCCCCCATCATTCGCATGCTCAACGCGCTGCTGACGCAGGCTGCCCGCGACGGCGCCAGCGATATCCACATCGAGCCCTATGAGCGCCACAGCAGCGTGCGTTTTCGGGTGGATGGCACGCTTCGCGAGGTGGTGCAACCCAACCGGGGGCTGCACGCCGCGCTGATCTCGCGCCTGAAAATCATGGCCGAGCTCGACATTGCCGAGCGCCGCCTGCCGCAGGACGGCCGCATCAGCCTGCGCATTGGCACGCGCTCGGTCGATGTGCGCGTGTCCACCCTGCCCAGCGCCCACGGCGAGCGGGCGGTGTTGCGTTTGCTCGACAAATCAGAAGGCCGCCTGAGCCTCGAAGCCCTGGGGATGCAAGGTGAGGTGCTGCGCCGTTTTGAGCAGTTGGTGACGCAACCGCATGGCATTGTGCTGGTGACCGGTCCCACCGGCTCGGGCAAGACCACCACGCTGTACGCCGCGCTGCAGCGGCTGGACTCGGCCAGCAGCAACATCATGACGGTGGAGGACCCGATCGAGTACGAGCTCGCGGGTATCGGCCAGACCCAGGTCAACGCCAAGATCGACCTCACTTTTGCCAAGGCCCTGCGCGCCATCCTGCGCCAAGACCCGGACGTGATCATGATCGGCGAAATCCGCGATTTCGAGACCGCGCAGATCGCGATCCAGGCTTCGCTGACCGGCCACCTGGTGCTGGCGACGCTCCACACCAACGACGCTGCCAGCGCCGTGACGCGCCTGACCGACATGGGTGTGGAACCGTTCTTGCTGAGCTCATCGCTGCTCGGGGTGCTGGCCCAGCGCCTGGTGCGCAAATTGTGCCCGCATTGCAAGCTGGACAACCGACCTGTCGGCTGCGCCCAGTGCGGCCAGACCGGCTACAGCGGGCGCAGCGGCGTGTTTGAACTGCTCGTCACCGACGATGCCATTCGCGCCCAGATTCACGGCCGCGCCTCGGAAGCCGACATCCGCGCGGCAGCCATTGCCTCAGGCATGGTGCTGATGCGCGAAGACGGCGAGCGGCTGGTGCGTGCGGGCATCACGTCGCGCGAGGAACTGCTGCGCGTCACGCGCGACTAGGCTTTGGAAGCATCAGCCCATGCCCGTTTATTCCTTTGAGGCCATCAGCGCTGCCGGCGACACCCGCAAGGGTGTGATCGAGGCCGACTCGGCCAAGGCAGCGCGGGGTTTGTTGCGCGCCCAGGCGCTGGTGCCGCTTAAAGTTGACTTAGTCAGCGCCCAGGCAGGTTCGGACCGACCGGCCCGCGGGGGCGGGACACGGCGACAGCGACGCGTCTTCAACGCCACGGCTTTGGCCATCTGGACGCGCCAGCTCGCCGGCCTGGTGTCCTCGGGCCTGCCCCTGGAGCGGGCACTTTCCTCCCTTTCGGACGAGGCCGACAAGGCGCCCGAACGCGAGCTGGTCGCCCTCCTGCGCGCCGAGGTCAACGGCGGAACACCTTTTGCCAAGGCCCTGGCGCAGCACCCGCGAGAGTTCTCGGACATTTTTGTCGCGGTGATCGGTGCCGGTGAACAAAGCGGCAACCTCGGGCTGGTGCTGGAACGACTGGCCGACGACCTCGAAGAGCAGCACGCCCTGAAATCCAAGCTGATCGGGGCCGCGCTGTACCCCGCCATCGTCTCGCTGGTGGCCATTGTCATCGTGCTGTTCTTGGTGACCTATGTGGTGCCGCAAGTGGCCAGCGTCTTTGCCGGCAGCAAACGCGCGCTGCCCTTGCTGACGGTCATCATGATCAACACCAGCTCCTTCCTGCGAAGCTATGGCTGGCTGTTGTTGATCACACTTGCCGCTGGTGTTGTTGGCGCGCGCCTGGCCCTGGCGCGGGACCCGATCCGTGAAAAATTCGACGCTGCGTGGCTGAATCTGCCGATTCTTGGAAAGATGTCACGCAGCTACAACTCGGCGCGTTTTGCGAGCACCCTGGCCATGCTTGCCTCTGCCGGGGTCCCTATTCTGAAAGCCTTGCAGGCCGCCGCCCACACCCTGTCCAACCGGGCCATGCGCACCGACGCGCTCGACGCCCTGGTGCTGGTGCGCGAAGGGGCGCCGCTGGCCTCGGCTCTTGCGCAAAAAAAGCGCTTCCCTGGGCTGCTGGCCATGTTTGCGCGCCTGGGTGAACAGACCGGCA
The DNA here is from genome assembly GCA_021737975.1 of Polaromonas sp. Taxonomy (GTDB): domain Bacteria; phylum Pseudomonadota; class Gammaproteobacteria; order Burkholderiales; family Burkholderiaceae_C; genus Rhodoferax. Next base: position 94,563 of record JAIPCZ010000004.1, on the reverse strand, counting down.
CGCTGCCGCTGATGCTGCAGCGCGCGGCCAAACAGCTCAGCACCGAAGTGCAGCGCCGCGCCCTGCAGCTTGCCACCCTGCTCGAGCCGCTGCTGATTGTGGTCATGGGCCTGGTGGTGATGCTGATCGTGCTGGCCGTGCTGATGCCGATCATCCAGCTCAATCAGCTGGTGCGCTAGGCCGGGTTCACCAGTCCACCAGGCTAAGCCCCACGCTCAGCACCGTGCGCTGGCGGTTGTAGTCCACCAGCGAGTCGCCATATCCGCTGAACAGCTGGGTGTGGATGCGCAGACCGCTATTGCTGCCGGAAAATCCGTTGCCGCCCAGTTTTCGCAGCCACTCCAGTCGAATCGAACCCTTGCTTTCGGCGCGCAATGAATGGCGCAGGGTCAGGCCGAGCGTGTGGTCGGCGTTGGCTTTCCAGAAGCCGGCCAGTTCGGCGCGGCCGATCAGGTCGCTGATGTCGGGGTTGTCATCATCGGCGGGGTCCTCGGTCGCGCGGTACCATAGCTTGCCTTGTACCGTGAATTTCTGATCCTTTTCCAGGCCGGCCATCAGCACGGTGCGGTTCCAACTGCGAGACAGGGGCAGCGCCTGGCCGTTGGACTGGTGGCTGGCGCTGACACCCGCGTAGCGCAGTTGCCAGCCCCAGGGCAGGGTGGCTTCCAGGGGGTAGATGTAGATTAGCTCGGGCTCGTGGTCCGTGGTGCGAAACGGTCGCGACAGGTCGCCGCTGAAAATCTGCCAGTTGGATTGCTGCGAGTAGGCAAACCACAGCGAGTCGCGCCTGAACGGCTCGTTTTGTGTCAGAAATCCCTGGGCGATTTTTGTCCGGATCGACAAGCCGATGCGCATCTCGGTGGTTTTGAACGCCTGGGCAGCTGCCGCCGTGTGGTCAGGGGCCGGCGATGCTGGTTGGAGGTTGACACTGTCCGAGCCGATCCATGACAGGCTGATGGGCTGGTAACCGCGGATGCCGAAGGTGCCGCAGTCGCTGCCGGCTTCGAGCTCCCAGAAGCGCGACAGCTCCGAAAATTTCGGGTTCTTGCAGTTGTGCGCTTCGGGCGCCGTCATGGTGATAACGACCGGGGCCACCGCGGGCAGCACGACAGGCCTTGCTTGCTGCGCCGCCCATTGGTCAAAACAGCGCAGACGCATCACGCTGTCGCCGGTCAGGGCGCTGCATTGTTGCCAGCCCGGGCTTGGCGGTGACGCTGTGTTTGCAGGGTCGTTTTGCGCCTTTGCGGCAGTGGCAAGGGCTGACAAAACCAGCGCGAAGGCCGCTGAAGACCCGGATATCCCGTTCATGTTGTTTTCCTTTCAGCGCACCAGCGCCCGCGCCGCCGCCCCGTCCAGCGCCTTCTGCGCAAACTCGGCGCGCAGGGCCTTGAGCTTTTCTCGTGGGTCTTCTTTCACCGTGTTCTGGTCCAGTCCCATCTCGGAGATGAAGCGGCTGGGCTGGGCGGCCACCATCTCACGCCCCTTTTTGCGTTTGCGCGTCCAACTCACGGCCAGGCTGCGCTGGGCGCGGGTGATGCCCACGTACATCAGGCGGCGTTCTTCCTGCAAATGCGTGGTCAGGGTGGCGCTGGCGGCCTCCTGTGCGGCCGCACGCAGCGCGCTTGACGCGTTGCCCGCAGGCAGGTCGTCGGGGTTGTCGCGCAGCTTGAAAGGTAGCATGCCCTCGGTCACGCCGACCAGCATCACATGCGGCCATTCGAGCCCCTTGGAGGCGTGCAGGGTCGACAAGGTGACCACGTTCTGATCGGTCTCGCGTTCGCTGATGGTGGACAGCAGCGACACGGTTTGCGCCACTTCGAGCAGCGACTTGACCTCGCCGGCCGTGCTCACACCGGCCGCATCGTCAATCTGGCCACCACAGCGCCCGCTCATCCAGTCGCAAAAGTCCAGCACATTGCCCCAGCGCGCCGCAGCCACTTTCTCGCTGTCCTCGCCGTCGAGCAGGTATTTCTCGAAGCCGATGTCCTTGAGCCAGTCGAGCAAAAAGGTTTTGGCGGCCTCGGCCCCGAGCGTCTGGCGGGCGCGGAATTCGAGGTCGTTGATCTCGCGGCCAAACTCGTGCAGGCTGCCCAGCGCCTTGCCCGAAATCACGCTGCCCAGACTGCTGGAAAACAGCGCCTCGAACATGCTGACCCGGTACTTGGTGGCAAAGTCGCCCAGGTGCGCGAGCGTCTGGTGGCCAATGCCGCGTTTGGGTGTGGTCACGGCGCGCAGAAACGCCGGGTCGTCGTTGTTGTTGATCCACAAGCGAAACCAGGCGCACAGGTCCTTGATTTCCGCCCGGTCAAAAAAGCTCGTTCCCCCTGAGACCTTGTACGGAATGGCTGCCTTACGCAGCGCCTTCTCGAACGTCTTGGCCTGGTGATTGGCGCGGTAGAGCACGGCAAAGTCGCGGAACTCCTTGAATTGCGGCCCGGCCTGGTTCAGGCCGCTGGCGCGCAGGCTCTGGATGCGCGCCACGGTGCGCTCGGCTTCGTGTTCTTCGGTGTCGGCATCGACCACCCGCACCGGCTCGCCAACGCCCAGGTCGCTCCACAGGTTCTTTGGGTAAAGCTTGGGGTTGGGGCCAATCACGTTGTTGGCAGCCTGCAAAATGGCGCCGGTGGAGCGGTAGTTCTGCTCCAGCTTGATGACCCTGAGCGCCGGGAAGTCAAGCGGCAGTTTCTTCAGGTTGTCGAGTGTGGCGCCGCGCCAGCCGTAGATGGACTGGTCGTCGTCGCCCACCGCAGTAAAGCGCGCCTGGGCCGGGTCCTTGCCGCCCACCAGCAGCTTGAGCAACTCGTACTGGGTGGCGTTGGTGTCCTGGTACTCGTCCACCAAAATGTGCCCGACCCGGGCCTGCCATTTTTGCCGCACCGAATCGTGGTTCTGCAGCAGTTTCAGCGGCAGGCTGATCAGGTCGTCAAAGTCGACGCTCTGGTAGGCGGTGAGCCGTTCCTCATAGTGCGCCATCACACGCGCGATGATGCGTTCTGAGTCGTTGCCGGCTGCCGCCAGCGCCGCGGCCGAGTTCATGCCCTGGTTTTTCCACAGGCTGATGGTCCATTGCCAGCTGCGCGCCGTGGCGGCATCAACACTGCCGCCGGCATCTTTCAGGATGCTGTTGACGTCGTCGCTGTCGAGAATCGAAAACTGGGGCTTGAGGCCCAGCACCGCGCCGTCCTCGCGCAGCAGGCGCACCCCCAGGGCGTGAAAGGTGCAGATGGCCGCGTCTTTCGCCGCCTTGCCGATCAGCCCCCGGGCGCGTTCGCGCATCTCGGCGGCGGCCTTGTTGGTGAAGGTGATGGCGAAGATGTTTTTGGCCGCCACCCCCGACTGGATCAGACGTCCGATCTTGTGGGTGATGACGCGCGTCTTGCCCGAGCCGGCGCCGGCCAGCACCAGGCAGGGGCCGTGCATGAAGTTCACGGCTTCCTGCTGAGCCAGGTTCAGGCCGGTGGGTGGTGCGGACTGTGTTGCGGGGAAACTCACGTCAGGACGGGCGCTGGGCCGCTGCCTCGAGCGCCTGCACGAACATGGCGGCCACGTCAAAGCCGGTCTGGTCAAAAATCTCCTGGAAACAGGTCGGGCTGGTGACGTTGATCTCGGTCAGGCTGTCGCCAATCACGTCCAGGCCTATCAGCAGCAAACCGCGGTCGGCCAGCACCGGGCCAATGGCCTCGGCGATGGCCCGGTCGCGCACGCTGATGGGTTGCGCCACGCCCTTGCCGCCAACGGCCAAGTTACCGCGCACCTCGCCACCTTGCGGAATACGCGCCAGGCAATAGGGCACGGGCTGGCCACCGATCACCAGGATGCGTTTGTCGCCCTCGGCAATGGCGGGCAGGAATTTTTGCACCATCACGGTCTGGGCGCCGTCCCGGTTCAGCGTTTCGATGATGGCGCCCAAATTGAGACCGTCGGCCTTGACGCGGAAAATGCCCGTGCCGCCCATGCCGTCGAGCGGCTTGAGGATGATGTCCTGGTGTTCGGCGTGAAAGCGCCGGATGTCCTGCGCATCGCGTGTGACCAGGGTCGGGCCGATGAACTGGGGCCATTCCAGAATCGCCAGCTTTTCCGGGTGGTCGCGCAGGGCTCGCGGTTTGTTGAAGACTTTTGCGCCCTCGCGCTCGGCCTGCTCCAGCAGGTGTGTGGCGTAGAAAAATTCACTGTCGAACGGCGGGTCCTTGCGCATCACCACCGCGTCGAAGTCCCTGAGCGCCTGACCGCGCTCATCGGGCTTGTGCTGGGCGGCGCTGAACCAGTGCAGGGGGTCGCCGGTGAGCGTGACGTCGCGCACAAAGGCGGTGACCGGCTCGCCGCGTTGCCACATGATGTCCCTGGGCTCGCAGACGCTTAAGACATGGCCACGAGCCTGGGCCTCGCGCATCATGGCAAAGGTGCTGTCCTTGTAAATTTTGAAGGATTCAAGCGGGTCGGCGATGAATAACAGGTTCATTCGGGGGTCCTAATTAAATTTCAATCTTGCTGCCCAACTCCACCACCGAGTTGCTCGGCAGGTTCAGGAAGTCTGCCGCGCCGCTGGCGTTGAGGTGCATCTGGGCGAAGAGTTTCTCGCGCCATGGCGCCATGCCACTGCCAATGGTGGGCACCACCGTGTCGCGAGAGAGGAAATAACTGGTGGTCATGGGGTCCAAGTCACAACCGCGGCCGCGCATCTGCAGCAAGGCCTTGGGCAAATCCGGGTCGTTCTTGAAGCCATAGTTCACCACCACCTGCCAGCAGTCATGCCCGAGCGACTCGATGCTCAGGCGCTTGTCCATGCCAATCCACGGCACCTCGTGGTTGACCACGGTGACAAACAGGTTGGCCTCGTGCAGCACCTTGTTGTGTTTGAGGTTGTGCAACATGGCATTGGGCACCGTGCCCGGGGCCGCCGTCAAAAATACGGCCGTGCCGGCCACGCGCACGGGCGGGCTGACAAACACGGCATCCAGAAAGCTGCCCAGGTCAATGGCGTCGGCCTCCAATTTCTTGTTCAGCAGGCGCCGCCCATCTTTCCAGGTCAGCATCAGGGTGAAGACACCTGCAGCGATCAGCAGGGGAAACCAGCCACCCTCGAACAGCTTGAGCAGGTTGGAGGAGAAAAATGCCAGGTCGACCACAAAAAACAGGCCGGTGGCAGCCACACACAGCGCCAAGGGGTAGTGCCAGGCATAACGGATCACAAAAAACGTCAGCACCGTGGTGATCAGCATGTCGAGTGTCACGGCAATGCCGTAGGCTGCGGCCAGGTTGCTCGATGACCTGAACAACAAGACCGCCAGCACAATCAGCACAAACAGGCCCCAATTGACAAAGGGCATGAAGATTTGGCCGGTTTCCTTGATGCTGGTGTGCCAGATTTGAAAGCGCGGCAAATAGCCCAGTTGAATCACCTGCTTGGTGACCGAAAACGCGCCCGTGATCAGGGCCTGCGAGGCAATCACCGTTGCCAGGGTGGCCAGGCAGACGATCGGGATCAGGGCCCAGGCTGGTGCCATCATGAAAAATGGATTCTTGACAGCTTCCGGGTTGCTCAGCAGCAAGGCCCCTTGGCCAAAATAGTTCAAGGTCAGGCAAGGCATGACAATGAAAAACCAGGCCAGTCGGATCGGTTTTTTCCCAAAATGGCCCATGTCCGCATAGAGGGCCTCGCCACCGGTCACACACAACACGACGGCTCCCAGGATGATGAAGGTGGTGAGCGGCTCCGCCCACATGAAGGCCAGCGCATGGTGCGGGCTCAGGGCCTGCAGGATTTCGGGGTTGTGCACGATGTGCGACACGCCCAGCACGGCAATGGTGATGAACCAGACCAGCGTGATCGGGCCAAAAAATTTGCCGATATCGGCCGTGCCGCGCTTCTGCACGGCAAACAGACCGAACAAAATCACCAGCGTGAGCGGAATCACCGCCTTCTTGAAGTTGGGCGACACCACCTCCAGGCCTTCGACGGCAGACAGCACCGAGATTGCCGGGGTGATCACGCCATCGCCGTAAAACAGGCAGGTGCCAAAAATGCCCACCAGCAGGAGCACCCGGCGCAGCTTGGGCTTGTCCTTGACCGACTGGGAAGCCAGCGCCAGCATGGCGACCAGACCGCCCTCGCCGTTGTTGTCGGCGCGCAGTACCAGAGTCACGTATTTCAAGGAAATGATGACGGTGAGCGTCCAGAAGAAGATTGACATGACGCCCATCACGTTGTCTACGGTGAAGGGCACATGGCCCGCGCCAAAGACTTCCTTGACGGCGTACAGCACACTGGTGCCGATGTCGCCATAAACCACACCGATGGCGCCCAGAGTGAGCGCGCGAAGCGACGATTGAGATGTTGCCAAATAGTCACCCGGGGGCCTTGGGCCGCCGGGCTCCGTGTCATGTGAGGCCGCTATTTTGCGTCAGAAACGCCACCTATTCGAAATCCTGGGCCTCCGGATCGGTGGCTTCGAGTTCATAACTGGCCGCCAGCATGGCCAGGCGCCCGATGACACCGTACATGTAAAAACGATTGGGCACACTGGCGCCGGGTTTGACGCCTGGCTGGGGCAACTGGGTGCTGTGCTCGAAAGCCAGCGGCACGTAGCCGGCGCCGGGGGCGTTCAGGTTCTCGTCGATGCCGCGACCGGCGTGCACCCGGTAGAAACCGCCGACGACATAGCGGTCCATCATGTAGACCACCGGTTCAGCCACTGCGTCGTTGACCCGCTCCTGCGTCAGCACACCCTCCTGCACCATGAAATCGTGCGGTAGAAAGGGTGATTTGCGACCCTTGTTCAGGCTCTGGATGCGTTCCTGAAGGGCCTGCATGTCCTTGGTGTCGCGGATGGTGACGATGCCCAACTCGTGGGTGCCGTGGTCGGCTTTGACCACCACAAACGGTTTTTCCTTGATGCCGTACTCTTTGTATTTGCGCTTGACACGGGTCAGAACGCTGTCGACCTGGGTTTGCAGGCAGTCAAAGCCGTTGCTCTGGTCCAGGTTGACGTTTTCGCAGCGGTCAAACAGCGGGTGAATCAACCAGGGGTCCACCCCCAGCAATTTGCCCAGTCGCTTGGACACCTCCTCGTAGCATTTGAAGTGCGTGCTCTTGCGCCGGGTGGGCCAGCCCGCGTGTAACGGTGGCAGCAGGTATTGCTCGTAAGTTTCTTCCAGAATGCCGGGCACACCGGCGCTCAGGTCGTTGTTGAGCAGGATGGTGCAGGGGTCAAAGTCTTTGAGACCGAGACGGCGCTTGCTGCGAATGACCGGCTCCAGCGTGACCTTGTCGCCGTTTTGCAGCTCGAAAGCGGTGTTTTTCTTGATGGCAGGGTCAATGGAGCCGAGCCGCACATTGAGACCAGCCATGTTGAAAATGCGCTGCAACTGGGCCAGGTTGGCGAGGTAAAAACTGCTCGGCTGGCCGTTCTCCGGGATCACCAGCAGGTTGCGCGCTTCCGGGCAAATTTTCTCGATCGCTGCCATGGCGGCCTGCACCGCCAGCGGCAGCATTTCCGCGGTGAGGTTGTTCCAGCCACCGGGGTACAGGTTGGTGTCCACCGGGGCCAGTTTGAAGCCGGCGTTGCGCACGTCCACCGAGCTGTAAAACGGGGGGGTGTGCTCCATCCACTCCAGCCGGAACCAGCGCTCGATGGCGGGCATGGAGTCCAGCACGCGCTGCTCCAACTCATTGATGGGGCCCGTCAGGGCGGTGATCAGGTGCGGAACCATAGGAGACCTTGCATAGTGTTGGCCTTGATTTTACGCGCGGTCGCATGGCTCAGCCGCGCACTTCACCTTCGCCCAGAACCACGTATTTGAGCGAGGTCAGGCCCTCGATGCCGACTGGTCCGCGGGCGTGAAACTTGTCGGTGCTGATACCAATTTCGGCTCCCAGGCCGTATTCAAAGCCGTCGGCAAAGCGGGTGCTGGTATTGACCATGACGCTGGCCGAATCGACCTCGCGCAGAAACTGCTGCGCGTGCATGTGGTCACGCGTGAGGATGGCATCGGTGTGGTGGCTTGAGTACCGGTTGATGTGGCCAATGGCCTCATCCACACCGGCCACCACCTTGATGCTGATGATGGGGGCCAGGTATTCCTCGTACCAATCGGCCTCGAGCGCGGGCTGCAGCACCATCCTGTCGGGGCAGGCCTTCAGCAAGGCCAGGGCTTCGGGGTCGCAGCGCATCTCGACCCCCTTGGCGGCATAAATCGCGCCAATCAAAGGCAAAAATTGAGCCGCGACGCCGCGTGCCACCAGCAGGCTCTCTGTGGCATTGCAGGGGCTGTATTTGCTGGTTTTGGCGTTGTCGGCGACCCTGACGGCCATGGCCAGGTCGCAGGGGTCGTCGACGTAGGTGTGGCAATTGCCGTCCAGGTGCTTGATGACCGGTACTTTGGCATCCCGGCTGATGCGCTCGATGAGGCCCTTGCCGCCGCGCGGAATGATCACATCCACATACTGCGGCATGGTGATGAGCTCGCCCACCACGGCGCGGTCGGTGGTTTGCACCAGTTGCACCGCATGGACGGGCAGTCCGGAGTCGATCAGCGCCTGTTGCACCAGCCGGGCCAGCGCCTTGTTCGAGTCGATGGCCTCCGAGCCGCCACGCAGGATGCAGGCATTGCCGCTCTTGATACTAAGACTGGCGGCTTCGATGGTGACGTTGGGGCGGCTCTCGAAGATCATGCCAAAAACACCAATGGGCACGCGCATCTGGCCCACGCGGATGCCGCTGGGTTGCTGGCGCAGGGCGGTGATTTCGCCAATGATGTCGGCCATGGCGGCCAGTTGCTCGCAGCCCTGGGCGCAGGTCTCGATCACCTTGGGGCTGAGTTTGAGCCGGTCCACCATGGGGGCGGCCAGGCCCGCGGCCAGAGCGCGCTCAAGGTCTTGGGCGTTGTCGACCTGCAGCGCATCCACATTGGCGCGCAGGAGTTCGGCGAGTTTGCGCAGCGCCGCGTTCCGGGTCGCGGCGGGCGCTTTGGCCATTAGCGCGGAAGCTTGTTTGGCCTGCCAACCCAGGGTCTCGGTGGCATCGGGCGCATGGGGTGTTGTCATAAACCGTCTCGTGGTGTGATTTCGCTTGATTTCAGGCTGGGAATCGTACTTGATTTACGAGCGTGGCAGCCTCGGGCAGCGGGCCAGAAAAATAAGCGCGCGGTCTGGGGGAAAACACCAGCATACAGGGGCGCCGATCCGGGCAACAATAAGACCACACTGATTTTTTTTCACAGCTTACCCACTGGAGATCGAACCCCATGCGTCTTATCAAGAAAATCACCCTGGCCTTGAGCCTGGGGGTTGCCCTCGCCGGCAGCAACGCGCTGGCACAACAACAATTCGTCAACGTGCTCACCGGCGGCCAGAGCGGGGTTTATTACCCGCTGGGCGTGGCTTTGTCGCAAATTTACGCCAAAGCCATTCCCGACGCGCGCTCCACCGCTCAGGTCACCAAGGCCTCGGCAGAAAACCTCAACCTGCTGCAGGCGGGCCGTGGTGAGCTGGCGCTATCGCTGGCAGATTCGGTGTCGGATGCCTGGAAGGGTGATGTCGAGGCCGGTTTCAAGACCAAGCTCGACAAACTGCGTGGCCTGTCTGCCACCTACAACAACTACATTCAGATCGTGGCCAATGCCGACTCCGGCATCAAGACCCTGGCTGATCTCAAGGGCAAACGCATTTCGGTGGGGGCCGCCAAATCGGGCACCGAACTCAACGCCCGTGCCATCCTGAAGGCCGCCGGCCTGACATATGCCGACCTCGGAAAAGTGGAGTATTTGCCGTTTGGCGAATCGGTCGAACTGATGAAAAACCGCCAGCTCGATGCCACCTTGCAGTCCGCCGGCCTGGGCGTGGCCTCGATCCGCGACTTGGCGACCTCGATCAAGATCGTGGTGATTCCGGTGCCTGCTGATGTGGTGAAGAAGGTCGGTGACGAGGCTTACCAGGCCACCATCATCCCGGCCAACACTTACGCCGGCCAAACCGTCGATGTCGCCACAGCGGCCATCCCCAACTTTCTGGTGACCCATTCGGGTGTGTCCGATGAGCTCGCCTACCAGATGACCAAGACCATGTACGACAACATCGACACCTTGTACGCGGCCCACAACGCAGCCAAGGTCATCAAGCGCGAGAATGCCATCAAGGGCATGCCCATTCCCCTGCACCCGGGTGCCGCCAGGTACTACAAGGAAGTGGGCTTGATCAAGTAAACGGACTGCGCCATCCTGCGGCCCCGTTTCTGGGGCCGTTTTTGTTTCGGATTTCCGCGAGGTGCCCATGAGCCATGACCCCGAACCCCAAGCCAAGGTGCTGGGCCGCGCCATTTTCTGGGTGGCCTTGCTGTTTTCCAGTTTCCAGCTCATCACCGCGGCGTTCAGTCCCTTGTCGAGCCAGGTGGTGCGCGCGGTGCATGTGGGCTTCGTGCTGCTGCTGATTTATGCGCTGTTCCCGCCGTTTGAATACAGCGACCGCCATGCGGCCAAAGGACGCGTCCTGGGCTGGTTGCTGGGCCTCACTGGTTTTGTCTTCAGCCTGTACCACTGGTTGTTCGAGGCCGACCTGACCCAGCGCGCCGGTGAGCTTATTCCCATGGATTGGGTCATTGGTGTGGTCACTGTGGCGCTGGTTTTCGAGGCCGCGCGACGCGTCATGGGCTGGGGCCTGCCCATTATTTGCGGCGTGTTTTTGCTCTATGGCCTGTTTGGCCAATACCTGCCGGGCGACCTGGCGCACCGTGGTTTTGGTGCTGACCAGATCGTCAGCACGCTGGCTTTTGGCACCGAAGGCATTTACGGCACACCCACCTACGTTTCGTCCTCCTACATTTTCCTGTTCATCCTGTTCGGCGCTTTCCTGGAGCAGGCCGGCATGATTAACCTGTTCAACGACTTCGCCATGGGCATGGTCGGCCACACACGCGGCGGTCCGGCCAAGGTGTCGGTGATCTCCTCGGGGCTGATGGGCACCATCAACGGCTCGGGCGTGGCCAATGTGGTCACCACCGGGCAGTTCACCATTCCGTTGATGAAGCGCTTTGGCTACAGCCCCGCCTTTGCAGGCGGAGTGGAAGCCACGTCGAGCATGGGCGGGCAGATCATGCCGCCGGTGATGGGTGCGGTGGCTTTCATCATGGCCGAAACCATCAACGTGCCCTACGTGGCCATTGTCAAGGCGGCGCTGATCCCGGCCATCTTGTACTTCGTCACCGCCTTCTGGATGGTGCACCTGGAAGCCGGCCGCAAGGGACTTAACGGTCTGCCCAAAGACCAATGCCCAAACCCCTGGACCGCGGTGCGCCTGCGCTGGTACCTGCTGCTGCCGCTGGTGGGCCTGGTGGTGCTGTTGTTCTCCGGCTACACGCCGCTGTTTTCCGGCACCGTGGGGCTGGCGCTCACCGTGGTCCTGATCTTTGGCGCGGCGGTCATGACCGGTGTCAGCAACTTGGCCCTGCGCGGCCTCTTTTGGGCGCTGCTGGGGCTGGCCTGTGCCGGCTTCTTCCAGTTTGGCGTCGGCACGTTTTTTGTCGTCGTGGCTTTGCTGGTGGCCTTCTCACTGATCCGCCGCGTGGGCGGCGATGCCCGCAGGCTGGCGATCCAGGCGATGGTCGATGGCGCCCGCCACGCCTTGCCGGTGGCCATTGCCTGCGCTCTGGTGGGCGTCATCATCGGCATGATCAACCTGACCGGTGTCGCCGCCGAACTCGGTGGGAAAATCATCGCCGTGGGCGAGGAAAGCCTGTTTCTTGCCTTGCTGCTGACGATGGTGATTTGCCTGGTGCTGGGCATGGGCATTCCGACCATTCCCAACTACATCATCACCAGTTCGCTGGCGGCGCCGGTGTTGCTGAAGCTCGGCGTGCCGTTGCTGGTGTCCCACATGTTCGTCTTCTACTTCGGCATCATGGCCGATCTGACGCCACCGGTGGCGCTGGCCGCGTTTGCGGCAGCGCCGATTGCGGGGGTCAGCGGCCTGAAGATCAGCATCCAGGCCCTGCGGGTGGCCATCGCGGGTTTCATCGTGCCTTTCATGGCGGTCTACAGTCCGGCGCTGATGCTGCAAAGCGGCGACTGGCTCGACACGACCTGGATTGTGTTCAAGGCGCTGGTCGCGATTGCCATGTGGGGTGCCGGCGCCATCGGTTTTTTGGTCACCCGGCTCAACGTGGTGGAGCGTGTGTGGGCCATTTTGTCGGCAAGCCTGCTGGTGGTGGCGCTGCCCTTGACTGACGAGTTGGGCTTGGGCCTGATTGCGCTTTTTGTGGCCTGGCATGTCTGGCGCAGCCGCGGCAAATGAGCTCGGCCTGACACATGGCCCCACTGGGCATCTGCCTCAGCCTCGCCGCCGCGTTGCAGGGCAACCCGGTGGTCTTTGTGCCGGTGGCCGAATTCACGCTGGCCTGGACCCACTCGATTGAAAAAGTGCGCTGGGAAGAAGACTACGCGGTGCTGCTTGACGCTGTGAGTGGCCAGCCGCTGCTGCACGCGCTACAAGCCCGGGTGCGCGGCTCGGCTGCCGGCATGGAGCCGCCGCCCGATGCGGTGTTGCGCCAGGGTTGGTACCAATACACCCCCGCCATCACCACCCCGCCCGAACTGCGCCTGACCCGCTCGGAGTTCACCCCCGATTACGAGGTGTGTGTGCAGGGCCGCTGCCAGCCCATGGCCGCTTGGAGGCCCTCAGACGGCGGCGTCACCCTGCTCAGGGCCTGCCGCCAGCCCGGGTAGGGCGGTGGCATCAACGTGCGGCCGGCAAAAACAGCGCCTGCAAATCGTTTAAAAAGTCAAAGCCGCGCACGCTGGGCCGGACGTGGGTGCCGTCCACGGTGAGCAATCCCTGTCTTTGGGCCTGTTGCAGCCCGGCCTGCAGGGCAGACAGCGGCATGCCGGTGCGCTCGGCAAACAGACCGGTATCGAAGCCGTCCGCCAGTCGCAGCGCGTTAAGCATGAACTCAAACGCCAACTCGCCTCTCTTGACGTCGAAGTCCTGCACCACGCACTGCCCAGCCAGCGCCTGCGCCATGTAAAGCTCGGGGTTGCGGGCGCGCACCTGGCGCACGACCCGGTGGGCAAAGCTGAGCTTGCTATGGGCCCCTGCGCCCAAGCCCAGGTAGTCGCCAAACTGCCAGTAGTTCAGGTTGTGCACGCTCGCATGGCCAGGCAGGGCATAGGCCGAAACCTCATACCTTTGCAGTCCCGCAGCACCGGTCATGTCGGTGACCAGGTCCAGCATGTCGGCGGCCAGATCGTCCTCCACGGCAGCAGGCGGGAACTTGGCGAAGTAGGTATTGGGTTCGATGGTGAGGTGGTAAATCGACACATGCCGGGGTGCCAGCGCCAGTGCGGTGGTGACATCGGCGCGCAAAGCGTCAAGCGTCTGGCCGGGCAGGGCGTACATCAAATCGAGGTTGAAGGTGTCAAACGCCTGCGCGGCCTCTTCGACCGCCGCGATGGCCTGGTCGCGGTCATGGACCCGGCCCAGCGCACGCAAGAAATTGTCGTTGAAACTTTGCACCCCCACCGACAGGCGTGTGACGCCGGCTGAACGGTAGGCCCTGAAGCGGTGCTTCTCGAACGTGCCGGGGTTGGCTTCCAGCGTGATTTCGGCGTTCGGCGCCAGCCGAACCCTGGCGCGGATGCCGGCCAGCAACTGGTCGATGGCTTGTGGCGAGAACAGGCTGGGCGTGCCGCCGCCCATGAACACGGTTTGGACGCTGCGGCCCCAGATCAGCGGCAGTGCGGCCTCCAGGTCGGCCATCAGCGCGTCGATGTAGCGTTGCTCGGGCAGCTCTGCGCTGCGCATTTCATGCGAGTTGAAGTCGCAATAAGGGCACTTTTTGAGGCACCAGGGCAGATGCACATACAGCGACAAGGGCGGCAGGCTGCCCAGTTGCAGCGTGCCGGGGCGCATGTAGTGCTGGATGTCGCGTGTCGTCACAGGCGCATCCGTTGAGGTGGTTTCTTGGTGGATCGGGATCATGGCGGGGCTGCGAGATGGCAGGGATCAGGCGTTTGGTGTGTTAGCTGCGCGGCAACCGGATGGGGCGACCGCCTCATACTGGGGTACCAGAAATCGGCGATCACCCCATCCGGCTGCCGCGCCGATGTCGCGGTTCGCTTGCAAAGCTTGCTTGAATCCCCCAATCCCAACATCTGAATGGTCACTGGATTTGCATACCAAGGCGTCTAGCGAGGTAGGCCCTGTGGGGGGCAGACGATTTCTGGTACCCCAGTATGAGGAAGCCGCCCACAGGGCCTGCCTCGCGGGTTTCGTCATGAACGGACTTCGCCTTGGTTTCAACGTCCCAGCGCCTGCAAGATCAAAACTCACAACCACCGCTCACGCATCAAGGCGACCATGGCCGCCGCTGCGCGTCCCCGGTGGCTGTTGGCGTTTTTCACTTCCACCGGCAACTGGGCAAAGGTCTTGCCAAACTCGGGAATGAACATCACCGGGTCAAAGCCAAAGCCGTTGGAACCCGCGGGCTCGCGGGCAATTTCGCCTACCACCCGGCCCACCGCCACCAGGGGTTCCGGGTCGTCGGGCGAGCGCAGCGCCACCAGCGTGCTGACCATTGCAGCGCGCCGGTTGTCGATGCCTGCCATTTGTTCCAGCAGCGCGCGCACATTGTTGTCGTCGCTCTTGGGGTAGCCGAATCGGGTGGCGTAAAAGGCGGTTTGCACGCCGGGCAGGCCACCAAAGGCATCCACACACAGGCCGGCATCGTCGGCCACGGCGGGCAGGCCGCTGAGCCGCGCGGCATGGCGCGCTTTGGCCAGCGCGTTTTCAATGAAGGTGTGAAACGGCTCCTCGGCCTCGGGAATGCCCAGGCTGCCCTGCTGCACCAGTTCGAAACCCAGCGGCGCAAACATGGCGTGCAACTCGGCCAGCTTGCCGGCGTTGTTGGAGGCCAGAACGATTTTCATGACAACGCCACCCTGGCGAGTGCCGCCTGCTGCAACTGAACCAGCTCACGAATGCCTTGGTCGGCCAGCGCCAGCAGCGCATCCATCTCAGCACGGCTGAAGGCGGCGCCCTCGGCCGTGCCCTGGACCTCGACATAGTGGCCGCTGGCCGTCATGACCACGTTCATGTCGGTGTCGCAGGCCGAGTCTTCGGTGTATTCCAGGTCGAGCAGCGGCGTGCCTCGCACGATGCCGACCGAGATGGCGGCCACGGCCTCGCGAATGGGCGAGCGGGCCAGCTTTCCCTGGACCAGCAAACCGTTGACGGCATCCTGCGCCGCGACAAAGGCGCCGGTGATGGCCGCGGTGCGGGTGCCGCCGTCGGCCTGAATCACGTCGCAGTCGAGGTGAATGGTGCGCTCGCCCAAAAGCGTCAGGTCGAACACCGAGCGCAGGGCACGGCCGATCAGGCGCTGGATTTCCTGGGTGCGCCCGGTTTGTTTGCCACGCGCGGCCTCGCGGTCGCTTCGGCTGTGGGTGGCGCGCGGCAGCATGCCGTATTCGGCGGTGACCCAGCCCTGGCCACTGCCCTTCTGGTGCGGTGGCACTTTGTCGAGCACCGAGGCATTACACAGCACCTTGGTGTGGCCAAACTCCACCAGGACCGAGCCCTCTGCGTGCCGCGTGTAACTGCGTGTGAGGGTGACAGGGCGCAGCGCATTGGCGGCGCGGGCGCCGGTTCTTGAGAATTCAGGCATGTCAGGGGCGGTCTGGGTTGGTGTTGAGGGAAGGGTCGGGTGTCAGCCAGGTGAGCGCAAGACAGGTCACGTTGTCACTGCGATCACCAGCCTGCTGTAGCGCCTTGTCAACCAGGTCAGGCACCGCGGTTTCCACGGGTTTCTGACTCAGTTCGGCCACGATGTCCTGCTCGGGCAGACTCGCCCACAAGCCATCCGAGCAGAGCATGAGGGTGTCACCCTGTTGCAGGACCAGCGGGTCGGTGACACTGAACACGGGCTTGGTGGGGGAGCCCAGGCAGGTGAACAGCACGTTGCGATTGGTCTCGGCCGGCAGCGCGGCGGCATTGTCATGCGACGGGAGCCGGCGCTGTTCAATCAGGGAATGGTCCTGGGTGCGGGCCAGCAGCCGGTGCGCGCGCACCAGGTAAAGCCGGGAGTCGCCACAATGGGTCCAGCGCAGCTGGCCCGATTGGATCACGGCCATCACGAGTGTGGTGCGTGGTGTGTCGGGCATGGCGTGGTCGGCGGCGTAACGCAGGATCTGCTCATGCGCGGCCATCAGGGCCTGCGCCAGAAAATCAGCCACATCGTCAAGCTGGGGCTGAGCCATGGCTTGAAACAAGCGGGCCACCGTTTCCATGGCCAACGCGGCGGCCACCTCCCCGTCGGGGTGCCCGCCCATGCCATCGGCCAGCATCAGCAACGCACTGTCGCTGGTGTAGCTGTAGCCCATGCGGTCCTCGTTTTTCTTTCGCCCACCCTGGCGTGTGACCTGGAAGACGGAAAAACGCATCAGACTTTTTTGTCCTTTTCTGTCGATTTAAGAACGTTCTTTTTGCTGCCCTCAAACATGCTGCCGAGTTGTTGCTTGACCTTGTCACCCACCGTGAGCTGGGTGTAACGGCGCGCGCCCGCGCGGTTCAACTCCTTTTGCAGGGCAAACACAGATTGCGGCCGCTCCAGGGGATCGAGCGCCATGCACCACTGCACGATTTCCACCAGATCGTCGGAGTAGACACCACGAAAACGCTTCAGTGTCTGCACGCTCTTGTCTTCTGGCACACGTTGTGGTGCCTCGCTGGGCGGGAAGCCGTGCATGCAGGCATACATGCAGGCACCGATGGCGTAAATGTCGGTCCAGGGCCCCATGGTGGTGTCGCGCCTGTACATTTCCGGGGCGGCAAAACCAGGGGTGTACATGGGGCGCACGAAGTTGCCTTCCTTGGACAGGACCTCGCGCGCCGCGCCGAAGTCGATCAGCACGGCCCGGTTGTCGTCGGTGATGAAAATGTTGGCGGGTTTGATGTCCAGATGCAGCATCTTGTGCTGGTGGACGATGCGCAGGCCGCGCAGGATTTCATCAAACAGCGAGCGGATGGTCGACTCGCGAAAAACCTTGTCTTTCTTGAGATCACGCGCCACCACAATGAAGTCCTGCAGGCTGGCCCCTTCCAGAAACTCGGTCACCATGTAAACGGTTTCGTTTTCCCTGAAAAAATTCAGCACGCTGACCACGGAAGGGTGGGAGATTTGCGCCAGCGAGCGCCCCTCTTCGAAAAAGCTTTTCAGGCCCAGCCGGTACAGCGAGAGCTTGTCCGGGGCCACCTGCGGCGCCAGCAGACCCGGTTCGCGGGTGACCAGCGAAGAAGGCAGGTATTCCTTGATGGCGACCTGCTGCTCATCGGCGCCAGCGGCGAGATAAACCACACCAAAACCGCCCGCGGCAACCCGGCGTATCACCCGATAGCCACCAATCTGGGTGCCTGGCGGTAGCGGGGACGGTTTGGATTTGGACATGGCTTCAAGGAAACAGGGTTCGGTTTTTGCTGGAACCGGGTGTTATTCTTGTGACCGATTAACACCACAGATGATTGATATGCCAGTTTACAGCATGACCGGTTATGCCAGTGCCCAGCACAGCGCTGCCGCCACTTCCCCTGCCGGCGAAAGCCAGGCGTCTTCAGCGGCCCGTCTGGGCCTTGAGATCCGGTCGGTGAACAGCCGTTACCTTGATTTGACCTTCAAGCTGTCGGAGGAGTTGCGCGGCTTTGAGCCTGCTTTGCGCGAGCTGCTGGTGCACCGACTCAAGCGCGGCAAGGTGGAGGTGCGCGCCGCCCTCGAAAGCAACGCCGCCAACCTGGTGGCCGAGCCCTCTGCGAGGCTGCTGCAACGCCTCAACACGATCCAGGACAACGTGAAAACCTGGCTGCCCCTGGCGACTCCCTTGAGTGTGGCGGACGTGCTCCGCCTGGCAGCGGGCAGCACGGCGGTCGAGCACGATTGGCAGGCCGAGCTGCTGGCGCTGGCCGAGCAGGTGCTGGCGTCACTGCTGGGCGCCCGCGAGCGCGAGGGCGCCCGCCTGGTGCTGATGCTGCAGGACCGCATGGGGCAATTGCGCAGCCTGGCGGCGCAGGCCCAGCCGCTGGTGCCGCAACTGGTGGCGCAACAACGCCAGCGTTTCCTGGACCGCTGGCGCGACGCCATGGGCTTGGTTGATGGCGGTGCCCTGCCGGAAGCCGCGCAGGACCGGGCGCTCGCCGAGGCGACCGCGTTTGCCATTCGCATCGATGTGGCTGAAGAGTTGACACGGCTCAGCTCGCACCTCGACGAGCTCGAGCGGCTTCTGGCCAAGGGCGGCGAAGTTGGCAAGCGGCTCGACTTTTTGATCCAGGAGTTGCACCGCGAAGCCAACACGCTGGGCTCCAAGTCGGCGGCGCTGGAGCTGACGCACATTTCGGTGGATATGAAGGTGCTGATCGAGCAGATGCGAGAGCAGGTTCAAAACATAGAATAAGGCCTTTGCCCTCCTTTATAAGAGTCCCGCCGTGATTGATTACCCCGGAAATCTGTTTGTTGTGGCCGCCCCCAGCGGCGCTGGCAAGTCCAGCCTGGTGAAGGCGCTGCTGGAAATTGATGCCCAGGTGCGGCCTTCTGTGTCGCATACCACACGCGCACCGCGCGGCCAGGAAAAGCATGGCCGCGAGTACTTCTTTGTCTCCGAATCAGAGTTTGATGCCATGGTGCAGGGCAACGCATTTGTCGAGTGGGCGCATGTGCACAAGCACCGCTATGGCACCTCGAAAAGAGCCATTGAGGAACGCATGGCGCAGGGCTCCGATGTCATTCTTGAAATTGACTACCAGGGGGCGCTGCAAATCAAGAGAATCTTCGCCAATGCCGTCACGATTTTCATATTGCCACCCAGCTGGGACGAGCTGCGATCGCGTCTGGAGCGCCGCGGCGAAGATTCACCCGATGTGATCGACGCGCGGCTCGAAAATGCGGCCACCGAGATGGCGCAGGTGTCGCAATTTGACTTCGTTATAATCAACGAGTTGTTTGATCGCGCCGTGTTTGACCTCAAATCCATTGTGCATGCACAGCGACTCAAGTATCTGGCGCAGCGCCGCGCCAGAGCAGACACCTTTAAAGCACTGCATATTGCCTAGTGCGCCTCACCCTGGTTTTGGAGAATTCATGGCCCGTATCACTGTTGAAGACTGCCTGTTGCAGATCCCTAACCGCTTTCAGCTGGTGTTGGCGGCCTCCTACCGCGCCCGCATGCTGAGCCATGGCCACACCGCCAAGGTCGAGAGCAAGAACAAGCCTGGTGTGACGGCCCTGCGTGAAATCGCCGCCGGCAAGGTGGGCATCGAGATGCTGAAAAAAGTGCCCTTGTAAAACGCGCGCTGCGGCCCAGTCTAAAAAGCACCGCGCGCGGTGCTTTTTTGTTGGTCCTGCTCAAATCTGCATCAGGCGCGCTATATTCATGGCATGTGCGCCGCAACAAAAAAGACCCCGTCAGATTCCAGCCAAGGGCCAGCCACGCCCAAGGTGCTGAGCGCTGCCGAATCGAATGCGGCGGCGGCGAGTTTTGCGCGCCTGACCACCAAGCTTGATTACCTGAGCGCCAGCGAGCTCGCCAGCGTCAGGTCGGCCTACCGATTTTCGGACGAGGCCCATCTGGGCCAGCTTCGCAACAGCGGCGAGCCTTACATCACCCATCCGATTGCCGTGGCGGCCCAATGCGCCGAATGGAAACTGGATGCCCAGGCCTTGATGGCGGCCCTGTTGCACGACTCGCTGGAAGACTGCGATGTCACCAAGTCCGATTTGATCGATCGGTTTGGCTCGCCCGTGGCCGAACTGGTGGACGGACTGACCAAGCTCGAAAAACTGCAATTCAACACGCGCGAAGAAAACCAGGCCGAATCCTTTCGCAAGATGCTGCTGGCCATGGCGCGCGACGTGCGCGTGATTTTGATCAAGCTGGCTGACCGCACCCACAACATGCGCACGCTGTCCGACGCCCCGCGCGCCAAGTGGGGGCGCATTGCCTCGGAAACACTCGACGTCTATGCACCCATTGCCCACCGGCTGGGGCTCAACCAGACCTACCGGGAACTGCAGGACCTCGCGTTTCGCTACCTGCGACCCTGGCGTTACGCCATTTTGAGCAAGGCGGTGGCCAAAGCAAGGGGGCGCCGCCGTGACCTGATTCAAAAAGTGCAAGCCGACCTCGAGGCCATGTTCGCGCGCCATGGCATGACGGTGCGCATTGCCGGCCGGGAGAAAACCCTGTATTCGATCTACCACAAGATGACCGACAAGAACCTGAGCTTTGCCCAGGTGACGGACATCTACGGCTTTCGGGTCATCGTGCCCGGCCTGATCGACTGCTACACCGCGCTGGGGCTGTTGCACCAACTCTACAAGCCCGTGCCTGGCAAGTTCAAGGACCATATCGCCATCAGCAAGATCAATGGCTACCAGTCCCTGCACACCACCCTGGTGGGGCCTTCCGGCATCAATGTCGAGTTTCAGGTGCGCACCGAAGCCATGCACCTGGTGGCCGAAACCGGCGTGGCCGCCCATTGGCTGTACAAGGAAAGCCCAAACGAGGCCAATGCCAACCCGGATCGCCTGGGGTCGAAGTGGTTGCAGTCGCTGCTGGATATCGGCGACGAGACCCACGACGCTGCCGAGTTCTGGGAGCACGTCAAAGTCGACCTGTTTCCCGATGCTGTGTATGTCTTCACCCCGAAGAGTCGCATCATGGCGATGCCGCGCGGGGCCACCGTGGTCGATTTTGCCTATGCCATTCACAGCAGTGTGGGCGACCATGCCGTGGCGGCCAAGGTCAACAATGAGCAGGTGCCGCTGCGCACCGAGGTGCACAACGGCGACGTGATCGAGGTCATCACTGACAAGGGCTCCTACCCCAACCCTGCCTGGTTGGGCTTTGTGCGCACGGCGCGGGCGCGCTCCAAAATCCGCCAGCACTTGCGCACGCTGGCACAGGGCGACTCGGAAAACCTGGGCGAAAAGATGCTGGCGCAAGCGCTGCGCGCCGAGGGCATTGAACAACTGCCCGACGAGCAGGGTCCGAGGGCCGATGTCTGGGACAAGCTGCTGCGCTTCAGCGGCAACCGCACCCGTTCTGATCTGCTGGTGGAAATCGGCATGGGCCGGCGCATTGCCAGCATTGTCGCCAAGCGCCTGGCCAAGTTGCTGTCCGATGTTGGCGAAAAGCCCGATCTTCTGCTGCTGACGCGCGAGCGTTTTACCGCTGGCGAGTCGCTGGCGCAGGGTAGCGTCGCGATTGACGGCAGCGAGAACACCTCGGTTCGCTTTGCCATTTGCTGCCGCCCCATTCCGGGTGATGCCATCCTTGGCTACCTGGGGCGGGGCGAGGGCCTGACCATTCACCGCAGCGATTGCCCGGTGGCCGTCAAACTCAAAAACAAGGACAGCGAACGTTTCATTGCGGTGGAGTGGGCCGATGAACCCGTGCGAAGCTTCGAGACCGGCATCGTGGTCACGGTGAACAATGGCAAGGGCGTGCTCGCCAAGGTGGTGGGTGCCCTGGCAGCCGCCGAGGTTGACATCAGCCAGGTCACCATGGCCGACGAGTCACCGCAAGGCGCCATTGACATGAAGTTCATCATCGCCGTGCGCGACGTGCATCAACTCGACATCGCGCTGCGCAATTTGCGCCATACGCCGGTGGTGCTCAAGGCGCAACGCAGCAAAAATCACAATTGACCGGGTGGTGGCGGGCCTGCGCCCTTGCGCCATTCCGGCAAATACTGGCGATAACGCCAGAAGCGGCCGAGCAGGGGCTTGACGCTGGTGCCGTGCACAAAAATGGACAGGGTCACCACAATCAGCGTCAATTGCATCAATTCCAGCGCCAGGTCTTCAGGCAGGCCATGCTGGATGGCATACATCAGGTAGTACAGCGAGCCAATTCCGCGTACGCCAAACCAGGCCACCAGGCTGCGAATGGTCCACGGGGTGCGGCTGCCCAGCAAGCCCGTCAGCACACTGACGGGGCGCACGATGGCAAAGACAAACAGCGCCAGCGCCACGGCGCGCCAGCTCCAGGAATCAAGAAACAGCGAACCACCGATCAGCAGCACCAGCGTCAGTTCCGACAGCCGTTCCAGATGTTCCTTGAAGACCAGCGATTGGGCGCTGATGGTCTGCGTGTCGTCTTGTGGTTGCGCGGCAGGGAGCCCCGTTGCAAGCCCATGGTCTGGCTGTTGAGCAGGGTCTTGCTGATGCGTGTTGGCGTGTTTGACTTCGGTCTGCCGCAAGGCGACGGCGGCAAAAAAGACGGCCAGGAAACCCCAGGCATTGACCATCACACTCAAGCCATAGACGACACCAATCAAGCCCAGCCCGAGAAAGTCATTCATGAGTGTCTGGTTCGGCGCCAGTTGGCGCAATTTGCGGCCGCCGTGAGCCAATGCCACGCCCGCCAGGACCCCGATGGCAATGCCCGCTGCCGTCGCCCACAGCACATCGACCAGCACCCAGCGAAGGCCGGCGTCGCCCAGCTCGTGCAGCCCGAGCAGCCCCAACCCCAGCATCACAAACGGAAAGGCACTGCCGTCGTTCATGCCGGCCTCGCAAGTCAGGGTGAAGCGCAGCTGGTCGCGGTCACCCGGATGGCGGGTCTGCACATCGGTGGCGAGCACCGGGTCGGTGGGCGACAAGATGGCCCCCAGCAAGATGCCGGCACCCAGTGGCAGACCCAAGGCGTAGTGGGCAAAGGCCGCGATCAGCCCGACGCTCGCCGCCATGGACACCGAAGCCAGCAGCATCGGTTGCCGCCAGCGCTTCAGGCTGACCGGCACCGGCATCTTGACACCCGCAGAAAACAGCGAGATCAACACCACGACTTCGGTCATCACCTCCAGCAGCGCAGATTCCTTGAGCGGATTGAAGTGAAACAAGTTGAATACGGTCGGACCCACCAGCAAACCCACGGCCAGATAGACAATGGCCGGCGTCACGGGAAGGTTCTTGAGCAAGGAGCTGGTCAGGCCCCGGGCCAGCAACAGGCCGCCCACCAGTAGAAACCACAGGGCGTTGGTCATGGTATTGGTTTGTGAATTGGCACGGAACAATGTACCTCTGATCTTGCGCCCCGGTCTGTGCGCCAGGCAACGGACGCTGCCGTGCCGACAAATGGATTGATGGGCTCGCCACGTGATTAAAACGCGCCGTCTTCGATGGCGATGGCGGGGGCATTGGGGACGGCACCGGGGGGCATCATTTGACCGGGCGGGCTGGCTCAAGGTGAAAACAAGTTCTGGCCGGATCGCTGATGGACGATTGGTTAAGATCAGCCTTTGACAACCACTTTTTTTCCATGCCTGATATCAGTTCCTCACTCTTCTGGATCGCCGTGCTCCAGATCATCGCCATCGACATCATGCTTGGTGGCGACAACGCCGTGGTCATTGCCCTGGCCTGCCGCAGACTCCCGCCCGAACAGCGAAGAAAGGGCATTTTCTGGGGCGTGGTCGGCGCCATCGGCCTGCGTGTGGTCATGATCTTCTTTGCCCTGCAACTGCTGGCACTGCCCTACCTGAAAATTGTCGGCGCGCTGCTCCTGCTGTGGATCGGCGTCAAGCTGCTGATGCCCGAGCACGATGACGGGCACGACGGCATTGACGGTGGCACCACGCTGATGGCCGCCATCAAGACCATTGTGGTGGCCGACGCCGTGATGAGCCTGGACAACGTCATCGCGGTGGCCGGTGCCTCGCACGGTTCCATGGTGCTGGTCACCTTCGGCATCCTGGTGTCCATCCCCATCGTGGTCTGGGGCAGCAAGCTGGTGCTGACCCTGATGGACCGCTTTCCCGCGGTGATCACGCTGGGCGCGGCGCTGCTGGGGTGGATCGCAGGCGGCATGCTGCTCACCGACCCGGTCATGCCGCCATCGGTGGCTGCAAGCGTTCCCTACGCCAGCCAGGCTTTCGCCGCCACAGGTGCGCTGCTGGTGGTGATCGTGGGCAAATGGCTGGGCAGTCGCGGCAAGCCCATCAAGGCGGTGGAACTTGCGTCTGATGTCCACAAGCCCAACACCTGAGGAGCACTGCAATGAACACATCCTGGCTCATCGCCATCGACGGCTCGGAGCCGTCGCAAAAAGTCATTGACTACGTCATCACCGAGACCGCCAACCGGGTGAAACCACCGCAACTTTTTCTGGTCAATGTGCAGGCGCCGCTCTCAAGCGACATCACCCGCTTCATCGATGAAAAGGTGGTGGAAGATTTTCACCGCGAAGCGGGTGATGCCGCGCTGGGACAAGCCCGGCAGAAGCTCGACGCCGCCGGACTGGCTTACTCATCCCATATCATGATGGGGGAGACGGCGCCGACCATCGTCGAGTTTGCCAGGGACAAAGCCTGCGGCCTCATCGTCATGGGCGCCCACGGTTTTGGCAGTGTCGTGGGCCTGTTCATGGGCTCGGTGACCGTCAAGGTCGTGCACCTGTCCACGGTGCCGGTGCTGCTGGTCAAGTGAGTCTGGCGGCACTTCAACCGCAGGCTGAACAGAAATGACCATGATGCAGTCGCCTTCTTCCGGTGTCAGGCAATATGCCGGCCTCGTCTTGCTCGTCCTGACCCTCGGCGGTTGCGCCACCAGACCCCCCGAGCCTGCCGCAACCCGTCCGGTGCCCGGCAAGGTGCTGGAAAAGCACCATATTGAACTCGGCGGTGGTGTCAGCGTGAGTTACCAGATTGAGCGGAAAACGTCCACGGTCAATGGCGTGAGCTGCTTCGCCTTCGTTTCAGGCACGCTGAACAACGACTCGAGCCAGATTTTGGGTCGTCGCACAGTGATCGATTTCAATTTCTTCAGTGGCGGCAAGCAGTCGTTTCGCGACTTGACCTCGCCTGTCGCCGATGTTCGTCAAGGCAGCCGTGTCATGTTTGAGATGGTGGTTTCGCCCGTGCACAAGGACGGTTGTGTCAATTACGACCGGATCGACGTTTTGCTGCGAAAGGTCGTTGTGGACCGGGCGGACTGAGTCTGCACATGCCATGTGCACCGGAATGCGCCGAGCGAGTTGCTGTGGCTATTCCACCGTGACGGATTTGGCCAGATTGCGCGGTTTGTCGACATCCGTTCCGCGCGCGCAGGCCGTGTGGTAGGCCAGCAATTGCAGCGGCACCACATGCAGCAGGGGGGAAAGCTCGCCGTAGTGCTCAGGCATACGAATCACATGCAGGCCTTCGCCGCTGGCAATGTGTGAGTCGGCATCGGCCAGCACATACAGAACGCCGCCGCGGGCGCGCACCTCGTGCATGTTGCTCTTGAGCTTTTCCAGCAGCGCGTCGTTGGGCGCCACGGTGACCACCGGCATGGCGCTGGTCACCAGGGCAAGCGGGCCGTGCTTGAGCTCGCCGGCCGGGTAGGCCTCGGCGTGGATGTAGCTGATTTCCTTCAGTTTGAGAGCGCCTTCGAGCGCGATCGGGTAATGCAGGCCCCGGCCCAGGAACAGCGCGTTGTCCTTGGCGGCAAAGTCCTGTGACCAGGCAATCACCTGGGGTTCCAGCGCCAGCACGGCCTGAAGTGCGGCGGGCAGGTGGCGCATGGCCCTGATGTGGCGCGCTTCCTCGGCGTCGCTCAATAAACCGCGCGATTGCGCCAGTGCCAGCGTCAGCAAGAACAGGCCAGCGAGCTGGGCCGTGAAGGCCTTTGTGGATGCCACCCCAATTTCCACACCAGCGCGCGTGATGTAGGCCAGTTCGCACTCGCGCACCATGGCGCTGGTGGCCACGTTGCAGATGGTCAGGGTGTGTGTCATGCCCTGGCTCTGCGCGTGGCGCAGCGCGGCCAGCGTGTCTGCGGTTTCGCCCGACTGGGTGATGGTGACGATGAGGGTCCTTGGGTTGGGCACCGAGTCCCGGTACCGGTATTCGCTGGCCACTTCGACCTGGGTCGGGATCTTGGCGATGCTTTCCAGCCAGTATTTGGCGGTGCAACCACTGTAATAACTGGTGCCACAGGCCAGAATCAGCACCGAGTCGATGTCCTTGAAAACCCGTGCCGCGCTGGCGTTGGCGCCGTCAAATAGCTCGGGCACGATGCCATCCACACCTTCGAGCGTGTCGGCAATGGCGCGCGGCTGCTCGAAAATTTCCTTTTGCATGTAGTGGCGGTAAGGGCCGAGCTCGGCCGCGCCACTGTGTGCGTGCACCGTTTTGACCGGGCGCTGAGCCGGGGTCAGCGCCTTGAATGCCTTGTCGATCAGCCAGTATTTGCCGAGCTGGATGTCGGCCACGTCGCCTTCTTCAAGGTAAACAATCTGGTCGGTCACGCCGGCCAGGGCCATGGCGTCGCTGGCCAGGTAATGCGCGTCGGTGCCGACGCCCAAAATCAGCGGCGAGCCGGCGCGGGCGCCAATCAGGCGGTGCGGCTCGTCCTTGCAGAACACGGCAATGGCATAGGCGCCTTGCAGCGATGCCAAAGAGGCTTTGACGGCTTCAAACAGGTCGCCGTCGTAAAGGCTGTCGACCAAATGGGCAATCACCTCGGTGTCGGTCTGGCTCAAAAACACGTAACCCTTGGCCTGCAGGGTGGCGCGTAATTCGTCGTGGTTCTCAATGATGCCGTTGTGCACCAGGGCAATCCGCCCGGGGCGGCTGGACGCGTCAGCCCCGGGGCCGTGACTGAAGTGTGGATGGGCGTTGTGCATGGCGGGTGCGCCATGCGTGGCCCAGCGGGTATGGGCTATTCCGGTGCTCCCCTGAAGGTGGGTGCTGTCGATTTGTTCCATCAACTCCGACACTCGTGCTGTGCTGCGCGCGCGTTGCAGGCCATTGGCGTAGACCGCCACACCACAGGAGTCATAACCCCGGTATTCGAGCCGGGCCAGCCCTTGCACCAGCACGGGAACGATGTTGTGATTGGATACGGCGCCGACAATGCCACACATGGGGAACTCCTGAAGTGAAGGGCACCATGTTAAAAGTCCAAGTGTGAAATAGGTTATTAATTTTATTAACTTTATGAACTTATATTTCTATAATTTGGGAATGAAGTTATTTATTTCAAAAAAATGACAATTATTTAATGAAAACATCATTGTCGTTGCGACACTTTCTTTTAGCCCTGGCTGTGGTGGCGGTGTGGGGAACCAATTTTGTGGTCATCAAGCTGGCTCTGGGGCAGATGCCCCCCTTGTTGTTTGCCACCTTGCGTTTTGCGGTGGTGGTGCTGCCGATGGTGTTCTTCCTGCCCCGGCCGGCCGTGCCCTGGCGCAACCTGATCGCCTATGGCTTGCTGATTGGTGTCGGGCAATTTGGTCTGCTGTTTGTCGCCATGAATGGTCACATTTCGCCTGGCCTGGCGTCCTTGGTGATCCAGACCCAGGTCTTCTTCACCATTGGCCTGGCCATGCTGATGGCGGGTGAATCGCTGCAACGGGTGCAGTGGATTGCGCTGGCGCTGGGCGCGGCCGGTCTGGGGGTGATCGTGTCCCACACCGACGGCAGCACCACGCCGTTGGGGCTGGCCCTGATTTTGCTGGCCGCGTTGTCGTGGGCTGGTGGCAATTTGGTGTCGCGTGCCGCCGGGCGCATCAACATGGTGGCTTATGTGGTGTGGTCCAGCCTGTTTGCCGTGCCACCGCTGGCCGCCTTGTCGCTCTGGGTGGAGGGCTGGGACGTGCTGGCGGCGGGCTTGCGGCAGGCCGATGTTTTCACCTGGGCCGCAGTCGCCTGGCAGGCCTGGGGCAATTCCTTGTTTGGTTACGCCGCCTGGGGCTGGTTGTTGTCGCGCTACTCGGCGGCCACTATCACGCCCATGGCCTTGCTGGTGCCGCTGTTTGGCATGGGCGGCTCGGCACTGTGGCTCGGTGAGGGACTTCCGGGCTGGAAATTACTGGCCGCCGCTTTGGTGATGCTGGGTTTGGCGCTGAACCTGCTGTGGCCGTGGTGGTCACGGCGCTGGCAGCGCCGCTGAAAAAGGGAGATTGACATGAGCGCATTGCAGCCAGAACTTGATGCCATCGACCTGCAACTGTTGGAACGCCTGCAAACCGACGCGTCGCTGAGCAACCAGGCCCTGGCCGAGCTGGTGCGTGTGTCGCCGCCCACTTGCCTGCGCCGCGTCAAGCGTTTGCGCGAGGCTGGCTTGATCGAGCGTGAAATTGCGGTGCTCAGTGTCGACACGCTGGCCGCCATCATCGGTCACGGCCTGTGCGCCGTGGTGGAGATCACGCTGGACCGGCAGGACCAGGAGGCGCTGGAGGCGTTCGAATTGAAAGTCGCGCAGGATGACGCGGTTCAGCAGTGTTACCGCGTGTCCCCCGGGCCGGATTTTTGCCTGGTGGTACACGCGCGTGACATGCCCGACTACCTGGCGCTGACCCAGCGGCTGTTCACCTTCGACACCAATGTGCGCAACGTCAAGACATTTTTCAGCATCAAGCGCAGCAAGTTTGGTGCGCGGGTACCCTTGCCCTAAGAGCCTGGGCGGCAGAGCGTTCTGCTGCGTGTCCCCCACCCTGCGGGCTCCTCCTAATATTGTTCAATCACCCCCTAAGCGCTGATGGGGGTTCGGGTTGTTGACCCCGTGCTCCTCCTTGGGACCTTGATCCTGGGTAAAAGACTGGGGCACAACCCGGTTTCGACGCTGTAGCTCGAACGGTGTCTTTGGGCACTGCCTCGAACCTTTTGGTCTGATGGCAGTGACCCCGCATATTAGGGTGCGCATGTCGAATTCAGCGAACTCATCCCTGTCATCAAACAAGGAGGTCAGAGCGTGCAATATTTCATTGGAATCGACGTCAGCAAGGCCAAGCTGGATGTGGCGCTGCTGGCCCACGACAAGTTCAAGTCCAAAGTGTTTGCCAACAACACTGCAGGCTTTGAAGCGTTGCTGCAATGGCTGCAAACCCATGTACCTGAGGCGCACACCTCGCTGCACCTGTGCATGGAAGCCACCGGCAGCTACCACGAAGCACTGGTTTGCTTTCTGAGCGACCAGGCTTTGGTGGTGTCCGTGGTCAACCCGCTGTTGGTCAAGCGCTTTGCCGAAGCAAACCGGCTGCGCAACAAGACCGATGGCGGTGACGCCAAGTGCCTGGCACTGTTTTGCAAGACCACACAACCTGAGCGCTGGGAAGCACCGCTCCAAAGCGGTACGGACGTTGCAAGCCTTGGTGGCTCGTCTGGACACGCTGCAGGCCATGCGCCAAGCCGAGTGCAACCGCCTGGAAGTTGCCCACAGCTCGGTTGCAGACTCGGTGCAGCAGGTCATTGACAACTTGGACAAAGCTATCGCCAAGATCAAGGCCCAGATTGCCAGCACCGTCGATGACGACCCGGACCTCAAGCAACGCGCAGCGCTGCTGCAATCCATCCCAGGCCTTGGAGACAGGACGATCCCGCAGTTGTTGGCCTATGTGGGGAGGCCGGATCGATTCAAGAGCGTCAAGGCGCTCATTGCCTATGCGGCACTGACGCCACTGATACGGCAGTCCGGAACCTCACTGGACAAGCGGCGAGGCACGCATCCCATGGGGCATCAAGAACTCAAACGCGCGCTGTACTTTCCGGCCATGGTGGCAGGACGCTACAACCCTGTGGTTGCAGCCTTCTGGGCCAAGCTTAAAGCGCAGAACAAACCGGGCAAGGTCATTGTTGTGGCGTGTATGCACAAGCTTCTGGCAATTGCATACGGCGTCTTGCGATCAGGAAAACCCTTCGACCCCAATCACTTGAGGAAGATTACCGCTTGACAAAGACAACGGTGTCTTTTACCTGCGCAGAACGCTCTGCCGCCCAGGCTCCTGGCGTTTATTTGCTCGGCCGTTTCCAGTTCGGGATGCTGATCTGGCGCCCGCGTGCCACCGTCAGGGCCAGCGGTGCGGTGTCTTTGGTCAGTGTCGAGCCGCCACCCACGGTGCCACCGGCGCCAATGGTCACGGGCGCAATCAGCACGCAATTGGAGCCAATGTGGGCATCGGCTTCGATGATGGTGCGGTGTTTGAAGGCGCCGTCGTAGTTGGCGGTGATGGAGCCTGCGCCATAGTTGACGCGTTCGCCCACTGTGGCGTCGCCCAGGTAGGCCAGGTGGTTGGCCTTGGAGCCTTTGGCCAGGGTGGAGTTCTTGACTTCAACAAAGTTGCCGATGTGCACCTCGGCCCCCAGCCTGGCGCCGGGGCGCAGGCGCGCAAACGGCCCGATCAGGGCACCGGGACCGACCTCGACCGCGTCCTTGCTGCCCGGTTTGCCGCCCTCGATGTGGGTGAACGGGTGGATCACGGCCCCGGCGGCGATGCTGGCGTTTTTGATGACGCAGTTGGCGCCCACGCGCACACCTTCCCCTAAAGTGACCTCGCCTTCAAAGACACAGTTCACGTCGATCGACACATCCTGCGCACATTGCAGTTGGCCGCGCACGTCGAGGCGCGCCGGGTCGGCCAGGCGCACGCCTTGTTCCATCAACTGCAGCGCCAGGCGCTGCTGGTAGGCGCGCTCCAGTTCGGCCAGTTGCACCGGGCTGTTGACACCGGCCACCTGCACGGCGTCGGTGATTTTGTGCGCCACCACCGGCACCTCATCAGCTACGGCAAAAGCCACGATCTGGGTCAGGTAATACTCGCCCTGGGCATTGTGGTTGTCGAGCCGCGCCAGCCAGCGCTTGAGGTGGGTCGCGGGCACAGCCATGATGCCGCTGTAGACCTCGGTGATGGCCAATTGGGCTGGCGTGGCGTCTTTTTGCTCGACGATGGCCTGCACCGCCTCGCCGCTGCGCACAATGCGCCCATAACCTGTTGGGTCGGCAAAATCAATGGTCAGCAAGGCCAGTTGCGTGCCGGCACTGGCGGCAATGAGTTGTCGCAGGGTGTCGGCCTGCGTCAGAGGGACGTCGCCCGAGAGCACCACCACCACACCATCGTCCTGCAGCACCGGCACGGTTTGCTGCACCGCGTGACCGGTGCCCAGCTGCGGCTCCTGGCGCACAAAATTCAGCACAAACCCACCGTGCTTGCCGGCCTTGAGCGCCGACTCCACTTCATCGGCGCCATGGCCGGTGATCACCGTGACCTGGCGCGCCGACAAGGCCGCCGCGGTGTCCACCACATGCTGCACCAGGGCGCGCCCGGCCAGCTGGTGAAGGACCTTGGGCAGCTTGCTTTTCATGCGTGTGCCCTTGCCGGCCGCCATGATGACGACGTCCAGCGGGTGGGGCTTGGTGTTGTGTGAATTCCCTGTCATGCTTTGCTCCAGTGCGCGATGAGTTAACTTGTTTTGATTATCGCCACCGGCGCACCGGCGCTGCGGGATGTCAGAATGGCGTCAAAGGAAACCAAGCCATGACGATTGATGACACCACCCTGCGCCGCCTGCTGAGCCAGCCCTGCACCATTGCCGTCGTGGGTCTGTCAGCGGATCCGCAGCGCCCCAGTCACGACGTGGCCCGTTACCTGCAGCGGCACGGTTATCGCATTGTTCCGGTGAATCCGCGTTATGCCGCATCGGGCGAGTCAATTCTGGGTGAGCCCTGCTACACCAGCCTCGGTGACATCCCGTTTGCGGTGGACATCGTCGATGTGTTTCGTCGCACCGAGGACGTGTTGCCCGTCGCCCGGGAGGCGGTGCAGATCGGCGCCAAATGTCTTTGGCAGCAAATTGGCGTGGCAAACCGCGAGGCCGATGCGCTCGTGCGCGCAGCCGGGCTGGCGTCGGTGATGAACCTGTGCCTCAAGATAGAACACGCCCGCCTGCCTGGGGATTTCAGCTGAGCGCGAAACTTCTCTTCAATGCGCCCCCGTGCAAAATCAAACCACGAAGGACATCCCTCATGAACCTCATGACAGAACCCCTGGTCCTGGTGAACTGCGATCAACGTGGTGCCGTCACACTCACGCTGAACCGTCCGGCCGCCTTCAATGCGCTTTCTGAAAATTTGCTGGCTGCCCTGCAGGGTGAGCTGGAGCGGATTGCCAAAGATGACACGGCGCGCGTGGTGGTGCTGGCCGCGGCCGGCAAGGCCTTTTGCGCTGGCCATGACCTGAAGGAAATGCGCGCCGAACCTTCCCTGGCTTACTACCAAACCCTGTTTCGACAATGTGGCAACCTGATGATGAGCATCCAGAAACTGCCGGTGCCGGTGATCGCCAGGGTGCAAGGCATTGCCACCGCGGCGGGTTGCCAGCTGGTGGCCATGTGCGACCTGGCAGTCGCGGCCAGCACCGCCAAATTTGCCGTCAGCGGCGTTAATCTGGGCCTGTTTTGCGCCACGCCAGGTGTGGCCTTGAGCCGCAACCTGGGGCGCAAGGCGGCCTTCGAGATGCTGGTCACGGGTGAATTCATCAGCGCGGAGCAAGCCCTGCAAAAGGGCCTGGTCAACCGGGTTGCCGAACCGCAGGAACTGGATGCCGAAGTGGAGCGCCTGGTGGCCAGCATCGTCGCCAAGCCGCGTCCGGCGGTCACCCTGGGCAAGAGCCTGTTCTATCGCCAGCTGGAAAACGGTATCGAGGCGGCTTACGCCGATGCGGTGCAGACCATGGCTTGCAACATGATGGATGAAACCGCTTTGGAAGGCGTGCAGGCGTTCATCGAGAAACGCCCGGCGCGGTTTTGAGCCGGTCAGGCCCCGGGGGCTTGTTCCGGTGCCGTGTGTCGCCCCTGTTCCAGCCTCAATGCACCTTGCGGGGCAGGTCGGAAAACAAATCCACGACGGGTTGCGGCGGGCTGGACTTGCCGATCAGGGCGACATAATGGGCCAGTTCCTCGTCTTGAATGAAGCTGGCCGACGACTCGGCCGAGATCAGTTTGTCAGGGTGTTGCGACCTTGCGATGGCAAATCCCTGCACGTAATCGACGCCAATCTCCGCCAGAGTTTGCACGGTGGCATTGTCCTCGGCCCATTCTGCAATCACTTTCATGCCCAGGTTGTTGGCGAGACTGACAATGGCCTCGACAATGGCGATGTTGGCCGGGTGCTGGTTCATGTCAACGATGAAGCTGCCGTCGATCTTCAATAAATCGGCCTTGAATTCCTTCAGGTAGGAAAATGAGGTGTAACCCGCGCCGAAGTCGTCCAGCGCCACCTTGGCCCCATAAGCACGCACCTGGTTCACGAAGCGGCGGGTGTTTTCCAGATCGTGCAGCGCCACACTTTCGGTGATTTCAAGGCATAACCTGCCCGCCAGATGCAGGTTTTTCTCCAGCAGCGTGTAGATTTCGGTAAGAAATTCTTCGTCGTTGAGGGACGCACCGCTCAGGTTCATACAAACGAACCGGGTGTGTTTCATCTGCTTGTCATGTTTGCCCAGCCAGGCCAGGGTGGAGGTCAGCACCCAGCGGTCAATCATGCCCATGCGGCCACTCGCTTCACCCGCCTTGATCAGGTGTTCGGTATTGATCTGTCTTCCTTGCGGATCGCGCATGCGAAGAAGCACTTCAAAATTGAGCGACTCATGTGGCGCCGTGAGTGACATGATGGGCTGCATTTCGAGGTAAAGACCCTCGGTTGCAGAAGGGGTGGCGAGCAGGGCAATCAATTTCACCTCGGCCTCATGCTGGGCAAATGCCTTGGCATGTTTCTCGTACACCACCATGCCACCGCCCTGGGTGGCTTTGGCCTCGCGGCAGGCGCGGTCGGCCGTCGACATGGCATCGTTGAATTGCATGCCTGGACTGACCTCGATCAGCCCGATGGAGCAGCGCACGCTAAAGGCGTTTTCGCCAACACGAAACGGATGGTTGCCAATGCGGTCAAGCAGTCCCCGGCACAACACAGAAGCCATCGCGATGGGCGTGGCAGGAAAGACGATGACAAATTCATCACCACCCACTCGGCCGAACTGAAAATCGCGCGACAGCATCTCCGACACACGACCACACATTTGTTGCAGCACCTCATTGCCGGCGCCATGGCCGAACAGGTCATTGATGAGCTTGAAGCGGTCCAGGTCAAGGTAGGCCACCGCCAGGGCCTTGTTGTCGGGCAGCCTTTCGATGGCGCTGCTCAGTGCGCGCTCGATCCCGCGGCGGTTCAGAATCTTGGTCAGCGAGTCATGACTGGCCAGGAACTCCAGGTCTGCGGAGGCCCTTGATTTTTCGGTGATGTCCTGCAGCGAACCTTCTATCTTGTCGCGCGCCAGGGCCGCCTTGACCAAAAAACGCTTGCTGTCAGTGGAGCCTCGGAGCGCTCGCCCGTTGGCCTCCATCTCGTTCTGGACCTTGTTGAACACCATTTGATGCAGCATTGTCCAGGCGCCGTCCGCGAAATAATGCTGCCAGTTCTTGCCCTCGTTCTTAAGCACATCCTGACCGAGCATGTCGAGCAAAGCAGGGTTGGCGCTGAGAAAGCGGCCGTGCAGGTCAAGCGTAAACAGTCCGATGGGCATGGCCTCAAAAGTGTGGGCCAACTCGGCTTGCACCTGCAGGTGCTGTTCATGCTCCAGCCGCATGTGCTCGGCAATCGCCAGCGCTGTCAACAGGCTCGATGACAGGGCGGCGGTGACGCTGTTGACTGACCCGATCAGTCCCTTGATGCCGAGCGCCGCAGCCAGCACCTCGTAGAGACTGGCCACCAGTGCAATGCTGATGGCCGCGCTGTACCACATGGCCACCCGTGAGCGCGTCTTGTGCAGAATGCGGGCCAGAAAAAATGCCATGACGATGATACTGACCCCGGTCGCCGCCCAAAGAAAGGGCAAGAAAGACCGGTAGCTCGCAAAGACAGACAGCAGTAGCAGCGGCAGGCAAGTCCATTGCACGACCTTGAAGACCAGCGGGTAGCCAACCTTGGCCAGGTCTTCACGAAACAGTGCCTTGAAAAGGGTCACTGCCAACACATAGTAAACGGCCAGGGTGATGGCACGAAGGCGTGGCAACCAGTCAACGGGGACAGAATTTCCCAGCCATTGCGTGTCCCAACCGGCAGAGAGCGAAGCCATGCGCAAGTTCACCACGAGCCAGGCGGAGAAAAGGACATACAGGCCATTCCGGTTGATCAGGGCGGTGATCAGGATGAAACCGGCCAAAATCAAAATGCCGCCGTCCAAAAGACCGGATTTGCGGTGAAACTCCAGCACCGAATTTTTCAGGTCCGAAGTCCGCCAGGTGAGAACCGAGAGCCGGGCAGGTCCGATGGCACTGCTGCGACACAGCACGGTCCGGTCTGTCAAGGCCGGGCCGAGGTCAAGTGCAAATCCTGCCTTCAAGGCGGAGATGTTGCCAGCCGTGCCAAACCGGGTGCCGCTGCCAATCGGACCCAAGCTGCTGGCATCCCAGCAGCTGATATCCATGGCATGCCGGGATGGAAATTCGACCATCGGGGGGGTGTCGCTTGCGCTTTTGGGAACGACGAATGAAAACCAGATCGGAGCCTCGGAAAGCTGTGTGTCGTGGAACGCGACGAGCGGGCGATCATGCAACCGAGCCAGCACCTGCGCCGGGTCCATGAGGTCAGCAGCGTCTTGGGCAACCTTGATTTCCAAAGCTTGAGCTCGCGTGTCCGGAAATTGCGCATTCCAGCTAAAAAGTGCCAGCAAAGACAGCAGCGCAATCACGATCGGCAGGGCGTAGGTCGAAAAGACATACAGCAGCAGATCAAGCCCTTGGTTAAGAAGAGCAATCCTCTTTATGAAAAAACCGGATTGATTTGGCATTTTGTCCATTGCTTATAGTCTGAATTCCAACACCGGCATGATAAGGCCGGGCGTGTGGTTTCTGCTTGCGGACGTGAAGAACGGCAGGGGCCAGTTGTGCCTGCTGTGCGTGAATTTGGCCCCGGCCTGTTTACATGGGCAAAGTTGCCTTGTGCGTTGGTAAGGTGGATAAATTCAATGAGGCCGGCCTGCGTTGCTGTGGCATGTCGAGCTGAATGTCCGGGTGATGGGTGCGAAAGGCGAAGTTAAATAATGGGTGCTGGGCGGCCGCCCAGCGTTCCTCTGCGGTATCGACATTCGACGACATCACGCGGTGCGGCAGATTGCCCACATGGTGAATCGGGATGTAGCCTGCGCCCGGAAATACATCGCTGAATAACAAGCGGTCATAGGTCCGGTCAACTGGTGCGCGCGCGGTGATGACCATCCATTCCGAGCCAATTTGATGGCAGTAGAGGTAAAAGGCTTTGAACAACACTGTGGTGACGAGTCGCCCGCCTTTTTCATTGGTGACGCCCAGTCGGGTGGCTTCTGCCAGAGAGCGCGACCTGAGCCACTGCGGCAACTCGATGGACTGCTCCAGGCAAAGCGGCTGGTACTGGTTGGTCTGAATGCGCATGGTGCCCAGTGGCGAGCCGTCAAGCTTGGATTCAGCCAGCAAAACGACCACGCCTTGTTCAGCATCATCGGTTTCGGCTGTCTTGAGCGTTTCCGCGAACATGGGCAGATGGCGCGCATAGGCCGCATGGCGGATCTCGACCGCCTTGTTCAGGTCATCTTCGTTGCGAACCAGCCGGACGGTGAAGGGCAGCAACTCCTCAGGCAGCCTTGCCGCCTGCGGTGCGCCGTAAGTTGAAGACAGCGCGTTGAAGTGGTAGGCCTTGGAGATATCGGACGTGGCATGGTGAATCATGATGATTTCCTCGCAAAAGTTGAGTTAAACAAGCCTTATGGACCGGCATGGTCCATTCGACGAATTAAAGTTTACTCAGGCTGCAAGAATATTCATACCCGTGAGTCGATGCCATTTGTTACAAAGATGATTGTGTTGTTACAGAAAATGCCAACAATCTTTTTTTCATGCACAAAACGGCCTGGTCCTTGCTGAGCAGCAGGGCCCGGTGGCTGACTGCCAGGTCGATGAACTTCTGGTCGTCGGGGTCGCGGCAGGTCACGCTGGCTTTGGGCGCGGTGTCGACCAGCGTGGCCTGCCCGTCGAACTGGGCCAACACATGGTTTGCAGTGACCTCATAAAAAGCCATGCGCGGCGCGATTTTGGGGTAGCACAGCACCCGGGCCAGCTCATCGCGCATGGCTTTGGTGGCGATCCATTCAAGATGCAGTGCGGCCAGTGCCAATTTGAGCGGTCGCGCGGCTGGGTCGTCAAAGACAAAGGCGTCGAGCACGATGTTGGTGTCTAGCACCACCGGAGTCATGTTTTCCCAGCCATTTTCCCCGCGACCATGTCAAAGCGGAACAGGCGACATTCGATGGGGCCGTTCCACATCGGCACGCGGCGTGTTTCCTTGAGGCGCATTTTGCCGGGCAGTTTGAGGTCGGGGGTCAGGACCCAGGCGGTCCAGCCCGAATAGTTCTTCTTCCAGTGGCTGGCCAACTGGTTGAAGAATTCACCCGCCCCCTCGGATTGCGGCAGTTCACGCGCACCGAAGCGCGGCACATTGGGCTCGTCTTCAAAACCGCCGGCATCGCGCGGCCCACCTTTGGCGACGCCGCCCACGTCGATACGCTCGCCGTAGGGCGGGTTCAGCACCATGACCCCGCCGCCCGTGGTGCTGACATCGATGGGGGGCATGCGCTGCAGGGCGTCGCCGCCGCGAAACTCGATCACGTCGGCGACGCCGGCGCGCATCGCGTTGCGCTGCGCAAAATCGACCATGCGGTGCGCCACGTCGCTGCCGAAGATGATGGCTTGTTGACCGGGTGACCGGACCACCTCGGCATCCGCTGCTTCCTGCCGGATGGTGTCCCACACCTGCTTTTGAAACGGCACATATTTCTCAAAGGCAAAGTGGCGACGGCTGCCGGCCGCGATATTGCAGGCCATTTGGGCGGCCTCAATGACGATGGTGCCACTGCCGCAACAGGGGTCATAGAGCGGCTTCAGATCGGCATCACCCTCGAACCAGCCGCTGGCGGCCAGCATGGCGGCCGCCAGGGTTTCTTTCAGGGGCGCGTCGCCCTTGTCTTCGCGCCAGCCGCGTTTGAACAGCGGTTCGCCCGAGGTGTCGATGTACAGCGAGCAACTGTCGGTGGTCAGGTGGGCATAAATGCGCACGTCAGGCCACTGGGTGTTGACGTCGGGCCGCACGCCATTGGCCACGGCGCGAAAGCGGTCACAGACCGCGTCCTTGATCTTGAGCGCGGCAAAATTCAGCGAGGTCAGCGGGCTGTGCTGCGCCGTGATCTCGACCTTGATGGATTCGCGCGGGGTGAACCAGCGCTCCCAGGCCACCTCGGAGGCGGCCCGGTACAGGTCTTGCTCACCCCGGTATTCGGTGTAGCTCAGCAGCACCAGCACACGCTGGGCCAGCCGGCTGTGCAGGTTCAGCAGCATGGCTTGCGCCAGCGAGGTGCGCACCGCCACGCCGCCGCGCTGTTTGGTGATGCAACCCGGCGGCAAGCCGGTGATGCGCAGCACTTCGGGGGCCAGGTAGTCCTCGACGCCGGCGGCGCAGGGGAGAAATAGTTGGAGCTGATTCAAAGTGACTTCCTTAATGAAGCCGGCGCAATGCGCAGGCCTTCGCGGTATTTGGCCACGGTGCGGCGGGCGCATTCAATGCCTTGCTCCTTGAGCATCTCGGACAACTGGTTGTCGCTCAGCGGTTTCTTGGGGCTTTCGGCGGCGACAAACTGCTTGATCAGTGCGCGCACCGCGGTGCTCGACGCGTTGCCGCCCGAGTCGGTGCCGAGCCCGGAGCCAAAGAAATACTTGAGCTCGAAGGTGCCGAACGGTGTCGCCATGTACTTGGCGGTGGTGACACGGCTGATGGTGGACTCGTGCAAGCCGAGTTCATCCGCGATTTCGCGCAGCACCAGGGGCCGCATGGCCAGCTCGCCATGCACAAAAAAGCTTTTCTGGCGTTCCACGATGGCGCTGCTGACACGAAGGATGGTGTCAAAGCGCTGCTGGATGTTCTTGATGAACCAGCGCGCTTCCTGCAGGCGCTGCTGCAGCGCGGCAAAGTTGGCGGCGTCGCTGCCCACGGCCTTGTGGCCCTTGAGGGCGTTGGCGTAAATGTCGTGCACGCGCAGGCGCGGCATGACCTCGGGGTTCAGCCGCACCAGAAACTTCACCATCGGGCCCTGTCCCACGGCGGTGACCAGCACATCGGGCACCACGATGTTGCGCTCCACATCAACAAAGCGGCGGCCCGGCTTGGGCTCCAGGCGGCCGATCAGCGCAATGGCGGCGCGCACCCGGGCATCGCTGGCATCACACAGGGGCATCAGGTGCTTGATGTCGCGCCGGGCCAGCAAGTCCATGGGCTGGGCGCAAATGCGCAAGGCCACTTGCACCGTGTCGGCATCAAAGGCCGGGTTGCGGTTGAGTGCCTGCAACTGCAGACGCAGGCATTCGGCCAGACTCCGGGCGCCAACCCCGGCAGGCTCCAGGCTTTGCAGCAGGCCCAAGCCCACGGTAAAGTGGTGCACCAGATCCTCGACCTGCTCGGTCTCGTCACCGGCCAGGCCGCGGGCCAGATCGGTCAGGTCGTCTTCCAGGTAGCCGTCGTCATTGAGCGACTCGATCAAAAAATAAAGCGCTGCCCGGTCTTCCGGACCCAGGCGCAGGGACAGGGCTTGGCGCTGCAAGAAGCCTTGTAAGGACTCCTGGCTGCGCGCCAGCTCGGTGGCGTCCATCTCGTCGTCGCCGCTGAGGTTGTTGCCGTGCGCGCGTGCCTCGCCGCCCCATTCGCTGTCGTCCGGGCTCAGGCTGACGCTGCCGTCGCCGTCCCAGCTCGGGGCTTCTTCCATCGTGGTGGCGGGCTTTTCGGACGCCGCCTCGGTGCTGACCCGGGATGTGTAGTTGTCATCGGAGCCGGCATAGGCGGCAGACTCCAACTCGCGGTCATTGCGGCTGATGGCCGTATCCGCTTGGGCCAGGCCGAAGGATTCGCGTTCCGCCTCTTCCTCCGAGCGCTCCAGGAACGGGTTGTCGTCGAGCATCTGGTCCACCTCGCTGCCGAGCTCAAGCGTGGAGAGCTGCAGCAGACGGATGGATTGTTGCAACTGCGGTGTGAGTGCCAGATGCTGGGAGGTGCGTAAGGAGAGGCCTTGCTTCATCACATTCTGAAGTGTTCGCCCAGGTAGACCCGGCGCACATCGACGTTGTTGATGATCTCCGCGGGTGTTCCTTCGGCCAGCACGCTGCCGTCGCTGATGATGTAGGCGTGGTCACAAATGCCCAGGGTTTCGCGCACGTTGTGGTCGGTGATCAAGACACCGATGCCCCGGTTTTTCAGGAACGAGATGATGCGCTGGATCTCGATCACGGCGATCGGGTCAATGCCGGCAAAAGGCTCGTCGAGCAGAATGAATCGGGGCTGGGTGGCCAGGGCGCGGGCAATTTCGACCCGCCGGCGCTCGCCACCGGACAGCGCCAGAGCGGACGAGTCGCTTAAATGGTCGACCCGCAAATCCTGCAGAAGACCGGTCAGGCGCTTCTCAATCTCGGCCCCGGTCAGGGACTTGCCCTGTGCATCCAGTTGCAGTTCCAGCACGGCGCGCACGTTGTCGGCCACGTTGAGCTTGCGGAAAATGGAGGCTTCCTGCGGCAAATAACTCAAACCCAGGTGCGCGCGCCGGTGAATCGGCATGTGTTCGATGGACTGGCCGTCAATGGTGATGTCGCCCGCAGTGGCGCGCACCAGCCCGACAATCATGTAGAACGACGTGGTTTTGCCCGCGCCGTTGGGGCCCAGCAAACCCACGACCTCCCCCTTGCGCACGGTCAATGACACGTCCTTGACGACCTTGCGGCTGCCATAAAACTTTTGCAGGTGATGCGCTTCGAGGCGGCTCTCTGGCGGGGTGTCGGGTGGCAGGGCTGTTGTCATGGCGGTCAGACCGGCTTAGCGCCTGGCATCGTTCAATCCGGGGCTGCTGCGAAGCGGGGTGGACGCGGCGGGTTCGGGCGCGAGCGCCGGATCAGATTTGGGCGTCAACATGGCTCGCACCCGCCCGGCCGGCGCGCCGGGCTGGCCGTTGCTACCCTGGGAACCCGAGGCTGGCGCGCCGTCCAGGGTAAAGACATCGGTCTGGCTGTTATAAACGATGATGCCGGCATTAAATTCGTCATTGAGTCTGGCCCCCTGGTAGCGCCGCAACTGCGCCTGGCCGACAAATTTGACGGTGTCCAGGCGGCCGTTGTAGTCAATGGTTTCGCCCTCGCCTTCGATGGTTTCGTCAACACCTTCACGCTTTTGCCTGAAAAGCGCGCGCTGGCCCGGTTCGGCCGTGACCACGCCGTACTGGAAACCCTGCGGATCCTGCCGCACTTCAAGTTTTCCCCCGCGGATCAGGATGGTGCCCTTGGTCAAAACCACCCGACCCGTGAAGACGCTGACCTGTCTGGCGTCGTCGAAACGCAGCGCATCGGCCTCGATGTTCATGGGTTTGTCCCGGTCTGCTTTCTCCGCCTGCGCAGTCCCGCTGGAGCACACCAGAACACAAAGCACAAACCAGGAAGGGAGGGGGTTTTTCATAAAGGCATGAATCTTGCGTGGGAGTTCGCAAGATTGTAGCGGCCAGCGCCTGCCCAAACGGGCTGGCCGGTCAATTCCGTCAAGCTGATCGTGATGCTTTGGCGCTTCAGGCGGTACGACGGACCTGTTCGGTCAGATGGTCGACCACCTGCAGCACCCGGCCCATGCTTTTGGCCAGTGCGCCATCG
Source organism: Polaromonas sp. (assembly GCA_021737975.1). Taxonomy (GTDB): domain Bacteria; phylum Pseudomonadota; class Gammaproteobacteria; order Burkholderiales; family Burkholderiaceae_C; genus Rhodoferax. Next base: position 53,078 of record JAIPCZ010000004.1, on the reverse strand, counting down.
GTGTAATAACGCCCGGCCACGCCCAGCGCGGGCACACCTTCCACCTGGTAAGCTGCCTGCAGCTGTTTGGCGCGTGTGGCCTTGGTGGAGGACGAAAATGAATTGAATTGCTCGACAAACTTGTCCCGGTCGACGCCCTGCTTGACCACCCAGTCAATGATGGCGGGTCCCTGGCTCAGGTTTTGCCTTTCGACATGAATGGCGGCGAAGACGCGCGCGTGCAAGCTGTCGATCAGGTTGAGTGCTTCCAGCGCAAAAAACAAGCGCTGCTGGGGAACAAAGTCATCACGAAAAGCGACAGGAACCCGCTTGAAAACAACGTCTTTGGGCAGTTTTTTGACCCACTCGGTCAGAAGTGGCTCAAACGCATTGCAGTGGGGGCAGTTGTACCAAAAGAATTCAACCAGCTCGATCTTGCCCTCTGGCGCATCGACCGGCGCCGGGCGATTCAGGACATTGAAATCTGTGCCGGCGCGCGGCGCGCCAACCTGTGCCTGGGACAGGCCCGGTGTCAGCAGGGCGGCGCTGAAGGCGAGCGACCCAGTCTGCGTGAAAAAGGTGCGACGTTGCATGCGTTATTCTCCTGACGGGTGAGTTTGAACCAGCGTGAGAGTGTTCAATGGCGACAAAGTTCAGCGTTGCACACGGACCAGCGCTGTTTCAATGCCTGCGCCATCCAGGCGGGTTTTGGCGGCATCGGCTTCGTCGCGCTTTTCAAACGGGCCCATCCGGACACGGTACACCGTGCGTCCGGACTGTTCGCGTTCGGAAATCTTGGTTTCAATCCCCGCCAATGACAATTTCGCGCGCTGCGCTTCGGCGTCTTCGGGCGTCCGGTAAGCGCCGACCTGAATGAAATAGGTGAACGGGTCGGGCGTGCCGGCCTGTGCCGATGCCGCGCTGGTCTTGGCGCGGGCCTTGACCAAATCGCCGAGCGGGTCGGCGGTGACCGCCGGCTTGTTTTCCGGAGGATTGGCGGGCGGTGAAGTCACAACAACTTCAGCCGGGCCCGCCGGCTTGGCTGGATTCTTGCCGTACAGCGGGGCATTGGGATCCCAGCTCTTGTTTTTTTCAAGCTCGTTGGCATCCTGATCCGCGCCGCTGTTGGCCGCCTTGTTGAAGAACAGCATCGGTACCTTGGTGACATAGACCGCCACCGCCAGCGCCAGGCCCAGTCCGACGAGAAGGCCCAGGATAAAACCCAAAAAGGTGTTGCCGCTTTGTTGTTTCATGTGTTGTTTTTGCTTGTCGTCGGTGAGTGGGTCACGGTTTACATTTTTTCAGGCGCGCCGACACCCAGCACCGCCAGGCCATTGCGCAGCACCTGGGCGGTGGCGGCCACCAGCGCCAGCCGGGCCAGCTTGAGCGCTTCGTCGTCGACCAGAATGCGCTCGGCATCGTAGTAGCTGTGGTAGCAGGCGGCGAGTTCGCGCAGGTAAAAAGTCACGTCGTGCGGGGCAAAACCCTCGGCGGCGGCGGTCAGCATGTCGGGGTATTTGGCCAGCAGCAGCATCAGGGCCAGCGCCTGCTGGCTTTGCAGCGGCGACAAGTCCGCGTGGCACAGGGTCGCCGCATCGCCGCCCCAACTGGCCAGCACCGAGCAGATGCGGGCATGGGCGTACTGGACGTAATAGACCGGGTTGTCGTTGTTTTTGGCCACGGCCAAGTCCACATCGAAGGTGTACTCGGTGTCGGGTTTGCGGCTCAGCAGAAAAAAGCGCACGGCGTCCTTGCTGGTCCACTCGATCAGGTCGCGCAGCGTCACGTAGCTGCCGGCACGTTTGCTGATCTTGACCTCCTGGCCGCCCTTGACCACCCGCACCATGGTGTGCAGCACATAGTCGGGGTAGCCCTGCGGAATGCCGACATTGGCCGCCTGCAGGCCGGCGCGCACACGGGCGATGGTGCCGTGGTGGTCGGTGCCCTGGATGTTGATGACCTTCGAGAAGCCCCGCTCCCATTTGCTGATGTGGTAGGCCACGTCGGGCACAAAATAGGTGTACGTGCCGTCCTGTTTGCGCATCACGCGGTCCTTGTCGTCGCCATAGTCGGTGGACTTGAGCCACAGCGCGCCGTCCTGCTCGTAGGTCTTGCCGGCCTCCACCAAACGTTTAACGGTGGCATCGACCTTGCCGCTGGTGTAGAGGCTGCTCTCCAGGTAATAGTTGTCAAACTTGACGGCAAAGGCCGACAGGTCGAGGTCCTGCTCATGGCGCAGATAGGCCACGGCAAACTGGCGGATGCTGTCGAGGTCGGTCACATCCCCCGAGGCGGTGAAGGCGCGGTCGTCCGAAGTGACCGTCTTCTGGGCCAGGAAGTCGGCCGCGATGTCGGCGATGTATTCGCCGTTGTAAAAGTTCTTGGCTGCAGGGTTGTCGGGGTCAGTGGGCCAGCAGGCGTCGCCGGGCTTGAATCCCTGGGCGCGCAATTGTGTGCTGGTGGCCAGGGTGCCGATCTGCACCCCGGCATCGTTGTAATAAAACTCGCGGTGCACCAGCCAGCCCTGGCTGTCAAACAGGTTGCAAATGGCGTCGCCCAGCGCCGCCTGGCGGCCGTGGCCCACATGCAGCGGCCCGGTCGGGTTGGCCGAGACAAATTCGACCAGCATGCGTTGGCCGTTGTCTGGCTGGGCGCCATAACGCCCGCCAAGCAGCAGCACCGAGCGCAGCACCTGCTGCTTGGCGGCGGGTTTGAGCTTGATGTTGATGAAGCCGGGCCCGGCAATGTCGAGTGAGTCCACCCAGGTCTGGTAGGGCAGCGTGGTGCGCAGCACGGCGCACAGGCTCTCGGCCAGTTGCCGCGGGTTTTGTCTGAGCGGCTTGGCCAGTTGCATGGCGGCCGTGGTGGCGAGGTCACCGTGCGCGGCCACTTTGGGCGACTCGAACGCGGCTTTGGCGCCGGCGCCGGGCTGGATATCTTCCAGCGCGTCACGCAGGGCTTCAAGCAAGTGGGTTTTGACGATCAACATGCCCGGATTTTACGGTCTGACCAGCTTGCCCGTCGCCACCGCGCGGGCCAGGCACAGGTCGGCCCAGGCGCGGGCTTTGTCCTGGCCGTTGCGCAACAGGTAAGCAGGGGGGTAGGTCACCACCACCGGCACATCGGCAAAGCGCCAGACCTGGCCGCGCAACTTGCCCAGCGGCAGCCGGGCTTGGTCTGGCGGGGTTTCACTGAGCAGCAATTGCATGGCAAAACGGCCCATGGCGAGGATCACCCTGGGCTGTGTCAGGGCGATTTCACGGCGCAGGAAGTGCGCGCAGGTGTCCAGCTCTGCCGCGCTGGGCGCGCGCGTCAGGGCCGGACGGCACTTGAGCACAGGGGTCAGGTAGGCGCGCGACGCGGCCCCGTGGCCCGTGCCCGCGCCGGCATCATGGTTCCAGCGCTGCACGGCCACCGCGCGCAACATGTTGTCGAGCAGTTGGCCCGCCTCGTCAACAAAAGGCTGGCCGGCGCGTTCCTGCGCTTCATCCGGCGGGTCAGCCACGAGCAACCAGTCGCATGCGCTGGCCTTGCCGGGTGCAGCCAGCACGGGCGCGCGCCGCCCCAGGCACATGGCGCAGGCCTGGCAATGGCGCACGGTCTCGGCCAACTCGGGCCAGTTCATGCCGGCAATGCCGCTGGCCAGCTCAGTCACCCGGCTCGGGCTTGGCAGTTGCTCCTGCGGGACGTGGTCGGGTGTGGCGCTGACCGGGGCGGGGGAGATGAGCTCAGCGATTGGCGCAGCCGGTGCGGCAAGCGTCGCGGCAACAACAGGCACAGCCGCGGACTGGGCTACGTACGCACTTTGCGCCATGGCGCTCTCCGACGACACGGCCTGTGGCTCAGGCGCAGCGAGCGGCGCCCACACGCGCACGCCCATTTCCTGCAGCATGGCCCGCTGGCGCGTGTCCAGATCCAGGCTCATGGCGCGGACTCCTGACCATGTGGGGCCCTGAGTTGCAGGCTCATGACCACCGCATCTTCACGCGAGCCCGACGCCGCCGGGTAATACTGGCGACGCAGACCGACGGAGCGAAAGCCGTGGGCCTTGTAGATGTGAATGGCGCGGGTGTTGCTGTGGCGGGCCTCCAGCCAAAGCCATTGCGCGCCCTGGCCAGTTGACCACAGGGCCAGCGCGTCAAGCATGAGGCGGGCCCAGCCCTGGCGCTGGTGAGCCGGCGCCACGGCCAGGTTGAGCAAGTGCACCTCGTCAACCCCCTTCATGGCAACAAAGTAACCCAGCAGGGTGTCGCCTGCCATGAGCAGCTGGGTTTCATAGGCACTGGCCAGGCAGTCGGCAAAGTGGCGTTTCTGCCAGGGATGCGGGTGGGCCAGCTGCTCCACTGTGGTGACGGCATCCAGATGGCTTTCGGTCATGGCCTCAAAACGGACCGGCACCGCATCGTCTGGCGGGCTCATGGCGCCAGCCCAAGCAGCGCCTTGCGGGCGTTGCGTTCAAGCGTGGTCTGCGCCACCTTGTCGCGGATGTAGGTGGGCAGCGCGTTGTCGGCCGACAGGCCAGCCCCGGCGGCCAGCAGGGCGGGCGCCAGGCGCAACAGCGCGGTGGCGGTGGGCAGGGCCGCGGTCTGTGCGGCCAGTGGGGGTAAACGCGCGCCGTAGCCGTCAAACACATTGCCGGCCAGCAGATTCACCCCGTTCCAGCCCAGGTCTTCCGGCTTGATCAGGCGGTCGCTGCTGCACCGGGTCCAGCCACCCGCTGAAAAAACAAAGTCCGCCATGTACAGCTCGTCCATGCGGGCGTCGAGCAAGGCGGTAACTGCAAAGGACTGCGCATCGGCGCACTGCCAGCGCGCCTCTTCGGCCAAGGCCAGCAAGGTGTCGACAGGCAGCACCGGCACGTCAGCGCCGAAGGCCAGTCCCTGGGCCACCGAGCAGGCCGTGCGCAAGCCGGTGAACGAGCCCGGGCCGGCGCCAAACACAATGGCATCCAGATCCTCCAGTCGCAGCTGCGCCAGCGCCATGAGGCGCTGAATCTCGGGAATCAGACGGGAAGAGGTTTGTGCGCCGCCAGCTGCCGTGTGCTGACACAGCCGGGCTGCGTCCGCCGCACCGCCTTGCACGGCGATGAACAGGATGTCGGTGCTGGTGTCGAAGGCCAGCAAATTCATGCGATTGCCTTGTCTTGGGTCCATCAGATGCTGACGCCGGTTTGAAAGTTGGCAGTCACCTTCATTGGGCTGGCCGTCAGACGGGTCGCCCGGACCCCGAACAAAATGCCTGAAGTCACCAGCACGAGCCCGGCCACCAGGTTCCAGTGCAGGGGTTCGTTCAATACCAGAACGGCGCCAATGGCCGACAGGCCCGGCACCAGCGCCGTGATCATGGTCGAGCGGACCGGGCCAAAGTAACGGATCATCTGTGTGAAGGTGATGCCCGATATCACCACCGACCCCCAGCCCTGGAACAGTGCCTGAAACAAAATCTCCCTGAGCGGCGCGGTAAACACGTGGGCTTGCACCATTCCCGTGAGCGCCAGCACGCTGTAGACCGGCACATAGGTGACGGCGGCCAAGGTGGTGACGGCGATGGTGGCGCGCACCGCGTCAAGCCCGTGGTGCCGTGCCAGCACGCTGTAAGTCGCCCAGCACAGGGCCGCGCTCATGAACAGGAGGTCGCCCAGCCAGACCTGTCCACCGTCAAAAGCGCGCAACAGGCTCAAGCCACCCACCAGCAGGTCGCCCAGCACAATCAGTCCCAGCCCGACGGCGCGTCCGGGCGTGATGTGGTCGCGCAGCAGCCAGGCCGCCAGCAGTGCCGTCCACAGCGGCAAGCTGCCCGGCATCAGCACCGACGCGTGCAAGGCCGGGGCGTAGGCAAAGCCGCCGTAGGCCAGCAAAGCGTAAAGCAGGCCGCCAAAGAAGCCGACGGCGACCGTGACACGCCTGGACAGCGGCGACACCCCCAGCCAGGAGGCGCTTGCCGTGCCGCCGGCCCGGTCCCGGCGCACCAGGTAAGCGCCCCAGGGCAGCAGTATCAGCGCTGCGCCGACGATGCGGCAGTACGCCATGTCCAGTGGTGTCAGCTGGCCGCCGCGCGCCGGGTCAGCAGAGGCGCGGGCGATCAAAATGAACGATGTCCAGATCAGCACGGTGATCGCCGCAGCGGCCATGCCAATGGCTCGCGGCGAGAGACGGGGGGCTAGGGCAGATGGCGTTGGCATGTGTGAATTATCCGTGGTGCGCCACCCGGCCCTGGCGCGGCAGCCGCAGAGAGGCGCCAGCAATGGCCAGGCTGTCCTGGAAAAAGCTGATTTTCAGAGGACCAGGCGGACCTCGTCAATCTGATTCGGGTCAATGAACTCCTGGGCGTAGCGCAGGTAAATCCCTTGTTTGATGAAGACATCAAACAGATCGGCGTCAATATGCCCCTCATCTTTCATTTTGACCATGATGCTGATGGCTTGCGAAAGCTTCATTCCCAGCTTGTAGGGACGGTCCGAGGCGGTCAGCGCTTCGAAAATGTCGGCGATCCCCATGATGCGCGCCTGCACCGACATTTGCTCGCGCGTGAGCCCCTTGGGGTAGCCCTTGCCGTCCATGCGTTCATGGTGGCCTCCCGCAAACTCGGGCACGTTTTGCAGGTGTTTTGGCCAGGGCAATTTCTCCAGCATCTTGATGGTGGCCACGATGTGGTAATTGATGGTGTCGCGCTCGGCCAGTGTCAGCGTGCCTTTGCGGATGCTGAGGTTGTCGAGTTCATCGGCCGACAAAAAATTGGTTTGCAGGCCATCCGGGTTGCGCCACTGGTAATGGATGCCGATGTGGCGCACACGCGCCACATCGGCATCACTCATGAATTCGCCGCCCGAATTGGTCGCGCGCAAAAAGCTGCGCTCGTCGTCAAGCGTGCCGAGTTGCTTGTGCAGACTGGTCATGGCCGCGCGCTCGGCGGCTTCATCAACACAGGGGCGCAGCGCCAGTTGACGGCGCAGCGCCTCGATCTCGGCATCGCGCTTGAGCACCTCGAAACGGGTGTCAATCAGCGCGATCCGGTCAAACAGGGTCTGCAGCTTGGTGCCCTTGTCCACCACGTGCACCGGCGTGGTGATTTTGCCGCAGTCATGCAGCAGGCCGGCAATCTTGAGTTCGTAGCGGTCCAGCTCTGTCATGGAAAAACCAGCCAGCGGGCCCTCCTGGTGCTGTGCCGTGGCTTCGGCCAGCATCATGGTCAGGGCAGGCACGCGCTGGCAGTGGCCCCCGGTGTAGGGCGATTTTTCGTCAATGGCCATGTTGATCATGTCAATGAACGACTCGAACAGGTCTTCCAGCTGATTCATCAGCAGCCGGTTGCTCAGTGCAATGGCGGCCTGGGACGCCAGCGACTCGACCAGTTGCTGGTCGGCCTTGGAAAACGTGGTGACCTCGGCGCTGCCGGGTTTGAGGGCGTTGAGCAATTGCAGCACGCCAATCACATCACCATCCTGGTTGCACATCGGCACCGTCAGGAAGGACTGCGAGCGGTAGCCTGTGTTTTGGTCAAACCTGCGGGTGCCCGAAAAGTCAAAATTGGGCTCGCTGTAAGCGTCTTCGATGTTGACGGTGACAGCGTGAATGGCCGCGTAGGCCGCCACCAGCGAGTCGTTGGGCTCCCCGCCGGCGTTGACCAGCGGCAAGTCCGGAAAATTGATTGGCTGGCTGGCGCTGCCACCCATCGCGATGTTCAGCGAATCGGTGCGCAGGATCTCGAAGCGCAGGCTGTTGGCGCCCACGACTTTGCTGTAGATGGTACCGCCGTCGGCGCGGGTGATGCCTTTGGCGGCCAGCAAAATGTATTCAAGCAGGCGCGTGATGTCGCGCTCCTTGGACAGCGCGGCGCCAATGTCGTTGAGCTGCTCCAGCCGCCCGAGCAAACCCTCGACCGTGTTCAGGTCGGTACTTTTTGAAATGCTTGTCATGGCGCTATTTTGTCAAAAAAGTGTAGGTGCCATCCCAGTCCGGTGGCGGGGGCTGTTGTCCAAAATGGTCGATACGCTCGAGGTACATGGGGTAAAGCTTGCGCATGGGTGCCAACTGTTGCAAGTGGGCAAATGCTTCTCCGGCTGGCCCCCATTGTTGCGAACGGTACAGCCGGAGGGCCTCGTTGTAAAGCGCCAGCTCTTCACGTTCGGCGGGCTTGAGGTCCCGCTCCGGCCCCATGGGCTCATAGATCTTGACAGGTTTGTCCTTGCCCTTGACCCTGACGCAATCCAGCTCGCGGAAGGCGAAGTCGGGCACGCGGGCGCTGGTGAATTCACTCACCATGATGTCGACGCCATAGTTTTTGGTCAGGCTCTCCAGCCTGGAGCCCAGGTTCACGGCGTCGCCCATGATGGTGTAGGCCAAGCGAAATTCCGAGCCCATGTTGCCCACCGTCATGTCGCCGGTGTTGAGGCCCACACCGACCTTGATCGGTGGCCAGCCCCTCGACTTGAAATGCTCCTGCATGGCGTCCAGCTTGGTGACCATCTCCATGGCCGCCAGCAGGGCGTTGCGCGCGTGGTCGGGGTCGGGCACCGGCGCGCCCCAGAACGCCATGATGGCATCGCCCATGTACTTGTCGATGGTGCCGCGGTGATGGTGGATCACGTGGGTCATCGGCGTCAGGAACTCGTTCATGAGCTGGGTCAGCTGCCTGGGGTCGAGCCCCTCGGAGATGGTGGTGAAGCCGCGCACGTCCGAGAACAGCACGGTCATGTCGCGGTTGCTGCCCTCCAGGCTGTAGGCGCCCGGGTCTTTGGCCATTTCATCGACCAATTCAGGCGGCACATACTGGCCAAACAGGTTTGCCAGCATGCGTTTGCTGCGCGCGTCGACAAAATAGCCATAGGACATGTTGAAGATGAACAGGGCGCTGATCAGGACCAGGCCGGAGGCCAGCGGCAGAATCATGTTCTGGACCTGCCAGAAATACAGGTTGCCTGCCAGCATGGCCAGGGTGGTGGCGGCGGTCAGAACCGTCGCTGCCAATGGGCTCAGGGCGGGCAAGGAAAGGGCCAAAAAACCGCCCATGAGCAAGATGAACACCAGATTCAGTCCCATCACGTAGGCCGGGCGCTCCTTGATGTTGCCGTCGAGTATGCCGGCAATCATGTTGGCGTGAACCTCGACACCGGCATAGGACTCCTGCATCGGCACGGAGCGCAAATCGAGCAAACCGGGTGCGGTGGTCCCCACCAGAACGATGGCGCCGAGCAGGACTTCGGGCGCCACTTTCCCCTGAAACACGTCAATGGCGGACACATAGGGGAAGCTGCCCTGTTTGCCGCGGTAAGGCGCCAGCGCCGCCACGTCGTCATCGACCGCAATGCGCCGGTTGCCCAGTTGCAGGGATTCCAGGGCCACTGCGCTGTTGTCGCCGTCGGCATAGTTGAGCGCAAGCTCGGGCCCCTGCATGGCCAGCCGCGTGACGGCCAGGCTCAGCGTCTCATACAGTTGTCCGTCGAGCATTTGCAGCAAGGAAATACGCCGCAACACGCCGTCGCCGTCCACCAGCGGGCTGGAATTGAAAAAGCCCGCGCTGGCGGCGGCCTGCTGCAAGACCGGGAGGTTGGCGGCGTACCCGCTGGCCTGTGCCCCCCACACTTGTTGCGCATCAAAGCTGCCGGCCGCCAGCGCGGGAGCGGGCAGGCTGCCCACGCGGCTTTCGACTTGCCCATCATGGCGGAAGTAATAACCCAGGGCAATGCGCCGGTTTTTGAGGCTGTCGGCAAGAATCTGGTCATAACGCAGGCTTGGGCGCAGGCGATCCAGCGCTTGCCTGAAGGCGGGGTTGTCCTTCAAATCGGCGCGTTCGAGCTGCTCGAGCTGGCTCAGGCCCGAGCTGCGGTCCGGCTCGGCAAACAACACGTCAAAACCCAGCACATCGATCTGGTATTTGTCGAACAAAATATCGATCATTTGGGCGATCTCGTGGCGCGGCCATGGCCAGTGGCCTTGTTGCAGCAGACTGCGCTCGTCAATGTCCACGATCACAATGCGCGGGTCCACCGTGCCGGGCATGGTCCATTGCAGGCGCTGGTCATAGGCATAGGTCTCAAGCCGTTGCGCAAAACCAAGCGGTATCACGCCCGCAGCGTTGAGCAGCATCAGCACCACAATGGCAAAACCCAGACCGATGCGAAGCGCATGAAGCCTTAGAAATCCGGTACTTTTCATGTTGCCACCCGATGTTGTCTCAAGATTGCCTGAAAGTCTGCATTATTGCCGTGACAACCGGGGCTTGGCTACTGCCGTGCATTGCGGCGGTTGGGGGGCAGGGCTTGCGGGTGGCTGGTGCGAAACGGATTGATGTCGAGGCCGCCGCGGCGGGTGTAGCGGGCATAGACGGCCAGCTTGTGCGGCTGGCAACGGGCTTGGAGGTCCATGAACATGCGCTCGACACAATGCTCATGAAAGCCCTGGTGCTGGCGAAAACTGACGATGTAGCGCAACAGTCCGGCCTGGTCAATCTGCGGACCGAAGTAGCTGATCTGAACGCTGCCCCAGTCGGGCTGGCCGGTCACCGGGCAGTTGCTGCGCAGCAAGTTGCTGGTGAGCACCTCGGACACCGGGGCCTCGCCGGTGGCTGAATGAAGCAAGTCCGGAGCTGGCGTGTAGCGGTCGCAGTCCAGGTCCAGCCGGTCAAGGCTCAGGCCGTCGAGTTCTTCGATCGGTTCGCGGTCAAACAAGTCGGCCGGCACCAGTTTGACGCCGACGCTGGACTGCACCACGTCGCCGCGCCAGGCGAGCTCGGTCAGATCGGCGCGCAGTCGTGCCAATACCTCGGCTGCATCCGTAAAGCGGGTGTTGTTGAAACTGCCCAGGTACAGCTTGAGTGATTTGCTCTCGATGAGGTTGACCGACTCGCAGGGCACCGTGATGTGCGCCAGCGCCACCTGCGGTTTGCCGCGCGCGTTGAGCCAGCTCAGCTCGAAGGCGGTCCACAGGTCGGCACCGAGAAATGGCAGGTGGGCGCCAAGACCGAGTTCTGCGCGTTGCGGTGCACGGGCGATCGGGAAAAGCAGGGAAGCGTCGTACTGGTCCGCATAGACGGCGGGCTTGCCCAGCGGGGAGTGGGATGGAGACGTCATCGAAGGTGCCAATCAAAGAGAAAACCCGGTCACCCGACCGAGTTCATTCGCCTGAATCTAACACCAGTTTGCGGCGCCCCGCACGATGCAGGGCGCTAACTTCAGTCGGGCGTGCCTTCGGTGATGGCGTCTTCGACCAGTTTTTTCGGCTTGACGAACTTGCGCAGGAACACCGGAACAATAAAACCGATCACGGCCACCAGCAAAAATCCGACCGCCAGCGGGGAGCCATACAGAATGGCGTAGTCACCGTCCGAGATGGTCAGGGCACGGCGCAGGTTCTTCTCCATCAGCTCACCGAGCAAAATGCCCAGAATCACCGGTACCATGGGGATCTCGAACTTGCGCAATATCCAACCGAGGACACCAAACGCAATCATCAGCATCAGGTCAAAAGTGGAGTTGGTGATGCCGTAAATGCCCACAAACGAGATCATCGTCACAGCCGGCATGAGGTACATCGATGGAATCTTCAGGACCTTGGTAAACATGCCCACCATCGGCAGGTTCAGCGCCAGCAGCATGAAGTTGCCGATAAAGAGGGCGGCAATCAGGCCCCAGACCACATCCGGGTTTTGGGCGAACAAGAGCGGACCCGGGGTAATGTCCATGGCCAGCAACATCGCCAGCAGCACGGCCGTGGTGCCGGAGCCCGGCACACCAAGGGCCAGCATGGGCACCAGCGCACCGCCGGCAGCGGCGTTGTTGCCGGCTTCAGGTGCGGCGACACCGCGCGGGTCACCCTTGCCAAAGCGCCCGTTCTTGCCGGCCACCTTCTTCTCGACCGTGTAGGCCAGGAACGATCCCAACGAGGCACCGGCCCCCGGCAAGACACCGGCAATGAAGCCAAGGATGGTGCCGCGTCCCATGGCGCCACTGGTTTGTTTGATCATCGACCAGGGCGGGATCACCCGGCCCACCTCAGGCATTTTGGCGGTGGTGTGGCTGCCCACCTTGTGGCGTTCTTCGATAAAAACAAAGATTTCAGACAGCGCGAACATGCCCACAATGGCCACCAGAAAGTCAATGCCGTCCTAAAAGTGCACATTGCCAAAGGGAAAGCGCGGCACCCCGGTCTGGCCGTCCACACCCACAAACGCCAGCGACAGGCCCAGGCAGGTGGCAAAGCCGGCCTTGGCCTGGTTGGCGCTGGTGACACCGCCCAGGGTGGCAAAGGCCAGCGTGAACATGGCAAAGTACTCGGCCGGGCCGAACAGCAGGGCCACCTCAACCAGCTGCGGTGCCAGCACAACCAGGCCAATCGTGGCAAAAAATGCCCCCACAAACGACGCAATGCCGGAAATTGCCAGGGCTTCACCGGCGTGTCCCTGGCGCGCCATCGGGTAGCCGTCCAGGGTGGTCATCAGCGCGGGCTCATCGCCGGGGATGTTGAGCAGGATGGAGGAAATACGGCCACCGTACATGGCACCGTAATAAACGCTGGTGAGCAGGATGAGCGCCGGCGTGGGTGACAGACCCATGCTGAAAACCACCGGGATCATGATGGCGACACCATTGGAGGGCCCGAGGCCGGGCAGCGCGCCGATGATGGTGCCCAGGAAACAACCCATCAGCGCCAGGCCAATGTTTTGCCAGGTCATGGCGACAGAAAAACCATGCGCCAAAGCTTGTAAAGAATCCATTTTTTAGTCCTTTGGGAGCTTAGAAGCCCCAGGGGCCCTTGGCCATGTTGACGCCCAAGGCGTACTGAAACAGCACAAAAATACCCACCGCCGTGCAAATGCCGCCGACGGCAGACTGGCGCGCATTACCGCCCAGGCGCCAGGTCAAAAATGCCGACGCGCAGGTGGTGGCAAGCACAAAACCGGCAATCGGCAGGATCTGGGCGTAGGCGATCAACACACCCGTGGTGGCAAACAGCTCCAGCGTTTTGTAAAAGCCCGGCCAGTGCGGGTCGGCATCGGGCTTGAAAAACATGACCACGGCCGACACGGCCATGAGCACCGCAATCAGCATGGGAAATGCCTTCGGGCCCAGGGGGTCCTGGATGAAACTTTCCTCAATCTGTGTGGCGGCCCACAGCATCCCCAGGGAGGCAGCAAGCACAATGATGGCAAAGATACGGTCGCTCTTCATGGCAGGATCCGGTCAATAAAAAGGGACATGCAGGTCCCGGGATAAAGAAAGACCTGCCGACGCATTCGATCGACAGGTCTTGCGGTGGCGCCAGGGCTTACTTGACGATGCCGATTTCTTTTGACAGCGCGTTGATTTCGTTCACCGACTCTTTTACGTACTTCTGAAAAGCGTCGCCGCGCAGGTTCAGCGGCGCCATGCCGTTTTTGGCCATGACGGCTTTCCACTCGGCGGAGTCATACACCGTGCCGACTGCCTTGACCCAGAAGTTATAGGCATCCTGGCTCATGCCACCGGGCACATAAAAACCGCGCCAGTTGGCACCCACGGCGTCCAGACCCTGCTCCTTGGCGGTCGGGAACTTGGCGAAGTCACCGCTCAGGCGCTCAGGGGCCAGCACGGCCAGCACCTTGATTTTGCCGGCATCGACAAAACCCTTGGCTTCGGAGATGTCACCGGTGAAAGCCTGAATCTTGCCCGCCAGCAATTGTGTGACGGCTTCGCCACCACCGTCAAAGGCGACGTACTTGACCGAGCGCACATTGGTGATGCCCGACTTGCGCGCGGCAATGAGGATCTTCAGGTGATCCCAGCCACCCACGGCAGAGCCGCCGGCGAAGGAGATGGCGGTCGGGTCCGACTTGACCTTGGCCATCAGCTGGGGCAAGGTGTTGTATGGCGAATCGGCTGCCACGGCCACCATGCCGTAGTCAGCACCCACCGAGGCCAGCCACTTGACCTGGTCCATGGTGTTGCCGGGGTAGGCATTTTGACCCAGGCGCGTCGAGGTTGCGGTCGAGGCGGCAACAATCAGGTTGTTGTCGGTGTTGCGCTTGTTGATGACCTCGGCATAAGCCGCGCCGCCGCCGCCACCGGCCTTGTTGGTGACCTGCATGGAGCCGGGAATCAGCTTGAGATCTTGCAGGGTTTTGCCGACCAGGCGGCAGGTCATGTCCCAGCCGCCACCGGCGCCGGCCGGTGCAATACATTCGGTGCTGCCCGGCTCAAAGGCGAAGGCCGAGGTGGAAGCGACCATTGCCACAGCAACGGGGGCGGCCCAAAGGGCGAGAGGTTTCATACGGATCATGGTGAGGTCTCCTGTTGGCGATTGAACTGAACACCCGCGAATTTTGAGCCATCAAACTGTCAATCGCCTGTCCTTCCGCCTAGGGAATACACCAATACCGGCGCTAAAGTTGGCGTCGAAACACCAGCCGCTCGGCGCTGGATTGGTTGGCCTTAAAGGCGTAGCCGTCGAGGTCAAAGCCTTTGAGCTGCTCGGGCAAGCTCAGGCGCCGGGTGACGGCAAAACGCGCCATCAAGCCACGCGCACGCTTGGCGTAAAAGCTGATGATCTTGTACTTGCCGTCCTTGAAGTCCTCGAACACACATTCCACCACCCGCGCCTTGAGCGCTTTCTGGTCCACCGACTTGAAGTACTCCTGGCTGGCCAGGTTGACGATCACCGGGGTGGTGTCGCGTTGCAGGCGGGTGTTCAGGTAGTTGGCAATCTGCGATCCCCAGAAGTGGTACAGGTCGCGGCCGTTCGGGTTGGGCAGCCTGGTTCCCATTTCCAGCCGGTAGGGCTGCATGTTGTCCAGCGGCCGCAACACGCCGTACAGCCCGCTCAAAATGCAGACATGGTCCTGCGCCCAGGCGAGGTCGTCCGGACTCAAGGTTTTGGCATCGAGCCCGTCGTACACATCGCCGTTGAAGGCAAGAACCGCCTGTTTGGCGTTCTTCGCGCTGAATTTGGGCCGCCAGGCCTGGTAGCGGGCGACGTTCAGCCCCGCCAGGCTGTCGCTCAGGCTCATCAGGCTGGCGATCTCCTGGGGCGATTTTTGCTTGAGGATCGCGATCAGCTCGGTGGCCTGCGGCACAAACAGCGGCTGGCTGTGCGGGACGTCAGCCGCAGGGGGATCCAAGTCGAGGGATTTGGCGGGGGAGAGTAAAAACAGCATGACTAGGAAACCAGAGGTGTCATGCCGGACCGGATCCGGCATCCATGGGTTGCGTGTGCTGCAACCCCGAATCAGGTCCGGGGCCGCAATGGCGAGCCCATAGTATGCAGGATTCTTATTTCAAATCGGACGCCAGCGAAGCCAGTGTGTCATCGGCGACCGTCACATGCGCCGGGTAGTTGGTGTGGTCGCAGCCCACCTTGACGGCGGCCCCTGCTTTGACGGCGGCGCACATGGTCGGGGTCAACTCGAAGCGGGCAAAGTGAACGGCCGAGGTTTTCTCCTCGTTTTCGCGGTCCATGTCCTCGTCGGCGATGGCATAGACGCGCTGTTGACCCTCGACCTCGACAAATAGACGGTCTTCCACGCCGATGAGGCGCGCCAGTTCACGTTTGCGCTCGCTGACATCGGGGTATTCGAGCAGCACGGTCGCGGTCCAGTTGCTGCCGCTGGGCACCAGCGCCGCGTAGGCGTCGATTTCCTGCTGAATGCCGTCTTCCTCAAAGATCTTCTCGATGCGCAGCATCTCCTGGATCTGGTAACGGATGGTGGTCTCGGACTCGAACTGCAACGTCATGTGCTCACCGAGGTGCACATTGCGCAATTTGCGGTGCGCCATGACGGCGGGTTTGTTGGCCTTGCGCCATTTGCTGTAAGCCTCCAGGCTCATGAGGCTGTCGGGGGTGATGTTTCCGGTGATTTGCATGGTGTGTTCAGTGTTATTTAAGTCCGTAGGCCTTGGCGATCAGGCTCAAGGGGTGCTGCAGCTCGGGGGTGCCCAGTGCGTTCACCTCGAAACCCTGGGCAATGTGGTGGCCACCGAGCGGGCAGTCCGAGCTGATGTAGTCGGGCTTGCTGCCGTCCTTCATGCTGGCCATGCCCTTGAACAGCGGTTTGCCGATTTTCATGGCCTGCTGGTGGTACAGCTTCTTGACGCCAAAGGTGCCGGCGTGGCCCGAGCAGCGCTCGAAGGTGTTGACCGTGGTGCCGGGCACCATCTTGAGCATTTCCTCGGTTTTCTTGCCGATGTTCTGCACCCGGCCATGGCATGGGATCTGGTAACTCACGTTGCCCAGCGGCACCGGGAAGTCTTCCTTCAGGAGGCCGTCGCGCTTGCGCTGCATCAGGTACTCGAACGGGTCCCACATGCTCTCCTTGACCAGTTGCACATCGGCCTCGTCGGGGTACATCAGCGGGATCTCCTGTTTGAACATCAAGGCGCAGCTCGGCACCGCCGCCAGGATGGCAAAGCCGTCTTTGGCGTACTTGGCCAGCACCGGAATATTGGCCTCCTTGCTGGCGTTCACGGATTCAAGGTCACCCAGCTCGAGCTTGGGCATGCCGCAGCATTTTTCCTTTTCGACCAGCACGTAGGGGATGTCATTGTGGTCGAGGATTTTGAGCAGGTCCAGGCCGATGCCGGGCTCGTTGTAATTGATGAAGCAGGTGGAAAAAATCGCCACCTTGCCGGGCGTTTTCTCGCCGTCTTTCACCACGGTTGCCTTGGCGTCGGGCGCAGCAGAGCGGAATCTTTTGCTTGCCAGCGCGGGCAACCAGGCGTCCTTGTCCACGCCCGCCACCTTTTCCATCACGCTGCGCGCCACTTTGGTTTTGTTCACCGCGTTGGCCACCTGAACCACGACCGGAATGCCGGCGAGCTGCCCGTGCACGTCGGTGGACGCCAGGAACTTCTCGGCGGCGCCCACCTCGCCCTTCTTGAACTTGATGGCCTTGGCGCGCAGCATGGTGTGCGGGAAGTCGAGGTTGAACTGGTGCGGCGGCACATAGGGGCACTTGGTCATGTAGCACAGGTCGCACAGGTAACACTGGTCCACCACTTTCCAGTAGTCCTTTTTGTCAACGCCGTCCACCTCCATGGTCTTGCTCTCGTCCACCAGGTCGAACAGGGTGGGAAAGGAGCCGCACAGGCTCACGCAGCGGCGACAACCGTGGCAGATGTCGAAAATACGCTCCAGCTCGACAAAGGTCTTTTCTTCGTCGTAGTACTCGGGGTTTTTCCAGTCGATCGCGTGACGGGTGGGTGCTGACAGATTGCCCTCGGTAGCCATGATGTTCTTCCTTGTCAAGAATGTTGTGGTGGCGCGGGATAAAGCAAAAACACGCGGCGCAAAAACGCGGCACGGGATTGGCATTGGGCGCTGCAGGCAACGCCCAACACGAATCACTCAAACATCAATCAACCAGCTCGGCCAAGGCCTTGGCGTAGCGGTTGGCGTGTGAGCGCTCGGCCTTGGCCAGGGTTTCGAACCAGTCAGCCACCTCGTCATGGCCTTCCTCGCGGGCGGTCTTGGCCATGCCCGGGTACATGTCGGTGTACTCGTGGGTCTCGCCAGCCACAGCCGAGGCCAGGTTGTCGCGCGTGGCGCCAAACGGCATGCCCGTGGCCGGGTCGCCGCATTGTTCCAACCACTCCAGGTGGCCGTGCGCGTGCCCGGTCTCGCCTTCGGCGGTGGAACGGAACAGGGCCGCCACGTCGGGCTGGCCTTCCACGTCGGCCTTGTTCGCGAAATACAAATAGCGGCGGTTGGCCTGGGATTCGCCCGCGAAGGCGGCTTTCAGGTTGTCTTCCGTTTTTGAGCCTTTGAGTGCTGCCATGGAAATCTCCTTTGGGTTGAATAAAAAGGGTTGGCTTTGAACCTTGACGGTCAAAGACGCCTGCACTTTACCTGTCTCGCCCAAGGGAGTCCAATTGACACTGTCAATGCATGTCATTGTTCCGGGCTATTGAATAATCAGAGTCGATAAGAAGTTCGACGATCCATCAACTGGCTGACGTCTTGACGCGGACAAGCCAGAGCACATGCGGGTCGGGTCGAATAAAATCAAGGCCCTTTAAACAAATCCATCGCAGCGCGCCCTGCCAGCCTGCTGCGATACCCTGGCGGCGCTGCAATGCGCGCCGGACACCTCGGCAAAACACCATGACTGACGCACCCCAGCAACCCGCCCTAAACAGCCTGTCCAAATCTTTCGAGCCCGCCGCGCTGGAAGCGCATTGGGGGCCGGAGTGGGAAAAGCGCGGTTACGGCGTGGCGGGTTACCGCGGCACGGGCCAACCCAGTGCCGAAGCTGCAGCGCGCGGCGGCAATTTCTGCATCCAGCTGCCGCCGCCCAATGTGACCGGCACGCTGCACATGGGGCACGCGTTCAACCAGACCATCATGGACAGCCTGACGCGTTACCACCGCATGCGGGGTTTCAACACCGCCTGGATTCCGGGCACCGACCATGCGGGCATTGCCACGCAGATCGTGGTCGAGCGCCAGTTGCAAGCCGCAGGCATCAGTCGCCACGACATGGGACCGACACCAGCGGAGGCACGCAAGAACTTCGTCTCGAAAGTCTGGGAATGGAAAGAGAAAAGCGGCAACACCATCACCACCCAAATGCGCCGCATGGGTGACAGCGTGGACTGGAGCCGCGAGTACTTCACCATGGACCCCAAGTTGTCCAAAACCGTGACCGAAACCTTTGTGCGTCTGTTTGAACAGGGCCTGATTTACCGCGGCAAACGCCTGGTGAACTGGGACCCGGTGCTGATGAGTGCCGTGTCGGACCTGGAAGTGGAAAGTGAAGAAGAAGACGGCAGCCTGTGGCACATCCTGTACCCGTTTGTCGATGGCCCGCAGCTGGTGAACGGCGAACTGGCGCCCGGCCTGGTGGTGGCCACCACGCGCCCCGAGACCATGCTCGGCGACGTGGCCGCCATGGTGCACCCCGAGGACGAGCGTTACGCCCACTTGATCGGCAAACACGTCACGCTGCCACTGTGCGACCGCAGCATTCCGATCATTGCCGACGACTATGTCGACAAGGCCTTTGGCACCGGCGTGGTCAAAGTGACGCCGGCGCACGACCAGAACGACTACGCGGTGGGCCAGCGGCACAAGCTGCCGATGATCTGTGTGCTCACGCTCGACGCCAAGATCAATGACCAGGCCCCCGCGGTGTACTTGGGGCTGGACCGTTTTGCCGCGCGCAAACAAATCGTCAAGGATTTGCAGGCGCTGGAGCTGATGGTCGAGATCAAGAAACACAAGCTCATGGTGCCGCGCTGCGCCCGCACCGGCCAGGTCATCGAGCCGATGCTGACCGACCAGTGGTTTGTTGCGATGAGCAAGGTCAGCAAATCGGACCCCACCGGCAAGTCCATCACGCAAAAAGCCATCGACGCCGTGCAGTCGGGCCAGGTCAAATTTGTGCCCGAGAACTGGGTCAACACCTACAACCAGTGGATGAACAACATCCAGGACTGGTGCATCAGCCGCCAGCTCTGGTGGGGTCATCAGATTCCGGCCTGGTACGACGAAGACGGCAAGGTCTACGTGGCGCGCAACGAGGCTGACGCGCAGGCGCAAGCCCCCGGCAAAACCCTCAAGCGCGACGAGGATGTGCTCGACACCTGGTATTCCAGCGCGCTGGTTCCGTTCAGCACCATGGGCTGGCCTGAAAACAGCAACACAGCGCTGGGGCAAGGCGGACTCGGGCGCAACGATTTGGCGAGCGCAGCGAGTATGAGTGCGACCGAGTCCGCCTTGTCCCAGAGCGGAATCAACGCTCAAACCAGCCTCAACGACATCGACCTCTACCTGCCCAGCAGCGTCCTGGTCACCGGCTACGACATCATCTTCTTCTGGGTTGCCCGGATGATCATGATGACCACGCATTTCACCGGTCAGGTGCCATTCAAACACGTTTACATCCACGGCCTGGTGCGTGACGCCCAGGGCCACAAGATGAGCAAGAGCGAGGGCAATGTGCTCGACCCGGTCGACCTGATCGACGGCATCGGCCTGACCGAGCTGCTGGTCAAGCGCGCCGAGGGCCTGCGCAAGCCCGAGACCGCGCCCCAGGTGCGCAAGAACACAGAAAAGGAATTCCCGACGGGCATTCCGGCCTTTGGCGCCGACGCCCTGCGCTTCACCTTTGCATCACTGGCCTCGCTGGGCCGGTCCATCAACTTCGACGCCAAGCGCTGCGAGGGCTACCGCAACTTCTGCAACAAGCTCTGGAACGCCAGCCGCTTTGTGCTGATGAACTGCGAAGGCCAGGACTGCGGCCTGAAAGAGCACACGGCGGCCGAATGCGAAGTGGGCGCCACTTACCTCGACTTCAGCGCGGCCGACCGCTGGATTGTCTCCCTGCTGCAAAAGGTCGAAGCCCAGGTGGCCCAGGGTTTTGCCGATTACCGCCTCGACATGGTGGCCGCCACCATTTACGACTTTGTCTGGAACGAGTTCTGCGACTGGTACCTGGAAATCGCCAAGGTGCAGATCCAGCAGGGCAACGCTTCGCAGCAACGCGCCACGCGCCGTACGCTGATCCGCACGCTCGAGACCACCCAGCGCCTGGCGCACCCCATCATCCCGTTTGTGACCGAGGAACTGTGGCAAAAAATTGCCCCGGTGGCCGGGCGCGCCGGCCCCTCGGTGGCCATTGCTACCTATCCGGTAAGCCAGCCCGAGCGCATTGACGAAGCGGCCATTGCCCACGTGGCCAAATTGAAGCAACTGGTGGACGCCTGCCGCAACCTGCGCGGCGAAATGAGTGTGTCACCCGCCACGCGGCTGCCGCTGTTCGTCATTGCCGGGTCAGCCGCCGAGGCCGCCTTCATGACGCAGGCGGCGCCGGTGCTGCAGGCGCTGGCCAAGCTCAGCGAAGTGCGCGTGTCCGAAGATGAGGCCGCCTGGGCCGCCGCCGCGCAAGCCGCGCCGGTGGCCGTGGTCGGCGAGGCGCGTATCTGCCTGTTCATGGAAATTGACGTGGCCGCGGAAAAGGCGCGCCTGGGCAAGGAACTGGCACGGCTGGAGGGCGAAATCGTCAAGGTCAACGGCAAACTGGGCAACGAATCCTTTGTGGCCCGGGCGCCCGCCGCCGTGATCGACCAGGAGCGCAAGCGCCTGGCCGACTTCGAGGCCACGCTGGCCAAGGTCAGGGACCAGTTGACGCGGTTGGGCTGAAGTTCTAGCGCCGGCGCAGCACGTGAATAAATTCCGTGCCAACGGTCTGTTGTTCCAGCAGATCATTGCCTGTTTGCTTGGCGAAGGCCTGAAAGTCCCGCAGCGAGCCGCCGTCGGTGGCGATGACCTTGAGAATCTGGCCGCTCTCCAACTCGGCCAGGGCTTTTTTTGCTTTCAGGATGGGCAGCGGGCAGTTGAGTCCGCTGGTGTCAATTTCTTTGTCGATGTGCATGCTGGGTTCCTGGAATTTTGAGTGCTGCGCGGCTTCAGGCCGGAAAGACACCGGTGGACAGATAACGGTCACCCCGGTCGCAGACGATGAAGACAATAGTCGCATTTTTCTCACGCTTGGCAATTTCCCTGGCCACCCAGCAGGCGCCGGCCGCTGAAATGCCGGCAAAGATACCTTCTTCGCGGGCCAGTTGGCGGCACATTTCCTCGGCATCTTCCTGGCTCACATAGAGCAGTTCATCGACATGGGTGGGGTCGTAGATCTTGGGTAAATAGGCTTGCGGCCATTTGCGGATGCCCGGAATGCGGGAGCCATCGGTGGGCTGCACACCGATGATTTTGACAGCCGGGTTTTTCTTTTTGAGGTATTGCGAGACCCCGGTAATGGTGCCGGTGGTGCCCATGGCGCTGACAAAGTGGGTGATCTTGCCCTTGGTGTCAGCCCAGATTTCGGGCCCGGTGGTCTCGATGTGGATGCGCGGGTTGTCGGGGTTGGAGAACTGGTCAAGCACGTGGCCCTTGCCCTCGCGTGCCATCTGGTCGGCCAGGTCGCGCGAGTATTCCATGCCGCCGCTTTTGGGCGTCAAGATCAATTCGGCGCCAAATGCCTTCATGGTCTGCGCCCGCTCGATCGACAGGTCTTCGGGCATGATCAACACCATGCGGTAACCCTTGATGGCCGCCGCCATGGCCAGGGCGATGCCGGTGTTGCCCGAGGTCGCCTCGATCAGCGTGTCGCCCGGCTTGATCTCGCCGCGCTCCTGGGCGCGCTGGATCATTGACATGGCGGCACGGTCCTTGACCGATCCTGCCGGGTTGTTGCCCTCCAGTTTTCCCAGAATGACATTGCCCCGGGCCGCATTTTCAGTGGCCCCAATTCGCTGCAATCGGACCAGGGGGGTCTTGCCAATCAAATCTTCGATGGTTGAATATTTCATAAATTGCACTGTGCCATAATTCGGGCCTCAAAGCGTTGCCCGGGTGGTGAAATTGGTAGACGCAGGGGACTCAAAATCCCCCTCCGAAAGGAGTGCCGGTTCGATTCCGGCCCCGGGCACCAGCCGAATATAAAGAAATCCCGCTATAAAGTTTTTAGCATGGTTTTTCTTGTCTGGCACATTGCGACAATATTGCCAGATTTCCCATCCTTGCCAGTGAAATTCGCAAATGCGTTGTTTTTGCGGTCACTGCCCCTAGCACACGGCCAAAAAATGCACTGTGAGGCTTGATTTTTTGGCTGACTAAAGCCAGTGGAAGTCAGCATGTTATGCAGCAGCCTTCAATTGGCCAGTCTTGCTGGCCACCGAGCCATCGCGGTCAGGCAGAAACATATTGATATTGACTTGAACGACGATATGAAGCTTAACGCGCTTGAGTTGCTTATGACTCAGTTTCTGACAAGCCATAGCATTTGCCTGGCTTCCTGTCTAAAAAATTGCTGACAAAAAGACGAATTGAAGGGCGACTATCGCACCCAGCATTGACATAGTCATTGCATTCCCAAGACTGGACATCTCGTAGGGACGTCGCTCGGGTCTATTTTCCGAACCTACAAGAAAGACTGCGTATAACCGCTTAGCCCCAAGTCCAAATCGCATCCGCATATCGACCGGGTGCTTCTTTGGACCATATTGTTTCCGCAACGCTGCATCAATAGCGGAAATCTGCTCTGCCGTAAATGTTCTGGCAGCATCTGGCGGGACATCGCCAAGTAAGCGTTCAGCCAGAACAACGCTATTTACAAGTGCCATTTGTTGTTGCCTCCAATATTACGGATTTCCACCATGCCCGTCGGCAGAGCCGAAATTTTCCATGTTTCGGTTACACAATGTTACTAGAGAATAGCACCTTATCCCTGCCCATGCACCGCCTTTTGCTTGCCCATCCGAGGCCCAGCAATCACGTCCGGCCTTAACGCTGGCGTGCTTTGGTTTTGGTTCTTCTCGATGATCTCTGCGCTCGTGTCTATCGCTTCCTTGTCCAAGACACCGTTGCTTCACCTCCCTTAGCGCGGCTCGAAAGAGCTATCAACCTGCCCTGCTCGCTCGGTTTTTTTCGGCTGCTGGGTTCGCTGGCGCTGGTTACAATCACTGAAAATCAGACCGTATCACGGTGTAACGCAAGTCAGACGGATTAAGAAATGATGGTATTTTTGACGGTACTTTTATGCTTCAAATAAAGTAGAAACCAATATCCATGCGGCTTGTGGCCTGCGACGGGGTTCCGGCCCCGACCATGACTGCTGGACACCTTCAAGCTACGTTGAGTGTAGCCCTCTCCCTCGTCCCAAGCCGGCAGCCAATCCAAGCGTTTGGTTTTTTGCCCCAAAAAATTCCTTCATGTTCGATCGAGCCTGCCCATGCCGCGAGCCCTGACGCGTACCAGCTTTCACAGCGCCAGCCTCGTTCGCGTGCTCGCCGACCTGTCGCTTCTGGACGCGGTCGAGCCGGGCCCTGCATTTGCAGAAAAGCTTGGCCTGTGGGTGGACTTTACCGATGCCATCGCCCTGTCGGCTGTGCACAGCGCCGGCACGGCAAGTCCGCCCGGGACGCGGGGCGAGGTGGCAGCTGGCGCGCGCATGGACCTTGGCAAGGCGTTCGCCAGTGTCCAGGCTGGCTTGGTCAATTCGATCGGGCGGGCGCAACTTGAGCTGCCTGCGCCAGAAGCCGACGCCCCCAGCGATCCTGCGCTCGACTATGAACCCTACCGACGCCACTATCTGGCGCAACAGCGCGAATTTGAATTGAAGCTTCGTCCGCTGCGAACTCGCGCGCGCGAGGTGCTTGGCCGGTCTTCAGCCCGGCTCAGGAAGCTCGCCGCACTGGATGCCGCACTCGACGACATCCTGTTCGAGCGCGAGGGCAAGTTACTTTTGAAGCTGCCATCGCTACTCGAAAAGCGCTTCAAGCAGTTGCGCAAGACGCAGCAGCCAGCGAACGACTGGCTGCCTGGCTTTTGCCAGGAAATGCAGACAGTGCTGCGCGCCGAACTGGACCTGCGCATGCAACCGGTGCTGGGACTCATCGAGGCCTGCGACCAGGATTCAACCAATGGATAACACAAGATCAATGAATAAATATCTGTTCACGGGCGCCTTTTTGTTGGGGGCCATGGCGATCGTCTGGGTCGGCGCCGGATTTGTGGTTTCACATCCGTTGGCGCTGGGGGTCACGTTGCTGATTGCCGCCGTTTACGGGTTTGGTGCCTTGGAGTTGCGCCAGTTCCGCCAGGCCACGAGCGGTTTGTCCCATGCCTTGGCCGCCCTTCCTGACACGCTGTCAAACTTGGGTGACTGGCTCGACACGCTGCATCCCTCGCTGCAAAACCCGGTGCGTCTGCGCATCGAAGGGGAGCGCACCGGCCTGCCCGGCCCGGCGCTGACGCCTTATCTGGTGGGTTTGCTGGTGATGTTGGGCATGCTGGGCACGTTTCTGGGGATGGTGGTCACCCTTAATGGCGCCGCGTTTTCGCTGCAAGGCTCCACCGATTTGCAGGCCATCCGCACGGCGCTGGCCGCCCCCATCAAGGGGCTTGGTCTGGCGTTTGGCACCTCCGTGGCAGGCGTGGCCGCGTCTGCCATGCTGGGCCTGATGTCTGCCGTCAGCCGGCGTGAAAGAATGCTGACGGCCCAAGTGCTCGACAGCAAAATCGCAAGCGCCTTGCGCGGCTTTTCACTTGTCCATCAGCGCCAGGAAACCTACAAGGCACTGCAATTCCAGGCCCGTGCCCTGCCCGAGGTGGTCGATCAACTGCAGGCGATGATCGCGCAGATGGCGCAGCTGAGCCAGCAGTTGAACCAGCGCCTGCTGAGCAATCAGGAAAGCTTTCAAGGTGAAGTCAAAGTCATTTACCGCGATCTGGCTGCTTCGATGGACCAATCGCTCAAGGACAGCCTGACGCAAAGCGCTCACCTTGCCGGCGAGAGCATCAAGCCGGCGGTCGAGGCCGCCATGGCAGGTATTGCCCGCGAGGCCAGGGAACTGCACGAGCGTGTGATGGATGCCACGCAAGTGCAACTTGATGGACTGTCTGCCCGGCTTGGCGCAACGGCTGCCACCGTCACCGGGTCATGGACGGCGGCGCTTGCCGACCATGAGCGAACCAGTGCCAGCCTGGTGGATGGCATGGGCCGGTCCTTGCAGGCATTCACTCAAAAATTCGAACAAGGCTCCGACGCCTTGCTTCATTCGGTGAGCGCGGCCTATGCCGGTTTGCAGGCTGCTCAAACCGAGCAAGATCAGCAGCAGCGGGTGTTGTGGCGGGAATCGCTGGAGTCCATGGCAAGCACACTCAAGCGGGAATGGCAACAGACTGGCGCGCAGACACATGCGCAGCAGCAGGCCATCTGCACGGCATTGGCCGAGACCGCCAAGGAAATCACGGCCAATGCGCAGGCCCACGCCAGCAGCACGCTGAGCGACATCCAGCGGCTCACAAGCAGTTCTGAGGACCTGGTTCGCTCGCGCATCGCCTCCGAGGTGCAATGGCTGGCGCAGCATGGCGAGCGCATGGATCAACTCGCCAGCATGCTGCACACTGAGCTCGGCGCGCTGAGGTATGAGGAAGCCACGCGCGGGGCTGCCGCCGTGGCGCGCCTGGGCGACTTGCAGACCGCGTTGACCGGCCACTTGGCCACTTTGGGCACCGCGCTCGAAGACCCGATCAAACGGCTTATAGAAACCGCATCGGAAGCGCCGCGCGCCGCTGCTGACGTCATCGGGCAATTGCGCCAGGAAATATCCAGCAGCCTGGCGCGCGACAATGAATTGCTGGAGGAGCGCAGCCGCATCATGGCCACCCTCAACTCATTGCTGGAAAGCATCAACCACGCGTCGCTTGAACAGCGCGCCGTGATCGACTCACTCGTGGCCTCTTCGGCTGGGGCGCTCCGGCAGACCGGAAGCCGGTTCGCCGAGCAGGTCGGCCAGGAGACCGCCAAACTCTCGGACATCGCGGCCCAAGTCACCAGCAGCGCGGTGGATGTGGCCAGCCTGAGCGAGACCCTCGGTTTTGCGGTAAGCGCGTTCAGCGAGGCCAATGCCAAGCTGATTGGCCATCTGCAACGCATTGAAGGCGCGATGGACAAATCGATGACCCGAAGTGACGACCAACTCGCCTATTACGTGGCCCAGGCCCGTGAAATCATCGACCTGAGCCTGATGTCCCAAAAGGAAATCTTCGACGAACTGCGCCAACTCCCGTCCAGGCAGGCTTTGGCTGCTGAAGAGGTGGGCTGATGGAAGACCGCGAAGGTATCGAGCAAACGGCGCCGGTCTGGGCTGTTTTTGGCGACCTGATGTCGGGATTGCTGGGGGCGTTTGTGTTGATCCTGGTTGCGGTGCTGGGTGTCCAACTGGAGTTGGCATCGAGCCTGGAAGCGGAGATCAACAAACGCCAGATCGAAGAGCAGCGGCGCATGACGCTTGAAAAAGCCCTGGCGATTCCGCTGGCCGCCGGGCGCATAACCTTGAATAACGGGCGTATCGGCATCAGCGGTCGCGTTCTTTTTGCGTTGAATTCTGACCAGTTGCAGCCTGAGGGACGGCAACTGCTCAACAGCCTGGTGATGCCGCTGCGGGCTTACCTGGTCTCGCGCGATGAACTGTTGATGGTCAGTGGTTTTACCGATGACCGGTCGATTCGTGAAGGCAATTCGCGTTTTGTGGACAACTGGGAGCTGTCGGCCCAGAGGTCTCTGACTGTCACGCGTGCCTTGATCGACGAGGGCATGCCCTCCGCCCTGGTGTTTGCGGCCGCCTTTGGTGCAGAGCAGCCGGTTACCCCCAACAGCGACGAGGCGGCGCGCCAGCAAAATCGGCGCGTTGAAATGGCGCCCGTGCCCAAAGCCACCCCGGCTGCCAATGCCAAATCATGAGTGAGCCTGCGCACATCGTCCTGCTGGAGCCTCGTGGTGGGGCGTCGCTGGATCTCGGCGGGCAGCTGGCTGACCTGCGCTTGGCAGGCGCGGATCACCATGACCCTGTGACCTGCCATTACCTGCAGGTGCTGCTTGAACGCGCGGCGGGGCAGCAGGGTGAGGTCAGGCGCCTTCTTGATGCCAGGCTGATGCAGGCGTTGCAGGCTTTGCGTGAACGCGTTGAACAGGCGCAGCGCGAGGCGACGCCTGCCACCGCCCGCCAGGGAAAAACTGTTCCTCAAGCCTTGCTGGGCGAGCTGGTCCACCATCTTGCGCAACTCGTTCCGGGGCAGCTTGGCGCCAGCCCGGGCGGCGTTGGATTGAGCGCTGCCGGATCGCGGCCCGAGCTCAAAAGTGTGCGGCACTTCCGAAACACCTGGTCCAAACTCAGTGTCAACAAGCAGGTGGCCAAGGCACTCGGCCAGGCGCCAAAGAATGCCGGGCCCATCAATTCGCATAGGCTGGTGCTGGATTCGTTGGCCTTGATGCGCGACATTTCGCCTGATTACCTCAACCGCTTCATGTGTTACGCGGACGCCCTGCTCTGCCTCGAGCAAAGCGATCAGCGAAGACAGACCCAAGCGAAAAAGTCACCGAGGGGGAAATCGGCAAAAATCTGAGTTGTCGCAGGCGGCGGGTGGCAGCATACCCTTCGAAGGCAGCGTGGCGCGCTCCCTGCTGACGCTTATTTTCTGGCGGCTTGGCCGGGTGCGGCGTGGTCCCGGTCAGGGCGTTTGTAGGGGTCAACATGGGTCATCATGTTGATGACGCGGTGGCGCTGCATGACGCGGTCGCGGGCCGCCACGGCGATGTCGTGGCCCTGCTCCACGCTCAAGGTGGCATCCACTTCCAGATGGGCGTCGACCACGATCATGTCGCCCATTTTGCGGGTGCGCACGTCGTGCACATTGCTGATGCCGGGGGTGTCCACCAGGGTTTTCCGGATGGCTTGCACCTCGGCCGTGTCCACGGCGCGGTCCATCAGGTCATGCAGTGCATCCCAGCCAAAACCCCAACCCATTTTGGTCACCATGAAGCCCACGATGGCTGCGGCGATCGGGTCCAGGATGGGGTAGCCCAACAGGTTGCCGATGATGCCAAGGCCCACCACCAGTGACGAGGCGGCATCCGAGCGGGCGTGCCAGGCGTTGGCCACCAGCATGCTGCTTTTGACGCGCTTTGCCACGGACAGCATGTAGCGAAACAGCAGTTCCTTGGCGACCAGCGCGCCCGCGGCCACCCACAGGGCAGTGATGTGCACCGTGGCGATCGAAGCGGGATCCTGCAATTTGGTGGCTGCCGACCACAGCATGCCCAGGCCCACCACCAGCAACAAGGCGCCCAGCACCAGTGATGCCGCGGTCTCAAAGCGCTGATGGCCGTAGGGGTGGTCCTCGTCGGCATCCTTCTGGCTGTGGTGGTTGGCAAACAGCACCACAAAGTCTGCCACCAGGTCAGACAGGGTGTGAATGCCGTCGGCGATCAGGGCCTGCGACCTGGCCATGACGCCCGCCGTGATCTGGGCAATGCTCAGGACCAGGTTGACGGCCACGCTGACCCAGGTGGAGCGTGACGCCGCCGCGGCGCGCTCGGCGGGGCTGAATTGGCTGTCTTCGTCGTTGTCGGGAAATTGGTCGGAGCGCATGGGGCAGTTCAACAAGTGTGAGTCCTGAAGTTTAGGCCACTCAAACACTGGCGTTCAGTGGCGGCATCTCTTCATACAATGAAGCCATGAATTTTCTAGACATGTTGCGCACCGCCGAGCGCCAAAACGGTTCCATGCTGTGTGTCGGACTGGACCCCGAGCCCACCAGGTTCCCTGCAAATCTGGCGGGTGATGCCGGCAAAATTTACGATTTTTGCGCAGCCATCGTCGACGCCACGGCGGACCTGGTGAGCGCCTTCAAGCCGCAGATCGCCTATTTTGCGGCGCACCGCGCCGAGGACCAGCTGGAGCGATTGATGGCGCACATGCGCCGCGCAGCACCGGGAGTGCCCGTCATTCTGGATGCCAAGCGTGGCGACATCGGCAGTACCGCCGAGCAATATGCCAGGGAAGCCTTTGAGCGTTATGGTGCCGACGCGGTCACGCTGTCGCCGTTCATGGGTTTTGATTCGATCCAGCCCTATCTCAAATACCACGGGAAAGGCGCTTTCCTGCTGTGCCGAACCTCCAACCCCGGGGGCGATGATTTTCAGAGCCAGCGTTTGGCCAGTGTCGCTGGCGAGCCGCTCTTGTATGAACATATTGCGCAGTTGGCGCAGGGTCCATGGAACCTCAATGGTCAGTTGGGACTGGTGGTGGGCGCCACTTACCCTGCCGAGATCGCGCGCGTGCGCGCCCTGGCGCCCACGCTGCCTCTGCTGATTCCGGGTGTGGGCGCCCAGGGCGGTGACGCGCTGGCGACCGTCAGGGCGGGCCGGCGTGACAACGGGCCCATCATTGTGAATTCGTCGCGCGCCATTTTGTATGCTTCCAGCGGCGCCGATTTCGTTCAGGCGGCCCGCCAGGAGGCGGTGAAAACCCGTGATCTGTTGCAGGCCGCGCGTTCAAATCTGGGTTAAATCCTGGGACTCGCCCGGCGCGACACTGGCAGCCTCGCCCCTTGCTTTCAAGAAACCGCCGGTGCCGTAGCGGGTCACGCGGCTGTAAAAGCGGCGTTTAAGCCGCTGTACCATGGTGGTATAAGCATCGAGCTGGGACGGCAGGATGGTAAAGCTGTCGTAATTCACCACCACGGCCACCCGGTGTCCCAGCGGTGCCAGCAGCGCCGTGACCTGATCCTCGATCGCCTTGACATCGTCCTGGCTGTCCACCGACAGGCCTTCGAAGTTGATGAACAGAAGCTTGTGCTCGCGGTCCAGTTCCAGCCGCTGCGCCAGCGGGGTGGCCAGCAGCCGGGCGCGCAGGCCCATGGGCGCGTCGCCAAACAAGGCGGCATCCATGATGCTGAGTTGTGGGCTGATCAGGGGCACAAAATCCATCTGGTCCAGCACATCGCGCTGCAGGTCCACACCCGCCGCCAGTTCAATCAGTTCCAGTGCGGGTGCCTGCTCGGTCCCCGTCAGCCGGAACACGCAGCGCTCGGTGACATACAGCACCTGCTGGCCGCGCCGGCGTGATTCCCGGGCGCTGAAGGTGCGGTGCTCCACCTGCTTGACGAATTTGCGGCAGCTGCCTTCGCTGTCGATATGCAGGCGCCCGTCGGCAATGCGCTCCTGCAGGTCGCCAGCGGTGAAGGTGCCGACAAAAACGACGGTTTTGGCATTCTGGCTGATGTTGATAAAACCGCCGGCGCCTGCCAGCTTGGGGCCGAATTTGCTGACGTTGAGGTTGCCCTCGGCGTCAGCCTGGGCCAGCCCGAGCACCGCCACGTCCAGGCCGCCACCGTCATAAAAGTCGAACTGGCTGGGCTGGTCGATCACGGCCTGGGCGTTGATGGCCGCGCCAAAGCTCAGGCCGCCCGCCGGAATGCCGCCAATCACACCCGGCTCGGCGGTCAGGGTCAGCAGATCGAACACTTTTTCTTCAGCGGCCACGGTGGCCACGCCCTCGGGCATGCCGATCCCCAGGTTCACCACGCTGTTGGGCTTGAGCGCCAGCGCCGCGCGCCGCGCAATCACCTTGCGCTCGGTCAGCGCCATGGGCTCGATCAGGTTCATCGGCACTCGAATCTCGCCGGAGTAGGCGGGGTTGTAGGCCTCGGAAAAGGTTTGCATGTGGTGCGCCGGATCTGTGGCCACCACCACCGCGTCCACCAGCACGCCGGGCACCTTGACGCTGCGCGGGTGCAGCGTGTTGCGCTCGGCCAGCCGCTCGACCTGGGCAATCACAATGCCGCCGCTGTTGCGCGCCGCCATGGCGATCGCCAGCGCTTCGAGGGTGAGTGCCTCGCGTTCCATGCTCAGGTTGCCGTCGGGGTCGGCGGTGGTGGCGCGGATGATGCCCACATGGATCGGGAAGGCCTTGTAGAACAGGTAATCCCTGCCGTCAATCGCCATGCGCTGGACGATGTCTTGGGTCGTCGCCGCGTTGAGCTTGCCGCCGCCGTGGACCGGGTCGACAAAGGTATCGAGTCCGACATGGGTGAGCGTGCCCGGCTTGCCCGCCGCAATGTCGCGAAACAGGTGGGTGATCACGCCCTGGGGCAGGTTGTAGGCCTCGATCTTGTTGTCAATCGCCAATTGCTGCAGCGTGGGCACCAGTCCCCAATGGCCGCCGATGACGCGGCGCACCAGGCCGGCATGGCCAAAGTGGTTCAGCCCCCGGCTCTGGCCGTCGCCCTGGCCAGCGGCATAAACCAGCGTCAGGTCGCGCGGTGCGCCCTGGCCGGTTTCTTCGCGGGTCTGCAAAAAACGCGCTTCCAGCGCCACGGCAATTTCCTCGGCAAAACCGATGCCGACGAAGCCACCGGTGGCGACCGTGTCGCCGTCGTGGATGAGGCGCACGGCCTCGGCCGCGCTGACCACCTTGTTGCGGCGCGCACCGGTGGCGTGCAGGTCATTGAACTGGGTGTGCATGGCTTGTCTCCTCAAGTCGTCCCTACGAAACGCCGGATCAGCGGCTCAGCAACATTGTTTCGCGTTAGAGCGCCTGGCTCATGCTATCCCATTTTTTTTGTCACAGCAGCCTGGCCAGATAACGCCCGGTGTGGCTGGCCGGGTTGGCCGCCAATTGCTCCGGCGTGCCAATGCCCACCACGGTGCCGCCGCCGCTGCCGCCCTCGGGTCCCATGTCGATCAGCCAGTCGGCGGTTTTGATCACGTCCAGGTTGTGCTCGATCACGACAATGGTGTTGCCCGCATCGCGCAACTGGTGCAAGACCTTGAGCAGCAGGTCGATGTCGGCAAAGTGCAGGCCGGTGGTTGGCTCGTCCAGGATGTAGAGCGTGCGCCCGGTGTCGCGCTTGCTGAGCTCAAGCGCCAGCTTGACGCGCTGGGCCTCGCCGCCAGACAAGGTTGTGGCGGCCTGGCCGAGGCGGATGTAAGAAAGGCCGACATCGAGCAGGGTGTGCAACTTGCGCTCGATGGCGGGCACCGCCTTGAAGAATTCATGCGCGACGTCCACGGTCAGGTCAAGGATTTGCGCAATGTTCTTGCCCTTGAAAAGCACCTCCAGGGTTTCGCGGTTGTAGCGCTTGCCCGCGCAAACATCGCAGGGCACATAGACATCGGGCAAAAAGTGCATCTCGACCTTGACCATGCCGTCACCTTCGCAGGCTTCGCAGCGGCCGCCGGCCACGTTGAAGCTGAATCGCCCAGGACCGTAGCCGCGTTCACGGGCCGTGGGCACCTCGGCCATGAGCTCGCGGATCGGGGTGAACAGGCCGGTGTAGGTGGCCGGGTTGGAGCGCGGCGTGCGGCCAATCGGCGATTGATCGACGTTGATGACCTTGTCGAAGTACTCGATGCCCTCGATGGCGGCGTGTTCCGAGGGCTCGTCATGGGCGCGGTAGAGGGTGCGCGCCACCGCCTTGTAAAGCGTGTCGTTCACCAGCGTCGATTTGCCCGAGCCCGAGACACCGGTGACGCAGGTCAGCAGGCCGACCGGAAACGCGACATCGACATCTTTCAGGTTGTGGCCGCTGGCTTTGAGCACCTTGAGCGCCTGCAATTCGCCCAGGGTGGCATGGTGCTGCGCCTCACGCTCGGCACGCTTGAGCGCTGCCGGGCTGGGCGCAAAACGGCTGGCCTTGCCCTTGTTGAACGGTTGCGGAGCTTGCGTGGGCAGCCAGGCAGTGCGCTGACCGGGCACGGCGATGCTGCGCACGCCGCTGAGGTATTGGCCGGTGAGCGAGTCGGGCGTGGCCTTGACCTGTGCAAAGTTGCCCTGCGCCATGACGCGCCCGCCATGCAGGCCGGCACCCGGGCCCATGTCGATGATGTGGTCGGCGGCGCGCATCATGTCTTCGTCGTGCTCGACCACCAGCACGCTGTTGCCAATGTCGCGCAGGTGCTTCAGGGTGTCGATCAGGCGGTCGTTGTCGCGCTGGTGCAGGCCAATGCTGGGCTCGTCGAGCACATACATCACGCCGGTCAGGCCCGAGCCAATCTGGCTGGCCAGGCGGATGCGCTGCGATTCGCCGCCGCTGAGGGTCTCGGCGCTGCGGTCCAGGCTCAGGTAGGTCAAGCCGACATCGTTGAGAAACTTCAGGCGCAGGCTGATCTCGCGCACCACCTTGGCGGCAATGTCGCCCTTGGCGCCGTGCATCACGAGTGTCTTGAAGTAGGCAAGACATTCCGCCAGCGTGTAGTGGCTGAGCTCGAAGATGGCCCGCGCTTGCGCGCCTTCGCCAATGCGGACGTGGCGCGCCTCGCGCCTGAGGCGGCTGCCCGCGCAGTCCGGGCAGGGCTGGATGCTGCGCAGGCGCGCCAGGTCTTCACGCACGACGGCGGAATCGGTCTCGCGGTAGCGCCGCTGCATGTTGGGAATGATGCCCTCGAACGGGTGTTTCTTGCTGAGCTTTTTGCCGCTGGAGGTGCCCGAGTCCATGACGTAGCCGAACTTGATCTCCTCGTCGCCCGAGCCATGCAAAACGGCCTGTTGCACGGGCATGGGCAGGGACTCGAACGGCTGCTCGATGTCAAACCTGTAGTGCGCGGCCAGACTCTCGAGCATGGCAAAGTAGTAGGCATTGCGCCGGTCCCAACCCTTGATGGCGCCGCTGGCCAGGCTCAGGGAGGGGAAGGCAACCACGCGCGCCGGATCAAAAAACTCCTGCAGGCCCAGGCCGTCACAGCTGGGGCAGGCGCCGACGGGGGAGTTGAACGAAAACAGGCGGGGTTCCAGTTCGGCGATCGAGTAGCTGCAGACCGGGCAGGCAAACTTGGCATTGAACAGGTGCTCTGCCGCAGAGTCCATTTCCATGGCAATGGCGCGCCCGTTGGCCACCCGCAAGGCCGCCTCGAAACTCTCGGCCAGGCGCTGTCTCAGGTTGTTGTGGTCCGTGCGGTCAGTGCCGGGTTCAAGCGCCGGGTGGCGCACCTTGACGCGGTCAATAACGACGTCGATGTCGTGCTTCTCAGTCTTTTTGAGGGTGGGCAAGTGGTCGAATTCGAAGGCCTGGCCGTTGACCCGAAAGCGCACATAACCCTGCGCCTGCATGTCGGAGAAGACGTCCAGAAACTCGCCCTTTTTCTCGCGCGCAATCGGCGCCAGGATCATCAGCCGGGTGTCCGCAGGCAGGGCCAGCACGGCATCCACCATCTGGCTGACTGTTTGCGACTGCAGGGGCAGTTGATGTTCCGGGCAGTGGGGCGTGCCCGCGCGGGCGAACAGCAGACGCAGGTAATCATGGATCTCGGTGACCGTGCCCACGGTGGAGCGCGGGTTGTGGCTGGTGGCTTTTTGCTCGATCGAGATCGCCGGGGACAGGCCTTCGATCACATCGACATCGGGCTTGTCCATCAGCTGCAAAAACTGCCGCGCATAGGTGGAGAGGCTCTCCACATAACGGCGCTGGCCTTCGGCATACAAGGTGTCAAAGGCCAGGCTCGACTTGCCCGAGCCCGAGAGGCCGGTGATGACCACGAGCTGGTTGCGCGGAATGTCGAGGTCGATGTTTTTCAGATTGTGGGTGCGGGCGCCACGAATGCTGATGTTCTGCGCCTGCAGGGCTGCGCCCAGGTATTTGCCCTCGGCCGCATGGGTTGTGGCGCCGACTTCAGAAGTGTTCAAGGTGGAGAGACTCAAAAAATACGGTAAAAATGCACCGGACAACCCGCCATGATAGCCAATGGCGTCGTTCTGCTGGCACTGAAGCGCCGGGCAATTGCACATAATCAGGGACAATGCACCGCTTGTAGCCCATCCGGGTTGAGCTTGAGATGTCGGAGAAGCCCTTGTCAGATGTGAACGCGCCAATGGTGTCTGCCAGCGCCAAAACCGGGACCGCCATGACGGCGCTGGAAAGGCGTGCCAGTTTTTCACTGGCCTCCATATTTGCCCTGCGCATGCTGGGACTGTTCCTGATTTTGCCGGTGTTTGCCATCGAGGCGGCGCGTTATCCGGGTGGTAATGATGCCGCCATGGTGGGTCTGACCATGGGAATTTACGGTTTGACGCAGGCCTTGCTGCAGTTTTTTTATGGCCTGGCTTCTGACCGGGTCGGTCGCAAACCGGTCATTGTGTTTGGCCTTCTGGTGTTCGCTGGCGGCAGCCTGCTGGCAGCATGGGCGCCGTCGCTCACCTGGCTGGCCATTGGCCGGGCGGTGCAGGGCGCGGGCGCCGTGTCGGCTGCGGTGACGGCACTGCTGGCGGACCATACGCGCGATGTGGTGCGCACCAAATCGATGGCGATGGTGGGAGCGAGCATCGGCCTGATGTTCGCCCTGTCGTTGGTGGCTGCGCCGGTGCTGGCGGGCTGGATCGGGCTGGTGGGTATTTTTACCCTCACCGGGGTGCTCGCGCTAATGGGTGTGGCGGCGGTGATCTGGTGGGTTCCGCCGGAACCGCTGCAACACAAGGACCAGCCCCGGGGGCGGGTCGCTGATGTCTTGCATGCGCCCGCGCTGCTGCGCTTGAATTTTGGCGTTTTCGTGCTGCATGCGGTGCAATTGGCCATGTGGCTGGCCCTGCCGGCCATGCTGGTGCAGGCCGGATTGGCGCGCGAGGACCATTGGCAGGTGTACCTGCCGGCCGTGCTGGGCTCGTTTGTGGTGATGGGTGGAAGTCTGTTCCAGTTGGAAAAGCGAGGCTATCTGCGGGCTGTTTTTTTGACCTCGATCGGCTTGACGGCACTGGTGCAGGTCGGGCTCTGGTGGCAGGTGGATGCCGCGCCCGGCTTGGCGCTGCTGGGTGGCCTGCTGTTTGTCTTCTTTTACGGTTTTAATGTGCTCGAAGCCAGCCAGCCCAGCATCGTGTCGCGTTTGGCCCCTCCCGCCAGCCGCGGCGCGGCCATCGGGGTTTACAACACGCTGCAGTCGCTGGGCTTCTTTGCCGGTGGCATGGGGGGTGGCTGGCTTATGAAGCACGGGGGCGCCAGCGGACTGTTTGGGGTCTGTGCTGGCCTCATGCTGGTTTGGCTGGTGGTGGCCTGGCCCATGCAGGCGCCGGTGGCTCGCGGGCATTGAAATCCGGCAAAAGGCGGCTAAACTGACACATTCAAAGGAACAAGCATGGCTTCTGTCAATAAAGTGATTCTTGTGGGCAACCTCGGACGTGATCCGGAGGTTCGGACTTTTCCCAATGGCGACCG
The DNA here is from genome assembly GCA_021737975.1 of Polaromonas sp. GTDB lineage: Bacteria > Pseudomonadota > Gammaproteobacteria > Burkholderiales > Burkholderiaceae_C > Rhodoferax. Next base: position 16,647 of record JAIPCZ010000004.1, on the reverse strand, counting down.
CGTGGCCAATGTCACCGTTGCCACCACGGACAAGTGGAAGGACAAACAAAGCAACGAGATGCGTGAAGCCACCGAATGGCACCGCATTGTTTTTAATGGCAGGCTGGCAGAAATTGTGGAGCAGTACCTGCGCAAGGGGTCCCAGATTTATGTTGAAGGCAGCTTGCGCACGCGCAAATGGACCGACAAGGACGGTATCGAAAAATACACCACCGAGATCCGCGCAGACCAGATGCAAATGCTGGGTAGCCGCCAGGGCATGGGTGAGCCAAGCCATGCCGACGATGACGGGGCTTATGGCCGCCCGGCCTCCTCACCAGCGCGTTCTGCTGCCGCGCCCGCCCGCGCAGCAGCGGCCCCGGCGCCTGCAGCCCGTCCGCCGAGCGGCTTTGACGACATGGACGACGACATCCCGTTTTAGGACTTGGCCACGATTGACAATGGAAAGCCCGGCAATTTATGGATTGACCGGGTTTTTTTATGATGAGGTCGAAATCAGTGGTCTAATTTCTGTCGGTGTTGAGATGCCTCATCACAACCCGGATTGATCTGTGATCTCGTCAATGATCAAAAATAATCTCAAGTTCAAAGTCAGCGTCTACCTGTTCGTTGCCCTGTCAGTGGCGACCGCTTTGACCACGCTGCTTTTCATCAAGCACCGGCAAGCGGAAATGCAGGACATGGTGGCCGGGCATGTCATGCAAATTGCGGATGTGGTGGTGGCCAGCACACGCTACACCATGCTCTTGAACAAGCGCGACATCGCCGAGAAGATCATTGAGGACGTGGGAAAGCAGCAAGGAATAGAACGGCTTCGGGTGATTAGCAAGGATGGCACGATCATCCATTCCAACCGAAAATCGGAAATCGGTTATTCGGTCGAACAGCAGGACGAGCCCTGTATTGGCTGCCATCAGACCAGTGAACCCTTGAAGAGGGTCGCCGATGACAAGCGGTGGCAGGTATTTTCCAACCCGGATGGAACCCATCGGGTGCTGACCAGCATGCACGCCATCCGCAACGAGCCCACCTGTGCCTCGGCCTCGTGTCATGAGCATCCGGCCAGCCAGTCGGTGCTGGGTATTGTCGACATTGCCTACTCGCTCGAAGAGATTGACCAGTCCATGCGGGAGCATGCTTTGCACATCGCTGCAGTCTCATTTGGCTTCATTTTGCTGCTGTCGCTCAGTGTCGGCTATTTGCTGCAGCGCATGATTTACCTGCCGCTGAAAGACCTGGAGGACGGCGCCAAAAAAATCAGCTCCGGTCAGTTCGATCAAGCCATCCCGGTGCGTAGCGCAGACGAATTCGGCCGGGTCGCGGGGTCCTTCAACGACATGACGGCTGACTTGCGTCGCGCCCGTGCCGAATTGAACGAGTTGATACAGGAACTTGAATCCAAGGTTGAAGAGCGCTCAAAGGAACTGCTGATGGCCCGCGCCGAAGTGGCTCAGGGCGAGAAGCTGGCCTCCATCGGCGTGCTGGCGGCGGGTATCGCGCATGAGCTGAATAATCCGTTGACTGGCGTCCTGACCTTCACCTCGCTGATGCGAAAGAAAGTGCTGGAGGGCAGCGAAGATGCCGAAGATCTGGACCTGGTCATTCGCGAGACCAAGCGCTGTGCCAGCATCATCCGGCGCTTGCTTGACTTCGCCAGGGAAAAAGTGCCTGTCAAGGGTTTCTTCAATCTGAATCAGGTGCTTGAAGACACGGTTCGGTTTGTCGAACGCCCCGCATCATTGCAAAAGATTGTGATCACGATGGACCTTGACCCTGATTTGCCGCAAATCTGGGGTGATGCCGACCTGATCAAGCAGGTGGTCATGAATATTATGGTCAACGCCCAGCAGGCCATTGACGGTGCAGGAACGATCGCCGTGGTGACACGGGCCTACGTTGCGAAAACAAGCCAGGAAACCGGGAAAAAAAGCACGCCAATGGTCGAGCTTGCCATCAAGGACACCGGTTGTGGTATTCCCGAGGCCAATATGCAGCGCATTTTTGATCCTTTCTTTACCTCCAAGGAAGTCGGCAAGGGCACCGGGCTGGGCTTGTCAGTCAGTTATGGGATCATCAAGGCGCATGGTGGTGAGATCAAGGTGGCAAGTGTTGTCGGACAGGGAACAACGTTTCGTATCCTGCTGCCGATCACGTCCCCGTTCAGCGAAAGTGAACTTAGTCCAGGTGAGAAAGCACAATGAGCGCCAAAATCTTGATTGTTGATGACGAGGAAATCGTCATCCGGAGTTGCCGACGCATCCTGGGCGACAACAGCATCTATGCGGTCGATTCGGCGCATGATGGCCAGGAAGCCTTACGCAAGGTGGATGAGACGGAATACGACCTCGTCGTTCTGGACATCATGATGCCCGGCATCGACGGTCTGGAGGTGTTGCAGCACGTCAAGGAGCGCCATCCGGGCGTGGATGTCATCATGATGACCGGCTTGTCCGAGATTCAGACCGCCGTCAAGGCCATGAAACTTGGTGCCTTCGACTACCTGTCCAAACCCTTCGATCCGGACGAGCTCAAGCATGTGGTGGATCGTGCCCTTGAGCGGCGCCAACTGCAGCAGGAGAACCGGACGCTCAAAACAGAAGTCAGCTCCAAATACAGGTTTGAGAACATCATTGGCTCAAGCCCGCCGATGCAGGCGGTTTTTGGACTGGTTGCAAAATGCGCGCCAACCAACAGCACCGTGCTGATCAGCGGCGAGAGCGGCACCGGCAAGGAGATGATTGCCCGCGCGATCCATTACAACAGTCTGCGCAAGGACCAGCCATTTGTCACGGTTGACTGCAACACGCTCACCGAAAGCCTGCTGGAAAGTGAGCTCTTTGGGCACACCAAGGGCTCTTTCACCGGCGCCGTGGCCAACAAGCGCGGCATGTTCGAGATTGCCAATAACGGCAGCCTTTTCCTGGACGAATTTGGCAATATCCCGCTGTCCACCCAGGCCAAGCTGCTGCGCGTCATTCAGGAGCGGGAATTCAGGCCCGTGGGCACCACCGCGACGCAGAAGACCAACGTCCGGCTCATCACGGCCACCAACAAAGACCTCAAGGCGATGGTGCTGGAGGGCACTTTCCGGGAGGACCTCTATTACCGCATCAACGTTTTTCCGATTCATTCACCGGCCCTGCGGGAGCGCCGCGATGACATACCTGCACTGGCGTTTCATTTCCTGAAGATTTTCTGTACCGAGCTGGACAAGCCGGTATCAGAGATTTCCGAAGGCGCCATGAGTCTGTTGGTGAACTATGACTGGCCTGGCAATGTGCGTGAACTTGAAAACACCATGCAGCGTGCGGTCATCCTTGCCACAGACCACATCATCCGTCAGGCGCACCTCGCCAATATTATCGAGAACACGCCGCGCCCTGATTTCGAGGTGCCGCGCACCAGTGATGACCTCAAGCGCGTGAAGAAAATTGCCCGCGAGAAATCGGTGGAGGACATTGAAAAGGCGTTTATTCAGGAAACGCTCAAGCGAAACGCCTCCAACGTGACGCGCAGCGCCGAAGAGACGGGCATGCAGCGGGCCAATTTTCAGGCGCTGATGAAAAAGTACAACATCCGGGTGCGCGACACCGAGTACGGTGCCGGCGAGACTGATCCGGTCTGATCCGGTCTTGGTTCGTGAGGTGGTGGACCTCACCCTCTGGAGTCAGGACTTCGCCTCGGGCTGGTGCGCGTCATCCACATCCTCATAACCCGTGATCATGGCCTTGAAATGGGCGGAGGGCGTGTGACCCAGACTGGCCAGGTAGACGTGGACGACGATGAATCCGCAGAACAGGATGAACAGCAGCACATGAACCGTGTCAACCACCCGCACGCCGCCAAAGAGGTCGACCATGGACGAAAAACGCGTCACATCCCATAACAGCAGACCGGTGAAGAATTGCAGGGGCACCAGCAACATCATGATGATCTGGTACAGCATGCTTTGCAGGGCGTTAAATTTGGCGTAGGCGCTGGGATGGTGCGGGTTGGGGTCGCCCTTGAAGATGCCGTAGCCATAGAACTCCATTTGCCGAAAACTGGCCTTGAAATATTTGGTCGGGCTCAGTTCCGGGTGGTAGACCTTGATCTTGTCGGTGAACAAATAGAAGCCCAGCCAGATGAAGAAGTTGGCGATCAATGCAAAGCCGATCCAGTTATGAAGAATCACGGAAGTCTTGAAGGACATCAACTGAAAAAGATCAAGGTACCGGATCTGCAGGCCGGTGGCAATCAGCAAGACAAAACCGAAGGCATTGGTCCAGTGCCAGATCCTGACGGGCAAGGGGTGAATGTAGAGCTTGTTCATGGGTGACTCCGTTTACTTGGTGTTGTCTTCAGGCGCATTGGCTTCATTTGCCGCGGCTTGGCGCTTGGCTTCGGCCTGGGCTGCGACGCGCTCCGCCTCGAGTTTCTCGCGCATGTTCTTGAAGAGACGCTTGACCGTCATGTGTGCAAGCGGCACGCTTATGGCGCCCAGCACGACCAGCACCAGCAAAATGTCGAGCCACTTGATCCGTGTGCTGCCGATCACGTAGAAGCCTTGCACGGAGTCGACCGACATGAGAGAGTTCAGGACATCGTTTTGAACACCATGGCGCAAGGGCCGGCCGTCGGGGCCCGCGATCGTCAGCGTGACGCTCTGGAACGGCTCGGCGCCCTTCTTGTGGCAGGTGTCGCAGTCCTTGATTGCTTTGGATTTTACGCTCAGCTGGTGTGCCTCAACGCCGGAACTCACCTCCAGTCGCCCCTGCAAAACGGTCTTGCTGTCGTCGCCAGCCTGGTTGAATTCCTTGAGCAGGCTCCACAGGGCGCGTTCGTTCAAGCCCTGGTTGTTGACATCGGCTGCACCGGTGCGTTTGTCAAACTGCGGCACGCCCGATTTTTCGGAAATCTGCAGCTTGGTGGCGCTGTCATACAGCCGGAGGTTTACCCGGCGCTTGGCGTCAGGTGCATGGCAGGCGGGGCAGGAAATGGCTGAAAAATGCCGCTGGGTGTTGGGCAACCAGTCCTCATGCTGCTTAACGGCATCTTTGTGGCACGAAATACAGCTGTCCTTGACCCCGCTTCCCATCGAGGCCGCCTTGACATTGTGGGCTTGATGGCAGTCTGCACAGATGGGCGCGCTGGTGCCCTTGGCGACACGGGCAATTCCGTGCACATCCTTGGCGTAAGCCTTGAAAATGTCCTCATGGCACTTGGCGCAGGGTGTCGCTTCGATGGGGCCGGCCAGCTTGGTCGAAAGCACGGTGTGTGGCTGATGGCAGTCCGAGCACAGTGGCGCTTTTTGGCTGCCTTCCTTGATCATGGCGGCATGCACACTGTCACCGTATTCCGTAACTTTTTTCTTGTGACAGGTCAGGCAGGAGTCCTGCATGCCCAGCGCGTAATCACGCAGGCTCTTGATGTCTATGGCGACTTTGCCGTGTGTTTTTCCGTCAATGTCCGAGTGACAATCCTCGCAATCCGTCTCCTTGTGCATGGATGCGGTAAACGCCTTGGCCGAGACATGCAGGGAGAGCAGTTCGCCGTTTTCAATTTTCTTTTGCTTGGTCTCCTTGTCATGGCAGTCCAGGCAAGCCTGGGTCTCTTCGGATAACTCGACGGTTTCACTGAGCACGTTGGCGCTGGCCAGGGCGAGCCCAAGTGCCAGCATGACCACTTGCAAGCAGCGCTTGCCAAAAATCACCGAAGTCATGTTGCCTGTTGCCAAGACGCTTTTCATCAGAATATCCCCATGTTGAGTCCACTCAAGTGCAAAGCTCCTCGGGGGAGACAGGTCTTCCCCGAGGAGCTCATGGTTGAAGTGGTTTTCAGTCTCACGGTACGAAAGGGTGCTTGTCGCGGATGCCTCATGCCTTTGAAGGCCGGGTCATCCATGCCTTGACACCCAAGGACACCAGCATTGTGATGCCAACGAATGGCAGCATGAGCGCATAGATCAAGCCAATGAAGGGAGCGGCCACAAAGAGTGCAATATCTTTGACATGCATCAACATCTTTCTGACCGACGGGATGGCCATCAAGGCCTGGCCAGCGGCCCAGAGCAGCATGGCCGCGCCAACCAGGGGCAGCAAAACGGCATAGGCGAGGCCAATGAAGGGTGCGACCAGGAACAGGGCAACTGCTTTGGCGCGCTGCAACCGGGTTGGAGTTGCCAAGGCCTGAACAGCCAGCCAGGCCAGCATGGCAATGCCAGCAAGGGGCAGCAACAAGGCAAATGCCAGGCCAATGAACGGTGCAGCCAGGAGCAGCGCCATTTTTTTGTAGGAAGAATTTCCTTCGAGCGGCTGGAGCGGCACTTCTTCGGCGTGTGCGACGGGCAGTTGGATCACCCTGGGCCGGGCGGGTTCGAGCAAGGCGTGGGCCGCGCTTTCTTCGATCATCTCGGGCGACAGGGGTTTGCGCATGAAGTCAGACACGCCGGCAGCTTTGGCGCGCTGCTCATTGGCCGTGGTGCCGTAGCCAGTGATGATGACCACCGGGGTCCAGGGGCGGCTGGCCTTGACGCGTTCGGTCAACTCGACACCGTCCATGTCGGGCATCTTGATGTCCGTGAAGACGACGTCGTACTCCCGCTCACGCAGCCTCTCCAGTGCTTCAGCGGCGTTCTGGGCGGTCACGACGACATAGCCCTTGTCTTGTGAAAGAACACGGTTGAAGCTCTTGCCAACCACCGGATCGTCATCGACAACCAGTACTTTTCGCAGTGCACTCATGATATTTCTCCTTGAAATCGAGGGTCGGGCCAGCACAATTACCACCCGGTCCGAACTTGAATCCTTGCGCTCTTTGCCTGAGTTTGCGCTGGGACTTGTTCTGATAATGCAAACAGCGTGCCAGATAGAAATATTGGACAAATATCCTTTTAAATCAACGATTTATGAATTTTTTCCCTGCTTTTTTCCGCCGGCGTCCGAATCTGGATTCAGTCGAAGTACATAATTTTCAGGCGGCGTTTTGGGTCGCTTGCGCCAATCCCACAGGGAAGTGTGGGATTGGAAGGAGAATATTTTTTTTATACAGTTAAGTTGACCGGGGGGCTTGTGTGCCGGCGAAAGTCGGTTCTAGAATTTTTGCAGCGCAACTTTCACGATGCGCAAAGGGCTGCGGTGTCACGGATGTTGGCGTTGTTGCGGCCTTGTTCCTGTGATAACCAAGCAAAGGTAAGTTCCCAATGAAATGTTCCATCCCTCAAAAACTGATCAGCCTGTCGACACTCGGGCTGCTGCTGGCAGCGTTCACCAGCGTCTCTTATGGCGCTGTCGATGCCGATGCCGCGGTGTCTTTGGCCAAAAAAAGTGATTGCCTGAAATGCCACGCGGTCGACAAGGACAAGAAGGCAGCCTCATTCAAGAGCATCGCCGAAAAATGGAAAGGCAAGGCCGATGCACAGGCCAAACTGACAGAGTCGATCACCAAAGGGCCCAAGGTCAAGCTTAAAGACGGCACCGAGGAGGCGCACAAGGTCATCGCATCCCAGGATGCGGGCGACATCAAGAATGTCGTCGACTGGATTCTGACCCGTTAGGACCCGCCACGGGCGGCTTGGCCGCCAGGATCAATGCATCGCTGCGCACGACGACACCGGGTCGCTTCGCAGGGTCCATCGCTTGTGGTTCATGGCACTATGGGTCGCATTGATGACGTCGTCAGGCCCGGCTGGTTTGGCCAGGTAGTCGTAGGCGCCCAGTGAAACGGCCTCCTTGGCTGTGTCAAGGGCAGGGTAGCCGGTAATGATGATGACTTCGCTTTCTGGCCAACGCCGCTTGATGGTGCTGAGCACCGCCATGCCATTCATGCCCGGCATCAGCAGGTCAAGCAAAACCACATCAAAGGGACGGACCCCCATCACCTGCAAGGCGTCTTGCCCGTTGCTCACCATCTCGACTTGGCAATGGGCGCTTGCCAGCGATCTGGCATAACTGAGCCGGACGATTTCTTCATCGTCGACAACCAGGATGTTTGCTTTTTTGATCATTTTGAGTACCTCGCAATCACAGTTTAGAAAGATAACAGCAATAGTCATGCCAGCGCTAACAAATTTTCAATTTGCCCTTTTAAATCAAGACCATGAGCACCATCTATCAAAAAACGTGCTCGGCAGGCTCGCCTTTCTTGTTGCCAGAGTACAAAATTTTTATTCATTGAATATTTTCTCTGTGCCAATGCCCGCAGGAAGACCGGTTTTGTGAGGTTTTTTCACGCTCTTCGTGTACTGCCGGGGGTATTCAAATATACTAGGCGCAGTATTTTTGAAGGAAGCTATATGCAACAGTCGTTTTTATTGCGCGCCGTGGTTCAGCCTGGTCGGGTCGGGAGGGGCTTGCTTGTGCTCATGGCTTTGGCTGTGCTCTCGGTGTCAGCTCAGTCCCAGCCGCAAGTGAATGTGGCGGCAGTGCAGTTCAAAGCCGTGGGCAGCGGCTTTGAAATGGACGGCGTGGTGCAGCCAGTCAAGCAAAGCACGGTGTCGGCGCAGGCTTCCGGGCGGCTGGTGACGCTGGCGGTCAAGGCGGGCGACCCGGTGCGTGCCGGGCAATTGCTGGCCACCATCGATGACCGTGAAACCCAGACCGGCGTGCAGCGCAGCCGGGCCCAGTCAGCGCAGGCGCAGGCCGAACTGCGCAACGCCCAAGCCAACTTCGACCGCACCCGTGAGTTGCTGGCCCAGGGCTTTGTCAGCAGAGCAGCGATGGACACGGCCGATGCGCAGCTCAAATCCGCGCAAGCGGGCCGTGATCAGGCCAGCGCCGGCGAAAAGCAGTCTGGCTTGTCGCAGGGGTTCACGCGCGTGACCGCCCCGTTCGATGCCTTTGTGCTGCAAACGCTGGCGGAGTCGGGCGACCTGGCCTATCCTGGCAAACCGCTGTTGACGCTTTATGCGCCCTTGCCCCTGCGGGCCGTGGTGCAGGTGCCGGTGTCGCGTTCAAGCCAAGTGCAGGGCAGCACAGCGGTGGAAGTGCAGGTGCGCGCCGCAGACGGATCGTCACAATGGGTTCGCCCCACCCAGACCAGTCATTTGCCCACAGCCGATGCGGTGTCACAAACCATTGAGTGGCGGCTGGAATTGCCGGCCAGCGCGAGCAAGGGTTTGCTTCCGGGTCAGCAGGTCCGGGTGCGTTTTGCCGCCGGCCAGTCCCAACGTCTGGTGATTCCTGCCGCAGCCGTGTTGCGTCGCGGGGAATTGACGGCGGTCTATGTCGTCTCGGGACAGGGTTTTGCCCTCAAGGCCATTCGATTGGGATACGAGCATGGCTCACAAGATGTTGAAGTTCTGGCGGGCCTGAGCGACACCGACCGTGTCGCGCTGGACCCGGTCCGCGCCGGTTTGGCCGGGGCCCGGTCGGTTGGCAGCGCGTCCAAGTGAGATGAGCATGTCGAACGAAAACCAATTGGGTATTTCCGGGCGCATGGCGAAGGCTTTCAAGCTCAATGCCATCACGCCCCTGCTGGCTTTGGTGGCGTTGCTGCTGGGCCTGTTTGCCGTGCTGGTGACGCCGCGTGAAGAGGAGCCGCAAATCAATGTCACCATGGCCAATGTGCTGATCCCCTTCCCCGGTGCCAGCAGCGTGGATGTGCACAACATGGTGGCGCGCCCCGCCGAGCAGGTGCTCAGCCAGATTGCGGGCATTGAACACACCTATTCGGTGGCGCGCCCCGGTCTGGCGGTGATGACCGTGCAGTTCAAGGTCGGTGTGCCACGCACCGAGGCGCTGGTGCGGCTGTACGACGTGCTTAACGCCAACCAGGACTGGTTGCCGCGCGATCTGGGCACCCTCACGCCCATCGTCAAGCCCAAGGGTATTGACGATGTGCCGGTGCTGGCAGTGACCTTGTGGAGCAAGGATGCCCTGCCGGGGGTGGACCTGGAGCGGGTGGCAAATACGGTCGAGGCTGAGTTAAAGCGCGTGCCGGGTACCCGCGAGGTGCAAACCATCGGTGGTCCGGAACGCGCGGTCCATGTGTGGCTGGACCCGATGCGGCTGCGCGAGCGCGGAGTGGATGTGATCTCGCTCAAGGCCACGCTGGCAGCCGCCAACGCCAGCATGCCCTCTGGTGCTGTGCTCGATCCGCAGGTGCCCGGCGGCCAGATGCTGAGTGTGGAAACCGGTGAATTCCTGCGTTCGGCGCAGGATGTCGGAGATCTGGTGGTGGGCGTCAACAAGGGCCTGCCGGTGTACCTGCGTGAGGTCGCGCGCATCGAGACTGGCGCGCAATTGCCACAACGCTATGTGTGGTACACACCAGGGGCGGCTGCCGCGGGCGCCGCTGCACAGGGTGTGGATGCGGGCGGCGTCTATCCGGCACTGACACTGACGGTGACCAAAAAGCCCGGGACCAATGCGGTGGACGTGGCCAGGGCAGTGCGTCTGCGGGTCCAGGAACTCGGCAACACCGTGATCCCCAGCAACATGCAAACCACCATCACCCGGGACTATGGGGAAACAGCGGCTGAAAAAGCCAACAAGCTGATCCAGAAACTGGCCTTTGCCACCGGCTCGGTGATTTTGTTGGTGGGTTTCGCACTGGGCAGGCGTGAGGCGGTGATTGTCGGCGCAGCCGTTATTTTGACGCTGATGGCGACCTTGTTTGCCTCCTGGGCCTGGGGCTTCACCTTGAACCGGGTGTCCTTGTTCGCGCTGATTTTTTCCATTGGTATTCTGGTCGATGATGCGATCGTGGTGGTGGAAAACATCCACCGCCATCAAAACCTGTACCCCGAGCGCAGCCTGCGCGAGATCATTCCGACCGCGGTCGATGAAGTTGGTGGTCCCACCATTCTGGCCACGTTGACCGTGATCGCGGCTCTGCTGCCGATGGCGTTCGTGAGCGGCTTGATGGGCCCTTACATGAGCCCGATCCCGATCAACGCCAGCCTCGGCATGGCCATTTCCCTGGTCATTGCCTTCACGGTGACGCCCTGGCTGGCGCTCAAGGTGATGCGTCAGCACGCGCCGGGTCATGGCGCCCCGGTTGCAGACACCGGCCTGGGGCCAAAACTGCAGCGCCTGTTCACCTGGGCACTGACCCCGTTTCTGAACAGTGCCAAGAAACGCTGGCTTTTGCTGGTGGGTATTTTGGTGGCCTTGCTGCTCTCGGTGGGGCTGACCCTGGTGCAATGGGTGGTGCTCAAGATGCTGCCTTTTGACAACAAGAGCGAGTTCCAGGTGGTGGTCGAAATGCCGGCCGGTACCCCTCTCGAGAACACCGCCGCCGCTTTACATGAGCTCGGGGGGTTTTTGGCGCTGCAACCTGAAGTCTTGAACCTGCAGGCCTATGCCGGTACGGCCTCGCCCATCACATTCAACGGTCTGGTGCGCCAGTATTACTTGCGCGCCGATGCTGAGCAGGGCGACTTGCAGGTCAATCTGGTGGACAAGCAGCACCGCGACGACAAAAGCCACGTGATTGCGCAACGCCTGCGTCCAGCGTTGGAGAAGATTGGCGCGCGCCACCATGCCCTCGTCAAGGTGGTCGAAGTGCCGCCGGGCCCCCCGGTGATGTCTCCGTTGGTGGCCGAGGTCTATGGCCCGGATGAGGCCGGGCGCCAGGCGCTGGCGCGTCGGGTGGCGCAGGCCTTTATCGCCACGCCCGACATTGTGGGTGTCGACACGTCGCTGAAGGACGATGCGCCGCGCGCTTACCTGAGGGTGCGCCGGCAGCGTGCAGAGTCCCTGGGTATTCCGGTGGCGATGGTGGCGCAGACCGCGGCCATGGCGCTCAGCGGGGTCGATGCGGCCTACCTGCATGACGGCCATACCAAATACCCGGTCCCGGTGCGCCTGCAGTTGCCGCTCGGTGACCAGGTGGGCCTGGATGCGATTCTTGCCATGCCTTTGCGCGCCGCCAATGGCCAGATGGTGCCGCTGTCAGAGCTGGTGCAAGTGGAGCAGGGCGTCATCGACAAGCCGTTCTTCACCAAGGACCTGCAGGGCGTCAGCTACGTCTTTGGCGACATGGCCGGCAAGCTCGATTCCCCCCTGTACGGCCTGTTCGCCATTCGTGACAAATTGCCTGAGGCGGCTTTGCCGGGCACCGGTGAATTGGGCGAATACTGGATCAGGCAGCCCAGCGACCCCTACCGTCAGTATGCGGTCAAGTGGGACGGCGAGTGGCAAATCACCTACGACACATTCCGTGACATGGGCGCCGCCTATGGTGTGGGCCTGATCCTGATTTACCTGCTGGTGGTGGCGCAGTTCAGGAGTTATCTGACCCCGCTGGTGATCATGGCGCCGATTCCGCTGACCATCATTGGTGTCATGCCGGGGCACGCGCTGCTGGGTGCGCAGTTCACCGCCACCTCGATGATCGGCATGATCGCGCTGGCGGGCATCATTGTGCGCAACTCCATTCTTCTGGTGGACTTTATCGAGTTGCAGGTGGCTCAAGGCGTGGCCTTCAAGGAGGCGGTGGTGCAGTCAGCTGCGGTGCGCGCCCAACCCATTGCCCTGACCGGTCTTGCGGCCATGATCGGCGCTTTCTTCATCCTGGACGACCCTATTTTCAACGGACTGGCCATTTCACTGATTTTCGGAATTCTGGTGTCCACCCTGCTCACGCTGGTGGTGATTCCGGTGTTGTATTACGCGCTGTACTGGCGCCGTAACAAGGCGACCGCAGAGGCGTCAATTTCCCAAGGCAAGATTCATTAACTTTTTTATCTCAGGAGACAGGACATGGCTCACATCGTCATCATGGGTGCAGGTATTGGCGGCATGCCCGCCGCCTACGAATTACGGGAAATGCTGCCCCCGGAGCACCGTATCACCGTGGTCAACAGCACCGACTACTTCCAGTTCGTGCCCAGCAATCCGTGGGTCGCGGTGGGCTGGCGTGATCGTGAGGCCGTCACTTTGCCGATTGCACCGTACCTGGCGCGCAAGAAAATCGGCTTCATCGGCAAAGCGGTGACCCACATCGATGCCGCTGCCAGCCAGCTGACGCTGCTGGATGGCGAGACACTGGACTACGACTACCTGTTGATCGCGACTGGCCCGAAGCTGGCCTTTGACGAGGTGGCGGGCGCCGGACCGGTGACGTCGGGTGGCGGCGGTTTTACCCATTCCATTTGCCATGTGGACCATGCCCAGGCGTTTTTTGCGGATTATGAGGAGTTTCTGAAGAACCCCGGTCCGATCGTGGTCGGTGCCATGCCCGGCGCCAGCTGTTTTGGGCCGGCCTACGAGTTCGCCATGATCCTGGACACGGACCTGCGACGCCGCAAATTGCGCAACAAGGTGCCCATGACCTTTGTCACCAGCGAGCCCTACATCGGCCATCTGGGCCTGGGCGGCGTCGGTGACAGCAAATCGATGCTCGAATCTGAATTGCGCAGCCGCGACATGAAATGGATCACCAGCGCCAAGACCACCAGGGTCGAGCAGGGCAAGATGTTCGTGACACAGCTCGATGACCATGGCAACCCGGTCAAGGACCATGAGGTGCCGTTCAAGCTGTCGATGATGCTGCCGGCCTTCAAGGGCGTCGATGCCGTGGCTGCGGTGCCCAATCTGTGCAACCCGCGCGGCATGGTGCTGATTGACGAATACCAGCGCAGCAAGGCGTACCGCAATATATATTCGGCTGGCGTTTGCGTCGCCATTCCGCCGGTGGAGGTCACGCCGGTGCCCACCGGCACGCCCAAGACCGGCTACATGATCGAGAGCATGATGACCGCCATCTGCCACAACATTGCAGACGACCTGGCGGGCAAGCCCGCCACGGCCAAGGGCACCTGGAATGCGGTGTGCCTGGCCGACATGGGCGACACCGGCGCGGCCTTTGTGGCCCTGCCGCAAATTCCGCCGCGCAACGTGAACTGGTTCAAGAAGGGCAAGTGGGTGCACCTGGCCAAGATTGCCTACGAAAAATATTTCATGCGCAAGCTTAAAAAAGGCACCTCCGAGCCTATCTATGAGAAATACATCATGGGTTTGCTCGGCATCAATCGTCTCAACAAGTAATTCAAGGAGTTTTTACCATGACCGTACAACGTTATATTCTGGTCTTTGCCGGCCTGTTCATCATGATTTCCCTGGCTTTGGGGGTTGAGGGAAGTCCCTTGTTTGTCAGTAAATGGGCGCTCGCGTTCACTGCTTTTGTGGGCGCCAATCTGTTTCAATCCGGCTTCACCAATTTTTGTCCGTTGGGCATCATCCTGAAAAAGCTGGGCGTGCCTGAGTCAAAAGTTGGCTGTGCCAATTGACTGGCAGCCGTTTCTAACTGGATCGTCGCATGACCGTTTTGACCAATGAAGCTGCCCGCACCGAGGTGCTCAACCGCCTGCGGCGTGCAGAGGGCCAGATCCGGGGCGTCCAGCGCATGATCGAGGAAGGTGAAAGCTGCCTGAAGATCGGGCAGCAGTTCTCGGCAGTGCGCAAGGCGCTCGACAGCACCTATTTGCGCATGACCATGTGCTTCATGGCGCAGGAACTGGCCACCTGTGTTCAGCCTGACGCAACACAACAGGAAAACATGGACACCATGCTCAAGGACATGGAAACGCTGCTGGCGCGCATGGGCTAGCTTGTGAAGATGTGATGATGCCGCCGCCCAGGCAGACCGCTCCGTCGTAGAGCACGGCTGACTGTCCGGGCGTGACGGCCCATTGCGGCTCTGAAAATTGCAGGCCGAAAACGTCCGCAGCGTGCACGGTCAAGTGGCACGGGGCGTCCGTCTGGCGGTAGCGGGTTTTGGCTGCCAGGGCCTGGGTTGTCGGCGGCACGCCCGCAACCCAGCTGGCATCTTGTGCCGCGAGTTCGCTCGACAGCAGCCAGGGGTGATCGTGGCCTTGCACCACCCACAGTGTGTTGCTCGCCATGTCCTTGCGCGCCACGAACCAGGGCGCGTGCTGACCACCGCCACGCGGTGCGCCTTTGGACTTGAGGCCGCCAATGCCGAGTCCCTGACGCTGCCCCAGGGTGTAAAAGCTCAAACCCACATGTTCGCCAATGGTGTGGCCCCTGTCGTTCTTGATCGGGCCGGGCGCCTTGGCAATAAAGCGGTTCAAGAACTCACGAAACGGCCGCTCGCCAATGAAGCAGATGCCGGTGGAATCCTTCTTCCTGGCGTTGGGCAGGCCAATTTCCAGCGCCAGGCGACGCACCTCGGTTTTCAGCAGTTCGCCCACCGGAAACAGGGTGTTGGCCAGTTGTTTCTGATTGAGCCGGTGCAGGAAATAACTCTGGTCCTTGGTCGGGTCCAGGCCCTTCAACAACTCGTAGCGCACACGGGCGCCATCCCGCGCGGTCGCGCGGGATGTCCCATCCTTCCCAACGGGCTCGCCCGTGTCGGCTGCAACGCAGCGGACACGGGCGTAATGCCCGGTGGCAATCTTCTCGGCCCCCAGCCGCATGGCGTGGTCGAGAAAGGCCTTGAATTTGATCTCGGCATTGCACAAGATGTCGGGGTTGGGCGTGCGCCCGGCGCTGTACTCGCGCAGGAACTCGGCAAACACCCGGTCCTTGTACTCGGCGGCAAAGTTGACATGCTCGATCTCGATGCCGATCACGTCGGCCACTGCGGCGGCATCGACAAAGTCAATGTTGGCGGAGCAGTAGCGATCTTCCCCATCAGAGGCCCGGTCATCCTCCTCCCAGTTTTTCATGAAGATACCGATCACCTCATGGCCCTGCTGCTTGAGCAGCCAGGCGGTCACCGCAGAGTCCACCCCGCCGCTCAATCCCACCACCACGCGCTGCGGCCTGTTTGTCCGGCTCATCGAGTCCCTCCCATGCTCGTGGGCTGCAGCCCGAACACGTTGGCGTCGGTGTGAATCAGCGACAGCGGAAAACGCTGGCCGCGCAGATAGTCTTCCATGCACTGGAGGATGAGCGGGCTGCGATGGCGCGCAGCGCAGACGCGAACTTCGTCCGGGCTCAGCCACAGGGTGCGCACGATGCCGGTGTCCAGGCTGCGGCCCGCCTGCAAGGCACCCAGGCTGCCACAAAAAGCAAAACGCAGGTAGGTGATGTCTTCAGCACCTTGTCCGCTGCTGGCCTGGCGTTGAAATCGCGACATGTAGACCCCGATCAAATGGGTCGGGGTGAACAGGTGCATGGTTTCCTCGAGCGCCTCGCGGGCACAGCCGTCGACCAGGCTCTCCCCCTCGTCGAGGTGACCGGCAGGGTTGTTCAGCCGCAGCCCCTCGGGCGTGTGTTCTTCCACCAGCAAGAATTTGCCCTGGTGCTCAATGATCGCCGCCACGGTCGCGCTTGGTTTCCATCGGTTTGTCATGGCTGGATTATCGGCAAGTTGCCGATTTGTGCGCCGGCACCGTTAGTCCGGTTAGTTTGAGATGGATCAAGGAGAGGGCTTGTCGACCACCGAAAACCCGCAGAAACTGATGTAAGCTCCGGCGGTTAATCGAACATGCCAATCACCATACGAGGAGACGCTTCATGCAAGCTGGTGCTACCACTCAAGACCCTTCGAACCAGACGGCTGTGCCGCCGTCGCCAGTTCAAGCTGCCCAGCGCATAGGTGTTCCGCGAGAAATTTTCCCGGATGAAAAACGTGTGGCCACGGTGCCCGAGGTGGTGGAAAAGCTGATCAAGCTGGGCTTCTCCGTCGCCGTTGAATCAGGCGCGGGTGACGCGGCGAATTGTTCCGACGACACCTACCGCGCCGCGGGTGCCACGG
>JAIPCZ010000039.1 GCA_021737975.1 Polaromonas sp. | reverse complement strand
GGCAAAGCTAATTTCCCTCACTGGCCTGGCGTCGTCGATTTTCAGGCGCAGCGGGTCGGCTTCGGGTTGGCGCGGATCGATGAAGAGCCCGATCAGGCCAATCCGGCGCGACAGGGCCAGTTCGCGCTCCGAGCCGTCGGCCTGGGCCACCAGGTACACCGGCAGGGGATCCGTCCGGTCGGCCGGGCGGACCTGCTTTTGGCCCATAGGCAGGAAAGACGGGGGGAACTCCTGCAAGGCCGTCTTGGTTTTCAGCGACGAGGCGCCCAGCCACAGCGCGGGTCCGAACATCAGCACCACGCCCACGAACAGGAAGGCATAACTCAGCCAATCGGTCAAACCCATCTGGCCTCTGCGGCGGGTGCGGGTGAGGGCTTTGATCAGCATCACAGCTTCTTTCCGTGGTAGGAGATGCGCAGCTGCAGCAGCGTCAGCACCATCAGGACGACGGCGACCAACAAGGAGGCGGCAGCGGCCAGACCCAGCAGATGCACCTGGTTGGCGAAGGCAGTCTCGTAGATGTATTGAACGATGTATTGGGTCGCCGTGCCCGGGCCGCCGCCGGTCAGGATGAACACCTCCTCGAAGGCCTGAACACCGCGGATCAGGCTCAGGATCAGCACCACCAGAAGCGTCGGCAGCAGCAGCGGCATGGTGATGCGCCAGAAGATGCGCCAGCGCGACGTGCCGTCTATTTGGGCGGACTCGTAAAGCTCCTGAGGAATGGCCTGCAGGCCGGCCAGCAGGATGAGGGTGTAGAAGCCCATGTGTGACCAGACCGAGACAAAGACGGTCCAGAAGAACGACCATGAGGCATCGTGCAGGAAGGCAATACGCTCGCCGCCTGACCACACCATGAGCGCATTGAGCAGTCCGTCGGGTTGAAGCGTCCATTTCCAGATCAGCGCCACCACCACAGGCGACAGAAGCACCGGGAAGAAAAAGACCGCGCGAAAAAATCCCCGGCCCCTGATCTTGCTGTTGAGAAGCAAGGCGGCGATGACCGACAGCAGCACCATGGCGCTGACCTGCAGCGCCACGAACAGGGTCGAGTTGTGGACCGCGCGCCAGAAGCGGTCTTGCTGGCAGGAATTCACCTCAAGATAACTCGTGCAGTCCAGCAGCGCGTGGAAGTTGTCCAGGCCGGCCCAAGGGCGCTCCATGATCAACAGGCGATTGGAGCCCGACAGGGCATACCAGACGTTGAGCACCATGGGCAAGGCCACGAACAAGGAAAAGAAGACCAGGTTGGGCGCGACAAAGACATAGGCCATGCCCCTGATGCCAATGCGCCTCTGGAGCGCCGCAAACGGGGGCTCCAGGGCGCCCATCACCATGCCGTAGGCCCGCGCGGGCCACGGGTCGGTGCTGTGTGACTTCAATCGTGTCATGCTGACAGGCGCGGGTCGGGTCGGGTCTTGCGGGGACTATTGGATCTTGATTCCCTTGGCGGCGAAGCCATCGACCATGTCCGTCTGCATCCGGGTGAAGGATTCGTTGAGTGACATCTCGTTGTTGATCGCCTGATTGACTCGGGAAATGATGGCGTTGAACATGATTCGGTTGTGCTGGTAGCCCTGCAGCTGGAAAGCGATGGGGGAAGTGAGCGCCACCTGTTCAACCGCCACGGCCAGGGACTTCTTCACGTTGACATCATCGGTCTGATAGGGGATGCCCTTCTTGGCCAGCCCGGCGTGCGCCGGCAGGAACAGGGTGCGGGCGTGGTACTCCTGATAGACCGGTTCGGAAGCGAAATACTCCAGGATCCGAGCCACTTCCCGCGGGTGTTTGGTGGCCTTGATGGGCACCAGCGCCGCGCCACCGGGCATGCCGGTGCAGGCCGCCGGGCCGCAGGGGTTGGGGACCGCTTGCCAATTGAAGGTCTTGCCAACGGTCTTTGCAAATTGGGGCAGCTGCCAGGTGCCGCTCATGTAGAGCACCACCTGCGCATTGGAGAACTCGTCATTGGCGCCGCGGTAGGTCGTGCCCCCTGCGGAGCCCCAGTGCGCCTTCGACATGGTGCCGTTGCCGTGCCAGTCATAGATTTTCTTCATGGCCGACTTGAAGCCCTCGTCGAGCATGGCCGGCTTGTCGCCGTCGAGCATCTTGCCGCCCATCGAGATCGCCAAACCGGACACGCGGTGGCCGGAGCGGTCAAAGGCGATGGGGTAGGGGGCCTTGACCTTGTCAGCGACAGCCTTGCTGGCCCTGGCCCAGTCGTCCCAGGTCGCCTTCGGGCCAGGCAGGGGAATGCCGGCTTGCTCGAACAGGGTCACGTTGACAAACGGGATGGTGAGTGCCAGCTGGCTCATCAGGCCGTAGATGCCGTTCTTGCTGCCGCCGTCAGGGCGAAACCAGGGCAGGGTCGAGGCAAAGTTCTCATCGAAGTACGCCGGGTTTTTCAGGTGGGGGCGCACGTCGAGGTAATGGCGCGACATGCCTCCCAGGTCGGTCACGCGTGCCAGATCAGGCCCCTGGCCGCTGTCGAGCAAGGCGGGCAATTGTTCGACGATGGTCTTGTAGGGAACCCGGTCGAGCACCACCTTGATGTCGGTGTTTTGTTTTTCAAACCGGTCCAGCAGGTCCCGCAGCACCTCGCCTTCGTTCCCGTCGGAGTACCACATGATGCGGACCTGGGTGGCTGGCGCAGCCTGGGCATGGGCCTGCCCCGGGCCGCCCACTGCAACCAGGGTCGAGGCGCCAACAACAGCCAGTGCGGCTGCAACAGTTTTGAGTCGGGTGAACATGATTTATTGCTCCTAAGTATTTTTCGATCTGACCAAACTTGCTTGATTCAAGGATTCCTTGCCAACGAGGTGGTGACGGAACGGCGGGTATTTACTGGGACGGCATGACGGCCACCTCCATTCCGGTACTCAGGAAAAGATGCATCCTGCCAGCCATCGGCTTGATGAAAATGGAACTCCCCGAGGTGATGTCCGTCTGATCATTGAGCGCAATGGACAAGGCCGTGCCCGAGGGCAGCTTGCCGTGCACGTAGCTGGTGTTGCCAAGGTGCTCGACCACATCCACCCGCAGCGGCCAGTCCTGGTCGGTGCCCAGCACCAGGTGCTCCGGGCGGATGCCGATGGTGACGGGGGTCTGTGCCGCGAGCTGGCTGCCGGGGGAGCGCAGCCGCGGCAAGGCAAGGCCTTCGGCGCTGATGTGTTGTTGCCCGTCTTGCCCGTCAGCGACCGTTGCGCTGATGAAATTCATGCGGGGCGACCCAATGAAGCCCGCGACGAAGCGATTGACCGGGGCGTTGTACAGGTCCAGCGGCCGGCCGACCTGTTCGACCCGGCCGTCCCGCAGCACGACGATCTTGTCGGCCATCGTCATGGCTTCCACCTGGTCATGGGTTACGTAGATCATGGTGGCGCCCAGGTCCTTGTGCAGCTTGGACAACTCGATGCGCATCTGAACCCGCAACTCCGCGTCGAGGTTCGAGAGCGGTTCGTCAAACAGGAAGATCTTCGGCTTGCGCGTGATGGAGCGCCCGATGGCGACGCGTTGCCGCTGCCCGCCCGACAGTTGTCTGGGTTTGCGCCCCAGCAACTGGGAAAGCTGCAACAGCTCGGCGGCCTTGTGAACGCGCTGCTCAATATCCGCCTTTTTCATCCTTGTGTTTTCCAGTCCGAAGGCGAGGTTCTGGTAGACGCTCATGTGCGGGTAGAGGGCATAGTTCTGAAAGACCATGGTCAGACCGCGCTCCGCAGCCGTGACCTGTGTGACCGTCTTGCCATCGAGCACGATGTCGCCAGAGCTCACCTCGTCCAGCCCGGAGATGAGCCTGAGCAGGGTTGACTTGCCGCACCCCGAAGGGCCGACAAAGACCACGAACTCCCCGTCCTCGATGTCCAGGTCGATGCCATGCAGGATCGCCTGCTGACCAAATGACTTCCTGACGGCATGAAGGCTGAGATTGGCCATGACGACTACTTGCTCCCGGGGCTCGAAAGACGGCCCGTGGGGCGCGCCATGGCCATGGCCTGGGCGCTGAGGGACAGTTCGCAAACCTTGAAGCAATGTTCTTGGGTCATGGCGGTTTGCGTCCGGTTGAAGATGTCATGGCGCAGGTCTTCGTAGTAGCTGAGCTGCGCATCGGAACAATCGATGTGCTGCGAACGGCCCTTGTCCGTCAGGAAAAGATGGTCGGCACCGGGTCGCCCGGCCACATCGATGTACTTGCGTATTTCAATGGTGCCTTCGGTGCCCACCAGGGTCAGCCGGCCATCTCCCCAGGTCGCAAGACCGTCGGGCGTGAACCAGTCCACCCGGAAGTAACCCGACGCGCTGTCGCTTTCAAGCATCACCTCGCCAAGGTCCTCAAGCCCCGGGGCATCGGGATGGGCCCGATTGAAGGCGCTGGCACAGACCACACGCGCGTCCTTCGAACCGGTGAAATGAAGGAACTGGTCGAACTGATGGGAGCCGATGTCCACCAGGATGCCGCCGTAGGCTGCCTTGTCAAAAAACCAGGCCGGTCGTGACGCACGGTTCAGGCGGTGCGGCCCGAGCCCGCAGGTGTGAATGACTTTGCCGATCGCACCGGCCTGAACGAGCTCCGAGGCGCGGATGGCCGCGCGGACTTCGAAGCGCTCGGTGAAATCGACCGAGAAAATCCTGCCGGTTTCCTGTTGAACCTTTTTCACCTCGTTCAACTGCGCGAACGTCGTCAAGCCTGGCTTGTCCATCATGACGTCTTTGCCATGGCGCATGGCAGCGACTGCCAGATCGGCCCGTGTGTTGGGGACCGCTGCACAGGCCACCAGCTGGATTGACTTGTCTTCCAGCAGGCGGGCGCGGTCCTTGACGCGCGCAATCTGCGGAAACCGCTCCATGAAACCGGCGAGTGGCGAGGAGTCATCGTCCGACCAGAAGCCGACGCATTGGGCGCCGATGTCCAGCAGACTCGTCACCTGGTCATAGATATGCCGGTGGTCAAGCCCGATCGCGGCGAACTTCAACGTGGGGGTTTTGGACATGCCTGGCGCTTTCATCGGCTGGTTTGCATGGCAGCCAGGCGTGGCTCGGCGCGCTGCAGGAGCAAGGGCGGCAGGTCACGCAGGAGCTGGGGAATTTCCTCCATCAGGCTGTTGGCAATGCGCTGGTAACTTGCCCGCATGCCGCCGGCCAGATGAGAGGAGAAAATGATCGACTGACGCTTGCGCATCGGGCTCGATGGATCGACCGGCTCTTGCGGGTAGACATCGATCGCGGCCCGGAACTGACCCGCCTCGGCAAGATCAAGAAACGCCTCGAAGTCCACGATCTCGGCCCGGCTGGCCAACACGACGCAGGCGTCCTTGCGCACCGTCTCCAGCAGGGCGCGGGACAGAAAACCGTCGTTTTCCTGGTTGACGCCCGCGAGCAGGAACAGGTATTGGGATTGCTGCAAGACCTCGTCGAGCGAGGCCGCGCCGTAGCCCTCCTGTGTCAAATAGCCATTCGACAACCAGGGGTCGTAGATCCGGACGTCGCAGGAAAACGGTGCGAGCAGGGGGCCCAGGGCGCGTCCGAGATTGCCATAACCCACGAAGCCCACCTTGGCATTGAAGAGCGAGATCGCCTCCCCATTGCCAGCGATGCCGTAGCGCTCCGTGCCGCTCCTGAACAGCAGGTCGTTTTTGACGATGCCGCGCCCCAGGCTGATGGCCATGCCCAGGCACATTTCAGCCACGGCGGGCGCCATGACGGGCGCAATGCTCAAGACATGGATGCCGAGTCGTTGTGCCTCCCGGTAATCAATGTTGGACTCCCAGTTGCCTTTCACATTGATGATGGCCTTGAGCTTCTTTGCCCGATTCAAGCGGGCGGCATCCATCGGTGTCTGGCCCACGATGATCGCCACCTCTTCCAGATATTCGTCGACCAGGGCATCGGGCATGCGCGAGCCATAGTGTTCGACCAGGCTGACCTGAGCGCGCAACTGATGCTCCGTGGCCGTGCTGAAAATCATTTCCTTGGAGCGTGGAAAGGCGTCGACCAAAACAAGTGGCAGTGGCTTCATGGGACCTCGCGGTGGTTTTTCATTGGCTTGATTCTCGACAGGCCGCGGCGCCTTCACAAGACGCATTTTTTAACGCATGGACAAAATTTTTTTGATCCATGGACTGAGGTCTGACGTGCCGGTTTCAAGCCCTCCCGGCGCTGTGCCACCACGGGCGCTCGCTATACTGCCGCGCATGCAGCCCCATCAGCGATTGCCCCTCACCGCCCTGCGGACCTTCGAGTCGGCTGCCAGACTGCTCAGCTTCAAGGCAGCTGCCGAAGAGTTGTGTGTGACGCCGCAGAGTGTGAGCGGCCAGATCCGCCAGCTTGAGTCCGAGTGGGGATGTCTGTTGTTCACGCGCAAGACGCGCCAGATCGTCCTGACCGACGCCGGGCGGTCCCTGGCCCAGGTGGTGAATCGGGCGCTCAACGACATCCGCAAGGAGATGGACACCTTCGCCCTGCAGAACCGCAAGACGGTGACGCTGGCGGTCGGCCCGATCTTCGGGGCGCGCTGGCTGTTGCCGCGCATGGACAGGTTCCGGCTGCTTCATCCGCACATCGATGTGGTGCTTCACCACAGCCCGCGCATCACCAGCGCCGAGCAGATGGAAACCATGGTGATGATCGACTGGGGCAACGGCGATTGGCTGGGGCTTCACGCCATGCGCCTGTTCGAGGTGACCTTCATGCCCACGCTCAGTCCTGCGCTGCTGGCGCGGCTCGGGGGCTTGAAGGAGCCGTCTGACCTGGCGCGCTACCCGGTCGTTCACAAATGGGACCGCGAAGAGTGGGCATCCTGGCTGTCGCTGGTCGGGCTTGGCGCGCTGAGATTCGCGCAAGAGGTCACCATGCGCGACTCCAACATCGTCTTGCAGGCGGCGCTGGACGGGCACAGCGTGATCATGGGTATCTTCCCGCTGATTCGCAGCGAAGTTGATTCAGGCCGACTGGTCTGCCCGTTCGACATCGAATATCACCCGACCCGCGCCTATTACCTGCTCACGCGCCCGGGCGCGCGGAACACCCCGGAGGTCAGGGCGGTGTGTGAATGGATCGAGGCGGAAGCCGGCTTGACCAGTTGACGCCGTGGCCCGGCCCTGGCGACGCGGTCGTCATGAAGGCCCGCGCTTGCGCCCCCGCCCGGGGTGGTCCGCCAGACGGCAGGCGCGACGGTAGGCCTGCAGCGTTTCCTGGGCGCGGCCCAGCACCGTGTCGCTCGCGTAGCCGCTGGCCGTGCCCGGCAGGCCGCTGGCATGGCCGGTCAGCAACTCGATACCCTCGCTCACATGCTCGGCCGTGTAGACATGAAACTGGCCCTGCGCCACGGCCTGTGTCACCTCGTGGCTCAGCATCAGGTGGCGCCGGTTGCGCTGCGGGATCAGCACGGCTTGCTCGCCGGTGAGCCCGGCCCGGTCGCAGATCCGGAAAAAACCCTCTATTTTTTCGTTGATGCCGCCCACCGGCAGCACCTCGCCGTGCTGGTTCACCGCCCCGGTCACGGCAATGCCTTGCCTCAGCGGCAGCCCGGACAGGCACGACAGCAGCGCGTACAGCTCGGCGCACGAGGCCGAGTCGCCCTCGATGCCGTGGTACTCCTGCTCGAACACCAGCGTGGCGTCGAGCGCCAGCGGCGCCTGCGCGGCAAACAGCGCGGACAGGTAGCTGTGCAGGATCAGCACCCCCTTGTCGTGGATCGGGCCCGACAGCGCCACCTCGCGCTCAACGTTGACCAGCCCGTCTTCGCCGGCCGAGGTGCGCGCCGTGACGCGCACCGGAAAACCAAAGCGGTAGTCGCCCAGGTCGATCTGGGTCAGACCATTGATCTGTCCGGTTCTTTCGCCCTGCAGGCTGATCAGCCGCTCGCCGTCGGTGATGGTTTCCTGCAGCCGCTGGTCCGGGTAATCGTGGCGCAGGCGGCGCGCCTGCAGCGCGGCATTCACATCGTCGCCATCCACCCTGGTGCCGGCGCGGGCCTGGCAGACCGTTGCCGCTTCCATGACCAGCGCCTCCATACGGGCAAAGGTGGCGCTCTGGCGCGCCTGGTCATCCACCTCGCGGTGGGCATCCTGCAGCAATTGCGCCATGGCGGCGGCCGTGAAATGGGGCAGACCCAGGCGCTGGCAGAGGTGGGCCACAAAGACGCCTGACGCCGCATAGGTCTGCGCACTGGCGGCAAAACTCTCGGCAAAATCCACCTTGACGCGAAAGCGCCGCGCAAACTCGGGGTCGGCCTCCTGCAGCAGGTAGTACTCCTCGGTGGCGCCGATCAGCACGATCTTGACGCTGATGTCGAGCGCCTCCGGCGTCAGCGACACCGTGGCCATCGGGGAAAACATCTGCATGGGTTCCTCAATCTGCAGGCGGCCGGTGCGCGAAAACCGGCGCAACTTTTCCCACACCAGCTCGTCGGTGAGCAGCTCGCGCACATGCAGCATCAGGTAGCCGCCATGCGCCTTGAGCAGGCTGCCCGCCCGGATGCGCGAGAAGTCGGTGAGCAGCACGTCCTCCTCGGCCTGGTACTCGACGCTGCCAAACAGGCTGTGGTAGGACGGGTTGTCCTCGATGATCACCGGCGCGCCGCTCAAGCCCTCGTTGTCCACCACCAGGTTGACACGGTAACGCGCCAGCACCGTGGCAAGCTCCTCCTGGCGCAATTCCTCGTCGAGCCCGGCGTCGGCATCGGCCGCGCGAAAGACGTCGAGGTTGTCCAGCACGTCCTGCATCACCCGGTCCAGGTAATGGCCCAGCTTGACCGAGTCCTTGATCTGTTTCTTGAGGTCGAGCCGGATCTCCTGCATCTCGTGCTCGAGCAGCGGCTTGATGGTCTGGCGCCGCAGCGCGGCCAGCCCCTCGTTCTTGAGGCGCTCGATGGGCCGGATCTTGTCAAGATAGCGCGCAATCTCGGAACGCAATTCCTGCTCTGCGGCCTCCACCTGTGAGCGTTGTTCCTTGGGCAGCGAGCGCGCCTCGTTTTCTGTCAGTGCCTTGCCCTTGGGTCCCAGCAGGGTGAAGATCAGGTGGCCGTCCTCCCGGTACAGCGCGAAGTTGCGGGCTTCGGCAAAGGCGTCGAGCTCGGCGTAGGCCCCGGACTCCTCCAGCTTGTACGTCTTCTCAAGGTGGGCGCTCTCGGCCTTGAAATCCGGCCCGTCAAGGCGCTGGGGAATTTCCTTTTGCAGGGTCTTGCTCATTTGCGCCATGTGCTGGCGCAGCTGGCGCCCCTGGCCCGGCGGCATGCGCAGCGCGCGCGGCTTCTCGGGGGTGTCGAAGTTGTGCAGGTAACCCAGGTCGGGCGGCACGGCCTTGCCGGCTGCGACCTCGCGCATGAGCTGCTGCAGCAGCGACGAGCGGCCGCTGCCGACCTCGCCGAGCACAAACAGGTTGTAGTCGGGCTGGTCCATGGCCAGCCCAAAACGCGCCGCCGTTTCGGCCCGCGCCTGCCCGATCCAGGGCAGCGGCTCCTGCCGCAGCTCAGAGGTGTCGCTGAAGCCGAGCGTTTCAGGGTCAATGCTCAGGGCGAGCTCATCGGGGGCGAGTTGGCAAAGGGTCATGGTGCGGCTCTGGGTGGTGCTTTGACAAGCAGTTTGAGCCGATTGGCAGCGCACGGCTTGACAACGCGCATGCCTGCATCAAGTTGCCGCTCGCGCCGGTTATGTGTGGTGGCGCACAGATCATCCGGCCCGGGGCATGCACCATGGCTGCATTGGAAAATACTGTTCCAATCGAAGCCAGACAACAAGGAATTGATCATGCCCATGACGGTCGAAATCCACCAAGCCAGCATCCTGATCGTGGACGATCAGCCGGCCAATGTGCAACTGCTGGAGCAACTTTTGGTCGGCGCCGGCTACACCCGGGTAAGTTCCACCATGAAGCCCGAGGAGGTGTGCGCGCTGCACCGCAAAAACAGCTATGACCTGATCCTGCTTGACCTGCAAATGCCGGGCATGGACGGCTTTCAGGTGATGGAGGGCCTCAAGACCAACACCAGCGATGACTACCTGCCGGTGATTGTGCTGACCGCCCAGCCGGGCCACAAGCTGCGCGCCCTGGCGGCCGGGGCCAAGGACTTCATCAGCAAGCCGTTTGACCTGGTCGAGGTCAAGACGCGCATCCACAACATGCTCGAGGTGCGCCTGCTGTACCGCAAGCTCGCCGACTACAACCAGCAACTGGAAACCACCGTGGCCGAGCGCACCGCCGAGCTGCGCGAGAGCGAGGCGCGCTACCGCAGCCTGACCGAGCTGGCCTCGGACTGGTATTGGGAGCAGGACGAAAACGGCCAGTTCAGCAAGGTGTCGGGGCCGGTTCTGGAGATGCTCGGTATTCAGGTGGCGCCGCTCAGTGGCGAGAAAGAGTCAGCCCAGGTGAGCGGCTGGAATGAGGAAGAGCGCGCCAAACTGCGTGCCACCATTGCCGACCGCAAGCCGTTTCTGGACTTTGTGTTCCACCGTGTCCATCCTGACGGCAGCGGACAAAGTTTTCAGGTCAGCGGGGAGCCCATGTTCAACAGCAGCAGCCGTTTTATCGGTTACCGCGGCATTGGGGTGGAACTGACCCCGAAGCTCAAATAAAAAAAACAACAACGGCAGGGCCCCCCATGTCATTCCTTCACAACCCCAACCAGAACCATCTGCTGGCGGCCTTGCCGGCCCGCGACTTCGAGGTCCTGGTGGCAGACCTGGAACTGGTGCCCCTGCCACTGGGCCAGATGCTCTACGACCCCGGCACACAAATGCGCCATGCCTACTTCCCCACCACCTCCATCGTGTCCCTGCACTATGTGACCGAATCCGGCGCGTCCGCCGAGACCGCCGGGGTGGGCAACGAGGGCGTGGTGGGCATATCGTTGTTCATGGGGGGCGACACCACCTCCAGTTCAGCGGTGGTGCAGACCGCCGGCCACGCCTACCGGCTTGACCGCCACCTGTTGAAACAGGTCTTTGACGAGGCCGGACCCTTGCAGCGCCTGCTGCTGCGTTACACCCAGGCCCTGATGACCCAAATGGCCCAGACCGCCGCCTGCAACCGCCACCATTCCGTCGAGCAGCAATTGTGCCGCTGGCTCTTGCTGACGCTGGACCGCCTGCCCGATCGGGAACTCGTCATGACCCAGGAGCTGGTGGCCAGCATGCTGGGGGTGCGCCGCGAAAGCGTGACCGACGCGGCCGGGCACCTGCAGAGCCTGGGCTACATCCGCTACCGCCGCGGCCACATTGGTGTGCTCGACCGTGCCGGCCTCGAATCCAAAGCCTGCGAATGCTACGGCGTGGTCAAAAAGGAACTCGGGCGCCTGCTCAGCGACGTGCGCCCCTCCTAGGAGGCGGTAAGCCCTGTTCGGTTGGCGGGGCTGCGCGCGCCGCAATGGCGGTGCCTGCCCCGTCAGTGCGCTGACGCACCGACCGGACTCGCCTGAAACGCGATGATGCCCTTTTAACCCCGGAGAAAATTACGATGAAACACACAAACATGCTTCGATCTATGGTGCTGTCCCTGGCACTGGCCGCTGGCACTTCAGCTTTTGCGCAGATCAGTTTCCAAATCGTCGTGGCGCCACCCGCGCCACTGTACGAAGTGGCGCCCATCATGCAGTCCGGCTACATCTGGGCGCCGGGCTACTGGGCCTGGAACCACGACCGCCATATCTGGGTGCGCGGACGCACCATCGTGCAGCGCGACGGCTATATTTGGGCGCCGGATCGCTGGGTTCGGCAGGGCGGGTCTTATGTGCGCCAGCCGGGCCGTTGGGAGCGCAGCATGAACGCGAAACCCGTCAAGATGAAGAAACCCAAGCACGACAACGGCCGGCGCAAGCACGGCAACAACGGCAAAAGCGACTGAGTCGGGGTCATGAATTGCGGGTCAAGCCCGCAATGACAACTTCCTCATGTCCTGCCGGGCCCGATCCTGCATCCAGGAAGTCCGGACATAAAGACGCCCCGTGATCCGATAGGCGGATCCGGGGCGACAAGCTTTTTGGTCAAGCTCAGGCGCAGGCCAGGTTCACCGCTAATTCTTGCGGAGCCGCCCGTGGGTGGCATGAGTGACGTGTTTCAGGAGACATGGCTTCATGATGTTGGCCGATCAAGGACGAATGACGATTTCGTTTCTGACCGACTTCACGTTGTTGACACCGCGGGCAATGTTTTCAGCAGCGCTCTTTTCTGTGAGGCTTTTGGCAAAGCCTGACAGCATCACGGTGCCGTTGAGGGTTTCGACACTGATGGACGTGGCACTCACCAGCTTGCTCTCAACCATGCGGGACTTGATCAGGGTGGTGATGCCGGTGTCATCCACATAGGCGCCAACGGTTTCCTGGCCCCGCCCGACGGCACAACCGGCGGTGGTGAGCAGGGCGGCAGCCATCATGGCGGCGACGAGGGTGGTTCGAATTTGCATAAAAATCTCCATGGGGTATTGATGGTGTGAGCCCCACCACCTCTGGGCGAAACGCCGGGCCGATCCCGGTCGATGGCTTGACTTTAAGAGTTGGCCACGTCGTTGTCGGTGCGCTGGCGCACCGAATGAAGAAAGAATGGGTGCCTGCGACGCCAATGAATTGATAACTCACAAGTCGCGCTGAATTGGGTCGCATTAAGCTCTTGTCACACAGGAGCTTGCCATGCAGTCAATTCATCCGACGGGGCTTTCACAACTGGTGCGCATACCGGTGGATCACGTGTTGCTCGAGGGCATGTTGGATCTCCCCGCCAAGCCGGCGGGCCTGGTGCTGTTTGCCCACGGCAGCGGCAGCAGCCGCCACAGCCCGCGCAACAATTTTGTCGCCGGTGTGCTGCGCGACATCGGTGTCGGAACGCTGTTGATGGACCTGCTCACGCCCGTGGAAGACAGCGACTATCAGCTGCGCTTTGATATTGCCCTGTTGACCCGGCGCTTGCTGCAGGCCACGCAATGGGTGCAAGGACATCCGGAGGCTGCCCATCTCCCGCTGGGTTACTTCGGTGCCAGTACCGGCGCAGCTGCAGCCTTGCGGGCTGCTGCCACCATGGGAGACGCGATGAAGGCCGTGGTTTCGCGCGGCGGCCGCCCGGACCTGGCCGGGCAGGCGAGCCTGGTGAAGGTTCGGGCACCCACCTTGTTGCTGGTGGGGGGGCTCGACACCGATGTGCTTGCGCTCAACCAGGCGGCGTATGCCTTGCTGTCGTGCACCAAGAAGCTCAGCGTGGTGCCCGGCGCCACCCATTTGTTCGAAGAGTCAGGCACGCTGGCGCAGGTGGCGTGCCAGGCCGCAGCCTGGTTTGGCCACCATCTGGCTGACTGAGTTGAGCTGGCGCGGTGGCCTCGCCCATTGATTATTCGCAATGCGATCGCGCCGCGCACGGCTATTCTGGCCAGCACGATTTGATCGTTTGAAATTTCATCAGGAGCTGCCATGAAGACCGATTCAGACATAAAGAAGGACGTGCTTTCCGAGTTGTTGTGGGACCCGCTGATTTCCGAGACCAAGGTTGGCGTCACGGTGAATGAGGGGGTGGTGACGCTGACCGGGCACCTCGACACCTACGCCGAAAAAGTGGCGGCCAAGCGGGCTGCCGAGCGCGTCAGCGGGGTCAAGGCCATTGCGCTGGAGATCGAGGTGATTCCAAGCGGCGTGCACCAGCGCAGCGACACCGAAATTGCCCTGGCGGTGGAGCACGCGCTGAGCTGGAACACCTCGGTGCCGCAGGACCGGGTCAAGGTGACCGTTGAGAAAGGCTGGGTGACCCTCAAGGGCGACCTCGACTGGAACTTCCAGCGCCGGGCGGTGGAGCGCATGGTGCGCCCGCTCAAGGGAGTGGTGGGTATCACCGACAACATCCAGCTCAAGACCTTGCCGGTCCCGCTGAAGTTGCAGGAGCGCATTCAGGACGCCCTGACACGCCAGGCCATACGCGAAGCCCGGCGCATCGAGGTGGCGGTCGAAGGCAGCGAGGTCAGCTTGCGCGGCCATGTGCACTCGTGGGCCGAAAGGAATGCGGCCGAGGGTGCGTCCTGGTCGGCGCCCGGCGTGACCCGCGTCAACAACCAGCTGCTGGTCGAGGCCTGAGTGGCCACGCGACAAGCCGACCGCCACGGCTGGTTGCTGGCCGAGGCCATCGAGTGGCTTCAGGGGGCGGACCGGCTGCAGCGGCAGTTTTTCCAGTTGGGGCGCGCCGGTGACTTGCCCCTTTGGGAGCCGCCGGTGGACATGTTCGGCAACGACCAGGCCATTTGCCTGCTCATCGCGCTGCCGGGGGTCACCGGGGAGCGCCTGGACGTCCGGCTGGAGCCGCAGGCCGTCGTCGTGCGCGGCGAGCGGTCTTTGGTCAATCATCTGGCCGCAGGCGCCATCATCCAGCTCGAAATACCCTATGGCCGCTTCGAGCGCCGCGTCCCCTTGCCCTATGACGACTACCGTCTGGCCGACATGTTGCTGCAGAACGGCTGCCTGCGACTCACTCTTGAGCGAATGTCATGAATCCGATCAAACCCCTGCTCGATGCCGGGACCCCACCCGCTGCGGCCACACCAACCGACAGCGGCCGCGAGCCCGAGGCGCCGGCCCCGCAGCATGCGCTGCCCGAAGATGCACTGGTCATCGTGCCGGTGCGCAACATGGTGCTGTTTCCGGGCATGATCCTGCCCATCAGCATTGGCCGCGAACGCTCCATCAACGCGGCCCAGTTCGCGATCAAGGCCGAGCGCCCGGTCGGCATCCTGATGCAGCGAAACCCCGAGGCCGACCGGCCCACACCCGACGACCTGTCGGCCATAGGGACCGTGGCGACCCTCCTGCGCTATGTGACCACCCCTGATGGATCGCACCACATCATTTGCCAGGGCCAGCAGCGCTTTCGCGTGCTTGGCTACCTGGACGGCTTTGACTTCACCGTGGCCCGCGTCGAGCGCATCGCTGATGACGCCGCCGTCCAGGACCGGGAAATCGAGGCCCGCTATGTGCAGCTCAAGGCCCGCGCGCTGGAGGTGTTGAAGCTCCTGCCCACGGTGCCCGAGGAAATGATCCAGGCCGTGCAGGATGTCGAAAGCCCCGGCATGCTGGCCGACCTGGTGGCCGGCTACATCGACATCAAACCCGCAGAAAAACAGGAGCTGCTCGAGGAGGTCGACCTGCGCGCGCGGCTGGACCGCGTCATTGACCTGCTGGCGCATCGCATCGAAGTGTTGAACCTGTCGCGTGACATCGACCAGCGCACCAAGGCCAGCATCGGCCAGCGCGAGCGCGAGTTCCTGTTGCGCGAGCAGCTCAAGGAGATCAAGAAAAAGCTCGGTGAGGACGGCGGCGACAACGCGGCCGAGCTGGCCGAGCTGCGCACCGCGATCGACGAGGCGGGCATGCC
This sequence comes from Polaromonas sp., assembly GCA_021737975.1. GTDB lineage: Bacteria > Pseudomonadota > Gammaproteobacteria > Burkholderiales > Burkholderiaceae_C > Rhodoferax. The sequence goes on along the minus strand of JAIPCZ010000039.1, from coordinate 7,750 downwards.
CGAGGAGGTGGCCAAGCAGGCGAATAAGGAACTCAAGCGGCTCGAGCGCATGTCGGACAGCTCGGCCGAATATTCGATGGTGCGCACCTACCTGGACTGGCTGCTGGAAATCCCGTGGAAGCCACCGGAGCCCGATGCCATCGACGTGGCCCAGGCGCGCCAGGTGCTCGACGACGACCATTTTGGGCTGGAGCAGGTCAAAAAGCGCATCCTTGAATTTTTGGCGGTGCGCAAACTCAAACCCGGCGGCCACGGGCCCATTCTGTGCCTGGTGGGTCCGCCAGGCGTGGGCAAGACCTCGCTGGGCCAATCCATCGCGCGCGCGCTGGGGCGCAAATTTGCCCGCGTGTCGCTGGGCGGCGTGCACGACGAGGCCGAGATCCGCGGGCACCGGCGCACCTACATTGGCGCCCTGCCTGGCAACATCATCCAGGCGCTCAAAAAAGCCGGCACCCGCGGCTGCGTCATGATGCTCGATGAGATCGACAAACTCGGCAGCGGCGTGCACGGCGACCCGTCGGCGGCGCTGCTGGAGGTGCTCGACCCGCAGCAGAACAACAGCTTCCGCGACAACTACCTCGGGGTGCCCTACGACCTGTCGCAGGTGATCTTCGTCGCCACGGCAAACCTGCTCGACACCATTCCCGGGCCGCTGCGCGACCGCATGGAGGTGCTGCACCTGGCCGGTTACACCCAGGAAGAAAAGCGCGAAATCGCCAAGCGCTATCTGGTGCAGCGGCAGCGGGAGGAGACCGGCCTCACGCCGGCGCAGTTCACCCTCACCGACGATGCCCTGGTGGCCATCATCGGCCACTACACGCGCGAGGCGGGCGTGCGTAACCTGGAGCGCCAGATTGGCGCCGTCTGCCGCCATGTGGCGGTGCGTATTGCCGAGGGCAAGGTCCAGGCGCAGACGATCGATGCCGCAGACCTGGGCGACATTCTGGGTCAGTGGAAATTCCAGAACGAAGTGGCCTTGCGCACCGGCATGGCCGGCGTGGCGACCGGCCTGGCCTGGACGCCGGTGGGCGGCGACATCCTCTTCATCGAGGCCAGCCGCACGCCGGGCAGCGGCCGCCTGATCCTGACCGGCCAACTCGGGGAGGTGATGAAAGAGTCCGCCCAGGCGGCGCTGACCCTGGTGAAATCGCGGGTCTCCGTCCTCAGGCTGGACGCTGGCGCCTTCGAGAAAGTCGACGTGCACATCCATGTGCCTGCCGGGGCTGTCCCGAAGGACGGGCCCAGCGCCGGGGTGGCGATGTTCATTGCGCTGGCCAGCCTGTTCATGGACCGGCCGGTGCGCAGCCAGGTGGCCATGACCGGCGAAATCAGCCTGCGCGGCCTGGTGATGCCGGTGGGTGGCATCAAGGAAAAAGTGCTGGCCGCGCTGGCTGCCGGCATCAGCACCGTGATGCTGCCGGCGCGCAACCGCAAGGACCTCGAAGACGTGCCGGAGCAGGCCAGGGCGCAGCTTGAATTCATCTTTCTTGAAGACGTGGAGCAAGCCCTGGCGGGCGCCATCGACATGGCCCTTGCGCAAGCGCCGACGACCTGAATCGCCACCCTCAGCCGTGCAAAAACTGAATCGCCGCGTTGAGCAAATACAGGGCCAGCAGCGCCAGGCTGGACCAGGTGGCCACACCGGCGACGCGCCGGGTGGGGCGACTGGCCAGCGAAACAATCACAATGGCGCTCATCACACAAGCCGCGAAGGCCGAGGCCGCATGCACTTGTGACACCCTGGTGTAAATCGGCCCCGCCACATAGGCCACATCGTCGAGCGCCAGTATCAGCACGTCAAACAGGTTGCTGCCCAGCAGGTTGCCAACCGCCATGTCCAGCGCCCCGATACGCACCGCCCCCCAGGTGGTGGCCAGCTCGGGCACCGAGGTGGCGAAGGCGATGAAGAGGGTACCCACAAAGGAGTGGGTCCAACCCATCAGCCGGGCCAGCTCGACGCCAATGATGGGCAGCCAGATGCCGGCGCCCACAATCACCATGGAAGCCATGCCATAGCCCATCAGGGCCGCCTTGAGTGTCATGCCTGTTGGCGCGGCATCGTCGGCGCGGGCGGGTTGGCGCTGCTCGATCAGGTAAACCGTGCGCATGGCCACCAGATAAATGCCGAGCAACAGCACGCTGGTGAGGCTGATGTGGCCCAGGGCGGGCATCATGCCCTGCGCGCCAAGCACCACCGCCAGCCCGGCACCGGCCAGCAAAATGACACCGAACCCGGCTGAAACCAGATGACCCGGGCCAACTTCCTTGTAAAGGCTGCCCTTTCGGTAAAGGAGATCGATGAGGGCAAGAATCATCAGGTTGAAGACACAACTGCCCAGCACGTCGCCCACGGCAATGTCAGGCGCGTCAGTCACGGTGACCGCGCTCAAGCCCGTGACCAGCTCGGGCAGCGAGGTCACGGTGGCCAGCAAAATCAGGCCCACCCAGTTGCGTGAGAGGCCGGTGCGGTTGGCAATGGCGTCACCATAACGGCTCAGGCGCACGCCGGCAAAACCGATCAGGCCGGCGCACAGCAGAAATTGCAGCCAGACCAGGGTGATCGGGTTCATGGCGCGACGGTCGCGGTTTGCGCCCTGTTGCGGCGCCAGGTCTTTTCCAGTTCCACCACCACACCCACCAGTGCCGCCGCGGCCAGGCAAATGCCCAACTCGGCCAGGCTCAGCGGCTGGGTCTTGAAGACGGGGTTCAGCGCCGGCACATAGATCGTGGCCATCTGCAGCACAAACGTGAGCAGCACGGCGCCGAGCAAGGGCTTGTTGCTGCCCAGGCCGAGCTGCCACAACGATTCACGCTCCGAGCGGATCGTCATCACATGGGCCATTTGCGACAGCGTCAGCACGGTGAACACCATGGTTTGCCAGTGCGCGTGGCCGGTCGCCAGCGCCCAGGCCTGCACACCCAGGCACAGGCCGGCAATCAACAGGCCAATGCCCAGAATATGCTGCCACATGCCGCCGGCAAACAGGCTCTCGGTGTGTGCGCGCGGCGGGCGCTGCATGACGCCGCGCTCGGCGGGCTCGGCCGCCAGCGCAAGGCCGGGCAGGCCGTCGGTGACGAGGTTGACCCACAGGATATGGATGGGCAGGAGCGGAATCGGCAGAAAAACGAGGGGCGCCAAAAACAGGGTCCAGATTTCTCCCGAATTCCCGGTCATGGCGTAGCGCACAAATTTCCGGATGTTGTCGAAGATGCGCCGACCCTCGCGCACCGCCGCCACTATGGTTGCAAAGTTGTCATCGAGCAGCACCATGCTGGCGGCCTCGCGGGCCACGTCGGTGCCGCCCTTGCCCATGGCCACACCAATGTCGGCGCGTTTGAGGGCCGGGGCATCGTTGACCCCATCACCGGTCATGGCCACAATCTCACCCTGCGCCTGCAAGGCCTCGACAATGCGGATTTTCTGGGCCGGGTCCACCCGGGCATACACCTGCACATCGGCCACCCGCAACAAGAGCGCGGCATCATCGAGCATGGCCAGGTCCTGGCCGGTCAGCACCTCGGCTTGTGAGTCGGCCACGATGCCCAGGCGCCGGGCAATGGCGCGCGCCGTGGCGGGATGGTCGCCGGTGATCATCACCGGCATGATGCCCGCCGTGATGCAGTCGCGCACGGCGGCGGCGGCCTCGGGGCGCGGCGGGTCGGTGGGCGCAATCAGCCCCAGAAACTGCAAATGCCGCTCGATGATGTCGGGCGCCAGCGTCTCTGGCAACGCGGCCAGGTCGCGCCGCGCCAGGGCCAGCACACGCAGGCCCTGGGCCGCCAGGCGGTCGGCCTGGTCGACAACACCCTGGGCGTCCAGCGGCAGGGCGCCACCCGCTGCCCATTGCGACTCGCAGCACGGCAGCACCGATTCTGGGGCACCCTTGGTGAAGCCGATAAAACCTTCGGCCCTGGCATGCAGGGTGGTCATGCGCTTGCGCTCGGAGTCAAACGGCAGCTCTTTCAGGCGGGGCCATTGGGCGTCCTGCGCCGCCTTGTCAACACCAGCGGTTTGTGCTGCCACGACCAGCGCGGTCTCGGTGGGGTCCCCCTGCCAGTCTGGCATGCGGCCGGTGCCGCCGCCTTGGCTGCTGTGATTGCGGTGCGCGTCGTTGCACAGGGCGGCGGCGCGCAGGGTTTCCAGCAGCACCGGCTGCGCGTCGCCCTCGCCCGGCACCCAGTTCCTGCCCTGCGCCCAGACCAGTTCGGCACGCATCTTGTTTTGTGTCAGCGTGCCGGTTTTGTCAGAACAAATGGTGGTGACCGAGCCCAGCGTTTCGACCGAGGGCAGGCGTCGCACCAGAGCATGCACCGCCACCATGCGCCGCGCGCCCAGCGCCAGCAGCACCGACACCACGGCCGGCAGGGCTTCGGGGATGGCGGCCACGGCCAGGCTGATGGCGGTCAGCGCCATCAGCAGCGCCTGCTCGCCGCGCCAGATGCCGGCGACAAAAATCACCACACAAATGCCAATCACCACCAGCGCCAGTCGTTTGCCGAAGGCGGCCAGCCGCCGCTGCAGCGGCGTGGTGCGGTCGTCCGGGTCGAGCAATTGCGCCACTTTGCCGAGCTCGGTGTTTGAGCCGGTGGCGACCACCAGCCCGCGTGCGCGGCCATGGGTGGCCGTGGTGCCCTTGAAGGCCATGTTGAGGCGGTCACCGAGGGCGCTGTCGGCGCCCTCAGGCAGGGCTGCCGTGTGTTTTGCCACAGTGACCGATTCACCGGTGAGCGCCGACTCGTCCACCCGCAGTTGCGCGCTGTGGATCAGCCGCAGGTCGGCGGGCACCTTGTTGCCGGCCTCGAGCAAGACAATGTCGCCCGGCACCAGGCTGCTTGCGGCAACCTCCTGGGTTTGCTGACTGCGCACCACCGTGGCACGGGCGGCAGCCAGTTGTTTGAGGGCCGCCATCGCGCGGTCGGCGCGCCAGCTCTGCATGAAACCGATCACGGCGTTGAGCACCACAATCACCAGGATGGCCACGGTGTCGATCAGGTCGCCAATCAGGCCCGACACCACGGCAGCGGCCAGCAGCACCAGCACCATGAAGTCGGTGAACTGGGCCGCCAGAATGGCCAGAGGGCCGCGTTGTGCCCTGCCGGGCAGCTCGTTGGGGCCGTGCAGGGTCATGCGCCGCTCGACCTCGGCGGGATGCAGCCCGTGCTCGGGGTCGACCGCGTGCTCGGCGGCCAGCTCATGCACCTCGCGCTGGTGCCAGGCCCGTTGGTCCGGACCTTCAGTCAGCGGCGGCTCATGCGTTTTTTCCATGGTGACCCGCCTCAGGTCACGCCGGGCGCAGGTGGGCTGGCACCAGGGCCCGCAGCGCCTGCAACTCGCGCTCGAGCCGCTCGATCTGGCGCAGCTTTTCGAGCAGCATGGCCATGGTGAAGAGGTCCAGATCAAAGTCGGTGCGCAACCTGGCGGCCGCGCGCAGCGGTGCCACCCAATGGGCACTGAAGACGAGGTCGGGCGCGCTGCCCGGCAGGGGCTCCAGCGCGTTGTAGTCCATCAATTCACTCAGATCGGCCGGACTCATGGCGCAGCACAGCGCAAGCTCAGTCAGGGTCATCACCTCCGTCGTGTCAAGACGGAGGCATTCAATGGGGTCTGTGGGCATGGGGATTCTCCCGGGGCTTGAAACTGGACACTTCGGCCAACTCCTGGAACAGTTCGCGCTCACGCGGCGACAGCGTGGTGGGCACGTCAATATGAACCAAGGCATACAGGTCGCTGTGCTGCGCCGCCAGGCCGCGCCCGCGCAGGCGCAGCTTGCGCCCGCTGCGCGTGCCCGGCGGAATGGTCAGCAGCACCGGGCCGTCCAGCGTCGGCACCTCGACCTCGGCGCCCAGCGCGGCTTCCCACGGGCTCAGCGTGAGGTCGAAGTACAGGTCGTGGCGGTCCGGCCGAAACACCGCGTGCGGCGCCAGCCTGATATGCAGGTAGATGTCGCCATCGGGCCCGCCGTTGCGGCCCTTGCCGCCCTGGCCGCGCAAGCGCAATTTCTGGTCCTGGCAGGCGCCCGGCGGAATGGTGACTTGCAGCGTGCGCTCCCCGGCACCGTCTGCCAGTGTCAGGTTGACGCTGGTGCCACGCCGGGCGTCTTCCAAACTGATGGTGACGGAGGTTTCGAAGTCCTGACCCTTGATGGGCATGGCATGCTGCGCCCTGGCGCCGGTTCCGCGGCCCATGGCGGCCAGCAGATCGGCCAGATCCAGGTCGTCAAACGACATGCCGCCCGGCGCAAAATCTTCTTGCCATTGCGGCGGCGGCCGGAAATCGGCGCCGGCCTTCGGGTGACCGAGTTCATCATAGGCGGCACGCTTGGCGCTGTCCTTGAGGGTGGCATAAGCCTCTCCCACCTCCTTGAAACGGGCCTCGGCATCCGGCGCCTTGGACACATCCGGATGGAGGGTGCGGGCCAGCTTGCGGTAGGCCTTCTTGATGTCATCCAGGCTGGCTGTGCGTGGCACGCCCAGAATGTCGTAGTAGTCCTTGTACTTCATGGTGCGATCAGTGTGCAGGCAGCGTCAGGGTGCGGCGTTGCGTTTGCTCAAGAAATGTCAACCTGTCTCGCCAAAAATCTGCCATGCCGAAAGGAACATGGCGGCTATCAGGGGCCCGAGCACAAAGCCGTTGATGCCAAAGACGGCCATGCCGCCCACGGTGGTGATCATCACCACGTGATCGGGCATGCGGGTGTCCTGGCCCACCAGAACAGGGCGCAGCAGGTTGTCCACCAGGCCGATCACCAGCACCCCGTAGGCGGTCAGCGCCAGGCCCTGCCAAAGGCCCCCTGTGGCCAGAAAATAAAGCGCCACCGGGCCCCAGACAAGGGCGGCACCAATGGCGGGCAAGAGGGAAAAAGCCGCCATCAGCACCGCCCACAGCAAGGCGCCGCTGATTCCCAGGACAAGGAAGGCCACGCCGCCCAAGGCGCCCTGAATCAGCGCCACCAGCAGGTTGCCCTTGACAGTCGCGCGCACCACGGTGGCAAACTTGTGCCACAGCTTTTGCCGGTGCACAGGGGCCAGCGGAATCAGGCGGCCTATGGCGCGCACGGTGCTGTCGCCATCGCGGATCAGGAAGAAGGCGAGGTAAAGCGTGATAAAAAGGCTCGCTGCAAACTCAAACGCGTTCTGGCCAATATTGAACACCTGGGTGGCGGCAAACTGCGAGCCCTGCGCCACCGCAGCCGTCAGGCGACGCTGCAGCGTGGCAAAGTTGACCAGGCCGAAGCGGTCCAGTATGGCGCCCACCCAATCGGGCAGCCGGTTGAAGGCGCGATGAAAATACTGTGCCGGATTGAGTTCCCCCGACTGCAGGCCGTGGTAGAGCCAGGCGGCCTCCTGGGCCAGCAGCAGCATCACCAGGAGCAAGGGCAAAATGACCATCAGCACGACCACCACAAGTGTGCCCAAGGCGGCCACGGTGCGCCGGTGGCCAACCCGCGGCAGCAGCCAGCGGTTAAACGGCGTGAACAAGAGGGACAGAATCAGCCCCCACATGATGGCCGCATAAAACGGCAGCAGGATGCTGCCCAGCGCCAAAGTGACCCCGACCAGCAAGACCAGAAGCGCCCGGTTTTCCCGGGGCGCCACCATGATCGATCCGCTGGCCATTCAGCGTCTCCGGATCAGGCCAAAAAGAAAGCCGGCAATGGCCAGAACCAGGAAGACAAAAAACAATGTCCTGGCGATGCTGACGGCCCCGGCGGCAATGCCGCCAAAGCCAAACAGGGCGGCAATCAGGGCA
>JAIPCZ010000038.1 GCA_021737975.1 Polaromonas sp. | reverse complement strand
GCCACCACCGCGCCGTGCACATGCAGCGCGCCCTTGGGCGTGCCGGTGGTGCCGCTGGTGAAAAACAGCAGCGCAGGGTCTTCCTCAGTGGTCTCAACGGTGCTGAAGCAGTCGGAAGCCGTGGCCATCAAGGTCGCCAGGTCCAGCGTGTCGGGCTCGTCGGTGACACCGCCGTCGTCGGCCACCAGCAGCACGTGGCGCAGGCTGGGCATCTGCGCCCGAATCTGGCGCACCTTGCGCTGGTAAAGCGTGTCGGTGGTCAGCAGCACCTGGCCGGCACCCAACTGGATGCGGGTGGCAATCGGCTCCGGGCCAAAGGCCGAGAACAGCGGCGTCACCACGCTGCCATTCTTGAGCGCGCCGAGCAGGCCCACGTAGAGTTCAGGGATGCGTCCGGCCAGCAAAAACAGCCTGTCACCCTTGCCCATGCCAAGGTCTTTCAGCACATTGGCGAAACGGTTGGTTTGCCGCGCCAGCGCGGCGTAGCTCAGCTCAAGCGCCGGCGCGTCGCGCGACACAAAGCGCAGCGCCGTGTGGTATCGCAGCACACCGGTCGCGTGCCGGTCCACCGCCTCGAAACCCATGTTGAGCCCACCCCCCGGCATGCCCTGCAGCGCAAGACGCGCCAGATTCCAGGAAAACCGGCCGCGCTCGTCCTCGTACGCCGTCCAGTTGGGCACATGGCCATGCTTTCCCGCCTCTTTGTGAATAACGGAAGGTCGTTTCATGGGCCACCTCGCGCTCAAACCGGGTCGGCGACCCGCTCGCGGGTTTCCCGGTCTCTGGAAGTGCCCAGATCAAAGGACAACTCGGCGAGTTCCCGGGTCAGCAAACCCAGCACGTCTTCAATGGTCACGATGCCCGCCAGATGGCCGCTGGCATCCGTAATGACAAGCCGCCGCAAACGGTACTTTTTCATGAGCTGCACGGCGTCCACGGCGTCCATCTCGGGTTTGGCGGTCACCAGGTCGACCGACATGATGTCGCCCGCCGTGAAAACCGCGGGATCGAGGCCCTCGGACATCAGTTCGAGCACCAGGTCACGGTCAGTGACAATCCCGACCGGCCTATTTTTGTCGAGCGTGTCCACCACCACCAGGGCGCCAATGTGGTGCCGGCGCATGAGTTGGGCCACCACCCGAGCCGAGGTGTCAGGCTCAACCACGGCGACCAGCGTGGTCGCAAATTCCTTGAGTTTGGTTGCCATGGCAACACCTCCTGTTTAAAAATCCTCTACCGGACTTCAGAATAGTCGCGCCAGCACGCTGGGAGATGAGAATAATCAAGGCGGGTGCGGGAAGGCCCTGGCTTTGTTCAAGGCCTGCTTTTATGGGAGGCCTGCTTTTGTGGGAGGCCAGCCCTCGGGCCGATGGCTGGCCTGGGACAATCGCGGCGGGGCGCCGCTCCCACAAGGCGCCGCTGCCCCTGGCTCACACCAGTTGCGCCCAGGCTTTTTCCAGGCGCTTGACACTCACCGGCTGCGGCGTGCGCAATTCCTGGGCGAAAAAGCTCACCCGTAATTCTTCCAGCAGCCAGCGGAATTCCTGCAGCCGTTCGTCGACCACACCCTTGCGCTCGGCCAGCAAGCGCGTGTAGCGCTGCTCCAGCGGCTGCAGTTCCTTCAGGCGCGCCAGGTCACGGGCCGGGTCGGCACGGTATTTGTCAAGGCGCGCGGTGATGGCCTTGAGGTAGCGCGTGAAGTGGTGCAATGAGGCCCAGGGCGTGACGCTCAAAAAGCGTTTTGGCATCAGGCGCGCCAATTGCTGGGCCGCGTCCTGCGTGGCTTCCGGCGCGTTTTTGGTGTCCTTGATCTTGCGCGCGGCGACCGAGAACTCGGCCAGGATGGCAGCGGCCAGCCGCGCCACCTCGGTGGCAATCAGGGTCAGGCGGCCGCGGCCCTCGTCGATGCGCTTTTTGAACGCAAATTCATCGGTGGGCAGGGGGTCGAGTAAAAAGGCGCGCTCCAGCGCCACCTGGATGATCTGTTCGCGCAATTCTTCCAGCGTGCCGCCGGTGCCGGTGCCGTCGGGGTGTTTGCCCACCTGCATGTAGGTGACCGCCATTTTTTGCAGGTCGGGCACGTTCTTTTCGAGGTACTTGAGCGCGTCCCTGATCTGCAGGGCAAACAGGCGGCGCAGGCCGGCCCGGTGTTTGGTCGCGGCCACGTCGGGCTCGTCAAAGACCTCTATGGTGACGGCGTCCCCCGCGTCGATCAGGCCGGGATAACCAATCAGGGTCTGGCCGCCCTTTTGAATTTCAAGCAGTTCGGGCAGTTCGCCAAAGGTCCAGGCGGTGTAGCGCTGGCTGGCCAGCTGGCCATCACCTGGCTTGTCATTGCGGGCTCCGACCCGCAATCCATGACTTCCTGGATCCCCGCGGGTCGTGGTCCGGGGCAGGCTCCTCGCGTCCGGGATGACAAAGCCAGGTTCAAGGCCTGTCGGCGATGTCGACGTCTGAGGCTGTGGCATGCCCGCGCCCTGCCCCAGCTTGAGCCCGGCCAGTGCCTGGAACGCCCCGCGCGCCTTGGCGCCCAGTTCCGCCTTGAGGGCGCCCAGGTTGCGCCCGGTGCCGAGCTGGCGGCCATGTTCGTCCACCACCCGGAAGTTCATGAAAAAGTGCGGGCTGAGCATGTCGACCTTGATGTCAGCGCGCACCACGTCCACCGCGGTGGCGGAACGCACCAGTTTCAGCACGGCGTCGAGCAAGGCGCCATGGCCAAAAATTTCTGGCACGTTCAATGCCTCTGCCATCTTGCGCGCGCTCTCAGGCAGCGGCACCAGCCTTGAGCGCGGGCGCTGGTGCAAGGTCTTGAGCAAGGCCTGGATCTTGTCCTTGAGCATGCCGGGCACCAGCCATTCGCAACGCTCCTCATTCACCTGGTTCAACACAAACAGCGGCACGGTCACCGTGAGGCCGTCCTTGGCATCGCCGGGCTCGTGCAGGTAAGTGGCAGCGCAATCGACACCACCCAGGCGGACGGTTTTGGGAAAAGACTGCGTGGTGATGCCCGCCGCCTCGTGGCGCATGAGTTCCTCGCGCGTGAGCAGCAGGAGCTTGCTGTTGCCGGTGGGCGCCGCGCCGCGCACCGGCATGGGCATCAGGTACTCGGGTTTTTTGCAGGCGTCGCGGTACCAGGCATCAAAACTGTAGCCGCTGCAGACGTCGGCGGGCAACTGCTGGTCGTAAAAGGCGTAGATCAGTTCGTCGTCGATCAGCACGTCTTGCCGGCGCGCCTTGTGCTCGAGGTCTTCCACCTGCCCGATGAGCTTTTGGTTGGCCTGCAAAAACGGCCATTTGCAGTCCCACTGGCCGTTGACCAAAGCCTCGCGGATGAAAATTTCACGCGCGCCGACCAGATCGACCCGTCCGTAATTGACCCTCCGGCCGCTGTATACCACGATGCCGTACAGCGTGGCGCGCTCCAGCGCGTTGACCTCGGCCGACTTCTTTTCCCAATGCGGGTCGAGCAGTTGTTTCTTGAGCAAATGGCCACCCACCTGCTCCAGCCACTGCGGCTCGATGGCCGCAATGCCGCGGCCAAACAAGCGCGTGGTCTCGACCAGCTCGGCGGCCACAATCCAACGGCCCGGCTTCTTGACCAGATGGGCGCCGGGGTGCGGGTAAAACTTGATTCCGCGCGCGCCCAGGTACTCGCCGCCGCTGCCAGCGCCTTCGGTCTCCAGCTTGTAGCCAATGTTGCCGAGCAGCCCCGCCAGCATCGACAGGTGCAATTGCTCATAACTCGCCGGCAAGGTATTCAGGCGCCACTTGTGCTCGGCCACCACCGTGTGCAACTGCGAGTGGATGTCGCGCCACTCGCGCACACGGCGCATGCTGACGAAGTTTTGGCGCAATAGCTGCTCGTATTGACGGTTGGAGAGTTTGTGCTGCCCTTCCCCGCCCTTGCCGTCGTTGATCCATTTCCACAGTCTCAGGTAGCCACTGAACTCGCTCTTTTCGTCGTCGAACTTGGCGTGCGCCTGATCGGCCTGCTGCTGCGCCTCCATGGGCCGGTCGCGCACGTCCTGCACCGACAGCGCCGAGGCGATCACCAGCACCTCGTCGAGCGCCTCACGCGTGCGCGCCTCCAGAATCATGCGTCCCACACGCGGGTCCAGCGGCAGCCTGGCCAGTTCCTGGCCGGTGGCGGTGAGCTCGTTGGCGTCGTCCACAGCGCCGAGTTCGTTGAGCAGTTGGTAACCGTCGGCAATGGCGCGGCCCGAGGGTTTCTCGATGAACGGAAAGTCCTCCACCACGCCCAGGTGCAGCGACTTCATGCGCAGGATCACACCGGCCAGCGAGCTGCGCAGAATTTCGGGGTCGGTGAATTTGGGGCGCCCGGTGAAATCTTTCTCGTCATAGAGCCGAATACAAATGCCGTTGGCCACCCGGCCGCAGCGGCCGGCGCGCTGGTTCGCCGAACTTTGGCTGATCGGCTCGACCAGCAACTGCTCGACCTTGCTTCTGAAGCTGTAGCGCTTCATGCGCGCGGTGCCCACGTCAATGACATAACGGATGCCCGGCACCGTGAGCGAGGTTTCGGCCACATTGGTGGCCAGCACAATACGGCGCCCGCTGTGGCTGTCAAAAATACGGTCCTGCTCGGCCTGGCTCAAGCGGGCAAACAGCGGCAGCACCTCGGCATTGCGAAAGACGGGTTGGTGGCTCAGGTGGCCGCGCAAGTGGTCGGCAGCCTCGCGGATTTCACGTTCACCTGGCAGAAAGACAAGGATATCGCCGCTGTTGTGGGCATCACGCCAGAGTTCGTCAACAGCATCGGCAATCGCATTGTTCAGGTCATAGTCACGGGCTTCCTCAAATGGCCGGTAGCGCTGCTCCACAGGGAACATACGCCCCGAGACCATGATGATCGGCGCCGGCCCTTGGCGACTGGCAAAGTGCTCGGCAAAGCGCTCGGCGTCGATCGTCGCCGAGGTCACCACGACTTTCAGGTCGGGGCGGCGCGGCAGGATCTGACGCAGGTAGCCCAGCAAAAAGTCGATGTTCAGGCTGCGCTCATGCGCCTCGTCGATGATGATCGTGTCGTAGGCCTTGAGCAGCGGGTCAGTTTGTGTTTCGGCCAGCAAGATGCCGTCGGTCATGAGCTTGACCGAGCTGTCCCGGCTCAGCCGGTCCTGAAAGCGCACCTTGAAGCCGACCACATCGCCCAGTGTGGTGTGTAATTCTTCGGCAATACGCTTGGCCACGCTGCTGGCCGCAATACGCCGGGGCTGGGTGTGGCCGATGAGTTTGCCGGGCGGCGCGCGTGTGCCGTCCGGGTTGGTCAGCGGGTAATTGAGCTTGCCACGCCCCAGCGCCAGGGCGATCTTGGGCAACTGGGTGGTTTTGCCCGAACCGGTTTCACCGCAGACGATGATGACCTGGTGCGCAGCCATGGCCACCATGATCTCTTCGCGCCGGGCGGAGACCGGCAGGGATTCGGGGAATTCGATTTTCAGAGCTACGGACATGAGGTCGCGATTATCGCGGGAGGCTGGACTTGAAAATCGGTGGACAATCGTTCCGTTGTGGAGACACGGGTGTGTCTTCACCCTTTGATGTGCTCACAGTTCACCGTGCCAACCCTCCAAGCCTCCCTGATCACGCTGCGTCCGCTTGTGCGCGCGGACGCGCCGGCGCTGGTGCGGGCCGCCGCCGACGGCGAACTCTGGTCGCTCCCGTTCACGGTGGTTCCTTCGGCAAGTACCGTCGAAGACTACGTCGACAAGGCCTTGAGCGGTCAAGCCATGGGCAGGGTCCTGCCTTTCGTCATCACACTCACGCGTGACCAAAACGTGCCCGTCTGGAACATCGCCTGAGTGTCAAGACGGCAGGCGCGCCAAGCCCGCTCAGTGCCAGCACACCAGGTCAAAGCACTTGCGGCCCCTGATGCGGAAATATGTGCTACACAGGTTCTAGTGCTACACTTGTTTCAGGAGGTTCTTCATGTCAAATTTGACCATTTCTGTCGATGATGAGTTGATCAGAAAAGCGCGCATCAAGGCCATCGAGCAAGGCACCTCGGTCAGCGCCAAAGTGCGCGAGTTTTTGGCGCAATACGCACTTGGCACGAACCCGGTTGCCTCCGCCGCAACGGTCGCTCTGCCGGTGTTTGATGGTGCGACCGGCCTGCAGCAAGGTATCGATCCGCTCAGCAACAAATCGCTTTTGCAAGCGGCCGAAGCATGACGCCTGATGTCAACGTGCTGGTGGCTGCGTCGCGCGCAGATCACCCACACCACCCGGCAGCACTGGCCTGGTTGACCGACGCCATGACCCATGCCGGCAACCACGCCGATCTGAAATTGCTGGGGACCGTGGTCGCCAGTTTCTTGAGGCTGGTCACCCACCCGCGCATTTTTTTGGTGCCCACGCCCACGACCCAGGCTGTCGCTTTTATCGATGGCATCCTGGCCAACCCCGGCGTCGCCATGCTGGTCACACAAGACGAGTGGCCCAAATTGCGCATGCTTTGTCTGGATCACAATCTGAGCGCCAATGACCTGCCCGATGCCTGGATCGCCGCGAGTGTGCTGCAGCAACAAGAGGTGCTGGCAACGTTCGATCGTGACTTCATTCGCCTATTGCCTTCCAAACGCCTGCAACTGCTAAAGCCCGACCTATGAGTTCCATCTTCAACTTCACCTTTGTGCCCTGGTTCCGCTCGGTGGCGCCCTACATCCACAAGTTTCGGCACCAGACCTTTGTGGTGGGCGTGTGCGGCGAGGCGATTGCGGCGGGCAAGTTGCCCAACCTGGCGCAAGACCTGGCGCTGATCCAGAGCATGGGCGTCAAGGTGGTGCTGGTGCACGGCTTTCGCCCCCAGGTGAATGAACAGCTCAAAAGCAAGGGCCATACACCGCGCTACTTCAAAGGCATGCGCATCACCGACGAGGTGGCACTGGATTGTGCTCAGGAGGCCGCCGGCCAGTTGCGTTATGAGATCGAGGCCGCATTCAGCCAGGGCCTGCCCAACACACCCATGGCAGGGGCCACGGTGCGGGTGATCTCGGGCAACTTCTTGACGGCACGCCCGGTCGGCATCGTTGATGGCGTGGATTTTCAACATTCGGGTGTGGTGCGCAAGATCGACACCGCGGGCATCATGCGCTCGCTCGACATGGGCGCCCTGGTGTTGATGTCGCCATTCGGTTTTTCGCCCACTGGTGAGGCGTTCAACCTGACCATGGAAGAAGTGGCCACCTCGGTGGCCACCGCATTACAGGCCGACAAGCTGATTTTTGTCACCGAGGTCCCCGGCATTGCCACCCAGGTGGACTTGCCCGTCAGCGAAGACAACCCCATTGACACCGAGTTGCCCCTGGCGGCGGCCGAAAAGCTGTTGGCTGACCTGCCCAATGCCAACACGCCGAGCGACACGGCGTTTTATTTGCAGCACTGCGTCAAGGCCTGCAAGGGCGGCGTCGAGCGCAGCCACATCATTCCGTTTGCGGTGGACGGCTCGATCCTGCTGGAGGTTTACGTGCACGACGGCATTGGCACCATGGTGGTCGATGAAAAGCTCGAGAGCCTGCGCGAAGCCTCGGTGGACGACGTGGGCGGCATCCTGCAGCTGATCGAGCCCTTCGAAAAAGATGGCACCCTGGTCAAGCGCAGCCGCACCGAAATAGAGCGTGATGTCGGCCTGTACACCGTGATCGAGCACGACGGCGTCATTTTTGCCTGTGCCGCGCTCTACGCCTACCCCGAAGCCCGCACCGGTGAAATGGCCGCGCTCACGGTCTCACCCCAGGTGCAGGGCCAGGGTGACGGCGAGCGCGTGCTCAAACGCATCGAGCAGCGCGCCAAACTGGCCGGGTTGGACAGCATTTTTGTGCTGTCCACACGCACCATGCACTGGTTCCTGAAACGAGGTTTTGTCCAAGTCGATGCCGACTGGCTGCCCGAAGCCCGCAAGCGCAAGTACAACTGGGACCGCAAAAGCCAGGTGCTGGTCAAAAAAATCACATAGATCCCTGAAACGGCAAGCCATGGTCGATTGAAATCGACCCTGCAACAAGCCCAATCGACAATCAAGGCTTTGTGCACGAGTCTTGCTTGGTCAAGCTCGCGTGAGCAACAATTTCAAACAACTCAACAGGAAAATCATGAGTTCTCTCAATTTCATCGGCGGCGAAAAAGGTGGTGTCGGCAAATCCGTGGTGGCGCGCGTGCTGGCCCAGTACCTGATCGACAAGGATCTGCCCTTCATGGGCTTTGACACCGATCGTTCGCACACCTCGTTCACCCGCTTTTATGCCGACTACGCGGCACCCGTGCTGGTGGACAGCTATGAGGGCCTGGACCGGGTGGTGAGCGTGTTCGAGGCCGCCAACGAGGGTGAAACACCGCGCGTCATCGTCGACCTGGCAGCGCAAACAGCCGCCCCGCTGGCACGCTGGATCAAGGACTCCGACCTGCTGCCCTTGCTGGCCGACATGGGCATTGCGGTGAACTTGTGGCATGTGGCCGACGCCGGCAAGGATTCGGTGGATCTGCTCGATCGCCTGCTCGACGCCTATGGTGCCGGACCGAATTACCTGATTGTCAAAAACATGGGGCGCGGCACCGATTTTTCAGAGCTGGAGGCATCGAACGCGATGGCGAAAGCACTTGAACTGGGCGCAAGAACCGTCACCCTGGCCCAATTACACGAAGCCAGCATGCGCAAGATCGACCGCCAGAACGCCAGTTTCTGGGCTGCCATTCACAACCGTTCGGAAGACGATGCGCTGGGCCTGCTGGAGCGTCAACGCGTCAAAAACTGGCTGAAGAAAACCTACGAATCGTTCGACGCCTTGCCTATCTGACAGCCTTGCGGGTCTGACCAATCTCGGGTCAACCGGCGTTCGAAAACAAAGGAATTTGATAAGTATCAATAAAATCTAACGGCCGGGGCGGAGAATCTTGTTGAGTTAAATTTGTTAAACCAATCTTGAAAGAACTTGATGCCAGAAGAAGTCAGCCGCTTGAGCGTTGTCACCGCCCCCACGCCTGTTACCGTCACACCCAAGCCGCGCGCAAGAAAGCCGGCCACCTCCAAATTGGCGCCGAAGTCGGCCCGCGAGCCGGTTCGCCGCGCGACGCGTGGGGACACCAGCGGCGCCAAGACCAGTGCGGGCGTGGCCCGGCACGTGGTGCAGGCCAAGCTCAGCGCGGCCCAAATCAGCCAGCAAAGTGCCTTGCGCGACATTCTGGCCACCAGTTCCAGCAAGGCCGATGCGCTCAAAGTGCTGCTGGAGGGCTCGTCGCCTGATGATGTGCTGGCCATACGGCAAATGCTGCTCGAAAGCCAGGCCCTGCCCAAGGGCAAAGGCAACAAGCCCGATGAGGAACTGGCCAGCGACTGGCGCACCGGCGGCTATCCCTATAAAAATCTGATGTCGCGCAAGCGTTATGAGACTCAGAAATACAAATTGCAGGTGGAGTTGCTCAAACTGCAAAGCTGGGCCAAGGAGACCGGGCAACGGGTGGTGATTTTGTTCGAGGGGCGCGATGCCGCCGGCAAGGGCGGCGCCATCCGGCGCTTCATGGAACACCTGAATCCGCGTGGCGCGCGTGTGGTGGCGCTGGAAAAACCCAGCGAATCCGAACGCGGCCAATGGTACTTTCAGCGCTACGTTCAGCATTTGCCGACCGCCGGCGAGATCGTGTTGTTTGACCGCTCCTGGTACAACCGGGCCGGCGTTGAGCGCGTCATGGGTTTTTGTTCAGAAGCCGAGTACCAGCAATTCATCCACCAGGCGCCGCTGTTCGAGCGCCAACTGGTGCAGAGCGGCGTCCACCTGATCAAATTCTGGTT
The DNA here is from genome assembly GCA_021737975.1 of Polaromonas sp. GTDB lineage: Bacteria > Pseudomonadota > Gammaproteobacteria > Burkholderiales > Burkholderiaceae_C > Rhodoferax. Next base: position 13,694 of record JAIPCZ010000038.1, on the reverse strand, counting down.
TTCTGTGAGCCGCAAGGAGCAGCGCCGTCGTTTCAAGGAACGGGAATTACACCCCCTGAAACAATGGAAGCTCAGTCCCATTGATCTGGCTTCGCTCGACAAGTGGGATGACTACACCAAGGCCAAGGAAGCCATGTTTTTCGAAACGGACACTGCCGACGCGCCCTGGACGGTCATCAAATCGGATTGCAAAAAGCGGGCACGCCTGAATGCCATGCGTTATGCGCTCCACAAGTTGCCCTACACCAACAAGGTGCTGGACAACATTGGCTCACTCGACACCCTGCTGGTCGGACGCGCCCATGTGGTGTACGAGCGCGGCGAACACCCGGGCAGCGTGCTGCTGTAGCGCCTAGCGGCGCAACCAGCGGCGCGCAAGCATCAGCAGGGCAAGCAGGACGGTGGCGGAAAAAACAAGGAAAGCCCAATTGGCAATCGACCCGCCCAGAAAGGTCCAGTCAATGGCTGAACAGTCGCCACTGCCCTTGAAGATCATGGGAATGGCACGATTCAGCGGGAAGTTTTCGATCATGCCGTAGAAATCGCGGCCACAGGTGGCCACCTCGGGCGGATACCACTGCAGCCAGCTTTGGCGCGCCGCCACAAAGGCCCCAAAGCCCGCTGCCAGCAACAGCACCAGCGAGCCGCCGAAATGGACGCGTTTGCTGGCGCTCGCGCTGAGCGACCCGGCAAGAATGGCAACCGACAAAAGGGCATAACGCTGGACGATGCACATCGGGCAGGGCTCCAAGCCCTGGCTGTGCTGCAAGTACAGGCCAAAAGCCAGCATGGCCAGGCAGACCAAACTCAGAAATGCAAAAACGCGCCGAGGCGCGCTGTCGAGAATCACCAGGAATGCGCTCGCCATGCTTTCAACACGCTTTACTTTGACGCTTCATCGAGCGCTTTGCAGGAGGGCGAACACACCGCCTGCGATTTGCCCAAAATCTTCTTGGAGACCATCTGGGATCGGGCGCGATGCTTGCCGCACAGGAAGCACGACATGGTCGCAGCGCCAAATGATGTGGCCGCTGTGAAAGGCGAACCTGACACTTTGGATTTGTAACGCAGGCCATCGGCCACGATTTTGGTTTTGGTATCTGCTTTTGACATGTGCAGGATTTTAACGCAGGTGCGCGCTTTGTGAAAAACCTTGCTACAGTTGCACGCTTTGACTCACCCTTGAAAGATCGTTATGGCGCGCACAGTGAACTGCATCAAACTCGGCATGGAAGCTGAGGGACTCGACTTTCCACCCTATCCCGGTGAACTGGGCAAGCGCATTTGGCAGAGTGTCAGCAAGCAAGCCTGGGCCGACTGGCTCAAGCACCAGACCATGCTGGTCAATGAAAACCGGCTGAACCTGGCCGACGCCCGTGCCCGCCAATACCTGGCCCGGCAGATGGAAAACCACTTTTTTGGTGGGGGCGCCGATGCCGCCCAGGGCTATGTGCCGCCCAAGGAATAAGCCCTGCCAATGCCGGTGACCCCGGAAAAGGAACAGCCAAGCACATCAGTTGACGTCCCGGCAAAAGCCTGGCAAGGTTTGACTTGCTGGCGCACGCTTGACACGGGGTTTGTGTCGGGCGAGCGGTTTTTCCAGACCTGGCAGGCCTGGCTCGCAGACCCGCAGCGCCCTCGCCTGCTGCACTGCGTGGCGTTGACCCAAACGCCGCCCACGGCCCCGGACTTGCTCAGCGTCGCCGGAAATGACCCGGCGATGCTGCTTTTGGCGCAAGAGCTTGCCGGCCAATGGTGGGGTCTGCTGCCAGGTTTTCACCGTTTTTCATTGAACCAGGGTCAGGTCGTGCTGACGCTGTGTGTGGGCGACACCTTGCATCTGCTGCGCCAGCAACAGTTTGCGGCCGATGCGGTGACGCTGAGTCTGGACAACGCAGAAACCGGCTCGCTTTGGGCCGTCAAGGCGCTGGCGCGCTGCTGCCGTCGCGGCGCCCGCCTGACGGTCCATGCGCCGAATGGCCGTGCCTTGTCGGACGTGGGTCGAAATTTATCGCAATGTGGCTTTGAACTGGAAACGCCGGAAGCGGCGACCAGCAGCCCGGCCCCAGCCACGCTCGAAGCCAGCTTCAATCCGCGCTGGACCCTGAAAAGCAGCCGGCAAACGGCGATGAAAACCGCTTTGCCCATTGGCAGCTGCGCGGTCATCGGCGCCGGTCTGGCCGGCGCCAGTGTGGCAGCCGCGCTGGCACGGCGCGGCTGGCAGGTGAGCGTGCTGGACCAGGCCGAGGCCCCCGCCGCCGGTGCCTCCGGCCTGCCGGTCGGGCTGGTGGTGCCCCACATCTCGGCGGACGACTGTGCGCTTTCCAGGCTGTCGCGCAGCGGCGTGCGCTTGATTCTGCAACAGGCCCGCAGACTCTTGACGGAAGGCCAGGACTGGGCACCCACCGGGGTTCTGGAGCGCGATATCGATGGTGTGCACCTGAACACGCAAGACCTCTGGCACCCGCAAGGCGCCTGGATCAAACCGGCTCAGTTGGTGCGGGCCTGGCTCAGCCAGGCCGGCATCACCTTCATGGGCAACTCAGCGGTAGCCCAACTGCGCCAGCACGACGGAGCCTGGGAATTGCTGGATGCGCAGGCCCGGGTCATGTGCCGCGCCGAGCGCGTGGTGCTGGCCAATGCCTGCGGCGCTGCGACGCTGCTCCAGCGCTTGCTGCAAGACGAACCGCAGCGCGCCCCGGACTTTGCCGGCCTGCCCGCCATGCACGGCATGCGCGGCCTGTTGAGCTGGGCCTTGCATGACGACACAAGCAAGGCCGAGTTTCCGCCCTACCCTGTCAATGGTTCGGGCAGCATGGTGCCCCAGATCCCGGTGGACGGCGCCACCGCCTGGTTCACGGGTGCGTCCTACCAGCCTGACGACCAGCCCGAGCGCCCTGATCAGGACAACCACCGCAGCAACTGGCAGCATTTGCAGCCCTTGCTGCCTGACCTGGCCGCTGCGTTGCGGCAACAATTCGAATCCAGCGAACTCAAAAGTTGGAAAAACACCCGCTGCGTCACCACCGACCGCCTGCCTGCGGTCGGCCCCCTGGAGGCATCAGAGGCACCGGGTTTATGGATTTGCGCGGGGCTGGGCTCGCGGGGCTTGAGCTTTTCGGTGCTGTGCGCCGAGCTGCTGGCCGCGCGCTGGGGCTTGGAGCCCTGGCCGGTCGAGGCCAGTCTGGCCAGGTCCCTGAACGCCTTGCGCCACCGACACGCTTAAGACGCCATGGCCGCCTGGGCCGCCGCCAGCCGCGCAATCGGCACGCGGTAGGGCGAGCAACTCACATAATCCAGGCCCACCTGGTGAAAAAATGCCACCGAAACCGGGTCGCCGCCATGCTCACCACACACCCCCACCTCGAGGTCCGGTCGCGCGCCGCGGCCTTTTTCAACCGCCATTTGAACCAGCGCACCCACACCTTTCTGGTCGATCGAGCGAAACGGGTCATGCTCGTAAATGCCCCTCTTGAGGTACTCGGGCAGGAACTTGCCGGCATCGTCGCGCGAGAAACCCAGCGTCATCTGCGTCAGGTCGTTGGTGCCGAATGAGAAAAACTCGGCCTGCCTGGCGATGCTGTCTGCCATCAATGCACCACGCGGTGTCTCGATCATGGAGCCCAGCAGGTAGTCGAGTGTTTCGCCGCGCTCGGCAAAAACCGTGACCGCGGTGCGCCGGATGACATCGGCCTGGGCATTGAACTCGCGCACCGTGCCCACCAGCGGCACCATGATTTCGGTCTTGACATGAATGCCCACGGCACGCACATTGAGCGCCGCCTCAAAGACGGCACGGGCCTGCATCTCGGTGATCTCGGGGTAGCTGATGCCGAGGCGGCAACCGCGGTGCCCCATCATCGGATTGAATTCATGCAAGTCTTCGACACGCATCCGGATTTTTCCCAAAGACACGCCCATCTCTGCGGCCATGGTGCGCTGATTGGCTTCGTCATGCGGCAAAAACTCGTGCAGCGGCGGGTCGAGCAGGCGAATGGTGACCGGCAGGTCGTGCATCTCGCGGAACAAGCCTTCAAAGTCGCTTCGCTGCATCGGCAGCAGCTTTGCCAGCGCCTTGCGGCGACCCGCCTCGTTGTCGGCCAGAATCATTTCACGCACCGCCAGAATACGCGCGCCCTCAAAAAACATGTGCTCGGTGCGGCACAGGCCGATGCCGGTGGCGCCGAAATTACGCGCCACCCGGGCCTCGTGCGGGGTGTCGGCGTTGGCGCGGATGTCCATGCGTTTGTACTTGTCGGTCAAGGCCATGAGTTTGCCAAAATCGCCGCTCAGCTCGGCGTCCCTGGTGGCAATCTTTCCCGCGTACACCTCGCCGGCAGAACCGTCCAGCGAGATCCAGTCGCCCTCGTGGTAAACCGCTTCACCGATGCTCATGGTGCGGGCCTTGAGGTCCACATGCACCGCACCCGCGCCCGAAACACAGCACTTGCCCATGCCCCGCGCGACCACCGCGGCGTGTGACGTCATGCCACCGCGCGCGGTCAAAATGCCTTTGGCCACACTCATGCCGCGCAGATCTTCCGGAGAGGTTTCCTGGCGCACCAAAATCACGTCCTTGCCGGCCTTGGCCCAGGTTTCCGCCTCGTCTGCATGAAACACAATCTGACCCGTGGCGGCACCCGGCGAGGCCGGCAGGCCGCGCGCGAGGATAAGCGCCGCCTTGCGTGCCCCGGGATCGAATATCGGGTGCAGGAGCTCGTTGAGGCGCTCGGGCGAGACGCGCTGCAGCGCCGTTTTTTCGTCAATCATGCCTTGCTGCAGCATCTCCATGGCAATACGCACCATGGCCGACCCTGTGCGCTTGCCGTTACGGGTTTGCAGCATCCAGAGCTTGCCCTGCTGGATCGTGAACTCGATGTCCTGCATGTCCCTGAAATGGTTTTCCAGCGTGGTCTCGGCATGTAACAACTGCTCATAAATGTCGGGCATCAGTTCCTGCAGCGAGGGATAGTGCCGGCGCCGCTCCCCTTCGCTGACCAGCGCCAGCTCGGCCCAGCGCCGCGACCCGACCAGCGACACCTGCTGCGGTGTGCGGATGCCGGCCACCACATCCTCGCCCTGGGCGTTGACCAGGAACTCGCCGTTGAACAAATCCTCGCCGGTTCCGGCATCGCGGGAAAAAGCCACGCCGGTGGCGCTGTTGTCACCCAGGTTGCCAAACACCATGACCTGCACGTTCACCGCGGTGCCCCAGGAGGCGGGGATGTCATTGAGCTCGCGGTAGACACAGGCACGCTCGTTGTTCCAGCTCTCGAACACCGCCCAGACCGCGCCCCAGAGCTGTTCCCACGGGTCGGTGGGAAAGTCCCGGCCGATGCGCGCGCGAATCAGCGACTTGAAGCGCTGCACCAGTTCCTTGAGGTCGTCGGCGTCCAGATCGGTGTCGAGCTTCACGCCCTTTTTCGCCTTCACCATGTCGATGATGACTTCGAACGGGTCGTGGTCCTCCTTGGAAACCGGCTTGAGGCCCATCACCACGTCGCCATACATCTGCACAAAACGACGGTAGGAGTCCCAGGCAAAACGCGCGTCATTGGTTTTGCGTGCCAGGCCCAAAACGGCCTCGTCGTTCAGCCCGAGGTTCAAAATGGTGTCCATCATGCCCGGCATGGAGGCCCGCGCGCCGGAGCGCACCGACAGCAGCAGCGGATCGCTGGCGTCGCCAAAGATCTTGCCCATTTCTGCTTCAAGGAAGCTCACGCCGGCCAGCACCTCACCCTGGATCAGCTCGAACACAGCCTCACGTCCGTGCTCGGTGAAGGCGGTGCAGGCCTCGGTGCTGATGGTGAAGCCCGAGGGCACCGTGATGCCGAGCCGGCACATTTCGGCGAGGTTGGCACCCTTGCCGCCAAGCAGGTTTTTCATGGCGGCAGCGCCTTCGGTGCGGCTGCTGCCAAAAACGTAGACGAATTTTTCAGGGGTAGTCATGCTCAGTCCTTGTTCAAAGTGCGGACAACATGATGGCCCTCCTTTTCACAGCGCACATTGATGAACCGCAAGCCTTGTGTCACGGCCGAAAAGTCGCCAGTCAAAACCGGGTCGCAACCGCCCCGGTCACAGCGCCGTCATCTTCCACCAGCGCCAACCAGCGCCACTTGTCGAAGGTGGTGCATGGATGGGAAATGCCCAGGCTAACACGGTCTCCAACTTGCGGGGCCAGGCCCGCCGGGTCAAAACTCAGGTAAGCATGCTGGTCATTAAGGTCCGTGATTTTCCAGTGGGTGGGTACCCCGTCGGGTTTCCTGGAGCCGCGCGCCGCATGTCGCTGCGGCAAGGGCATCTCAATATCGTAAGAGATGTCGCGGCGACCGCAAGTCAATAATGCGAGGCCTGGCTCGGGAACCGATTGCACCATGGTCCAGACTTCAAGCGCAGCCTTGAGCGAGGTTTCAAGTCCCTCGCGGCGTTCCAGCAATCGCAAAAATCGCGCATAGTTGCCATGGTCATGCGTGATGTAACAACCCGAGCGCAGCACACCCAGCATGGGGCGTCGCAGGTCCTGCGGGCGCAAAAGTGGAATCACCAGGTCAAAAACAGCGGAACCGCCGGCAGTGATCAGCAGCTCATCCCCCGCAAACAGGCATTCCCGGTCGCAGGTCTGCGCCACCTGAGCGACCCGGCGCACCAATGCCGTGACTTCACGCGTGTCGTCAACGCTGTCACAACGCGCCACGCCTCCCTCGTAACATTCAATACCGCCGAACTGGACGGCCGCAGACGCAGCCAGGCGCCGAGCCAGTTCGAGTGCCTGCTCCAGGGTGCGACAGCCGGTGCGCTTGCCTGGTATGCCCATCTCGAGCAAGACGTCAAAAGGCGCGGCATTGGTATGCCGGCTGGCCCAGGCTTCAATCAGGGCCAGTTGGGCCAGAGAATCCACCAAGAACCAGATGCGCAAGCCGGGATGTTGTGCCAGCAGAGTCGCCAGCGCATCAAAATCAGCGTCACAGACCACTTGGTTGGCGATGATGATGCGCCGGGCACCGGCCTCCACACCCACGGCAGCCTGATAGAGGGTGGCAAAAGTCAGGCCCCAGGCACCCGCCGCCAACTGCATCTGAAACAGCTGGGGTGACATCGTGGTCTTGCCATGAGGCGCCAAAGCCACCCCCTTGCGACTGGCGAACGCTTGCATCCACCTGATGTTGTGCTCGAGCGCGCCGCGATCAAGGACCGCCAGGGGAAATGGCAAGTCATTGTCAAAGAGGTTCCAGCCCTTGCCGGCCAATTCACTGGCCAGGCAAGGTGCGGCCGTGAACGGATAACTCTTGTGGTGGTGATCAAGCGTGAAGTCGATGCGCATAAGCTGCTCCTCGTTTTTTTGCGCCAAACGGCGCCCGGGCGGCATGCCCCCCTGTGTGCCGGACCATCCGCTCACAAGCGCTGCAATTTCTCCAGCGCGAGCTGCAGGGTGGCTGTTGTCTTGGCAAAACAAAACCGCACCACCTGCTGGTCAAAGCCTGCGCCATAAAAGGCCGACAGGGGAATGGCCGCCACGCCGATCTCGGAAGTGAGCCATTTGCAGAAATCAGCCTCCTTGAGATCATTGATCCGGGAAGTGTCCACAGACTGGAAATAACTGCCCTCGCAGGGCAACAACCTGAACCTGCTGTCTTTCAGCCCGGCCCGAAACAGGTCCCGCTTTTCCTGGTAGAAGTTGGACAAATTCAGGTAGGCCTCCCGGTTGGCCATGTACGCCGCCAGGCCGTATTGCACCGGGGTGTTGACGGTAAAGACATTGAACTGGTGAACCTTGCGAAACTCTTGCGTGAGCGCCGCCGGCGCCGCCACATAGCCGACTTTCCAGCCGGTCACGTGGTAGGTCTTGCCAAAACTCGACACCACAAAGGCGCGCTCCACCAGGCCGGCAAACATGGCCGCGCTTTGGTGTTTCTGGCCGTCAAAGACCATGTGTTCATACACCTCGTCGCTGATCAGAAGCACGTTGGTGGGTGCCAGCACGGCCTCAAGCTGCCGCATCTCGGCCGCGGTCCAGACCGTGCCACTCGGGTTGTGCGGGGAGTTGACGATGATCGCCCGCGTTTTGGGCGTGATGGCCGCCGCAATTTTGTCAAAGTCAGGACGAAACGTGCCGGGGATCAAGGGCACACGCACCGGCACACCACCGGCCAGCGCGATGTTGGGTACGTAACTGTCGTAGCAGGGCTCCAGCACGATCACCTCGTCGCCGGGGTGCACGATGGCCAGAATGATGGTCAGAATGGCTTGTGTGGCCCCGGCCGTGATGGTGACTTCAGTGGCGGCGCTGTAGGGGTTCTGATAAAGCGCGGCCATCTTGTCGGCCACGGCTTCGCGCAAGACCGGCACACCGGCCATCGGCGGGTACTGGTTCCGGCCCTGCTGCATGGCCTGGGTCACGGCGTCGACCAGGCGCGGATCGCAGTCGAAGTCCGGAAAACCCTGCCCCAGATTGACCGCATTTTTTTCTGTGGCCAGGGCCGACATGACGGTAAAGATAGTGGTGCCGACGCTGGGCAACTTGGTTTGGAGGGTAAGGGAACTCATGGTTTGGTCAGTGGAGGACAAAACAAATTTGCCTTGTGCAAGGGATGCAGAAATGACAACTTCACCCGTGTCATGCCGGGCTTGGCCCGGCATCCGGGAAGTCCGGAAGTCGTGGATTGCGGATCAGGTCCGCAATGACAGCGCATCAAAACAAGTGCTTTCACAATTCATAATCGTTGACGTGCCCCGTCATGGCGCGGGCGACCAGGGTGCGGTTAAGCCTGGCGCTGAGAAGTTCGGCGAACTGAAACACAAAGTTGCGCAGGTAAGCGCCTCGTTTGAAGGCGACGCGTGCGACGTTCTGACCGAACAGCTGGCCGGCAGGCCGGATCACCAGCTCATTATTGGCGCCGCCTTCGACCACATCGCGCACCGACATTTCTGCGGCAATACCGACACCCAGCCCGAGCTTGACGTAGGTCTTGATCACGTCCGAGTCGATGGCTTCGAGAGCGATGCGAGGTTCGAGCTTGCGCACCGCAAAAGCATGGTCGATTTTGGTCCGCCCGGTGTAGGACGGATGGTAGGTGATGAGTGGTTCGTGCGCGATGTCTTCCAGGGTCAGATGGGGCTTGGTGCACAGCGGATGACCCACGGGCAACACCAGCACATGCTGCCACTCATAACAGGGCAAGGACACCAGTTCGTCATAAGCGTCCAGCGACTCGGTGGCAATGCCGATTTCGGCGACTTCGTCCATCAGCATCTGCGCAACCTGCGTGGGCGAGCCCTGATGCAGGCTGACGTTGACCTTGGGGTAGGCCAGCCGCAGCTTGGCCACGGGCTCGGGCAGGACGTAGCGCGCCTGGGTGTGGGTGGTGGCGATCGACAGGGTGCCACTGTCCTCGGAACTGAACTCATCCCCAATGCGCTTGAGGTTGGCGACTTCCCGCATGATCAATTCAATGCTCTTGAGTACCTGCTGGCCGGGTTCGGTGACCCGCTTCAGGCGTTTGCCGTGGCGGGCGAAAATCTCGATGCCGAGCTCTTCTTCAAGCTCGATGATGGCCTTGGAAACCCCGGGCTGAGAGGTGTGCAGGGCCTTGGCCGTCTCGGTCAAATTGAGGTTGCGCCGAACAGCCTCCTGGACAAATCGGAATTGGTGCAGGTTCATACCGGAGTTCTGCCAGGCGCCGGCTTCATGCCGCTGTCGCAGCCCGGGCCGCCGCGGCGGGCATGGCAATCTGCGCCAGCAGTTCAACCACACGGGCGTCTTCGCCCACGGAAGGCTGCAACATGAAACAAACCTCCGGGTAATCAAGCTGCAGCGCCTTCACCAGCACAGGCAGGTCCTCGCGGGCATGGCGACCAACCCCCAGGAACATCGGCACGATGGTGATGCTGTCCACGCCCAGCGCCACCAGTTCTGCGGTGGTGCTGGCGAGATCCGGCTCGGTGATCTCAAGAAATGCGCAGCGAACGCGGCACTGCGCGTCAATGGCCAGCATGCGCTGCGCCACCGTGTCGATCGGAACACGCCAAAGCGGGTCACGTGAACCATGTCCAAACAAAATCGTCGCTTGCATAGGTCAGGAGCCTTCAATAAAAAGTTGGGAAATCAAACCACTTGCACTTCAGCGCCTGAGCACGAGCCAGCCAAAGGCCGTGAGCGACAGCACCGAATAAATCATGCCAGGCAAAGCTGCCGTCAGCCAGGGCTGCCAGCTTTGCAGATTACCAATGTAGCCAAAGACATTGTTGAGCAAAAAGAAACTGATGCCCGCCATGACACCGCCAAACACATAGGCGGTGATGCTGCCGGAGCGAAAGTGCAAGTAGGCGAATGGCAGGGCCAGGACCACCATGACCAGGCAACTCAAAGGGTAAAAGACCTTTTTCCAGAATTCGATTTCGTAACGCTGCGCCGCCTGCGCGTTGCTTTGCAGATGCTGGATGTACTGAAACAGGTCGATGGTGCGCATGCGCTCCGGCTTGAGCAAGGCGGCCGCCACCATTTCAGCACTCAGATGGTTGGGCCAGCGCAAGGCGTCCAGATGGGTGCGCTCGATGCTGGCGGCTGTCGCCGCGCTGGGCGGAAACTCGGTGCGATTGACTTGCCGCAATTGCCAGGATTCATCGTTTGACACCGAGGCCGATTCCGCCTGCATTATCGACATCAGGAAACCCCGGTTGTCAAACTCGAAAACCCGGATGTCGTGCAAAACACCGTCCGACGCGAGTTCGCCGACGTTGACGGCGTATTGTCCGTAATCCTGCTTTTCCTTGAGCCAGGCCCCCGTCTGCCCCACGGTGATGCGCCCGGTATATCGCGCCTTGAGCAACTGCGCGGTGCGGTCGGCCACCGGCGAGACGTAATCGCCCAGTGCAAAGGTCAGCAGGACAAAGCCCAGCCCCAAAATAAGCAGCGACCTGAGGGCGCGCCATGGATCAAGCCCGCTGGTTCGCAAAATGGTGAACTCGGAACTCTGCGCCAGGCGCGCCATGACAAAAATCGTGCCGATCAACACCGCGATCGGCATGAGCTCATACAGGTGGCTGGGAACGATCAGGGCGACATACGTCAGCGCGTGCACCAATTGGTAGCCGGTAGCCGCATGGCGTCCCACCGACTGGATTTCTTCGACCAGGTCAAAAAAGAAAAACAGTGACAGGAAACCCAGCGTGACAAAAGCCACCGCATAGAGTATTTCCCCGTAAATCAGGCGGCGGATCGTCTTCATGGCAGGTTTGTTCCGCGACGTCGGCGCAACAAGCCCGGCATTTCACGCCACTGCCAGTTGTGGTGCCTTTTGGCAAGAATCAGGAGTGCCAGAACAAAAATGCCGCCATGCAACACAAGCATGACCTGGCCAAAGCCGAATTGGCCGTTGGCTATGGCGTTTTGCCCCAGACTGAGCAGGTTGTAATAAAAAACAAAGGCGAACAAGGCAAACACCAGGTTGGCACTGCGCGCCACGCGAGGATTGACGCTCGACACCGTCACACCAATGAGCACGAAGTTGAAGGAGGTCAGGATCAAGCCCAGGCGCCAGGACAATTCAGCCCAGTGAACAAGCGTCAGGTCTTTGAGCAACTCCATCGTTGTGCGCGTATTCACGGCAACGTAATTCACCTGGTCCAGTGTCTCCTGGCCAATCTGGATGCCGTACTGTTCGAACTCGCTGATTTTGAGCTCGGAAGTGGCCATCGAGCGCTCCAGTCGCTGACCATTGTTGAGCATCAAAAAACGGCCTGCCGGCAGATTTTCAACGCGTCCGTTTCGCGCCGAGGTCACGGTCTCCTTGCCTTTTTCGGTGGTGGCGATAAAGACGTTGGCGCCCGTTTGTGTTCCGGTCGTCTCTTTCTCGACAAAAAATACCTTCGAACCGTCGGCAGATTCCTGGAACTGACCCGGCTCAACGCGCTCGAGGTCACCCCGCTGCTCGTACTGGATCCTGAGTTCTTCAATGCGCAGATTGGTCCAGGGCAGGATCAACAGGGCCAAAGCGGCGACCACGGCAAACACCGGCCAGGCAAAGCGCAGCAAGGGCCTGATGACTGAAAAAAGGCCCTGTCCACTGGATTGCCAAATAACCATTTCACTTTCACGGAACATCCGGGTCAAGGTGGAAATGATGGCAATAAAGAGGCCTAGGGTCAACAGCGTGGGCAGGTAGGCCAGCACGGTGTAGCCCATGACCAGAAACACGTCCGACGGATCGAAACTGCCGCGCGAGGCCAAGCCCAGGGTGCGAATCAGCGTCATGGTCATGACCACGGTGACCAGCACGATCAGGGTCGCGCCAAAACTTCGGGACAGTTCTTTGCGTAGGGATGAATGGAATAACATGGCAGCACTAATAAAGGATCAATTATGAACTTTGAACTCTTGAATTTGGATGCCGCGCAAGCCGGCCATGAAAAATGTGATGTTTTGCTGATGTTGCTGTCGACATCAGTCAAGGCGGGCAGAAGTCCCTTGTCCACCCTGATCAGCAAGGCCCTGAAGGCGGGTGACTTGGCGGACAAGCCCGGCAGCCTGCTCGACATCCACCGCCCCGCCGGGCTTGCCTGCGCCCGGCTGGTGTTGGTGCGGCTGGGCGACGGCAAATCCCGCGACGTCCGAAAAGGCGTGTCGGCGGCCATTGCCCTGATCAAGGCCGCCAAGCCCAAACAAATCGCCCTGTGCTTTGACCAGGCCCCGGACAGCCAGACGCTCCATGTGGCTTTGACCACGGTGGCCGAGGCCAGTTATGTGTTTACCACCACCCTGAGCAAAGCCGAAGCGCGCACGATTGACCTGGTCAAGGTCGGGGTTCCCAACAGCACGGAACTGGCCGCCCCGTTTTCACAAAGTGTGGCCGCCGTGCGTGGCGTTGAACTGGCCAAGGAATGGGCCAATCGTCCGGCCAACCACGCCACCCCGAGTCATCTGGCGCGCGCGGCCCAGGCGCTGGCAAAATCTCCACGCATCAAATGTTCGGTCCTGAACCACAAGGATGTGGAAAAACTGGGCATGGGAGCTTTTTTGGCTGTGGCGCAGGGCTCGGCCGAACCGCTGAAATTTATCGAGCTGCATTACCGGGGCGCCGCCAAGTCGCAGGCGCCCGTGGTGCTGGTGGGCAAAGGCATCACCTTTGACAGCGGTGGCATTTCCATCAAGCCCGCCGCCGAGATGGATGAAATGAAGTACGACATGTGTGGCGCCGCCAGTGTGCTGGGTGTCTTCAGGGCGCTGGCCGAGTTGCAGCCCGCCATCAACGTCGTGGGTCTCATTCCGTCTTGCGAAAACCTGTCCGGCAGCCGCGCCGTCAAACCGGGGGATGTGGTGACCAGCATGAGCGGGCAGACCATCGAGATTCTCAATACTGATGCCGAGGGTCGCCTGGTGCTGTGTGATGCCCTGACCTACGCCGAGCGTTTCAAGCCGCAGGCCGTGCTCGACATTGCCACACTGACCGGGGCCTGCGTCATTGCCCTGGGCGGCGTGCGCAGCGGCTTTTTCTCAAACGACGCTGCGATGTCGGCCGCCCTCGCGAAAGCCAGTGAGTCGTCCCAGGATCTGTGCTGGCCCATGCCGCTGGATGACGACTACGCCGAGGGCCTGAAAACCAGTTTTGCCGACGTGGCCAACCTTGGCGGTCGTGCTGGCGGCGCCATCACGGCAGCCAAATTTCTGCAGCGCTTTGCCGAAAAATATCCATGGGGAC
>JAIPCZ010000037.1 GCA_021737975.1 Polaromonas sp. | reverse complement strand
GGCGCCGTCTGGAGCACCGAGCCATCACAAAAATAGGCTGTTTCCCCCTCAAATGGCTGCGTCATCGCCGGAAAGATGAACGGGATCGCGCTAGATGCCAGTAGGTGCTGGTGCGTGATTTTGTCGCGCAGGCCGCGGCGGTGCGAGCGCACCCACGGCGAAAGTTGCCGGTCGCCCTGGAAAAACGTGATGTGTTCGCCCGAACTGTAGCTTGACGCCGTCACCGCCAGCGCCCGCAGGTGGCCTTTGCGAATGAGCCAGGGCAGGCGCTCCAGCGGCACCCACAGCTTGAGCAACTCGGCCAGCGGCGTGTTGTCGAGCAGCGACTTCGGCTTGAGCCGCCGCCACTTGGCTAGCAGCCAGCCCATCGACAGCAGCGTCATCCAGCTGGCACCACTGCGCAGCATGCTCAAGGAATCGGCGCGGTACACATCCTGGGCATGAAAATCCCGCCAGATGGCCACGAGCTTGCGCACCGTGCCATCAAAATCGTCGCAACCGCAGGCCAGGGCCGATGCATTGAGCGCCCCGGACGAGGTTCCGCCAATGATGGGGAAGGGGTTTCCGTCGTCTTGCGCGCCGCAGCCACGCCGGACATCGGCCATGGCTTCGAGCACGCCCACCTGGTAGGCTGCCCGTGCCCCGCCACCGGTCAGCATCAGGGCGGTGGTGGGTGAGGCGTCTGACGGGAAATCAGAGGGCGCAAAAGGGTCGTGGCTCATGCGCTGATTATGAGCAGGGGGGGCGGCTCGAGTGCGGGTGCTTGCCTAGGGTAAACCCCGATTTGCCGAGTTCAATAAGGTCAAGCTTATCTTGGCTAGACTAGGGCCTCATTAGGAGAAATAAATGGCAGTAGTTGAGCAGACCGTGCTGGACGCCCTCAAGGGTGTGATCGACCCCAATACCGGGCGCGATTTTGTGTCGAGCAAAGCCGTCAAGAATTTGACCGTGACCGACGGCGATGTGGCTTTCGATGTCACGCTGGGCTACCCCGCCAAGAGCCAGATTCCTGGCTTTCGCAAGGAATTGATTGCTGCCGCAAAAAGTGTGGCGGGCGTGGCCAATGTGTCGGTCAACATCACCACCAACATCACGGCCCATGCGGTGCAGCGCGGCGTGGCCTTGCTGCCCAAGGTGAAAAACATCGTGGCGGTGGCGTCGGGCAAGGGTGGCGTGGGCAAGAGCACCACCGCCGTCAACCTGGCGCTGGCGCTGGCAGCCGAGGGCGCCAACGTGGGCATTCTGGACGCCGACATTTACGGCCCCAGCATTCCCATGATGATGGGCATCGAGGGCCGGCCCGAGAGCGACGACGGCCAGACCATGGAGCCGATGGAAAACTACGGCGTGCAGGTCATGTCGATCGGCTTTCTGGTGGCGCAGGATGAGGCCATGATCTGGCGCGGCCCCATGGCTACCCAGGCTTTGGAGCAGTTGCTGCGCCAGACCAACTGGAAAGACCTCGACTACCTCATCGTCGACATGCCGCCAGGCACCGGCGACATCCAGCTCACCCTGAGCCAGCGTGTGCCCATGACCGGTTCGGTGATCGTGACCACACCGCAGGACATTGCCCTGCTCGATGCCAAGAAGGGCATCAAGATGTTTGAGAAAGTCGGTGTGCCGATCCTGGGCATCGTGGAAAACATGGCCGTGCACGTGTGCAGCAACTGCGGCCACGTCGAGCATATTTTTGGCGCCGATGGCGGCAAGCGCATGGCCACGGAATACGGCATGGACTACCTGGGCGCCCTGCCGCTCGACATGCAAATTCGCCTGCAGGCCGACAGCGGAAAGCCAACCGTGGTGTCGGACCCCGACAGCGAGGTGGCCGGGCTCTACAAAGCCGTGGCGCGCAAGGTGGCGCTGGCGATTGCCGCCAAGAACAAGGACTTCTCCAGCAAGTTCCCCAGCATCAAGATTTCCAAGGAAACCTGAAGCGCGTGGTGCTCAGGGCTTGGCCGGCTCGCCCCAAAGTTGCTCCAGGCGCGCATCGCGGCCGCAACCCTGACGGTAAAAGTCGTAGCGCCTCGGGTTGATCTGGTGGTAGTTCTGGTGCTCGGCTTCGGCCGGGTAAAAGTCGTCGGCCATCAGCAACTGCGTGACGATGGGCTCGGCGAAGGGCTTGGTCTTTTCCAGTGAAGCGCGCGCGGCCTGGCCCACCTGAAGTTGTTCCGCGCTGGTGGCAAAAATCGCCGTGCGGTAAGGTGAGCCAATATCGCAAAACTGGCGGTCGCGCGCGGTGGGGTCGATGGTGCGCCAGAAGTAGTCCACCAGTTGCTGGTAGCTCACCTGGCGCGGGTCGAAAATCACCTGGACCGCCTCGGCATGGCCGGTGGTGTGGCTGGAGACCTCGGCATAGGTCGGGTTGGCGGTCTTGCCGCCGGTGTAGCCCGAGGTGGTGGACAGCACCCCCGGCACCTTGTCGAAGTCGGCCTCGGTGCACCAAAAGCAGCCGCCGGCAAACACCGCCACCTCGCTGCCCGCTGGCGGGGGCGCCGTGCGGGTCTGGCCGGGTGTCTCGGGTGCCTGGCGCGGCGTCGCAACAAGCCACCAGCCGACCAGGACCAGCAGGAGCGCCATGGCCAGCCAGAATGCGCGCCGCGCGGATTTGGATGGGGCCTTGTTGGGTGCTGTGTTCATGCCGCATGATAAAAACAGTGTCAAAGACCAGCGCGGCGCGGGGGGATTGGGCTCCCGGGTTGATGCAACAGGCGCTTGCATCAATCACAATTCCGATTCCCGCCGCCCACTCGACCAGACCACCATGAATGCATCCCATCAACCCCATTCCGTGACCTGGTTGGCTTATGGCGGCCTGATTCCTTTTGTGGCGCTGGCGCTGGCAGGCGCATTGAATGTGCCTTATCACGCGCTGTTGCCGGGCGCGCTGGTGGCCTATGGTGCCGTGATCCTGAGCTTTGTCGGCGCCCTGCATTGGGGCTTTGCCATGGTGCACCCCGCAGCGACCGAGCGACCCATGCATGGCTTGTTCTTGTGGAGCGTCCTGCCCTCGCTGATCGGCTGGCTGGCCTTGCTGGTGCCCACGCACGCCGCTGCCGCCACGCTGCTGATCGCCGGGTTTTTGGCCCATTACCGGCAAGATTTGCGACTGGCACGGGCCATCACGCTGCCCGCCTGGTACCTGCCCTTGCGCTTGCAACTCACGGTTGTGGCTTGCCTGTGTCTGGCGTCGCTGTATTTTTTGCGCGCCTGAGCGGCTCATGCAAAACTTCCCTGAGGGCTTTCGCGCCCTGGTGATCGGCGCCACAGGCGGCATTGGACAGGCCTTTGTGCAAGCGCTGCAGGCCAACCCGCGCTGCGCCGTGGTGGTGGGATTGAGCCGCCACTCGGCGCCGCGCATTGACTTTGACGACGAGGCCAGCGTGGCTGAAGCCGCGCAAGCGCTGGCGCCTGGCGGCAAATTTCATCTGATCATCAACGCCGCGGGCCTGCTGCACAACGGCGACTTCATGCCGGAGAAAAAACTGGCCGACCTGCACTACGCCCAGTTCGACGCCGTGTTTCGGGCCAACACCTTTGGCCCGGCGCTGGTGCTGCGCCACTTCAGCCCGCTGCTGGACAGCCAGCGTGGTGTGCTGGCCGTGATTTCGGCCAAGGTGGGCAGCATCGAGGACAACCGCCTGGGAGGCTGGTACAGCTACCGGGCGTCCAAGGCGGCGCTCAACATGATCCTTAAAACCGCGGCCATCGAGCTCAGGCGCAGCAAGCCCGCCGCGGTGCTGGTAAGCCTGCACCCCGGCACCGTCAACACCGGTTTGTCCAGGCCCTTCAAGGGGGAGCAGATTGGCCGCCCGGCTCTGGTCGCCGCGCAAGACATGCTGGCCGTGCTGGACGGCTTGAGCGCCGCGGACTCGGGCTCCTTCGTTGCTTACAACGGGGAAGCCTTGCCCTGGTGATCCTCAGCCAGGCTGATGGCATTCACCGGACACCTTGAGGCGCAGTCGCCACAGCCGGTGCAGTGGCCAGGGTTCTGCACCACCGACCTCTTTTTCCAGTCCTTGGTCTCGAAGGCGATCAGCCGCAGCGCACACGCCGCGATGCAGCGGCCACAGCCTGTGCAGCGCGCCGGGTCGATCTGGGCGATCGGATGGGTCATCGCTCAAGCCCCGGCCTCGGGCCGCAGCACGAGGATGCTGGCGAAAGATTTCAGAGCGACGACTTCTTCAAGCGCCATGCCGCTGCGCGCCAACAGCGCCTGCCATTGCGCCGGCGGGATACCGGCCAACAGGTCGCCCGTCTGGAACTGCAGGCCTTCGCGCACCCCGCGCTCGAACTGCTCGAACCAGGGCCGGCTCATGGTCTCGGAGTTGTGCATGAGCACCATGGCCCGCAGTCTCAGCAAGCGCGCCGTGGCATCGGTGTTGCTCTGCAGTGGCATCAGCTTTCTCGGGTGGTGGCGAACAGGCTGCGGCGGTTTGGAGGGGCGACCCGTTCAGCCCCGCCGGCGTATCTCGCGCAGCATGAACAGGTACAGCCCTTCCACCTTCTCGCGCGCCCAAGGAGTTTTGCGCAGGAACTTCAGGCTCGACGCCACGCTGGGGTCGTGCGTGAAGCAGCGCACCGGAATACGCTCACCCAGGCCGGCCCAGCCGTAGTGGGCGCTCAGGGCGGTCACCATGGCTTCCAGCGTGACGCCATGCAAGGGGTTGCGGGCTTGCGCTGAGGGTGTTGCAGCTGGGGGGTCGGAGGGTAGGGTGCTCATGGGCCGATTTTGGCACCGGCGGCCTATTTCTTGTGATCTGAACGGCCCTTTTTGGTTTTTTGGGTCTTGGCTGACTTGTCGGGCGTTGCGTCGGCCAACTTGGGCTGGTGTTGCAGGGCGGCTTCAAGGCGTTCACACAGGGTGCGCAAGATCTTGACCCGGGCGTAATTCTTGTCGTTGGCCTCGACCAGTGTCCAGGGGGCCTCGCCGGTGCTGGTGCGTTCCACCATGTCGCAAATGGCCTGCTGGTAGTCATGCCACTTTTCGCGGTTGCGCCAGTCTTCCTGGGTGATCTTGAAGCGTTTGAAGGCCACCTGTTCACGTTCCTTGAAGCGCTTGAGCTGCTCCGCCTGGCTGATCTGCAGCCAGAACTTGACCACGATGACACCGGCCTCGATCAGCTCGTGCTCGAAGTCGTTGATTTCGCTGTAGCCGCGCAGCCAGTCGCCCTCGGTGCAAAAGCCTTCGACCCGCTCCACCAGCACGCGGCCATACCAGGTGCGGTCAAAAATCGCGACGTGGCCATGGCGCGGCAGGTGACGCCAGAAACGCCACAGGTGGGGTTGGGCCTTTTCTTCATCGGTGGGAGCCGCCACAGGCGTCACCTGGTACTGGCGCGCATCCAGCGCCGCCGCAATGCGCCGGATCGCCCCGCCCTTGCCGGCCGCATCGGCGCCTTCGAAGGCGCACACCAGCGCGCGGTTCTTGAAGCGCTCGTCACGCACCAGTTCCGACAGGCGCCCCTGCCATTTGGCCAGTTCGTCCTTGTAGGGTTTGTCAGCCAGCGCCAGCGTCAAATCCAGCTCGGACAGCACGTTGCGGCCGTCCAGGTCGACCCGCACCATGGGCGCCATGGCGGTGAGCGGCGCCTCCTTGGCCGCCAGCTTGTTCTGCATGGCCTTGAGCAGCACCTGGCCCACCGTCATGCAGCGGTAGCGGTCGTCAGTGCCCTCCACCACCACCCAGGGCGCCGCCGCCGTGTTGGTCACGCGCAGCAAATGGCCCGCCACGTCCTGCAGTTGGTCGTAGGTTTTGAGGCGGTCCCAGTTCCATTGCGTGACGCGCCAGGCGGTGCGCGGGTCGCTGGAAAGCGCTTTGAGGCGCTGCTTTTGCCCTTCCTTGGTCAGGTGAAACCAGAACTTGAGCACCAGCGCGCCTTCATTGACCAGCATTTCCTCAAAACGGTTGATCTGTTGGGCGCGGGCATCCAACTCCTTGATCGAAATGGCGCCTTCGATGCGCTCGCGGATCGGGTCGGAGTACCAGGAACCGGCAAACATGCCGACCCGGCCCTTGGGCGGCAGACTGCGCCAGTAACGCCACATGGGCGGGCGCTCGCGTTCTTCGTCGCTGGGTTGGGAAAAGGCCAGTGTGGAGATAAAGCGCGGGTCCATCCATTCGTAGAGCACGTTGATGGTTTCGCCCTTGCCCGCGCCGTCCTGGCCACTGATGAGCACCACCACCGGCGTCTTGTGCTGCTCGAACAAGTCGACCTGCGCCGCCAAGAGGGCGGCTCGCAGTTCGGGCACCGCCTCGCGGTAGGCGGCTTTGCTGAGCTTGTGGCCAATTTCGGCGGATTGAAACATCGGGTGCTTTCGGGGAATCGTTAAAAATAAGCGGCTTGTTCTGACCCTGGCCACGACACATGGACAGCAGCAGATTGCACCACCCAAGGGACCATTTTTCTTGACTCAACGCAAAAAGATCAGGGTTTTGGCTTGTCGGCGGGCCCCCTCGGGTCAAGCCCGGTCCCGTGAAGGGGCATTTGAATCCGTTACAGTTCCCTATCTTATGTCGAACCTACGCCCCTTCATCGAGGTTGCCGTGATCATGCAGCGCGTGGCCAACACCGGCCCCGCCGCCCGCTGGCAAGCCTGGCGCTGGCAGCTTGCCGAAGTCGTCATGAACGAAGCCGGTTTTGGCACCGAGCCGCGTCTGCTGTACCAGAGCGACACAGAGCAGCGCTGGTTGCACGGCGGCCTGAAGGTGGAACTGTTCAGCGACGACGGTGAGGGTTATTACCTGAACGCGAGCACCGACGTGCCCAGCTGGTTTGTCCTGTGGCGCATGGACGACGAGCCCAGTGTGGCCGCTGAGCCCATTCCGCGGCCGCTGGTGGTGAGCTTGAGCTACTACGACGCGGGTCGCTGGCTCGACGCCCAGGAAACCGTGGAGCAGGTGCCCGCCCCCGCGCCGGTGGTGGCGTGGTTGCAGGCCTTTGTCGATGAACATCACGTGGTCGAGTCCAAGCGGCGCAAGCGCCCCGAGAGCTTCAGGTCGCTCACTGACCGCTTTGGCAACCCGGCCTCGATCAGCACCGACAAGACCTTTGGCAATGGCCAGGGAGGGCGCGGTGGCTGACGGCTTTCTGGGCCGCTGGTCGCAGCGCAAACAGGCGCTGCGCGAGGGCAGGGCGGTGGAGGAGCCGCCCGCCGCCAAGGGTGCTCACGCGGTCACGGGTGCCGCGCCTGAAGCAGCGCGGGTGCAGGCGCCTCAAGACCTGCCCGACTCGAAAACGCTGACGCCCGCGACGCCGGCCCCCACGCTGGCCGATGTCCAGGCCCTGAAAGCGGACAGCAGCTTCGCGCCCTTTGTGGCGCGCGATGTGGCGCCCGAGGTGCGCAATGCCGCCATGAAAAAACTTTTTGCCGACCCCCACTACAACGTGATGGACGGTCTGGACATCTACATTGACGATTACAGCGTGCCAAGCCCTTTGCCTGCCGCCATGCTGCGCCAGATGGCGAGCGCCAAGTTTCTCAAGTTGTTTGACGACGAAGAAGAGCAGGCGCCGAAAGACCGTCCGACCGCGCCAGCCATTTCTGAAACCGCCGCGCCGGGACCGGCTCCCAACCAAGACCCACACCATGACCACATTGATTTGCGACTGCAACCAGACCATGCCGCTCGACCCGCGGGCCCTGAGCGCGAGCCTGAACGAGCCGCTGAGCCTGCATTCGAGCCTGTGCCGCCGCCAATCCGCTGAGTTTCTGCAGGCTGCGGCCAAGGGCGATGAACTGGTGGTGGCCTGCACCCAGGAATCCCGACTTTTCAACGAACTGGCCGAACAGGCCAGGCCAGGCACCCCGATCAAGTTCGTCAATATCCGGGAAACCGGTGGCTGGAGCCGCGACGCCGCCAAGGCCAGCCCCAAGATTGCCGCCCTGCTGGCGGCCGCGCACCTGCCCGAGCCCGACCCGGTCGCCACGGTCACTTACAAGAGCGCCGGGCGGGCGCTCGTCATTGGGTCACTGGGTGCGGCAGAGCAAGCGGCCGCGCTGCTGGGTGACACGCTCGATGTGACCCTGTTCACACAAGGTGCCGGCGACCTGGGTGCGGCGCAAGAGCGGCGTTACCCGGTGCTCGGGGGTCAGATCCAGTCGCTGACGGGCTGGCTCGGCGCGTTCGAGCTGGTTTGGCAGCAAAACAACCCGATCGACCTGGACCTCTGCACGCGCTGCAATGCCTGCCTGGCCGCCTGCCCCGAAGACGCCATTGGCCTGGACTATCAGATCGACCTGCATGCCTGCGACGGCAATCGCGCCTGTGTCAAGGTGTGCAAGGTGGCCGGTGCCATCGACTTCAACCGCGCGCCGCAAAACCACACCGACAGCTTTGACCTGGTGCTGGACTTGCGCGCAGCACCCGCGTTCAGCCAGCACGCCAAGCCACAGGGTTATCTGCATTGGGACGGCCGCGATCTGAAGGCGCTGCTGGCCTGGCGCGAGCTGGTCGGCGAGTTTGAAAAGCCGAAGTTTTTCAATTACAAGCAAAAGCTCTGCGCGCACAGCCGCAACGACAAGGTGGCTTGCACGGCCTGCATCGACGTGTGCTCGGCCAGCGCCATCAGCAGCGACTTCAAGCGCCAGCAAATCAAGGTGAACCCCAACCTGTGCGTGGGCTGCGGCACCTGCAGCACCGTGTGCCCGACCGGGGCCATGGGTTTTGCCTACCCGCGCGCTAGCGACCAGGGTGTCAAGCTCAAAACCCTGCTGGCCAGCTACCAGCGCAGCGGCGGCAAGGAAGCCGCGCTGCTGCTGCACAGCCAGGGCAAGGGCGCCAGCCTGCTGGGTGATTTGGGCCGTGCCGCGCAATTGGAAAAGGGTCATAAAGACGGCACCCATGGCGTTCCGGCGCGTGTGTTGCCGGTGGCGCTCTGGCACACGGCATCGACCGGACTGGAGCTTTGGCTCACCGCAGTGGCCTATGGCGCAGCCAATGTCTGGGTGCTGTTGACCGACGAGGAAGCGCCCCAGTATGCCGAGGCGCTGCGCGAGCAGATGGCGGTGGCGCAAGGCATTCTGACCGGGCTGGGTTATGCCGGCGAACACTTCAAACTGCTGCAAGTGCGGGACGCGCGCGACCTGGCGGTGCTCGACCGCGACTTGCAGGCGACTGCCGCGCAGGCCCCGGCGCGCCACGCGGGTTTTGCCGTCCAGGCGGACAAACGCGCCACGCTGGAACTGGCGCTGGACCACCTCATCAGCCACGCGCCCAAGCCTGGCGGTGGGCGCATCGCCCTGCCACCCAGCGGCTCGCCGCTGGGTGGCCTGGCCATCAACAAGGAGACTTGCACACTGTGCCTGAGTTGTGTCAACGCCTGTCCCGCCAGTGCGCTGGCCGACAACGCGCAGGCGCCGCAATTGCGTTTCATCGAAAAAAACTGCGTGCAGTGCGGCCTGTGCGTGGCAACCTGCCCCGAGAAAGCCTTGACACTGGTGCCGCAACTCAATCTGGCACCGCAGCGCAAGGAGCATGTGGTGCTCAACGAGATGCAGCCCTACGCCTGCGTGCGCTGTGGCAAACCCTTTGGCACACTCAAGGTGATCGAGGGCATGCTGGGCAAACTGGCAGGCCACAGCATGTTCCAGGGCGCGGCGCTGGAGCGACTGAAAATGTGCGGCGACTGCCGCGTCATCGACATCTACTCGGCCGACAACGAAATCAAAATCACGGATATCAAATCATGATGCCTTTGCCCGACACCGCCACGAGCAGCGCGCTCGACGAAGAAACCGCCCGTGCTGAACTGTATGGCTTGCTGGCCCAGCTTTTTTACGCGCCGCCCACGCCTGAACTGCTGGCCAGGCTGCGGGTGGCCGCCACCGAGGCGCCGGCCGCCGGGGGCTTTCTGGAAGAGCCCTGGCGCGCGCTGGTGGGCGCGGCGCGTGCGCTGGGCGATGAGACCATTGCCGACGAATACAACGCGCTGTTTGGCGGTGTTGGCAAGCCCGAGGTTTACCTTTATGGGTCCCACTACCTGAGCGGATTCCTCAATGAAAAATCGCTGGCGCGGTTGCGCACCGAACTCACCAGCCTGGGTCTGGCGCGTGACGAGGCCATGTCCGACACCGAAGACCACATCTCTTACCTCTGCGAGGTCATGCGATACCTGATTGCCGGCGACGATGTGGCGGTCGCCAACCTGGCACGCCAGCAAAGTTTTTTTTCCGTGCACCTTCAGCCCTGGGCCGTGCCCCTGTGTGATGCCATCGCTCAGAACCCAAAGGCGCGCTTTTATGCCGCGGTGGCCGAGCTGACCCGCGCCTTTGTGTCGGTGGAAGCGCAGGGTTTTGACATGCTGGATTGACCCCGGGGCCACAGCCTCAGGGCGTGTTCAGATCGTCTACGGTCCACCAGGTCACATCGTCAATGCTGCGCACCACCTGGTAGGTGTCGACCGACACGGCCACCAGCACGCAGTCCGTTGACTGCAAAAAGGACGCCAGGTCCGGGTGCCGCTTCAAATGCGCCTGCATCGCCGCAGCCTGCTGGTCGGCGGGGATGTCCTGCGCCTGCCCGATGGCTGTCACGACAAAGCCGCCCTGCTCACCGGCGCGGCTCGCCTTGCAGCCGTCCACCAGCACCGATACCCGGCGGTTTTTCAAGAGATTGCTGTATTTCTTGGTGTCGCGGTAGGTCGCAAACAGCAGTTGGCGCCAGCCTTGGAAAGGTGTTACCGCGATCAGGCTGGCATGGGGCTGGCCCCCGCCTTCGGTGGCCAGAATCGCAAAACCGGTGGTGTCCAGCAGCTGCTGGACGGTGTGTTTGTCTGTGACAGTGTGACGCATGGTCTTCCAAATGAGCTGTTTTAAAAAAATGCGAACAGCCGGATGTTTGTGAGTATCTCCTATGGCTGACTGGCAGCGTCATCGTCCGGCTCGCACAGCAACTCAACGGCAAAGACGGCGCCGGGCGAATCCTCGCCCTGATCGCGCCGGTTGCCGGCCCGGATGCTGCCGCCGTAGCGCTCCACCAGCCCCACGCTGATCCACAGGCCCAGGCCGTTACCGTCGTTTTTGGTGGTGAAAAAGGGGCTGAACAGCCGTGCCACGGTGACCGGGCTCAGGCCGGCACCGGTGTCACACACTTCAATACGCACACCGGCACGGCCTTCTTCGTCGGTCTGGTCGGCCGTGCGCAGCAGCAGCGCACCGCCTTCGGGCATGGCCTGGATGGCGTTGATCATCAGGTTGATCAGCACCTGCTGCAACTCCTGGCGGTTAATGTGCACCGCTTGGCTGGCCAGCCACTGGCGCTGCACGCGGATGTGGGTATGGTTCAACAGGTGCTCCACCAGCACCAGGGAGCTTGCCAGGGCGTCGTTCACATCCACGGCTTCGACATAACCGGCGTAATCATTGGGGCGGGCGTACTGCAGCAACTGGGTCACGATCAGGCGCATGCGCTCGATCTGCTGGTCCATCAGCTTGAGTTCGGGGGCAATGGGCAGTGCCTGCCGGCCCAGCGTTTCGCGCACCAGGTCCAGGTTGCCCTGCATCACGGCAATGGGGTTGTTGATCTCGTGCGCCACACTGGCGGTGAGCTGGCCAATGGCGGCCAGCTTTTCCGATTTCACCAGTTGCGCCTGCGCTTGTTTCAGGGATTGGTGGCTCTCGGCCAGCGCGCGGGTGCGCTCGGTCACCTTGGCATCGAGTTCCTGTCCCCAGTGTTGCAGGGTGCGGGTTTTGTCGTCCACGGCGACAAGCAACTGGTCCAGGTGGCCGGCCAGGGCGCCGAGTTCGTCTTGTTGCGGCAGCGGCCCCACGCGCGCCGCGGCGTCACCATCCTGCACCTGCTGCATGGTGCGGTTCATCAATTCCACCGGCTGGAAAATGCTGCGCGCCCAGCGCAGCGACAGCCAGGCTGCCAGCACCATGGCCGCCGCAAAGATGCCCACGATGACGGCCAGCAAGCCGTATTTGGTCTGGCGAAACGGGGTCTCCAGGTAACCCACGTACAACATGCCGACGCGCGCACCCTGGCCATTGTGCAGCGGCTCGTAGGCCGAGACATACCAGTCGTTGACCACGAAGGCCCGGTCCAGCCAGGTCTCACCGCGGACGAGCACCGCCTCGCGCACGGCCTGTGACACGCGGGTGCCAATGGCGCGCTGCTCATGAAACAGGCGCACATTGGTGGTGATGCGCACATCGTCCAGGAACAGCGTGGCGGTGCCGACGCTGCCCAGTGGCAGGGAGCCCTCGGGATAGACGATGTCGTTGATGTGGTCGATCAGGGCCAGATTCTGGTTGAGCAGCACGCCCGCGCTCAACCACGCCAGTGGCTGTCCCTGCGCGTCGGTCACTGGATGGCTGGAAAGCATGACCAGCGCCTGGTCTTCCTTTTCGCGTGTGCTGGGCGCGGCGCCCTGCGTGGGGATCAGCGGAATGTTCAGCCGGGGCCTCAGGTGTGGTGCCAGCGCCAGCAACTCGGCCTGGCTGAGCCGCTGCAGTTGGGTGCCCGGCAGGTTCGACACCAATTGGTTGCTCAGGGCAAGCGTTTGACCCGCGTTCTGCCAACTGGCACCGAGCAAGGTCCCGTCGAGGCTGTACAGATTGACAAAATCAAAGCCCAGGCGCTGCCGGGCTTGCGCGAGTTCCTCGTGCAAGGCAGGCGGGGCTCGCGCTGCCAGGGCCAAATGCAGTGTGAACGAATTGGCCAGTGCCTGGGTGCCGGTGCCCACTTCAGCAAGCACCCTGCCAAAGTAGCCGTGCGCCACCGCCAGGTCACTGCGCACCTTGGTGATCAGCAGGCGGTCATAGGCCGAGCTTCCCCAGAGCACCAGCGCGGCCACCAGAAGGGGCAAGACCACAAAAAGCGGCAGCAGGGACAAGGCCATCAGCTTGTGGCGCACCGACAGGTGCAGCCAGCGCAGGCGCAAGCCGCGTGCGCTCAAGCGCCGGCCCACTCAGCGCAGCGGCGCTCCAGCGTGCGCTTTGAGATGCCCAGCAATTCCGCGGCGCGACCCTTGTCGCCCTGCACGCTGTCGAGCACCGACTGGATGTGCCGCTTCTCCAGGCTCTGCAGATTGGTGGTGGCGCTCTGGCTGGCCAGGGGGCGGCGCGCGGCGGCATCGTAGAGCGCCGACACGTTGAGCTCGCCCAAAATCAGCGAGCGCTCGATCAGGTTGCGCAACTCGCGGGCATTGCCTGGCCAGTCGTATTGCATCAGGTAGTCCATTTGCGTCACGCTGATGCCAAGCGGCGCCACGGCCATGCGTTGCGCCAGTTGGGCATTGAAATGGGCGACCAGATCGGCAATATCTTGCCTGCGCTCTCGCAGCGGCGCCAGGGTGATGTCCACAACCTGAAGCCGGTAATACAGGTCTTTGCGAAAGCGCCCGGCGGCGACTTCGTCCCTGAGATCACGGTTGCTGGCGGCCATGATGCGCACATTGACGGGCACCAGCTGGCTGCTGCCCACCGGGCGAATGTGCAGGTCTTCCAGCGCGCGCAACAGCGCCGCTTGCAAGGCCTGGGGCAGTTCGGCCACTTCATCCAGAAACAGGGTACCCCCCTGGGCGTAGTAAAACAGGCCGTCGCGCGCGTGCTGGGCCCCCTTGACGGCGCTTTTGGCGTAGCCAAACAGGCTGCCTTCCATGAGCTCGGGCGACATGCTGGCGCAGTTGACCGGCACAAACGGGCCGTGCTGGCGCGGGCTCATCTGGTGCAGGGCGCGCGCCACCATTTCCTTGCCGGTGCCCGACTCGCCTTGCAACAACACGGTGCTGTCGACCATGGCGACACGCGCCACTGACTCGCGAAGCGCCTGCATGAAGGCGGAGTGGCCAATGAGGCCGGTGCTGGTGTCGATTTGCCGGGACAGCGTGTGGCGGAGCACAAAGTTCTCCCGCGCCAGTCTGGCGCATTCAAAGCAGTGCTTGATGGCGTTCAAAATCTGCGGCACCCGAAAGGGCTTGAGGATGAAGTCGGAAGCGCCTGCGCGCAGGGCCTCGATGGCGGTTTCCAGGTCGGCAAAGGCGGTGATCAAAATGACATAACCCCGGAACCCCTGCTCGCGCAAACTTTTCAGCCAGGCCACACCACTCTGCCCGGGCAGTGAAATGTCAAGAATGATCAGGTCCACATGTTGTTGCTGCAGGCATTGCGCGCCTTCTTCGGCGCTGCCGGCAACATGCACCTGGTGGCAGCGCGGAGCCAGGCTTTTCAGCAGAAAGTTGCGCATGCCGGGCTCGTCGTCGACGACCAAAATGGACCAGTCCGGCCAACCATCAGCTTGGGTGGTCGGCACGGATTCAGACAGTTTGGGCGCGGGAATAGTCGTCATGGGATGGCCGAATTCTAGCCATAGACCTGACTAATTTAGTCGGGTATAAATATTTTCTGTGCTGTTTGGGGGCCTCATCAGAGCGAAAGTGGTCGCTGCGTGGCCTGGCGGTCGTCGTGGCTCTGTGACAACTTGTCGCAAACGAGAGGACAGTTTGGCGTGCCAAGGGGTGTACGCGCTGCATACCATCGCGGCGAGGGCGCCGCTCCCACAAGGCGCCGCTCCAACAAGGGAGCCGGCAATTTGTAGAAGGCCCGCCCTCGGGCCGATGCTCATCTTCATGGCACGTAATCTGCTAGGGTGCGGTCGAGGTCTTGACGCTGCGCGGCCGCTCAGCGTGTGCAGCAGGCATAACCCCTCAGACGACAGGGACAGCGCGTGGGTTTACCCGCTTGAACAATGGCGCGCTTGTTGTTAGATTTCACTTTGTCAAGGCTATGCACCTGCCTTCATAAGTAGTTCATCTGAGGAGACTTTTCATGCCTTCATCCCCTTCCAAGTTGTCGCGGCGCACCCTGTTTGCCGGTGCCGGCACCGCCGGTGCGCTGGCCGCTGCGGTGAGCGTCTTGCCGTCCGTCACGGCGCTGCCTGAGGCAGGGGCGTCGCTGCCCAGGCCCAAACCTGAAAAGGGGGGCGGCTATGCGTTGAGCGAGCATGTCAAGCACTACTACAAAACGGCACGTGTCTGATCAGTTGGGGTCAGAGCACGTCGCTTCGCGAGTGGTCCGACCCGCAAAGTTTCAAGTTTTTTTCGGAGACTCCCATGTTGTTAACCAAAAAATCTGCTACCCCCGGTGCGGCGCGCGCTAGCTTTGTTCACAGTCTGCGCCGAGGCCTTTCACAGGCGCTGCCCACCATGGACCGGCGTGCCTTTCTGCGCCGCTCGGGTCTGGGTGTCGGTGTCGGGCTGGCGGCGTCACAACTGGCGCTGGTCAAAAAGGCGGGCGCCGCCACCGGCAGTGTGGCGGTGGGCGATGGCAAGATCGAGATCAAGCGCACCATTTGCACTCACTGTTCGGTCGGTTGCGCGGTGGATGCGGTGGTTGAAAACGGCGTCTGGGTACGCCAGGAGCCGGTGTTTGATTCACCCATCAACCTGGGTGCCCATTGCGCCAAGGGCGCTGCCCTGCGCGAGCACGGCCATGGCGAGTTCCGCCTGCGCTACCCCATGAAACTGGTCAACGGCAAATACCAGCGCATCAGTTGGGACACCGCACTGAACGAGATCAGTGCCAAGATGCTCGATCTGAAAAAGTCCAGCGGCCCGGACAGTGTTTACTACGTCGGATCAAGCAAACACAACAACGAGCAGGCCTACCTGTTGCGCAAGTTTGTCAGCTTCTGGGGCACCAACAACTGCGACCACCAGGCACGCATTTGCCACAGCACCACGGTGGCCGGGGTGGCCAACACCTGGGGTTATGGCGCCATGACCAATTCGTACAACGACATGCAAAACAGCAAGTGCGCCTTGTACATCGGCTCGAACGCCGCCGAGGCGCACCCGGTCAGCATGCTGCACATGCTGCATGCCAAGGAAACCGGCACCAAGATGATTGTGGTCGACCCGCGGTACACCCGCACGGCTGCCAAGTCCGACGAATACGTGCGCATCCGCTCGGGCTCTGACATTGCCTTTTTGTTTGGCGTGCTGTACCACGTGTTTCAAAATGGCTGGGAAGACAAGAAGTACATCAATGATCGCGTTTACGGCATGGAGAAGGTCAAGGCCGAGGTCATGGCCCAGTGGACCCCCGACAAGGTCGAAGAGGTGTGCGGCGTCAAGGAAGACCAGGTGCTGCGCGTCGCAAAAATGATGAGTGACAACCGCCCGAGCACGCTGGTCTGGTGCATGGGCCAGACCCAGCACACCATCGGCAATGCCATGGTGCGCGCCTCGTGTATTTTGCAACTGGCGCTGGGCAACGTGGGCAAGAGCGGTGGCGGCACCAACATTTTCCGCGGCCACGACAACGTGCAGGGCGCCACCGATGTCGGCCCCAACCCCGACTCGCTGCCGGGTTACTACGGCATCGCTGAAGGCTCCTGGAAGCACTTTGCCAAGGTCTGGGGCGTGGACTTCGAGTGGATCAAAAAGCAGTTTGCCAGCCCGGCCATGATGAGCAAACCCGGCATCACGGTGTCGCGCTGGATCGACGGCGTGCTGGAGAAAAACGAGCTGATCGACCAGGACAGCAACCTGCGCGGCGTCTTTTACTGGGGCCATGCGCCCAACTCACAAACCCGTGGCCTGGAAATGAAGCGCGCCATGGACAAGCTGGACTTGCTGGTGGTGGTCGACCCTTATCCGTCGGCCACGGCGGCCATGGCCGCCATGCCCGGCAAGCCCGAAGACCTGAACCCGAACCGCGCGGTTTACCTGCTGCCGGCGGCCACGCAGTTCGAGACCAGCGGGTCGGTGACGGCCTCGAACCGGTCCATCCAGTGGCGCGAAAAAGTGATCGAGCCGCTTTGGGAAAGCCGCTCCGACCACATGATCATGCAGCAGTTGGCCGACAAGCTGGGCTTTGGCAAAGAGCTGTCTGTCAACTACAAAATGCAAAAAGTCAATGGCATGGACGAGCCGGTGGTGGAAGACATCCTGCGCGAAATCAACAAGTCGACCTGGACCATCGGCTACACCGGCCAGAGC
The DNA here is from genome assembly GCA_021737975.1 of Polaromonas sp. Lineage (GTDB taxonomy): Bacteria > Pseudomonadota > Gammaproteobacteria > Burkholderiales > Burkholderiaceae_C > Rhodoferax. The sequence goes on along the minus strand of JAIPCZ010000037.1, from coordinate 8,875 downwards.
CCGGAGCGCCTGAAGGCGCACATGCGCAACATGCATTTGTTTGACGTGAAGACACTGCGCGCCAAAGGCGGCAAGGACAAGGAAACCGGCTACGACTTCACCGGCGATTACTTCGGCCTGCCATGGCCCTGCTACGGCACGCCCGAGCTCAAGCACCCGGGCTCACCCAACTTGTACGACACCTCCAAACACGTGATGGACGGCGGCGGCAACTTCCGCGCCAACTTTGGCGTGGAAAAGGACGGCGTCAACCTGCTGGCCGAAGACGGTTCTCATTCGCTGGGCGCCGACATCACCACCGGTTATCCCGAGTTCGACCATGTGCTGCTCAAAAAGCTCGGCTGGTGGGACGACCTGACCGATGCTGAAAAGGCCGCCGCCGAGGGCAAGAACTGGAAGACCGACTTGTCGGGCGGCATCCAGCGCGTGGTGCTCAAGGTGCACGGCTGTCATGTGTTTGGCAACGCCAAGGCGCGCGCCGTGGTGTGGAACTTTCCCGATGCCATCCCCAAGCACCGCGAGCCGCTGTATGGCATTCGCCCCGACCTGATGGCCAAGTACCCGACGCACGATGACAAAAAGGCTTTCTGGCGTCTGCCCACGCTGTACAAGACCGTGCAGGATAAAAACATCGCGGACAAGGTGCACGAGAAGTTCCCTTTCATCATGACCTCGGGGCGCCTCACCGAGTACGAGGGCGGCGGCGAGGAAACCCGCTCCAACCCCTGGCTGGCCGAGTTGCAGCAGGAGATGTTCATCGAGATCAACCCCAAGGTGGCGGCCGACAAGGGCATTCGCAATGGCGAGCGGGCCTGGGTCTCAACGCCCACCGGCGCCCGCCTGAACGTGCAGGCAATGGTGACCGAGCGCGTCGGGCCCGACACGGTGTTCATGCCCTTCCACTTCTCCGGGCGCTGGCAGGGCGCAGACATGCTCGCCCATTACCCGGCCGGCGCGGCCCCCATTGTGCGAGGCGAGGCAGTCAACACGGCCACCACCTATGGTTACGACAGCGTCACCATGATGCAGGAATCCAAGACCACCGTTTGCAATATCGAACGAGCATAAGGAGAACAACATGGCCCGTATGAAATTTGTCTGTGATGCAGAGCGCTGTATTGAATGCAACGGTTGCGTCACCGCGTGCAAGAACGAACACGAAGTCCCCTGGGGCGTCAACCGCCGCCGGGTGGTCACGCTCAACGACGGCGTGCCCGGTGAGAAATCGATTTCGGTGGCATGTATGCATTGCAGCGACGCGCCCTGCATGGCGGTTTGCCCGGTCAACTGCTTTTACCGCACCGACGAGGGTGTGGTGTTGCACGACAAGGACGTGTGTATCGGCTGCGGCTACTGCTCGTATGCCTGCCCGTTCGGTGCGCCGCAATTCCCTTCTCAAGGCACGTTTGGTGTGCGCGGCAAGATGGACAAGTGCACTTTTTGCGCCGGTGGCCCCGAAGCCAACGGCAGCCAGGCCGAGTTCGAGAAATATGGCCGCAATCGGCTGGCCGAGGGCAAGCTCCCGGCCTGCGCCGAAATGTGCTCGACCAAGGCCCTCATTGCCGGCGACGGCGACGTGGTGGCCGACATCTTCCGCAACCGCGTGTTGCGCCGTGGCAAGGGCGCCGAGGTCTGGGGTTGGGGCACGGCTTATGGCTCCAAACAGGCGGGCCAACCCGGCGTGACCGCCCCCGAAGGAGCAAAATCATGAAAAATACCATTTTTGCGGTCGTCATGGTGGCGTGTTTGGCTGCCTGCGGTGACCAGCCTCAGACCTTGACGGCCAGCAAGCAGGACAGCGCCGCTTTCACCGGAACCGGCAAGCCCTATGTCAGCCCCGACTGGAAAACGGGTGACAAAGCCAGTTGGGAGGCCCATCTGAAGTCACGTAGTCAGTATGGTCAAAACGACTACACCCGCATGAATTAAGCAGGAGGCCGTCATGAAACCAGCCTTTTCAGTCTTTGCCGCACTGGCCCTGTGCTGGGGCAGCGCCACGGCGCAAACCGCACCTGCGGGCGCAGCGCCCGCTGTTATGCCCGGCATCCAGAGCCAGAACATCATGGATGTCAAACCCGATGCCAGCGAGGAGCCCGGCTATGCGGGCCAGACCAATGGCGAGCGCGCCAGGGTGCAGCCCGGCAACAACGCGCCCATGTGGCGTCAGGTGGGCTCGGGTGTGGCGGGCTTCAGCAGCCTGCCAAAATCCGAGGCCCCCGAGGCCGGCGTGCTGATTCAGCCTTTTGTGCAGTACCCTGGCTCAAGCCTGACCAACGCCGGTGAAGCCTGGCGCCAGGTGCGCAACAACTGGCTCATCCCCTATGGCGGCTCCTTGCTGTTGATCGTGCTGGGGGCGATTGCCCTGTTTCACTTCAAGGTGGGACCCATCAAGGTGCATGGCGAGCCGACAGGGCGCCTGATCGAGCGGTTCTCGGCTTTCGAGCGGTCAGCGCACTGGGCGAATGTGGCTGCTTTTCTGGTGTTGGCGATATCCGGCATTGTGATGGCCTTCGGCAAGTTTTTCCTGCTGCCGGTCATGGGCACCACGCTGTTCGGCTGGCTGAGTTATGCGCTCAAGAATGCGCACAATTTTGCCGGTCCGCTGTTTGCGGTGTCTTTGCTGGTGGTGATCGTGACCTTCATGCGCGACAACATGCCAGCCAAGGGCGACCTGGCCTGGTTGCTCAAAGGCGGGGGCATTTTCGCAGGCCATGAGATTGACTCGGGCCGTTACAACGCCGGTGAAAAGGTGGTGTTCTGGGGCGGTGTCTTCTTCCTGGGTATCACGGTGGTGGTGTCTGGTTTGGCCATGGACAAGTTGTTGCCCGGTCTGAGTTATGACCGCAGCACCATGCAGATTGCCCACATGGTCCATTCGGTGTCGAATCTGCTGATGCTGGTGATGATGATGGGTCACATTTATCTGGGCACGCTGGGAACCAAGGGTGCTTATGAAGGCATGAAAACGGGCTATGTGGACGAAACCTGGGCCGCGCAACACCACAAGCTTTGGCTCGATGACATCAAGGCCGGAAAAATTCCGGCGCAGCGCACCCCTGGCGCGACGCCGACTGCCCAGTCGGGCAAGCCGGTGCAAGTTTGAGATCGATGGAGAAACTCCCATGAAAAACATAATCAAAAGCTTGTGTATTGCAAGCGCGCTGGCCTTGTTGGGCTCCGTGGCTGCTGCCAAGTTGCCAGCGCCGTCCGACGAGGCCAAGGCCAAAGCGGCCGAGGCAGCGGCCAAGGCTGCCTGGGCTGGCAAGGTGGGCGCCTTCAAGCTGTGTCGATCGCAAGACAATGTGGTGGCCCACTACAAAAAGGCCGCCATGGGCAAGGATGCCAAGGCAGTGGCCAAAGGGGCTGCCCCGGCCAGTGCTTGTGTCGATCCCGGGCCGTTTGTCTATGTCCCTGCAGGTGCTGCCGCACCGGCGACCGCCGCCGCACCCGCTGCCCCGGCCAAAAAACCCTGATCTTGCTGCCCCGTCTTACCCAGGCGCGCGCGCCGCTCACGCGCGAGGTGTTGGTCGTCAATGAGTTGGGTGAAGCCGACACCGTGTCCATTCCTGCCGAGCGCGCGCTCACCGTTTACGTGGACAAGCGTGAACTTGTCACGCTCATGACTCTGGGTGCGCACCCGGAACTGCTGGTGCTGGGATTTCTGCGCAACCAGCGCCTGGTGACGAGCGTGGCCGAGGTCGAGTCCATCACCGTCGATTGGGAGGTCGGTGCCGCGGCCGTCAAAACGCGCCAGGGCATCTCGGACATCGAGGCGCGCACCGCCAAGCGCGTGGTCACCACAGGCTGCGGCCAGGGCAGCGTTTTTGGTGACCTGATGGCCGAGGTCGACGGCATCACGCTGCCCACTGCCACGCTCTCGCAAGCCGAGTTGTACGGCATCGTCAATGCCATTCGGCTGCAGGAAACCACTTACAAATCATCGGGCTCGGTGCACGGCTGCGCGCTGTTCCATGGCGCAAAGATGCTGGTCTTCGTCGAAGATGTCGGCCGCCACAACGCCATCGACACCATTGCCGGATGGATGTGGATGCAAGATGAGGCCCCCACGCTTGTCGCTTCGCGTACTACGCTTCCCCCCGAGGGGTCCGTGCCTTGCTTGGGGCGGCCCGGCGCGGCGGCACCAGTGGCTGTTAATGGCGGCACGTCCGGTAACGACAAGGTGTTCTACACCACCGGGCGTCTCACCAGCGAAATGGTCATCAAGTCCGCGCAAATGGGCGTGCCGATCGTGGTGTCTCGCAGCGGCATCACCCAAATGGGCCTCGACGTGGCCCAGCGCCTGGGCCTGTGCGCCATTGGCCGCGCCACCAACAAGCGTTTTCTTTGTTACAGCGGCGCCCAGCGTTTGATACTGCAGCCTGAACTTGCTGGCATGCGTGCGGCGGCGCTGGCCTGATCGACCCAAACACACCTGCCGCGTCGGGTTGCTGAAACGGCGTGGCGCCGGTTTACCCACGAGTGCGCTATCGTTGCACCATGAAGATTTCTTTTTTGCAATTGGGCTGGCGTTCCCTCACGCGCGATTTGCGTGCCGGTGAGTTGCGTCTGCTGATGGTGGCCGTGACGCTGGCGGTGGCAGCACTCACGGCCGTGGGCTTTTTTGCCGACCGGCTCAAGGGGGGCTTGCAGCGCGACGCGCGCCAGCTGATGGGCGGCGATGCCGTGGTGGTCAGCGACAACCCGATTCCTGAAGCCTTTCTGGCACAGGTCAAGGCCCTGGGCCTGCAACAAACCATCAACCTGAGTTTTCCGACCATGGCGCGTGCGCCCGAGGGGGCCGGAGGCAGCATCAAGCTGGTGTCCCTGAAGGTGGTGTCCGACGGCTACCCCCTGCGCGGGCGCTTGCGTGTGAGTGAGCAGGCGGATGCCGTCGGTACCTTGACCAGCGACATTCCCCGGCCCGGCCAGGCCTGGGTCGATGCGGCCATCCTGGATGCGCTCGGGCTGCCTGTGGGGGGCGAGTTGCTATTGGGCGACAGCAGCTTCAAGGTCAGCCGAATCATCATCAACGAACCCGACCGCGGCGCCGGTTTCATGAATTTTGCGCCGCGTGTCATGATCAACCAGGCCGACGTGCAGGCCACCGGCCTGGTCCAGCCCGCCAGTCGACTGCGTTACCGGTTCGCGGTCGCGGGTGAAGACCGCGCGGTCAAAAGTTTTGTGGATTGGGCGCAAGCGCAGGTCGATTCAAACGCCGTACGGGGTGCCAGGGTGGAGGCGCTCGAAGGCGGTCGTCCCGAGCTCAGCACCACGCTTGCCCGGGCTGAAAAATTCTTGAACCTGGTGGCGCTGTTGGCAGCGCTGCTGAGCGCGGTGGCAGTGGCCCTGGCCGCGCGGGGTTTTGCCGCCAGCCATCTGGATGATTGCGCCATGCTGCGTGTGCTGGGACTGCCCCAGCGCACCATTGCCGCCGCCTACACCTTTGAATTTGTCCTGATCGGCCTGCTGGCCAGCGCCCTGGGGGTGTTGCTGGGCTTTGCGGTGCATTACGGTTTTGTCGTGCTGCTCGCTGGCCTGGTGGACTCGGCCTTGCCCGGGGCCGGGATCTGGCCGGTGCTGTTTGGCATGGGCATGGGGCTGACGCTGCTGCTGGCTTTTGGCCTGCCCCCGGTCTTGCAGTTGGCCCAGGTGCCGCCGCTGCGGGTCATTCGGCGGGACGTGGGTGGGCTCAAACCGGCTTCCCTCATGGTGCTGTGCGTGGGGGTGGCGGGCTTTGCCGCCTTGCTGCTGGCAGCGAGCAGCGACCTGAAATTGGGCCTGATTGCCGTGGGCGGCTTTGCCGTGGCGACGCTGCTGTTCGCTTCCCTGAGCTGGCTTGCCGTCAAGTTGCTGCGCGCGGTTGTCAACGACGCCACAGCGCCCACTGCCGTGGTGCTGGCCACGCGCCAGATCGCCGCCCGTCCCGCGTTCGCCGTGGTGCAGGTCAGCAGCCTGGCCGTGGGCTTGCTGGCGCTGGTGCTGCTGGTGTTGCTGCGCACCGACTTGATCAGCAGCTGGCGCGCCGCCTCGCCCCCCGGTGCCCCGAACCGCTTTGTCATCAACGTCATGCCCGAGCAGGGCCCGGACTTCACGCGGGCGCTGAAAGACGCGGGTGTGGCCCAGTTCGACTGGTTTCCCATGATTCGCGGCCGCCTGGTGGCCATCAATGGGCGCAACGTGAGCCCCGAGGATTACACTGACGATCGCGCCCAGCGGCTCGTGGACCGGGAATTTAACCTATCCAACAGCGCCACCCAGCCCGAACAGAATGTGGTGGTGGCCGGGCGCTGGCAGGCCAATGAGACGGGCGCCATCAGTGTTGAGGAGGGCATTGCCGAGACCCTGGGTCTGAAATTGGGAGACAGCCTGACGTTTGACGTGGGCGGCATGCAAACGGTGTCCAGAATCACCTCGCTGCGCAAGGTCGACTGGGCTTCGATGCGGGCCAATTTCTTTGTCATGTACCCGGTCGACAAGCTCGAGGGTGTGCCCGCCACCTACATGAGCGCGTTCAAGGCGCCTGACAGCCCGGGTTTTGACAATGCGCTGGTGCGCCAGTTTCCCAACATCACCAGCGTCAACATGACCGCCACCATTGCCCAGATCCAGCGTGTGCTCGACCAGGTGATCGGTGCGGTGGAATTTTTGTTTGCCTTTGCCCTGGCGGCCGGCCTGGTGGTGCTGTTTGCGGCCGTGACCGCCACGCGTGAGGAGCGCGCCCGCGAATTCGCCATCATGCGCGCGGTGGGCGCGCGCGCCAGCCTGCTGCGCCAGGTGCAGCGCATCGAACTCGCCGGGGTCGGCCTGCTGGCCGGTTTTCTGGCGTCCATCGTGGCCAGTGCGGTGGGTTGGGCGCTGGCGCGCTACGTCTTTGAATTTGACTGGGTGGTGTCATGGTGGGTGCCCTTGCTGGGCTCCTTGGCCGGTGCGGTGCTGGCGCTGGCCGCCGGTTGGTGGGGCCTGCGCGAGGTGCTGAACCGCCCGGTGGTGCAGACGCTGCGTAATGCGGCGCAATAATCTCTCTCTCTTAATCCCCTTCTGACCATGAACATTGAAGAAAAACCCGCCTTTGAGACACCCTTCGAGTGGATCGGTGGCGAGGCACGCGTGCAAGCCCTGGTTGACCGCTTCTATGACCTGATGGACCTCGAGCCGGCTTACGCCGAGCTACGGGTGGTGCACGGCTCGGTGCTCGACGATGCCAGGCAAAAGCTGTTCTGGTTTTTGTGCGGCTGGCTCGGCGGCCCTCAGTATTACACCGACCGTTTTGGCCACCCGCGCCTGAAGGCACGGCACATGCCGTTCAAGATCGGCGTGGTCGAGCGTGACCAGTGGCTGGCGTGTATGAATCAGGCCATGGTTGAAACGGGCGTCCCGCAAGCGCTGCGCGAGCGGCTCAACACGTCGTTTTTTCAGACCGCTGACTGGATGCGCAACCAGGCTGAAGCGCAAAAAATGCCAAATTTTTCCGGGTCCTGAGCAGGTAAACGGGTGAAGCTCCCGGTTTTCCTTGCTAGAATACGCAGCTTAGCGGCTGTAGCTCAGTTGGATAGAGTATCTGGCTACGAACCAGAGGGTCGTGGGTTCAATTCCTGCCAGCCGCACCAAACGAACAACCCCGAAGCAGAAATGCTTCGGGGTTTTTTCGTTTTAGTGTTCTGCATTTTTAAATCACGGGCCAAGGAATCTTGTGTTTTTTGGTGTTTTCAGCCAAGACGACGTCCAGAGTCACCATGCCCTTTGCCTTTGCTTCCAACGCACCGGACAAGTGCGGCGCGTCAGCTGCACGCAAACTGAGCCATCCGAACCTGGAGAAAGAGACCCAATGATCACCTTGCACTATGCCCCCAGCACTGCCAGCATGGCTCCGCACATTGTTCTCGAGGAAATGGGTATCCCGTTTGAACTGTCAAAAATCGACAAGGAGGGTGGCGAACTCAGTTCAGCGGCGTACCGCAGGCTCAACCCGAATGGCCTGATTCCTGTGCTTGAAGACGGCGACATCGTGCTGTATGAGGCAGCGGCAATCTGCCTGCATTTGGCAGACACCCATCCGGAGTCCGGGCTGTTCCCGCCGGTCGGGTCGGCTGAACGGGCGCATGGTTACAAATGGCTGAGCTGGCTGTCGACCACCCTGCAGCAGACGCTGATCGTCCATTTTTACCCTGAACGCTGGGCCGACCAGGCCGGCGCGGTGATCCAGGTTCAGGCGCACGCTGCGCGCAAGATCCGCCTGCTGCTGGACCAAATTGATGGGCAACTGGCCAGTCACCAGGCGCAGTGGCTGCTGGGTGACAGCTACCGCTTGCCTGACATCTACGCAATGATGCTGTGCCGCTGGACGCGCCATATTGAAGGCTCAAGAGCCAGGGATTTGCCGCGGGTCAATGACTGGTTGCAGCGGGTGCTCGATCGCCCGGCCGTGGGCCGCGTGTTTGAGCGCGAGGGCTTGCAGAAACCGTGGGTATGAGCATGACCATGCCTGCGCGGCCTGGCGCTCAACTGCTGAGAAAAACGGGTGCGGTGGGCTGTTTGCTCATCTCAGGGCTGTAGGCCAGCACGCCATTTCGACCATTTCGCTTGACCGCGTACAGGGCCAGATCGGCGCAATGGGTGAGTTCGTCCAGGCTGGCGCCGTCCGCAGGGAAGGAGGAAATCCCTATTGAGATCGTGGTGTGAACATTTCCATGCGGCGATGGCACAACGACCTTCTCGAAGGCCGCCCGCAGTTGTTCAGTAAGCGCCCGGTGAACCCATCTTGACCACAGCGCAGCGGCTGTGGCCGAGAATCAAAGAGCGTGACTTTGTGGCTGCCAGCGGTGCGGCAACAGCTCATGAATCTGACTTGCCCGCTGTGTTGGCAAGCGCGTCAGGA
>JAIPCZ010000003.1 GCA_021737975.1 Polaromonas sp. | reverse complement strand
TGTGAATGAATATGAATTTGTACTGAAAACCATCCGTGGGATAAACTTATCCACAGGTCAGTCGTTCAAGACTGGCTGCAGTCCCTGAGTATTCGCTCGTCGCGCACCGCTGAGGAATATTGGACGCGCGCCAACAGCAATGAGCTTGAGAATTCTCAATTTATGCCTTCACTATGAGTTACATCATGGCCAACAAGAAAATTGACCGGACGGTTAGTACGAGTGAAGTTGCGCCAAGCCGTTCGATCAGCGGCTGTACGGCGGTGCATTAAGATTCCCGAAAGTTGCCGCCGGCGTGTACCCGCTTACGCTGCACACACGACTCAGACTTTCCCGCCGCCAATCTCGGTAATGCGGGTGGGGCATCGTCAACCGTGCGGCAGCTTTATGGAACCTCGGTAGTGAAAATCTTTCTGCTGCCCGAAAGCTGCCACCCATGAGCACCCGCAACTGGTCGTCACGCGAAGTCCACTTTGAATATGGAGCATCTCGTTATCGGACACCAGCGGCGAAGTTGTGCATGCGATGGAAGAGGGTTATCCGGCGCCGATTTGGACAGCCGCTTTGACTTCAATGGGTCGGGTCCTGCCGATGGCCGTCAACGATCGCCCGCCAAGCCATTGAAATTCTCGCCTGCATCGCATTCCCAGCGTTTCTTGAGCCAACAGTGTCGCAAAACCCGTCTGAAATAAAAACCCCAAAGGCTTACGCACCTTGGGGCTGTGATGGCACGGCCCGACGCAGCCGTTGATCGCAATCACATATGGTCGATCATGACCTGACCGAAACCAGAGCAGCTTACCTGGGTGGCGCCGTCCATCAGGCGGGCAAAGTCGTAGGTGACCTTTTTGCTCGCAATCGAGCGCTCCATCGACTTGATGATGGCGTCTGCGGCCTTAACCCAGCCCATGTGGCGCAGCATCATTTCAGCCGACAAAATTTCAGAACCCGGGTTCACATAGTCCTTGCCGGCGTACTTGGGCGCGGTGCCATGGGTGGCTTCGAAACAGGCCACCGAGTCGGACAAATTGGCGCCCGGGGCAATACCGATGCCACCCACCTGCGCGGCCAGTGCGTCAGAGACATAGTCGCCATTCAGGTTCAGCGTGGCAATCACACTGTACTCGGCCGGACGCAGCAGGATTTGCTGCAAGAAGGCGTCGGCAATGCTGTCCTTGATGGTGATCTCCTTGCCGGTTTTCGGGTTCTTGAACTTGCACCACGGGCCGCCGTCGATCAGTTCCGCGCCGAACTCTTTCTGCGCCAGACCGTAGGCCCAGTCGCGGAAGCCGCCTTCGGTGAACTTCATGATGTTGCCCTTGTGCACGATGGTCACGCTGGGCTTGTCGTTGTCGATGGCGTACTGGATGGCTTTGCGCACCAGGCGCTCGGTGCCTTCACGCGACACCGGCTTGATGCCGATGCCGGAGGTGTTGGGGAAACGGATCTTGGTGACGCCCATTTCGTCCTGCAGGAACTTGATGAGCTTTTTCGCCTTGGCGGACTCGGCCTCGAACTCGATACCGGCATAGATGTCTTCGGAGTTTTCGCGGAAGATCACCATGTTGGTTTTGTGCGGCTCCTTGACCGGGCTGGGCACACCTTCAAAATACTGGATCGGGCGCAGGCAGACGTACAAATCAAGCTCCTGGCGCAGGGCCACATTGAGCGAACGAATGCCACCGCCCACCGGGGTCGTCAACGGGCCCTTGATGGACACCACATACTCGCGCAGTGCTTGCAGGGTTTCCTCGGGCAGCCAGACATCGGGGCCGTAAATTTTGGTCGATTTTTCGCCGGCATAAACCTCCATCCAGTGAATTTTTTTCTTGCCGCCGTAGGCCTTGGCCACCGCGGCATCAACCACCTTCATCATCACGGGCGTGATGTCAAAACCCGTGCCGTCGCCTTCAATAAAAGGAATGACGGGCTGATCGGGCACATTCAATGAGTAGTCTGCATTGACGGTGATTTTTTGGCCTTCTGAGGGTATCTTGATGTGTTGATACATGGAATTAAGTCTCCGGTGGTGGGTCAATGATCGAGGGATCAGCCAGCGATAAAACTGACCCTCGTTTTGGACTTTTCGATTTTATTCCCAATAAATTGCCATGTGCTGTGAAGACAGCAAGGCCAGGGGCAATAGCAGCGTCATTCAGAGCAAAGTTTGTTTTACGTCAAAATCAGGGCATGAACTACCGCGCAAGCTTTTTGCTGTCATTTGCCTTGCTCTGCTCAGGCACCAGTTTTGCCCAGGACGCGCCGCAAACGGATTTGCCGCGGCTCAAGCTCACGGCAGGCATGTACCTGATTGACACCCAGGTGGCAGTCACACCGGAGCAGCGCAGCACCGGCCTCATGTATCGCCGCCAGATGCCGCAATCCGAAGGCATGTTTTTTGTCTTTGAGCAAGTCGGCCAACAATGCTTCTGGATGAAAAACACCCTGCTGCCCCTGACAGCCGCCTTTGTGGCCGATGACGGCACCATCGTCAACCTGGCCGACATGGCGCCACAAAGCACCGAGTCCCATTGTTCTGAAAAGCGGGTGCGTTTTGTGTTGGAAATGAACCAGGGCTGGTTTGCCAAAAAAGGCATCAAGGCGGGTTTCAAGCTCAGCGGCCCCCCGTTCAAGCCAGTCGCAAAAAATGGAACGACTGCGCCTTGACAAGTGGCTTTGGGCGGCGCGCTTTTACAAGACGCGCAGCCTGGCCTGCGAGGAAATCGACAAGGGTCGGGTGCAGGTGAACGGCGTGGTCGCCAAACCTGCGCGCGAACTCAAGGCCGGCGACAGCCTGCTCCTGCGCAGCGGACCGATCAGCCGCACCGTGACCGTGCTGGCACTCAGCGACAAGCGTGGCCAGGCGCCTGCCGCCGCCCTGCTCTACCAGGAGACCGCAGACTCCATTCGTCAGCGCCTGCAGGCGGCCGAGCAGCGCCGGCTGGCCCCCGAACCGGCCTTGAGCCTGGGCCAGGGCCGCCCCACCAAACGTGACCGGCGCGACACCGAGCAGTTGCGCCAGCATGACTGGGACGAGCGCTGGAGCGCCAGCCTCAAGACCTGATCTTCAAAAAGTGATGTTCATGATGGCGGTGTCCTTGACTTCTTCCATCACCACGTAGCTGTGGGACTGCGAGGGCACCGGGATCTTTTGCAGGATGCTGCTCAGCAGTTCCCGGTAATCGGGCATGGCGTTCAGGCGCGCTTTCACCAAGTAGTCAAAATTGCCTGACACCAGGTAACACGCCATCACCTCGGGCATGTGCAACAGCGCCTTGCGCACCTGGTCAAACACGTCGCCCGACTTGCTGGCGAGCGTGATTTCGACAAACACCAGCAGCGTTTTCCCGACCGACTTGGGGTCGACCTGGGCGTGGTAACCGGTGATGACGCCGCTGCGCTCCATGCGACGCACGCGCTCGGCGCAAGGCGAGGTGGAAAGCCCGATCTGCTCGCCCAGTTCGGTCATCGAGATGCGGCCCTGGCGCTGCAGGATGTCGAGGATTTTTTTGTCGATACGGTCGAGGTCAGCCATATTTTTGGTTTGGGTTGCATTTTCCAGTTGTGATTCATATTTTCTACTGAAAAGTAGCTATAAAACAGTAAAATTGACTGAATAAGCTTAATTAAACTTTACAAATCAATTGTTTAACATGAGGTTTGCATGAAAGTTGTTGTTTTAGGCGCTGGTGTCATCGGTATTTCAACGGCTTACGCCCTGGCCCGCGCCGGGGCCGAGGTCACGGTGCTCGAGCGCCAGAACGGCCCTGCGCTGGAGACCAGCTTTGCCAACGCGGGCCAGGTCTCGCCCGGCTATTCCACGCCCTGGGCCGCCCCCGGCATCCCGCTCAAAGCCCTCAAATGGCTGTTCCAGAAACATGCGCCGCTGGCCTTGCGCGCCGATGGTTCCTTGTTCCAGTTGCGCTGGATGGCCAACATGCTGCGCAATTGCACAGCGTCGCGTTACGCCATCAACAAGGAACGCATGATGCGTGTGTCGGAATACAGCCGCGCCTGTCTGCAGCAACTGCGCCTGGATACCGGCATCACCTACGAGCATCGCACCGGTGGCACGCTGCAGGTCTTTCGCTCGCAGGCACAGCTCGATGCCGTCACGCGCGACCTCGAGGTGCTGCGCGCCTGCGGTGTCGCGCACGAGGTGCTCGACCGCGCCGGCTTGGCCCGGGTGGAACCCGCGCTGGCCCATACGCAAGACCGGCTGCTGGGCGGCCTGTGGCTGCCCCACGATGAAACCGGCGACTGCTTTTTATTTACCCAGCAACTGGCCGAGAAAGCGCGGCAATTGGGCGTGAAGTTTCGCTACGGCGTCGATGTGAAGGCCTTGGTGTCCGATGGCCAGAGCCTGCAGGGTGTGCAGTTGGCCGGGCCCGAGGCCGAAGTCGTCAAGGCAGACAAGTATGTGCTGGCGCTGGGCAGCTACACGCGCCAGTTGGTGCGGCCGCTCGGCCTGGACCTGCCGGTCTACCCGGTCAAGGGTTATTCGCTCACGGTGCCTTTGCTTGATGCCAGTCTGGCTCCGCAATCGACCGTGCTGGATGAGACCTACAAGGTGGCGATCACGCGCTTTGACAAGCGTATCCGCGTCGGCGGCATGGCCGAGTTGAGTGGTTTTGATCTGAGCCTGAATCCCAAACGCCGCGCCACGCTGGAAATGGTCACTGCCGACCTGTTTCCCGGCGGCGACCTGCCCAAAGCTGAGTTCTGGACCGGATTACGCCCGCAAACGCCCGATGGCACCCCCATCATTGGCGCCACCCGGCGCTACCCCAACCTCTTCCTGAATACCGGCCACGGCACGCTGGGCTGGACCATGGCAAGCGGTTCCGGACAATTGTTGGCCGATCTGGTGACCGGCCGACAACCCGCCATCAGCACCGATGGCCTGGCGCTGGACCGCTACAGCGCGGTTGCACCGACGCGCAGCCTGCCCAAACGGGCGGTCAGCGCAACGGCTTGAGCCTATTTCTCCAGCACATAGGTGCCCGGCGCATCCGCCAGGGCCGGGAATTTTCGGCTGGTGGTGGCATAGGCCGGCACCATGTCGCCGGTGCGCGCATGCAGCCAGGCGGTCCAGTCAGGCCACCAGCTGCCCTGCTTTTTCTCGGCACGGCTGAGCCAGCGCGCCGAGTCTTCATTGGGCTCGGGGTCGGCCACCCAGTAGCTCCGCTTGGGTGGACTCACGGGCGGGTTGACGATGCCCAGAATGTGCCCGGAACTTGAGCGCACAAAGCGCACCAGGGTTTCGGGATGGATGTCGCGCCGGATCAGGTAACACTGTTGCCAGGGCGCGATGTGGTCTTCTTCGGCGGTCACCGCGTAGAGCGGCTGCGTGATGCGGTTCAGGTCGATCAACTCACCGCCAATGCCGAGTTGGTCACGCTTGACCAGCTTGTTGTGCAGGTACATCTCGCGCAGATAGTAGGAATGCATGGCTTGCGGCATACGCGTGGTGTCGGTGTTCCAGAACAGCACGTCAAACGGCGGCAGTTTCTCCCCCAGCAGATAGCTCTGCACCCAGTAGTGCCAGATCAGGCTATTGGAACGCAACAGCCGGAACGAGCTTGCCATCTCCTCGCCGTCGAGATAGCCTTTCTTGGCCATCAGGTCCTCCAGGGCGCTGATGCAGGCTTCGTCAATGAAGACCTCGATCTCGCCGGGATGCGAAAAGTCGGTCAATGAAGTCAGCAGCGTCCAGTGCGCCACCGGCATTTGGTCTGCGCCATAACGTTTGTTGGCCCAGGCCATGTAGGTGGCCGCCAGCGTGCCGCCAATGCAGTAACCCACCAAGTGCAGCTTCGGCACCTTGCAGAACTCGGTGGTGGCGTTGACCAGGGCACTGACGCCCTCCAGCAAATAATCGTCGAGGCGCACGTCGCGCATGTCGGCAGTCGGGTTTTTCCAGCTGCTGATGAACACAGAAAAACCCTGGTCGGTCAGGTGCCTGACCATGCTTTTTTGCGCCGTCAGGTCCAGAATGTAAAACTTGTTGATCCATGGCGTGATGATCAGGAGGGGCGTCGCGCGCACCTGTTTGGTGGTGGGCGCGTAGTGGATCAGCTCGACCAGCCGGTTGCGAAAAATCACCTTGCCTGGCGTGGTGGCCAGGTCCTTGCCCACGGCAAAGGCATCGGGTTCAACCATCTGGATGTTTTTGGCTGCCGCGTCGCGCATGAAATTGCTCAACCCCGCCTGCAGGCTGGCCCCTTTGGTTTCAATGGCGCGAGCCATGGCCTGCGGATTGAGCCAGAAGAAATTGGTGGGCGACACCTTGTTGAGCCAGTTGCGCTGCCAAAAAGCGGCCTGGCGGCGCGCGTGGCCGGACAAGCCGGGCGTCTCCAGGCAGATCTTTTGCAGCCGGTTGGAAAACGTCAGATACCATTCCTTGCAAATGTCCCAGGTGGCCGACTCGGTCCAGATCGGGTCGGCAAAACGGGCATCCTCGGGATTTTGTTCAAACACCTCGTGGGTGGGCATGCCGAGCATGCGGCGCAGCGCATGGTCATACAGGGCGACCCAGTCCGAGGACAGGTCATCCACGGCCTTCAAAAACTCCTGCGGGTGCATCAGCAAGGCCACCTGGGCATTGATCTGGGAGGAGATGATGCCGAAAGGATCGGCCTGCTTGTTGATGGCACGTATGGCTGATTCAAGCGGTGCCAGGCTTGTGCTTTCAGCCTCGTCCTGGTGCGTGATATGTCGATTGGACATGATGGATGACCTCCGTTGACATGGCAAACATATTACACCGTGGGCCCAAAAGAAAGCCCCATGCAGATCAAACCATGGGGCTTATTCTGGCGCACCGGAGTCGCTCGCGTCACGCCTCGTGCCTGGCGGAAATTTCGCAGGTTTCAGTCAAATATCTCGTTGAGCCAAGACTTCTTGCGGCCGCGCTGGTAGCGCTGGCCATCGCGGTAGTCAGAGTCTTCAAAGTCAGGCTGGTGGCGGCCCGTAGTCACCGGCGCGGCGGCAGCTGCCACGGGCGCCGCTGCGGTCGCCGCCCGGTCCAGCAGCTTGTCGAGTTCTCCCCTATCCAGCCAGATGCCGCGGCAGGCGGGACAGTAGTCAATTTCGACGCCCTGGCGATCAGTCATCACGAGGGTGGTGTCGGGGCAGCTTGGGCATTTCATGGTCTTCTCCTTGGTCATCCGGGTTAGTCATTCGATCCGCCGAAGCCAAACAGGCTCAGCAGGCTGGTGAACAAATTGAACACCGACACATACAGGCTCACGGTGGCCATGACGTAGTTGGTTTCGCCGCCATTCACAATGCGGCTGGTCTCAAACAGGATCAAGCCCGCCGACAGCAAAGCCACCATGGCGGATACCGCCAAACCCAAGGCCGGAATCTGCAAAAACATCGCGGCGATGGCAGCAATCAGCGCAATCACCATGCCGACAAACAAAAATCCACCCATGAAGCTGAAGTCGCGCCGGGTCAGCAGCACATAGCTCGACAACGCCAAAAAGGTCGCGCCCGTGGCCGCCAGGGCCAGGGTAACGGTCTGTGCGCCACCGGGCAGGGCCAGCGAATATGTCAGCAGGGGCCCGAGCGTGTAACCCATAAAGCCTGTCAAGGCAAATACTGCGGGCAAGGCCCAGCCGCTGTTTTGCAGCTTGTGAACTGCGAAAAGCAGGCCAAAGTAGCCCACCAGCGTCAAAAGCAGCCCGGGCGCCGGCAGTTGCAGCGAGAGCGTGGCCACGGCCACACCGGCGCTGAATAGCAGCGTCATGGCCAGCAAGGCATAGGTGTTGCGCAAAACCCGCTTGACATCGGCTGAATGCGATGGCGTGGACGGGAACGCCCCGACAGGGAAGTCGTTCCGGTGGTGGCCCAGCTTGCCGGTGGGCAGGGGTGAATGTGTGTTGTTCATGATGACTATTCCTTTTTCGGTTGCAAGTGTTAACTGTCGAGTGCAAGTTTTGCGGTGCGGCCCCGCGCGGGCTTTTGAGTGCGCTGCAGGCTGCGTGTCAAGACCCGGGTGGCGCGACCCAGTGAGCGGTCCAGCGCAGTTCGCCAGTCGCGTGCCAGCGATGCAATGACCACCGTGCCTGCGGCCTCGGTGCTCAGCTCGACCTGGCAGCGTTTGTCCACACCACCACGCGGGCCGTTCACATCAGAGAACTGCACCTTGGCGCGCGGGACCCAGGCGGTCAGGCGACGCAGGGCAAAACGGACTCGCTCAACGGACAAATCTCGCAGCTGGGCGCCATCGCCATCCCGGGATTCAAAAATGACTTGCATTGACTTGTCTCCAATAAATTAAATAAGACCCAACGATAGGGCTAAAGTAGCTCCTTAAAAAGAAGATAATTTCTCATTTATATTCTTAAAAAAACTGACCATGAGCACCCCTTTCAACTACAAGCATCTTTACTACTTCTGGGTGGTCGCCAAAGAGGGCGGCATCTCGCGGGCGGCCGAGAAATTGGAGATGGCGGTGCAAACCGTGAGTGCCCAGGTGCGTGAGCTGGAGCGTTCCTTGGGCTATGCCTTGCTGAAACCCGCGGGCCGCGGCCTGGCACTGACCGACGCGGGAATGGCTGCCATGCAGCAGGCCGACCAGATATTTCAATTGGGTGAAGATCTTCCCGCGCGGGTGCGTGACGCGGTCAGCACCCCCACCGTGCGGCTGGCAGTTGGCATTTGTGACGGCCTGCCCAAACTGGTGGTGCGCCGCCTCATACAGCCCGTGATTGCCGCGCCCAACTTGCGCCTGTTGTGCCACGAGGGAAATCTGGACGATTTGCTGGGCGACCTGGCCCTGCACCGCCTCGACGTGGTGTTGTCAGACCGCCCTGCTCCGGCCAACCCCAACATCAAGCTCTACAACCACAGCCTGGGGTCCTCGACCATCGGCTGGTACGGCACCGCCGCGATGGTGCAGGCCACAGGCAAAGACTTTCCGCGCAGCCTGGGCGATGTGCCCATGTTGCTTCCCACCGCGCACACCGCGGTGCGTGACCGGCTCGACCAGTGGTTTGAGCAGCGCAGCATTCGACCGCGCATCGTGGGCGAGTTTGAGGACAGCGCCCTGCTCAAGACCTTTGGCGCCAGCGGCATGGGCGTTTTCCCCGCCGCAGAGTGGGTGCATGAGGACTTGCTGGCGCACTACGCCGTCACCCGTTTGGGGCCCTGCGAAGGGGTCATGGAGCACTTCTTTGCGATTGGCACCGAAAAGAAAGTGCAGCACCCCCTGGTGCTGCGCCTGCTGCAACCCGCGCTCTGAGCCGGGGTCAGATCTTCTTGGGAATGGGTTTCGCGGTGCGCACGCTCAGCAGCATGGTAAAGGCCAGTATGCCCGCCACCACGCCCAGGGAGACATGCACCGGGATTTTGTAAACATCGATCAAGGACATCTTGGTGCCAATGAACACCAGAATCACCGCCAGCCCGTAATTGAGCAGGTGGAACTTGTTGGCCACCGCAGCCAGCAGGAAGTACATGGCCCGCAGCCCCAGAATGGCAAACACATTGCTGGTCAGCACGATGAACGGGTCGCTGGTGATGGCAAAAATGGCGGGAATCGAATCGACGGCAAAAATCACATCGGTCAGCGCAATCAGGCAAATCACCATCAACAGCGGCGTGGCGATCCGCTTGCCGTTTTCGACCGTCCAGAATTTCTCGCCGTCGTAATGTTTGCTGACCGGTAGCAGTTTGCGCAGCAGTTTGAGCGCGGGGTTGTCGTCCAGATTGGGTTCCTGACTGGCAGCCCACCACATCTTCAAACCGGTCAGGATCAGGAACGCGCCGAACACATACAAAAGCCAGTGAAATTCGGCAAGCAACCAGCCGCCCGCCAGGATCATGATGGTGCGCAGCACGATCGCACCAATGATGCCAATCATCAGCACGCGTTTCTGGAAATGCGTGGGCACCGCGAAGTAGGTGAAGATCAGCAGAAATACAAAAATGTTATCCACCGCCAGTGATTTTTCAATCAGGTAGCCCGCCAGAAATTCGAGCGACTTGGTGTTGGCCAGTTCGGTCGAGCCGCTGGTGTCTTTGACTGCCCACCAAAGAAGTCCGTTGAACATAAAACTGAGGGCTATCCAGACCAGCGACCAGTTCAACGCCTCCTTGACGCCGATATCGTGGGAGCCCTGTTTTTTGAGCACCACAAAGTCAATGAACAGCGACACCAGCACGATGCCGCCGAAGGTAGCCCACAGCCATAGCGGAGCGATTGTTTGCATGGAGTCCTTTCAAATTGAAGTCAGCCAAGCTCGTGGCTTGTCTTGCTTGTGCGAAGGACGAAAGCGTCAATACACACGTGTAGTTCAAGTTTATCGGGATATCAGCATGCTTATTCTGAAAAAAACATCAATACACTTCGTAAAAACGAGAGTGTTTCTACCACCCAAGGCCTTCGAGAACTGCCGCAACACGGCGGGGACCCGGGATTTCCGGAGATGCCAGAAGTAAAAAAACCCCAAGCAAATGAATTACTTGGGGTTTAGTACTGGCGGAAACGGAGGGATTCGAACCCTCGATGAGGCTCTACACCCCATACTCCCTTAGCAGGGGAGCACCTTCGGCCACTCGGTCACGTTTCCTGAAAATCAGAGCCGCGATTATGTCACGACTTCGGCGCTTTTATCAGGCAGGCGCCTGATCCAGGCCAAAAGCTTTGTGCAGCGCCTTCACGGCAAGCTCCATGTACTTTTCATCAATGACCACCGAGGTCTTGATCTCGCTGGTGGAAATCATCTGGATGTTGATGCCTTCTTCGGCAAGCACGCGGAACATGGTGCTGGCCACGCCCACATGGCTGCGCATGCCGATGCCGACGATCGACACCTTGCAGATCTTGGTGTCGCCCACCACTTCCTGCGCGCCGAGCTTGGGCACCACGACGCTTTTCAGCAAGTCCATGGCGCGCGCGTAGTCGCCGTGGTTCACGGTGAAGCTGAAGTCGGTCTTGCCTTCCTTGCTGATGTTCTGGATGATCATGTCGACTTCGATGTTGGCATCGGCCACGGCACCCAGGATCTGGTAGGCAATACCGGGCTTGTCGGGCACGCCCAGCACGGAAATTTTGGTCTCATCGCGGGTGAATGCGATGCCTGCAACGATGGCTTGCTCCATGTTTTCGTCTTCCTCAAAAGTGATCAGGGTGCCAGATGTGGCTTCTTCATTGATATCGATGTCCCACGGCGTGAAGCTCGACAGGACGCGCAGTTTGACCTTGTACTTGCCGGCAAATTCCACCGAGCGAATTTGCAGCACCTTGGAACCCATCGAGGCCATCTCCAGCATTTCCTCGAAGCTCACCGTGTGCAGACGGCGCGCATCGGGCACCACCCGCGGGTCTGTGGTGTAAACGCCGTCCACATCGGTGTAGATCAGGCATTCGTCGGCCTTCATGGCGGCTGCCACGGCGACCGCCGAGGTGTCGGAGCCGCCGCGGCCCAGCGTGGTGATGTTGCCCTGCTCGTCCAAGCCCTGGAAGCCGGTCACGATCACGACCCGGCCAGCGTCGAGGTCTGCGCGCACTTTTTGGTCGTCGATCGACTCGATGCGGGCCTTGGTGTAGGCGCTGTTGGTGCGAATGGGCACCTGCCAGCCCGCATAACTCACGGATTCCAGGCCCTGGGCTTGCAGCGCAATGGCCAGCAAGGCGCTCGAGGCCTGCTCGCCGGTGGCGGCCAGCATGTCGAGTTCGCGGTTGTAGGCATCCGTCAACTTGGCGGGGGCCAGTTCTTTGGCCAGGGCCAGCAGGCGGTTGGTTTCGCCGCTCATGGCGCTTGGCACCACCACCATCTGGTGGCCGGCGCGGGCCCACTTGGCGACGCGTTTGGCGACATTGCCGATGCGCTCGGTGGAGCCCATCGAGGTGCCGCCGTATTTATGAACAATCAAGGACATGAAGGGTTTGAAGAGGGTGATAAAGGTCAGGGATTGTACCAATCGAGGACTTTCCCACGCCTGACACAAAAGCCCTGTCCCACCTTCAGGTGCAACTGATGACCCCGGGTGCGGCAGGCCGCAATCTGGGCCATCAGGGCCTCCAGTTGGGCGCTTGTGGGTGTCACCCGGTAAGTGTTCATCAACCAGTGGCGCAGGACATTGACCAGACGCGGCTGGCTCAAGGCTTGCAATGCCTTGATGTCGGGCGGCACGCCCACGCGCGCCAGGTCTTCGGTAGCCACCTCCTGCAACAGCGCCTGCGCCTGCGCCGCATGGCGGCTGCTGCGGGCAAGTGTGTCACGAAACTGCGGAAAACAGGCTTGCAACGCGGGCATTAGCCTGGCGCGGATGCGGTTGCGGGTGAACCGCTCGTCGACATTGCTGGGGTCTTCGATGAAGCGCGCACCCTGCGCTTCAAGCCAGTCCCGAATGGTCACGCCGCTGACCTGCAGCAGCGGGCGGCAATACGTGAGGCCCGCGCGCTGCCAACGCTCGGCCATGGCACTGAGGCCGGGCAGACCCGCGCCCCGGCTCAGCGCCAGCAGCAGGGTTTCAATCTGGTCGTCGGCGTGCTGCGCCATGGCAATGGTTTGAACAGCGGCCTGACGTTGCAGCGCCAACGCATCAATGGCCTGGTAGCGGGCGTGGCGCGCGGCCGCTTCGGGGCTTTGCCCGGGGGCGTGGCGCGCGTCGACTTTTTGCACCAGCAGCGGAATCTGCAGATCGGCACAAAAATTTCTGCAATGGCGCTCGAAGTCATCTGCCGCAGCCTGCAAGCCGTGGTGCACATGGACCGCAGTGACCCGCCCGGGCCATTTGCGGGCGCAGGCCAGCAGCAATGCCGTGGAATCTGCGCCGCCGCTGTAGGCCACCGCCAGCGGCAGCGTGGGCTCAAACAGGGCCATGGCCTGCTCAAACGAGCGTGTCATGGCGTGGAGGCCGTTTACTTGCCCGTGGTTTTGGTGTCGGTAAAACGGCCATAACTCTGCAGGCGCTCGTAGCGCCGCGCCAGCAGTTCGTCGACCTTGAGGTCGCTGACTTGGCGAAACGCATCGGTCAGGGCGCGCTTGAGGAAAGCCGCCATTTGCCGGGGATCGCGGTGCGCGCCGCCCACCGGCTCGTTGACGATCTTGTCGATCACGCCCAGCGCCTTGAGCCGGTGCGCGGTGATGCCCAGCGCATCTGCCGCTTCCTGTGCCCTTTCGGAGGTTTTCCACAAGATCGAGGCACAGCCTTCGGGGCTGATCACCGAGTAGATCGAATATTGCAGCATCAGCACCTGGTCACCCACCGAAATCGCCAGGGCGCCGCCGGAGCCGCCCTCGCCGATGATGGTGACAATCACCGGCACCTCCAGCTGCGCCATTTCGAAGATGTTTCGGCCAATGGCTTCGGACTGGCCTCGCTCCTCGGCATCGATGCCCGGATAAGCGCCGGGCGTGTCGACAAAGGTGAACACCGGCAGCTTGAACTTTTCAGCGGTTTTCATGAGCCGCAGGGCTTTGCGATAACCCTCGGGCTTGCTCATGCCGAAGTTGCGGGTGGCGCGCTCGCGTGTGTCGCGCCCTTTTTGCTGGCCAATCACCATGCAGGGTGTGCCATTAAAGCGGGCCAGGCCGCCGACGATGCTGAGGTCGTCGGCAAAATGACGGTCGCCGTGCAGCTCGACAAAATGGGTGAACAGCTCGTTCACATAGTCCATGGTGTAAGGACGCTCGGCATGGCGCGCAATCTTGGTGATTTGCCAAGGCGTCAAGTCGCTGTAAATGTCTTTGGTGAGCTGGTGGCTTTTCTTGGCCAACTGGGTGATTTCAGCCGAAATATCAACCGCCGACTCGGTCTGCACGTAGCGCAGTTCTTCAATCTTGTTTTCCAGCTCGGCAATCGGGTTCTCGAAATCGAGGAAAGTTTTTTTAGCCACAACAACTCCATCTCATCAATTCAAAACGGATCTGACCCACAAGGTCGACACCCAACATCCGAAAATCAGTTGGGGTCAGAGCTAAAGATCTGATCCGCAAGGTTTCAGTATTCAACCGGCACCGGATCCAGCGAGCGCCAAATATACCAAGTTGCCACAGTGCGGTAGGGCGCCCAGGCCAGCGCCACCTCGCGCGCATCACTGCGGCTGACCACTTCACCTGAAAAATAGCTCTTGCTGATGCCGTTGATCAGCCCCACATCATCGAGCGGCAGCACGTTGGGGCGCATCAAATGAAAAATCAGGAACATCTCCGCGGTCCAGCGACCAATGCCGCGAATGGCCACCAGTTCGTCGATGATGGCCTCGTCGTCCATCGCCGTCCAATCCTCCACGTGCACCTTGCCGCTGTCGAAGTGCAGCGACAGGTCCACCAGATACTCGACCTTGCGCGCGCTCAAGCCGGCGTCCCGCATGTCGTCAATCTTGAGCCTGAGCACCTGCGAGGGCGTCATCTGCCGGGGCAATTTGGCAAACCGGTCCCACACGGTCTGGGCCGCCTTGACCGAAATCTGCTGGCCCACCACGCTGCGCGCCAGCGTGGCAAAGGCATCCCCCCGGCTTTGCAGGCAGGCCTGACCGAACTGCGGAATCAGCCGTTTCATGACGCGGTCCTTTTTCATCAGATGCTTGCAGGCATCCTCCCAATAGGCAGGCGTAGCCATATTCTCCGGCGCACTCATCGCATGATCCATCTCATTTGGCGGCTTCCCAGGTGGTGCCGCTGGCGGAGTCCTTGAGCACGATGCCCTGCGCCAGCAACTCCTGGCGGATGCGGTCGGCCTCGGCAAAGTTTTTGGCGGCCTTGGCAGCGGCCCGCTCGGCAATGCGTTGGGAAATCTCGGTATCGCCGACACCCGTGCCCGACTGCAAAAAGCTTTGCGGGTCGCCCTGCAGCAGCCCCAGGCATCCACCCAGCGCCTTCAGCAAACCAGCCAGGGCGTGTGAGCCGGTGCGGTTGACCTCCGAGGCCAGGTCAAACAACACGGCCACGGCTTCGGGGGTGCCAAAATCGTCGTCCATCGCCGCCTTGAAGCGTGCCGCAAAGGTGTCTGACCAATCGATTTCCACCGCGTCCGGGGCAACCAGGTGCAAGGCGGTGTACAAACGTTTGAGCGCTGTGTGCGCGTCATCCAGATGCACATCGCTGTAATTCAGCGCCGTGCGGTAGTGCGTGCGAATCAAAAAGAAACGGACCGCCTCGCGGTGGTATTTGGCCAGCACATCGCGAATGGTGAAGAAATTGCCCAGGCTCTTCGACATTTTCTCGTTGTCGACCCGCACAAAGCCATTGTGGACCCAGAAATTGGCCAGGGGTTTGCCAGTCGCTCCCTCGCTCTGCGCAATTTCGTTTTCGTGGTGCGGAAACTGAAGGTCGGCGCCTCCACCGTGAATGTCAAAGGTCTCGCCCAGAGTCGCGCAGCTCATGGCCGAGCATTCGATATGCCAGCCAGGGCGGCCCGGGCCATAGGGGCTGGCCCATTTGGCATCCTCGGGTTCGGTCTCTTTGGCGGCCTTCCACAAGACGAAATCCAGCGGGTCTTCCTTGCCGTCCTGCACGGCCACACGTTCACCGGCGCGCAGTTCATCAAGTGACTTGCCCGACAACTTGCCATAGCCGGCGAACTTGCGCACCGCGTAGTTCACATCGCCGCTGGATGCCTTGTAGGCCAGGCCCCTGGTTTCCAACTGCCGAATCAAGCCCAGCATTTGGGGCACATAGTCGGTGGCGCGTGGCTCCAGTGTGGGCGGCTCAATGCCGAGCAGGGCAATGTCGGCGTGCATCGCGGCAATCATCTCGTCAGTCAGAGCCCGGATGGTGATGCCACGCTCCACCGCGCGTTTGATGATCTTGTCGTCGATGTCGGTGATGTTGCGCACGTAGGTGACCCGATAGCCACTGCTCCTGAGCCAGCGTTGCACAAGGTCGAATGCCATCATCATGCGCGCATGGCCGATGTGGCACAGGTCATAAATGGTCATGCCGCAGACGTACATGCGCACGTGCCCGGCCTGCAGTGGGGCAAAGGTTTCAAGATCACGCGACAGCGTGTTATAGATGCGCAAACTCATGGGTCTTTCATATCTGGTGTGAAGGGCAAAGCCGTTCCAGTCAAGGGGCGCGGCGCGTGGATGGCGCACGTCCGGCAATGGCCAGACGGGCTTCCCGATCAACGACCCTCAGCTACAATCCTTGTCAGTATAAGGCCCTGCCTTCACCCGCTTTCTGGCAGCTCAAGCCCACCCTATTGGACCTATTCCACCATGAAGCACGCCCATTCAGTCATTTTCAAATCCTTGCGTTGGCTCACGCTGCTGGGCGCCTTGACGTCGCTCTCGAGCCGGGCTGACGAGTACGCGGACACCAACCAATTGGTGCGCGCCAACAAATTCACCGAGGCCCTGGCCAAGGTGGACAGTTACCTGGCCAACAAACCGGCTGACCCCCAAATGCGTTTTCTCAAGGGCGTGATCCAGCGCAATCTGGGCAAGCAGGCCGAGGCCATCAACACCTTTACCCAACTCACCCAGGATTACCCCGAACTGCCCGAGCCGTACAACAACCTGGCCGTCCTCTACGCGGGCCAGGGTCTCTATGACAAGGCGCGCGTGACACTTGAGATGGCGATTCGCACCAATCCCAACTACGCCACTGCCCACGAAAACCTGGGTGATGTGTATGTCAGGCTGGCCAGCCAGGCCTACAACAAGGCCTTGTTGCTGGACAGCAGCAACACCGTGATTCCCCCCAAGCTGACCCTGACGCTTGAGGTGTTCAAACCCAAGCTTGTACCCAAGAAAGAGTGATTCCATGAATTTCAAAACCCTGTCTTCCCTGACCCGAACCACCATGGCAGCAGTCATGCTGTTTTCCGCCGCCAGTCTGGCATTGGCGCAGGCCGCGCCGAAGGTCAAATTTGCCACTTCGGCGGGCGATTTTGTGGTCGAACTGTCCCCTGACAAGGCGCCAAAAACCGTCGAGAACTTTTTGCAATACGTCAAGGACAAGCACTATGACGGCACCGTGTTCCACCGCGTGATTGCCAATTTCATGATCCAGGGTGGCGGCTTTGATGCCAGCTACCAACAAAAGCCCACCCGCCCCCCCGTCGTGCACGAAGGCCGCCAGGCTTTTGACAAGGGCCTGCGCAATGTCGTCGGCACACTGGCCATGGCGCGCACCAATGACCCGCAGTCTGCCACCGCCCAGTTTTTCGTCAACGTCAAGGACAATGCCTTCCTTGACCCGGGTGCCCAGGGGCCTGGTTACACCGTTTTTGGTAAAGTTGTGTCAGGCATGGACGTGGTCAACAACATCAAGGCCACGCCCACCGGTCCCGGCGGCCCCTTTGGCTCTGACGTGCCCAAAACCCCTGTTCTTATCAACTCTGCAACCTTGGTCAAATAACTCATGAGCAACCCACAAGTCGAACTCCACGTTAAAAACTACGGCACTATCACGCTTGAACTCGACGCTGACAAAGCGCCCAAGTGCGCCGCCAACTTTCTGGCCTATGTCAACAAGGGCCATTACAACAACACCATTTTTCACCGCGTGATTCCCGGCTTCATGGTGCAAGGCGGCGGCATGGAGCCCGGCATGGGCCAGAAGGCCTGCGACGCGCCGATTGAGAACGAGGCCAACAACGGCCTCAAAAACATGAACTACACCGTGGCCATGGCGCGCACCGGCGACCCGCATTCGGCAACCGCCCAGTTTTTCATCAACGTGGCTGACAACAGCTTTTTGAATCACACGGCACCGAGCCAGCAAGGCTGGGGTTATGCCGTGTTTGGCAAGGTGGTGGCAGGGCTGGACGTGGTGGACAAGATCAAGGCCGTCAAAACCGGCCGCAAGGGCTACCATGACGACGTGCCACTCGAAGACGTGGTGATCGAAAAAGCCGTCGCGCTGTAAGGCCAACGGCGGGTCCTGAGATGAAGGCTGCACCGGCTTGGCGCACGGTCGACTTCATCTCTGACCTGCACCTGCAGGCCGGCGACGCGGCCACGTTTGCCGCCTGGCGGCGCTACATGGCCAGCACGCCTGCCGATGCGCTTTTCATTCTGGGGGATTTGTTCGAGGTCTGGGTCGGTGACGACATCACTTCTGCGACAGACGACCCCGACGGTGTTTTTGTACTGCAATGCCAGCAGATCCTGCAAGCCGCAGCCGCGCGCCTGCCGGTGTATTTCATGCACGGCAACCGCGATTTCCTGCTTGGTGAGGACTTTGCCAAAACCAGCGGCATGGCGCTGTTGCCCGACCCGACCGCGCTCGACTTCGATGGCCAGCGCTGGCTGCTGTCACATGGCGACGCCCTCTGCCTGGGCGATGTCGATTACCAGCAGTTCCGCTTGCAGGTGCGCAGCCCGGCGTGGCAGGCCAATTTTCTGGGCAAACCCCTGGCGGAGCGCCAGGCCATTGCGCGCGGGCTGCGTGCCCGCAGCGAGTCGCTTAAAGGCAGCGGTGCAATTTATGCCGACGTCGATGAGGAAGCGGCGAAGTCGGGGTTGCGGGCCACTGCAGCCAGCACCCTGATCCATGGCCACACCCACCGGCCCCGGGACCACCTGCTGGACGCTGCCGCGCAACCGGTATTACGCCGCCTGGTGCTGAGCGACTGGGACGCCGCGGCCCGGCCGCCGCGGCTGGAAGTGCTGCGCCTGCAAGCCGGCCAAGCGCCCCGGCGCGTAGCGCTGGCTGCAGGGTCCTAAGGTTTCAGCAGCACTTTCAGGACATTTTGGACACGGCGCACCTGCGCTGCATCAAAAGCAGATGCCAGCACCGTGGCGGCATCCTGAGCCCAGGTTTGTGCCGGAGTCGGGTCGTTGCGCTTGGTCAACAACTGCAACTGGTACATGCGCCGGGCGCTCAACTGTTCGGCCGGCGTGGGCACTTCGGCCGCCATCTCAAGGCGCAGCAATGCGGTCGCGGCTTCCCCGGAAGGCGGCTGGGACACCGCCTTGAGCCAGGCCGCCCGGGCGGCCGGGCTGACCCGGCTGCCCAATTCCTGCACGCTGGGCACCTGAGCGGCATCACGCGTTTCCCAAGCCGCCAGCAAATGCGTCAGTGCCTCGCCATGGGCCTGTGCCGCCAGCTTGCGCAAGGCAAACTGGGCCTGCTCCAGCGCGTCACGCTGGGCCCGGAAAGCGGCATCACCCAGGCGCGGCGCATCAGAGCGCTCGCCATACGCTGGGCGATCGGGACGCTCGTCTCGGCGCGGACCGCGATCGTCCATGCGGCCAGGACCGCGGGCATCACGCGCGCCATCGCGGCCGGCCGGGCGCCCGGCGTCCTTGCGGTCGCCAAACTTGCCACCCCGGCCCACGGCGGCAGGCTCTTCTTTTTTCATGCCCGGGCGGTCGTCGCCACGCATGGCCACGACGCGCTTCGGCGCGACCACGGGTTTGACGGGTTCGGCAGCGGCTTCTGCCTCCGCGCCAGCGGCGACTTCTGGCACTGCATCAGGCGCCCCGGCGGCTGGCGATTCAGCCGCAGTCAGGGGCTGCCCTGCGGCTGCGTCGGCCTCGGCGGGACCCGCCGCCACAACCGCAGCCTGCGCCAGTGCCTGACCACTTAGCGCCGCTTCGAGCGCGCTCATGGCACTGCGAATGGCCTGCGCATCACCCGACGCATTGGCGGCCTGCAGCGCTTTAGAGGCATCCAGCACAACACGGTCGCGTTCGCTCAGGGCGCTTTGGGCCTTTTCGCGCTCGGCCGTCTTGCGGTTAAAGGCATCATCGATCGGTTTGCGGAAGGCGTCCCAGAGCTTTTGCTCATGGCGGCGGTCGATCGGCACACGGTGCGCCTCGGCCTGCCAGCGCTGCTGCAGCGCCTTGACGGCGTCGATGCGCAGCATGGCCTCGGCGCCCAGGGCCCGGGCCTCGTCGATCATGGCGTGGCGGGCCTCCAGGCTTTGCCTTTGCAGGGTTTCCAGCGGCTCAGCCGCGTGGTCAATGGCGGCTTTCCACAGCGGCTGCAGTTCGGCAAAAATTTTTTCGCCAATATGGCCGGCATCGCGCCAGCGGTCGCCGAACTGGTGCAGCAGGCGGCTGAAGCCTTTCCAGTCGTCGTCGAGCGCCACCCGGTTGGCATCGGCCCAGGCCTTGACTTCGTCGATCAGGGCCAGGCGCTGGGCGCGGTGCTCGGCGGACTCGGCCTTCATTTTTTCAAGCCAGGCCTCGACCACCTTGTGGGCTTCGTTGCAGGCCTCGTCAAAGCGCTTCCAGAGCGTATGGTTGGGCACACCGCCCTGGTCAGTCAGCTTCCACTGCTCGCGCAAGCCGCGCAACTGGTCCTGCATTTTGCGGCCGCCGATGGCCTGGCCTTCGGGGCGCTTGAGCAAGCCTTCGGCCTTGGCCACCAGTTCTTCGCGCAGTTGGTCGGCGCGCCAGCGTTGCCAGCCCTCGAGTTCTCCCGCCGCCACCAGCGCCGCGTGGGCCTGGGCCTCGAGCTTGTCGTCAATCAGTCGGCCGTTGTCCTTGAGCGCCTGGCGCAAGGCACTGGCCGCGCCGGCGCTGGCTTTGCCATGGCCCTGGGCCATCTCGTGCTCCAGCTTGGCAAGCACTTCGGCCACATGGGCAGAAGCCTTGGCGCGAATCTCGGGATCCACCTTGGGCTTGGCTGGCGCCGCGACGGGCTCCAGCGGCACGCCGCGTGCCACGCGCAGTTCATCGGCCCACACCGGCACCTTGGGCAGTGGCGCGGCCACGTCCTTTGCCGCGGCAATGGTGAGTGCCAGGGCATCCTGGAAGGCCTGCCAGACCAGCTGCAATTGGGCTTGCGAATCGTTCAGCTGCGACACAAAACGCACATCGACGCTAGCCCAATTAGCGTCGCCCTGCAGCGCCTCGGCCTCGGCTTGCCAATGCGCCACATCGGCGGCCAAAGCCTCCTGGGCAGCCTGGGCATCGGTCCAGGGCTTGGTCGACAGCACCTCGATACGCTGCGCCAGCAAGACCGCCGCCTCGCGCTGCACCTGCACCCGGTGCTGCAGGTCTTCAATGGCACGCACCCGCTCCACCAGTTGGACCTTCAAGCCGGCCAGCGGCTCCTTGCTCAGGGGCGCGCCCGCCTTGGCGGCATCACGCTGCCAGGCCAGGGCGTCGGCCAGGTTGAGCTTGCTCAAGGCCAGCAGCGCCTGGGCTTTGTCGGCCCATTCCAGCGCAATGGTGGCCTGGGTCTTGCTACGCTTGATCTCGTCGAGCTTTTCCCGCAGCAGTTTGGCAGCGCCCTTGTCCTTGCCGCTGAGCTCCTTGAACACCTGCTGCAATTGCTCGTTGCCCGGGCTGGTGGCCAGCCATTCGCGGATGCAGGCCATGCGCTCGCCCGAGGTGTGCGCAGAAAACGCACCATGCGTGAGTGCATCCAGCGGGTGAACCTCGGGGGTTTTGGCACTGACGGCAGGCGCCTCAGGCGTGGGACTGGCTTTGCTTTGGGTAGAAAAAGGGAACATCGACATCGCGCACAAAAGTGAGAAAGTGCCCACTGCACCGCAGCGGGAATAAACGTCTATTTTCGCCGGGTTTTTGCGCCCGGCCAAAAAACAATTTGGGACGCCATCAGTGCAGCGATATCAGCGACTCCAAACGGCTGTTGTGCCACGCTACCGGGTGGCCAGATTGAGCTCGGCCCGGGGTTGCCACTTGGGATCGTCGGCCGCGGCTTTGGCGGCGCCCAGAAACAGGCGCTCCATGGGCAGCTTGAGGCCGGCCAGGTAGTCGCGCACCGCCACACCACGCTGCTCGGCCAGCGCCTGCATGGCGGACTCGGTGACGCTCAAATTGGCCAGCAGCAAGGCCTCCATCTCGGGCACCGGCAGGTCCTTGGCCAGGCCAATCAGGTTGCGCGGCTTGGGAAAGTCAGCCCGCTTGTAGACGGCCCTGAGCAGCTCCGGGTAGTCCTGGTCTGACACGGCAAGCGCCTGCGCCTGGTCGGCGGTGGCGCCATTCAGCACGCCGCCACGGCGCTTTTCTGCGAGCACCAGCGCCTGCAACTGCGCCCGCTTGTAGGCCTCGCGCTCGTGCACCAGGCTGGCGCTGCCCACCACTGTCATGTTCAGCGCAGGGCGCTCCAGCAGCGCCTTCGCCACCTTGTCGAGCCCTGAGCGGGCCTCGGGGCTCAAGGCGGCGCTGCCTGCGGCAAAGTTGACCACACTCAGTTCCTCGCCCCCTCCCCCCAGCGCGCTCGCCAGCAAGGAGAACGGGGCCGTGATGGCCTTCACGATCAAGTTGACAATCAGCTTGAAAACGATCGGTCCGAGACGAAACTGCGGATCGCTCAATGAGCCGCTCACCGGCAGATTGATGTCGATGACCCCATGGCGGTCGGCCAGCAAGGCCACCGCCAGCTTGACCGGCAGGGTGTCCTTGGCGTTGGGGACGGCATCGCCGAACTTGAGCTGGTTGAGCACGATCTTGTGGTCGGCGGTGAGTTTGCCGTCGGGCTGCACCTGGTAGCTGACGTCCACACTGAGCTTGCCGCGCTCAATGCCATAACCGGCGTAACGCGCCGAGTAGGGGGACAGCGGCGGCAATTCGAGGTCGCGCACCTTGCCCATGATGTCCAGCGCGAGCGGCTTGGCCAGCGGATTGATTTTTCCCGATACCTCGAGCGTGGCTGTGCCCTGGGCGCGTCCGCGCAGTTCGAGGTCGGCCAGTTGCGCCACCCCACTGGTGGCCTGCGAAGAAAACGCGCTGAGCTTGCCGGTGAGTTCACTCAAATCAGCCGAGTAGTTGGGCTGGATAAAGCGGTCGCTGAAGTCAACCCGGCCACCGAGCAGGCTGACCGGACCAAAATTGACGACCGCCGGCAAGTCGGGCGCAGCGGCCACGGGCAAGGCAACCGGCGCCGGGGCAGGCGCGGAGGCCCCATCGGAAAGGCTTGGCGGCGCGGCTGGCTTGAGCACGTCCTGCAGGTTGAAGCGACCGGCCTGGCTGAGGATCAGGCGGGCATAAAAATCACTGAGCACGGTGTCCTTGACATGGAGCTGGGTCGCCATGCCCGGCGCGAGTTCCAGCGCCAGCCCGCGCAGGCTCAGGGCTTTCCAGTTCAACAAGTCCTCACCCGGGACGAAAGGCTCGGCCTGGGCCAGGGTGTTGGCCTGGAAGTCTTCGACGCTGGTGTCGCCCCGAACCGAGAGCCGGACACCGCCGGTTTGCTGGGCAAAGTTGATCTCACCTTTGAAACTCGCGTCGGCACGCAACAGTTCCACGTTGAGCAGGTCGGCCAGATAGGGCTCCAGCGCATGCAGGGGCAGGCGCTGTGCGGTCAACTGCCCCTGCATTTGCAAGGGCGACAACTTGCCCGAGCCACGCCAGTCCAGGCGACCGGCCTCGGTGCGGCCGTGCTGCACACGCGCCGCCAGATTCAGGCCAAAACCCTTGCCTTTGGCCGTGGAAAAGTTTCTGAGCTGCAGCGCGATGGCAGACCCGTCAATGCTCACCGGCTTGGCTGCGGACTGGTCCACAAAACCCAGCTGCCCATTTTTCACATCAAGCTGCCGGACAGCCAGCGTCCAGGCTTTGCCGGCTGACGTTTTGACCGCCGCGGGCCTCACTGGAAGCGCTTGAGCAGCCTCTCCCTTAAGCCAGTCCTCGAACATCCAGCGCCCGTTGGCCTCCCGCAGCACGCGGGTTTGCGGCTGGTTGACCTCGACCCGACCCAGGCTAGCGCTGCGCCCCGTGACATCAATCGTCACATCAGAAAGCTGCAATTGCCTGATGCTGGCCAGCGGCGTCTTGCCCGCCTTGCCGCGTTGCTGAGGCGCCAGTGTCAACTGGTCCAGGGTGAGCTGTGGCAACTCGATCTCAAGCTTCGACGCCTGTCCCGCCTGCGGCACGGCTTGCCAGCGCAGGTTCAACGTTGTGTTTAACAGACCGTCGAGGCGCGGCTGCACCACTTGCCCCACGTAGGGTGCGGCCACTGCCAGCGGCAGGTCCGTCAGTTGGGCGCTGAACTGCGCGTCTTGCGCGCTGGCGCTGCCCTTGAAACTCAGGCTGGCGGCATCCAGCCGTGCCTGTGCCTCAAACGGCATGGGCTGGGTCATGGGCCATTTAAGGGCCGAAGCGCTCACATCGAGTGCGGTCAATTGCAGGCGACTGGGCTTGGCGACGCTGGCGTCTTGCCAAAGCACCTGGCCCGCCTGCACGGTCAATTGGTCCAGACTGACTTTCCAGGGCTTGGCCGCATCGTCAGTGCTTGCCCGGTTGGCCTTGGCAGGCGGCAGAAGCGCGAGCCAATTGAGCTGCCCGGCACGGTCACGCGCCAGGCTCACGCGGGGTTCGGACAGGGTCAGGCTGGTCAGTTGCACCTCCTGGAGCAAGGGTTGCAGCTCTTTGAGTTGCAGGGAGAGTTGCCTGAATTCAAGCAAATCAGCCGAGGGGGGTGATTTGCCCGCCGTGTACGACACCAATTTGACCTGGCTGGCCTGTATCTGGCCGGCCAGCCGCATGCTGGATTCAGGCGCCTTCTCGAACGCCAGACTGAGGTCGGCGTCGAGCACCCCAGAGGTCAGTCGCAGCGGCAGACCGGCGGGCTGGTAGACCAGATAAGGCGCGAAATCGAGCCCGGACACTTTGAGGCTGAGCGCTGTCTTGTGGCTTTGGGCAAACGGCGTGCTTTGCGCGGCCGAGTCAAAGCGGCTGCCATTGAGTGCAAACGCCAGGTGCGGCGCCACGACCACCTCGCGCTGGGTGGCCAGATTGCTCAGGAAAGGCAGCTTGATCCCGAGCTGGCTGAGCTGATGCGTCTTGTGGTGGGGTGCGTCGGTGAAATCAACCGCGCCATCAGCCAGCACCAGGTTGTACAAGGCAAAGCGCAGGGGATCCGTGTCCGGTGTCGGCGCCGCTGGCGGCGCGGTCAGACGGGCCAGCACGTCGTCCACGTCATAACGCCCTTGGCCCAGGTGCGTCAGGCGCAACTGCGGTGCTTCGAGCGTGATGGCATCGACCACGGGCGCCCACTTGAGCAGTGACTGCAGTTCGGCATCTATATAGAGGCGCTTGACCGACAACTGGGGCAAGGCCCCGCCCGGCTCGGCTAGCGAGGCACCGGCCGCCTGCGCCACCCTGAAGTCATGCAGCGTGAGCTCGAGCGACCAGGGCTTGAACTCGATCTGCCCCACGCTCACCTTGCGCCCAAGCTGATCACCCAGCCTGGTTTCAAGCTGCGTCTTGAGCCAGGGTGGCAGCGCCAGCCAGGTCACGGCCCACAGCAACAGCACGGCGGCAACGGCCCCGCCCAGACGGCGCGGCCACTTGGAATGTAGAAGCATCTGAAGGTTCATCAGCGTATTTTCGACCTTGTTTCATGGTCAACAAAGCGCCTGAAGACGCCTTTTAAAAATTCTTTTTGGAATATAGAATCTACTTGTTATGGTTGACTTGGTATATCAAGTCCCCCTAGAATCCGCCATCCTTGAAAAATCAAGGGATAACCCTTACCCGCTGCCGACCCCGGCAACATCAGATCTCTGCACCAACGAGCAAGAAACCGCAGGATCTTGATAGCGTAACAACCCATGCCTGGATCATTGATCCACTCGAAGCCTGGCTTCGGGTCACATCAACCCTCGCGCAAGAAGGAGAAGCTATGACAGCATCTGACAACACGAGTTCCCGCCTCCGGCTGGCCTTGACGGCCGTGACCAGGGGCTTTTTTCAAATGACCCACAACAGCTTTGCCCTGATCGGCCTGGCTGTTTTGTTTGCCGCCATGGCCCTCGTGGCACGCCCCGAGTTGCGCCAGATTGGCGAAATCAAACTCTTCAGTTGGCTGCAGGAGCGCCAGCAAGAAGTGAGCGGCATGGTCAGCGACCTGGTCGCCATTGACCGTGCCACCGCGGCCGACCCCACGGAATTGCCCAAACAGCAAGCCGCATTGGCTTTTTGGTTGAGCAAAAAATACCGCGTGGCCCCCGAACCCATCAGCGCCCTGGTGTCCGAGGCCTACAGCATCGGTGCGCGTGTCAAACTCGACCCGACGCTGATCCTGGCTGTGATGGCGGTCGAATCCGGTTTTAACCCATTTGCGCAAAGCGCTGTGGGCGCCCAGGGCCTGATGCAGGTCATGACCAAGATCCACAGCGACAAGTACCAGAGCTTTGGCGGCAAATTTGCCGCCTTTGACCCGCTGGCCAATCTGCACGTCGGCGTGAAAGTGTTGCAGGACTGCATTCGCGTGGCGGGGTCGGTTGAAGGCGGCTTGAAATATTACGTGGGCGCTGCCAACATGGAAGACGATGGTGGCTACACTGCCAAGGTGCTTGCCGAATACGCCCGGCTTCAGCAAGTGGCACAGGGTAGAAAAGTGCCGCTGATGGTGGCCTCGGAACCCGCCAGCAAGCCGCCTGCTCCCAACGTGAACGCCGACGCCCAGTTGAGCGCGGCACCCCAAAGCACCGCGCCGCTGGCAGCCACTGCCCTGTTGAGCAAGACAGTAGTCGTCGCGCTCAAATAGCCGCGTCAGTTAAACTCTCCTCCGCACGCAACTGGCGATAGGCCGCCTCGAAGAGAGGCGGCTGATGTGGGAACACCACGGGGGAGCGTGCCACAGCGCCAATATTGGTTCTGTGATCAGCCGTTCGCCTGGGCAGCCCTGTTTTCATGCCACTTGTTTGTGTTGCAAGATTCACAGGCCCAATGTCTTTAAGGACTGCCATGTTCAACCGAAACATCCTCATCGAGCAAACCGACCCCGAGTTGTTTGCCGCCATCCAATCCGAAAACCAGCGCCAGCAGGACCATATCGAGCTGATCGCCAGCGAGAACTACGCCTCGCCCGCTGTCATGGCCGCGCAGGGCACCCAACTCACCAACAAATACGCTGAAGGCTACCCCGGCAAGCGCTACTACGGTGGCTGCGAGTTTGTCGACATCGCGGAGCAACTGGCACTGGACCGTGTCAAGCAAATCTTTGGTGCTGAAGCGGCCAATGTGCAACCGCATTGCGGCGCCTCGGCCAACGAGGCGGTGTTTCTGGCGTTTTTGAAGCCCGGTGACACCATCATGGGCATGTCATTAGCCGAAGGCGGCCACCTGACGCACGGCATGGCGCTGAACATGAGCGGCAAGTGGTTCAACGTGGTGAGCTATGGCCTGGACGCAACTGAGGCCATCGACTACGACGCCATGGAGCGCAAGGCCCATGAGTCCAAACCCAAACTGATCATTGCCGGCGCCAGCGCCTACAGCCTGCGCATCGACTTCGAGCGTTTTGCCAAGGTGGCCAGGGACGTGGGCGCCATCTTCATGGTCGACATGGCGCACTATGCCGGCCTGATCGCCGCCGGACTCTACCCCAACCCGGTGCCGCACGCCGACGTCGTCACCAGCACCACCCACAAGAGCCTGCGCGGCCCGCGCGGCGGCATCATCCTGATGAAGTCGCAGCATGAAAAGGCCATCAACAGCGCCATCTTCCCAGGCCTGCAAGGCGGGCCGCTGATGCATGTGATTGCAGCCAAGGCCGTGGCCTTCAAGGAAGCGCTGCAGCCCGATTTCAAGCTGTACCAGCAACAGGTGCTGACCAACGCGCGCATCGTGGCCGAAACGCTGACCGAACGCGGCCTGCGCATTGTCAGCGGCCGCACCGAATCCCATGTGATGCTGGTCGACTTGCGCTCCAAGAAGATCACAGGCAAGGAAGCCGAGGCGGTGCTGGGCGCGGCGCACATGACGATCAACAAGAACGCCATCCCCAACGACCCAGAAAAACCCATGGTCACCAGCGGTGTGCGCATCGGCACCCCGGCCATGACCACGCGCGGCTTCAAGGACGAAGAGGCGCGGCTCACCGCCCACCTGATCGCCGACGTGCTCGACAACCCGCGCGACGAGGCCAACATTGCCGCCGTGCGCGCCCGGGTTAATGCCCTGACGGCCAAGTTCCCCGTCTACGGTTAATCAGCCATGAAATGCCCCTTCTGCAGTCATCCGGAAACCCAGGTGGTGGAAACCCGGGTATCTGAAGACGGGGGTTTCATCAGGCGGCGCCGGCGCTGTGCTTCGTGCGACAAGCGCTTTACCACCTACGAGCGCCCGGAAGTGAACTTTCCGGCCATTGTCAAAAAAGACGGCCGCCGCATCGAATACGAGCGCGCCAAACTGCTGGCCTCCATGCAGCTGGCACTGCGCAAGCGCCCGGTCAGCACCGAGCAGGTCGATGGCGCGGTGGAGCGCATCGAAGAAAAACTGCTGAACCTGGGCCTGCGCGAAGTGCTCTCCACCCGCATTGGCGAACTGGTGATGTACGAGCTCAAAAAGCTCGACAAGGTGGCCTATGTGCGCTTTGCCAGTGTGTACCGCAGCTTTGAAGACATCGACGACTTCAGGACGCTGGTGGATGAGGTAGGCCGGTGATCACAAAGGGCATTGTGCCACCATCGTCCTGACGGTCCGCGGCCGCCCTGCACTGCTGATCACGATCTGGCGCGCCTCTTGGCTACTCGAAGACGCCACGCAAACTGTCAGCGTTCCCGCCTGGAAAGCCCCCGAGGCATAGGCGGTTCGCCCCATCGGGGTGTACGACACATAACTCACCAGAGGGGCGTTTCCCGTCAGCAGAATCGGCGCCGCTGTCGCTTGCTGGTGCGACACGATCGCCTCGCCGGCGTCGCGCCGCGCGTTGTTGTTGGCATCGTGAAACACAATCCAGCCCTGCTCCCAGCTCCCGCTGGTCACACAGGCTTCGCCAGTGACGGACTTGCACACCACGGCACGCCCATTACGCTTGATGGCCTCGCTGCGCGCGAGCAACAAGCTGGTGAACAGTGAATTCACCGCCACCGTCAAGCGCATGGAGTTGACGAGGCCCCTGAAGGCTGGCAAGGCCAGCGACTGAAGCAGCGCGGACACAGCCACCACCACCATCAACTCGATTAAAGTAAACCCAGCACTGGCCGACCGCTTGTCCATGGGTGTCTCCTCCCTGTGTAGGCAAACCGGTCTTGTGCCGGGTGTAAGGGAGAAGACTACATCTGAGTCCAAACGGGCGCCATCCCCCATTTGGGGGGCGGGGATGGCATTTTATTTTGCTTTAGCCAAAGATGCCGTTTCTAGCCTTGTCCAATGCCGACCCGGGGGTTGGGGTCAGACATTCGTTTGGCCATTGCGGCCAGATCGAGGGCCAGTTTCAGGTAGTCAGATGCAGGAGTCATGGTCGCGTTGCGTCAACAAGGGGTGGCGCATTATCCATTTGCCAGCCTGGCGTTCGCTCAACCAATTTAGCCTATCCTTTGCCGCAAGCTGGATGCATTCATGTCAGAGCTTCGAGGTGTGATCGCCATGCTTATCAAACCGCCTAGTTCAGCCCCTTGATGTAGTCATACACTTTTTTCCGAAATGGAGGTATGTTCGCCTTACTCTGCTGAGGGGATACGGCTGTGCTGACGCCACCACTTTTCTGCACGGCACCAATGATGATGTTGGTCATCACGCCATCAACGGGAATTATGCCCAACACAGGAGAAGGTGGTAATCCGCCACCTACAAAAATAGCTGATGAGCTTGGCGGATTTGTAGTAGAACTAGGGTCACCACAGATGCCATCAACGCCAACTGCGCCAGCGCCGCTGAAAAGATTCAGCCAATAGCCCCTCGCCTCGCCCAGCGAATTGGCACAAGTTGCCGAACTACTGGCTGACAGGGGGCGGTTGGTGCTGAAGGTCACCATGCCCCCTGAAATCACGCTGGATGTCACGGTTTGTTCACCTCTGCCATTGTCCAGATCGACAAACCATCCCATGTTGGTGTCGCAATTTGTTGGCAAGGTTTTCTCTGCGCTGCAACCTGGGGTTGATACGGCAGAAGTACTGGTCATTTTTCTGGTGCCGCTGACGTCATCAAGATTATCGGTGTTCCTCCACCAGTCGCCATCACTGCTAAGGTAAGTGGTATACGTGGTTCTGGTTTTAGACAAGCAGTCCCTGTAGACATAAAAGCGGTTGAGAACAGGTGTTGTGTACGGATAGTTGGTTTCTAAGGGTCGCTCGC
This sequence comes from Polaromonas sp., assembly GCA_021737975.1. Classification (GTDB taxonomy): domain Bacteria; phylum Pseudomonadota; class Gammaproteobacteria; order Burkholderiales; family Burkholderiaceae_C; genus Rhodoferax. Next base: position 87,415 of record JAIPCZ010000003.1, on the reverse strand, counting down.
GATCACCGGATCCCAAAGCAACATACACCGTGCCTTGGGCACTGAACAGCGAGGGTTGAAACTGGAATTTTCGACCACTACCACTGGTGCGGGCGATCAGTGCAATGTTCCAATTAGTGTTGCTCAAGGCTGTGTACCTTTCAGGACTTGATGCAAACTGTGAAAAAGCAATGCGGTATAAATTGCCGCCCGTGTCGCCAACATAGCCATAGTCCACAAAACCATTGCCATCGGTGTCAACCAAGGCAACTTCTGCGATCACACTGCGCCGTGTGTAAAAGGATTTCAGCAACGCGCCAGTTTCAGCATCCAGAACGTAAATCTTGTTGCCCTTGACGCCACCGCTACCACATCGACTGGTTGAATCAGTGTCCTCACAAGTGTCGTACCCGCCGCCTACGATGGCTACCAGCTTGGTGGTGGTGCCGTCTTTGATCTTTGCGATTTGTGGCGTCGACCAAGTTTGCCCGATGTCGCTGCTATCCGATGAGCATCCAGTGTCAGTACCCTGTTGCGGGCAGCCAAACTTCCATTTGATCGTTGGTGCCGAGGGGGGCGTGCTGTTACCCGTGCCGGTGCCTGATACATCGAAGGCGTAAATCATGCGACCACCACGGCGCATGGTTGGGTAAATCCATACCTTGGAGTTGTCAGCATTCTGATACAGGCCAATGGAACCATCAAAAAAGTAATCTTTGCGGGTTGAGCCTGAGCTGGAAGTGCCGTCATAGGTAACCAGCGGTGTGCCAGTGCGCAGGCGGTCTAACTTGCTGTAAAACTCGGGCGCAACATAGGCCCACAACTCTTTTCCTGTAACCGAGTCAACCGCCCTGAACGTGCCGTCGTTAGCACCGTAATAGGTTGCCAAACTTGAATCGTTGCTGGTGGTGCTGTAGTTCACTGGCAGCGGTCTTGAGTGCACGATGTCGCCGTGCAAGGATGCTCGGGTCTTGGTCAAAGCCGTGGTGCTGTCACCGTCTTCGTTTTCAGTATCTTCGCCCCTGACCCAGCGCACCAAGGTATCGCTAAGCGCAGAGCTTGTTGTTGTGAAATCACTGAGTGTGGTGCTGCCTGTGTCTGTGCCTGCGCCGGAGGTCTTGACCGTGCGGTTGACTGACCACGTTGGCGTTGTGACTGGGTCCGTGGGTGCGGTATTGCCCATTCGGATGATCTGGGCGACCGAGCCTTTTTCAACCCTTGGCCCGTCTGGGATGTCCGAATAAGGATTAGTGGTTGAAAAGCTTGAGAGGGTGCACTTGGTACTGGCGTCGGGCTTGATTTGACTCACGGCTGCGTTTGCAGAATAAGCCTCCCAATAATTGCCTGAATCGGTGGTGTAGTAGCTGGTGGCGCAGTCTGAAATGAAGCCGGTTTGCAAGTTGATGGCGGGGGCTCCATTTTTGTCGCCCAGAGTCAACTCTTGGCTGGTAGCATCCCGAACCACTTGGTAGCGCTTCAAGTTTCCAAGCCAACGCGGTTTGGTGTCGGGGTCGGGTCGGAACATGCCAATGTAGACCTGATTGGCATTTTGGGAACGGTTGGTTGCATTGATGGGCAAGCTGGCAGAGGCGAACGTGGAGTTGACGGACTGGATTTCCCGCACAATCTCTTTCAAGGCATCGATCAGTTGATTTTTATTTTTGGCTGCAAAGTATTTGCCGCCCGAATTTTTGGCCATGCTGAGCATGAGCGAGGTGTGTTGGGCGTTGGGCTGGGCGTTGTACACATCAACGGTGTAGGTGGTGACAAATTGCCGGTCGCTGGGTGCTGTGCATGCAGCCACGGGAACCCCCTTGACATACATGAACTTGGCCCACTCATCGGCGTTAAAGGGGTTAGCGTCAGTGGTGACGGTGCCGTTTGGCGTGATTTCAGACACCAATGTGGGGGTCTTGATCGTGTATGTGTAAGTGGTGGTGCTGGTAGTAACCCCTTTAACTTTCGTTGTTGTAGTTACTGGGTCTACTGGATCCTCGCAAAAACATTCGCCACCAATGCCTGCAGCCTTACAAATGTCCTTGGATGGTCCGTTGTAATTATTTGCGCGGACAGCTGTCATACATGAAGCTGCACTTTCATACCTATCGGATGGTCCTATGTCAACATATGGCGTTGTGTAGGTGTTCGTAGTGTTGAAATTAGGCAAGCCAAGCTGCGTGCTGGCAGCCGTGTATGCCGGCGTGACGGCATTGCCTGCAGCAGTCAGTGCATCGGTGTTGGTTGCATCGTCGCGTGTGGGACCGCTGGCATTGGGGTTTGAGATGAAGATGACAAAGTTTTTGGCACAACCGGTGGTGCAACTCAAGGGTGATTGGAACTGAGAGTAGTTTGTACTGTACCCACCGTTGATAGCGATCGTGCTGAGCGTGCCGGCTCCTGATTGGGACTGGCTCCTGCCACCAAAATAATTGAAGGCGTCGTACATCAGGTTGCCATATGGCGTACCTGAATTTCGCTTTTCATTCGTGCTATTGATGCCGGCATCAATGGTGTCCATGACTGTTTTGAACTTCGCCTTTTGAGCGTCACCTACAGCGTTAGTCACAGGCAAAACGGGTATGCGAATAAAGCCACCGTTGTCGTTGGCGTTACCCGATGTAACAAATTCCATCAAGCCAATGTTTAACCCTGTCAATCCCTCATCAGCAAAAACCTCTTTGATGGCTTGTGCTTCCGCTTGACCTTGCTGAATACCATCAGGCCACTGTTGACTTTGTCTGGCCCAATTGGATGTGTTGTCAAGCACAATCAATATGTTCGAGTCACCCGATGACCCCGCACTGGCACCAACAAACAAGTCAATGTCTTCAGACTGACTCACCATGGGGTAAAGGGCCAAACCCAGGCTGGCCACCAGCACCATGGTTTTTAAAAAAGACGAGCTGTTCATTGTGTTCCTCCTCAAGAGCAGTAATTGGCCAAGTTCATGCCGGCACCCTTGTCTTGCCGCAAGGCCACGCCTTGAACCACGGTAGTTGCGGCATTGGTAACGGGGTCAGATGCCGTGGCCGTGATTTCCCAGATGACATCAATGCAGTCAGAGCCTGAGCCATTGGCTTGATCAACACCAAAATTTTGTGAAACCCCTCTGATGCAGGCTTGCACTGCTGGGTCAGTCACATCGGTAACGGCGACATCAATGGATCGACGGATACATGGTGCTGGCGCGAGTTGCACCCTGACTTTGTCACTTGACTGTGCGCTTGTGGAAGCAACGGGTGCAACGGCACCAGTAAAAAGGTCAACATCAGCGACATTGCCTGTGCCAAAAGCTGCAGCAGGCGTGACGGAAAAGAGGTCTCTGGTCAAAATCAGCTCAACCGCTTGGCGCGCAGCGCTATTGGTTAATTGGCGTGCTTGCTGGTTGCCCACGATTTGCAATCCGCTTTTTCCAAGGTTGTACGACAGGACAGCCGCCAGCGTCATCACGACCAACATGATGAGCGCCATAATCAAAGTGGCACCGCGTTGTTGCTTCATAAGCGCCTCCCTGCAGGGTTAGATAGGCTGACGGTGCTGCTGTAGACATGACGTCGGTACTTGTCATTGAATGGCAGACCACCGTTGAACCCACTGTAGGTTTTGCTATCTGTGTAACCCGCCGATTCCGATTCATTGCGTGAGAGCAAAGTGATATTGACCGCCATCACATTCCACCAGTCAGCAGCAGTGCTTGGGGCAACGACGTAAGAACTTGGTATTCCAGCAGTGCCGGTTGCCAAGCCGTACAAGACTTGCAGATTTTCGATGCCATCAACCAGCGGAACAATCGAAAAGGCAATGTTGCCTGCGCTGCTGGTCAACTCGGCACGTTTTAAAGTCGGCTTGCCGTCGCCTGCCACGTTGTTGTTGGCAATGAAATAAATGTTGGTACGCAGCCGGCTGACAGGCGCCAACTTGGTGCTGACGCAGGCTACTGTTTTTAAGGTAAAGCTTGTTGTGGTGTTTGCAAGCACGTGGCCACTTGGATGACTGGTGAGATCAGCTTGACAGCCTGAAACTTGCAGAAAAACAGGCCCATCGACGAGGCTGTCGCAATTGGCATCCAGTGGGTTGGCTGAGCGGCAAGCGGCGGCATGTCGCACCACCAGCACGTCTGTGTTGGCTTTGACGTCTGATATGCATGTCAAACTGCCGCTGCTGTTGTCATAGCCTTGCACATGAAACGCCATTGCGGCATCCAAGGTTGTGAGGTCCACAGCGCACGGGCTGCTGGGCAGGGCGGAGGGTGCGGTTTGCACAATATTGATATCAAAGTACCCTGCAGTGCGCACATCATCAGCCAGCAACTGCATGGCATAACGGCCGTTTTCCTGTTGACGGTTGTTCTTTTCGATTTCGGTTTGTGTTTTGCTGTTGTTGACGAAAATGGTGGTTAAACCCAGCAAAATCAACAACCCCAGTGTGAGGGAAACCATCAACTCAATCAGCGACACACCGTTTTGTTTTTGCAAGTGCCTTGTTTTCATTTGGGTCATTCAGTTACAAGTGAGCATCGCCACGCTGACTGCCTGGGCAATCACACGCCGCGCTTTGTCGTCGCCGTACAGGTCTTTGCCGCAGCCCAAAGATGCCTTCGGAGCTACAGTTTGATTACGCCCTTGCCAGGCAACCGATACTTGGTAAATGCCAGGAAGGCAAAGGCCCGCAGTGGGGTTGGGAGCCTGCACTAGCGTGATGCACCCTCTGGCGCCCTCCATGGCGCCAATGTTGGCGCCAGCTTTCACTTCAGCGCTTCCCTTTAGTTTGTTGCTCCATTCGCACAGGTCTCTCGGTGCACCTATAGCCAATGTGGAACAGTCCGCCGGCCCTGTGTCTCCCGTTCCCATAGGGCTTGTCGTGACATAGTTGGCTGCGACGGCTTTGTTGATGTTGATGCGCTCGACCATGTCGTTGAGCAAATTCAAAGCCTGAGCCCTTTGATACGACTCCCATTCCGTGGTTTGCACTTGCATCAAGAAGCCTGCCAGGCCCAATAATCCAAAGGCGAGGATCACGATGGTGACGAGAATCTCAATCAATGAGCTGCCTGCCTGGGTTGAGCCAGATGAATGGATTTTCAACATGGTGATACCGCAGACGGCCCTCTCAAGGAGAATGTCAGGCAGCGCCTGGTGGTGGTGTCACTGCCGCTGAATGTGAAAACTGTGCTGGCGTCAGCGTTGGTCCGGCCGTCGGGCAGATAAGCTACGGCAGTGGTTGAAGGGCTCACCGCAATGGTGATGCTTGATGTTGCGGGGTGGTCTTCAAGGACAGGATTGGTGCTCACGGGGTCTGGGGTTTGCCACCCCATCGCCCAGCCACCAGTTTTGGCGTTGACTGTGATCAGGACCGAACGCTTGACAGCCTCGCTACGCGCAAGAGTAAAGCTGGCATGCAACTCCGCCGCTGCAGATTTGACCCGTTGGCCCTGAATGAATGATTGAAAACTGGGCACTGCAATACTGGCAAGGATGGCCGCGATGACCACCACAATCATCAGCTCGACCAGGGTGAAGCCTGCTTGAGCAGATAGAGGTTTGCCGTTGATTGTGTTCATCATAGCCATCAACTACCAACAGTTCGAGCCAGATGAAGAGGTTTTGGCCCCTGTGCTTAACAATGTTAACGTGCCACAACTGTCGGCATCTTGAGGGCTAATTGGTACTGCAACAACCGAAAAGGTTGACGGTGGCCCAGTGGTCACTGGCACTGTGACCGTGTAATAGTTAGAAATCGATGTCGGAACCGATTGCAGATCGGTAACCGTGCTGGTGTAAGCACGGTTATCCAAGAAATACCGTTGGTTCAACTGGGCCAGGTTCATCATGAATTGCTGCGCATCAGCACGTCGTGCCTTGCGCACATAGTTCTGATAAGCGGGCATTGCAATGGCGGCCAAAATACCAATAATTGCGACAACAATCATCAGCTCGATCAAAGTGAATCCAAGATTTTTTTTCATGTCGAATAACTTGTTCCAGATTGCTACGAAAGGTTCAGATGACTTTCAGTATAGGTCAGTAGTATCCCGCCGTTGTTACATCGGAACGTCGTAAGTTAATGAATTGCTTGCCAAATTTAGTGTTTCAGTCTGGTCTCGATTTGAACGTCTTCGAAAGGCAGACTCATGGCTTTTTGCGGGCTTCCCCCCAAACCACCATGCACCAAGACAAGCTCGTATTTGCGCAACTCATACATTACCTTCCGCTGAGCACGTTTCGTCGCTGTGTGGCTGAGCACAACGGGGAACACAAGGTCAAGGACTTCTCTTGCCTCGACCAGTTCTTCGCCATGGCCTTCGCTCAGCTGACCTACCGCGAGTCCCTGCGCGACATCGAGGTCAATGTGCTGGACGATCGGCTGCTGGAACCTGGGGCGTTTTACCTGATGGATCGGGGCTATCTGGACTTCTCCCGGCTGTTTGTGATTCACGAGGCACAAGCCTTCTTTGTCACCCGTGCCAAAAGCAATACCAAGTTCAAGCGGCGTTACTCGCATCCGGTGGATCGGATCAATACTGCGGTGCTGTGCGATCAGACGGGCATGCTGACAACGCATTATTCGAGCAAGGACTATCCCGCGACTTTGCGCCGCGTTGTGGTCAAGGACGATACCAGCAAGCGCCTGGTGTTTCTGACCAACACCTTCGCTTTGAAGCCCGAGTTGATTGCCGACCTGTACCGCCAGCGCTGGCAGGTGGATCTGTTCTTCAAATGGATCAAGCAGCATTTGCGTATCAAGGTGTTCTTTGGCGCCAGCGAGAACGCGGTCAAGACGCAGATATGGATTGCCATATCCACTTACCTGTTGATTGCCATCACGAAGAAACGTCTGCATCTTGATCATCACAGTCTCTATGAAATCCTACAAATCCTGAGCTTGTCCATGTTTGAAACTATCCCAATAAATCAACTACTTACACCACCCTCAACAAATTCATACCTGGATTTCGAGTCAAATCAGCTCGGTCTCCTCTGAAGAACGTTGGGACACTACTGAGTATAGGTAGGGTTATTTCAGATAGCCCGAAAAGATGACAAACGGCTGAATTTACGGTATGGACGGTTGATTGAGTGAAATGATTAAGTAAAAGGTGGCGACCAAAATTTTTACAAACCATGGTCATTAAGCTATCCAATTATTTTTTTGCAACTTGTAGTCCAAGTCAGATCAGACAGACAACATCTTTACGCCAAATAGGTCAGCGCTGGAACGGATCGATCACCTTGACATGGGTGCCAGCAAAGTCTGAAACGTTGCGTGTTACTACCGTCAGCTTATGTTCCAACGCTGTTGCGGCAATCATTGCATCGCGTTCAAACTTGGGATGAGGCACATGCAAAGCTGCGCATAAGGTCGCGGTGTTTTCCGCAAAAGGCAATATCCTGCCCGAAAAGCTTTCCTTCACTCCAGTCAACCAGTTGCGCAATGCACTGCCTTGGGGCGGAGTTCGACGCTCCAAGGCCAAGACGCCTTTCTCAAGCTCAAGAATGCTGATGACAGAAATGAACAAATGGCTGACCGGCTTGTCTGATGCCCACGCTCGCACTTCGGGAGAATGGTTCGGCTTGCCGTGACGCAATTCCGAAATGACATTTGTATCCAGAATATACATAGATGTCGGTCTCAACGCCGTGGCATAAATTTCAGGACTGACCAAAGTGCTGTAGCGAATATTCAAAAAATCGTCCAGGTCGTCCTGTGCGTCGTTCGGTTTGAGTCGGACCAACACAGCGGCCACTTCAGCCCAAAAATGTCCCGGTTGCACCATGGGCAGAAAGCCAAGCACCGACTACTCCAGCAAGCGCAAAGCCAGGTCTGTGTGTTGTTCATCCGGGCTACCGCGCAAAGGCTATTTGATGGCAACACTCGCATCCAGCACCACGATCACGGTCGGCCTTCTTCACGTGCCGCACGAAACTGTTCTTCGGTGATGCGGGGGGCGTTTTTCCTGCACGCCAAGATTCGCTGATAGGCATCTTGGCCGCGCTGGCGGCTTTGCGCGCGTTCTACGCCTTCGCGCATCAGGTCGGCAATGACGGCGCTTTTGTTTTGGCCTTCAAAGGCAATATTGAAGGCATTTTTGATGTCTTCAGGCACGCTGAAATTAACGGTAGGCATAGCGAGTTTTTAGTTGTTGAAGATTTCAACAAAATTATGTGTCTTGCCGGTGGCAGTGTCAAAGCTGACAAGCTGACGATGGCAACCGCGCCCTGGGATGGCCACCTGGTATTAATCCACTGTCGGTGCCAGCACTCCATCTGGCGCATTCAGGAAGGCGAATGGGTTCAAGAACTGCCGCCGCCAAAACAAAGTTCGATCCACTTCGTTTAGATTCGCTTCATCACAGACGGACCGCCATTCTTTTTCGATTATGCTGACTTGATGGTTAACGATGGAAATCGCATCCTCCCTCCCGAGAAGAAACGAGGGCGCTGCCGCAATGCAGGTGGCCATCTGACTGCTGCGATCACCGTCGTTGATGAGCATGGCCTGCGAAGCCTGCTGACCGGCGCGTGATTGCGGGCAAATGTCGTAGGCAGGCGTTAAAGCCAACTGATGACCATCCCAGAACGCTGCGTGGTTTCGTGCGTGATCGTCGGTATTTCCACACAGAATGTTGAAGACAATACGGGAGAACAGCTCACGCAAAGTGGCCGTTGACTTGACGAACCGATGACGAATGATCTCCGCGAGCTTTTCATAGCTGGCATAAGCTGCCATCATTTCGTCCAGCTCGAACATGGTTAACGCAGACACCATGGAACGCCTGCACCAATGGTTTTCATGCCGAACTCGGTCAAAGCGCTCAATGAGCAACACATCTTTCCCCATCGCCGAGCGCAACTGCACGGTCGCAACGTCCAGACCCGCCTTTCGTGCCAAGCGCATAGCAATAAATTCAGCCTTCACCACACTGTAGAGATCATTACTTGCGGAAAACTTGGCGATTAACTTTCGGTTGCCATCGTTAAGCAACACTTTGGGACGAGCACCGCCCAAGGAAGTCCCGTGCAGAAAAGCCTGGTCTACCTCGGGCGAGAGCGGAATGCCTTGCTCTACTTTTTCAGCAGCCGTGAGTAATTCTTCCAGCGAAGCTTGCTGCGTCTGCCTCGGCACATATTGACCAGGTGATCGCTGAAAATCCAATGCCCCGATCCTGTCTGAGCCAGACTCAAGCAGATAGGCCAACTCATCGAGTTCAATATCGGCAGCGTCTGCACCTTTTGCCCCAAATTTTTGATTGATCAGGACGCGACGCCCCCAAGCGTCTGGCGATGCATCGCGAAGGCAACTTGGCATGCTCAAGCCGGGGATAAGGGGGATACTGCCCGGCTGAAGCGGTAGTTCTGGGGAATACAAGGAAATGGCATCCGGGCGAGCAAGATAGCTGCGGCCATAGTTGAACACCAACTGCGGACCTTGCTTGGTGATCAAGCCTGCGACAACGGGTTCTGCTGCATCTGGCAACCAAACCCAGACGTAAGCCTCTGAGTACATGGGGTTGGCATCAGAAGTCATCTTTCACTCCTTTTATGCGGACGCGGACAGCTTTGGGCAATAGGGCCATTTTTTCTCGATGCATTGCCAAATGGGTGGTCAACTGTCGCTGCTCTTGGTCGAACAGAGGTACACCACAGATGGTGGCCACTTCGAACACGGCTCCGATAGAGCAACCTGGGTCTCCCCGCTCAATCCGTTGAAGCAAGGCACGCGAGATACCTGCGCGCGCAGCTAAGTCTGTGGTGGTCAACGCTTTGTTCAGACGCGCCTCGCGCACAAGCTGACCCAACAGCTCAAGCGCACTCAAGCTGTACTGGGAATAGGGACGCGAGATGGGCTTAACCATTGGAATGACTCATTAACAAGTCTCAACATTGCCTAATGCAACATTAATGAACCATTTTTCCATGGTTTGCTCACAAAGTCCAGTGCCAATTGATCCATTAATAGATCACAAAACCGCTACAAGCCATGGAGCAGAAACCCCAAACGGGGCGTTTTTCACGGGAACAGGTGGGACCTTACGGGAGGGACCCTGACCGACAGGCGAAAAAAAAGCCCGAAGTAACAAGGACTTACGGACTTTTCGAAGAACACCAAATTTTGGTGGGCAGTACAAGTTTCGAACTTGTGACCCCTGCAGTGTGAATGCAGTGCTCTACCCCTGAGCTAACCGCCCTTTCCCTTTCCAGGAAAGAGGCAAATTATGCCACAGTATCTGGCATTTTCTGCTCGATCTTGCGCCAAATTGTCTTGACTTTGCTGGACTCGTCAATCTGCTTCAACACGTCTTCGTGCGCCGCCAATTCCTGCTCGTTGGCGCGGATCACGGGCAGCGCAAACTGGCTCAAATCCAGCGCCGCGACACGGGCGCCATTGGCATCGGTGGTCGGCGCCTCGTCCATGAGCAGGGCGTCCTGGCCACGCGTGAGGTTGATGTACATGTCGGCCAGCAGCTCGGCATCGAGCAGCGCGCCGTGCAGCGTGCGGCCCGAGTTGTCCACCTCGAGGCGGTCACACAGCGCGTCGAGCGAGTTGCGCTTGCCGGGAAACAGCTCCTTGGCCATGACCAGCGTGTCGGTGACGCTGGCCACCACACTTTTTACCGGCAGCTGTTTGATGAGCGCCAGTTCCATGTTCAAAAAGCCCAGGTCGAACGGCGCGTTGTGAATGACGACATGCGCGTCTTTCAGGTAGTCCAGCAGGTCCTGGGCGACTTCTGCGAACTTGGGCTTGTCCTTGAGAAAGTCACTGGTGATGCCGTGCACCTTGAGCGCCTCCTCGTGGCTGTCACGGCCCGGGTTGACGTAGAAGTGGCGGTTGTTGCCGGTCAGCTTGCGGTGCAGCATTTCGACGCAGCCGATCTCGATGATGCGGTCGCCGTTGTCGGCTGACAGGCCTGTAGTTTCGGTGTCCAGGAAAATTTGACGCATGGTTTTACGGTATCAGTGGTTTTCCTTGGCGTGGTTGATCGAGTACTTGGGGATCTCGATCACCAGGTTTTTCTGCGCCAGAATGGCCTGGCAGCTCAGACGCGAGTTGGGCTGCAGACCCCAGGCCTGGTCCAGCAGGTCGTCCTCGTCTTCTTCAGACGGCGCCAGCGACTCGAAGCCTTCACGCACGATCACATGGCAGGTGGTGCAGGCGCAGCTCATTTCGCAGGCGTGCTCGATGTTGATGTGGTTGTCCAGCAGGGCTTCGCAAATGGAGGTGCCGGTCGGGGCGGAAATCTCGGTGCCCTGGGGGCAGTATTCGGCGTGGGGCAGGATTTTTATGATGGGCATGATCGACTTAATTGGTTGGGGTCAGAACACGTTTGCTGCGCAAAGAGGTCTGACCCGCAAAGTTTTTATATTGTTGCAATATTTTTGCCGGACAAGGCCTTCTGGATGCCACGGTTCATGCGCAGCGCCGCAAAAGCTTCGGTGCCCTTGGCCAACTGCAGCGTGATGGCTTCGATGGCTTTGGCGTCTTCTAGCGTGCGGGCGCCCTGCACCGCCTGCATCAGCCGGTCGATGTCGGCGCGCTGGGTGTCGTCGAGCAAGTCACCATCGGCATCGAGCGCGCTCACGGTGGCCAGAATCATGCGGTCGGCGTCCACTCGCGCCTCGGTCACGGCGCGGGCCTGCATATCGGCCTCGGCGGTGGTGAAGCTTTCCTGCAGCATCCGAGCAATCTGGTCATCGGCCAGGCCGTAGGAGGGTTTGACGGCAATTTGCGCCTCGACACCACTGCCCTGCTCGCGCGCCGACACGCTCAACAGGCCGTCGGCATCGACGGTAAAGGTGACACGAATACGCGCCGCACCGGCCACCATGGGCGGAATGCCGCGAAGCTCGAAGCGCGCCAGGCTGCGGCAGTCGGCCACCAAATCGCGCTCACCCTGCACCACATGCAGTGCCAGCGCGGTCTGGCCGTCGATGTAGGTGGTGAAGTCCTGCGCCTTGGCGGTGGGAATAGTCTCGTTGCGCAGCACGATGCGCTCCACCAGACCGCCCATGGTCTCGATACCCAAGGACAGCGGAATCACGTCGAGCAGCAGCAAGTCGCCGCCCGGGTTGTTGCCGGCCAGCTGGTTCGCCTGGATGGCCGCGCCCAGCGCCACGACCTCGTCGGGGTTAAGGTTGGTGAGCGGTGCCTGGTCAAAAAAGGCATTCACTGTCTGCTGAATTTGCGGCATGCGGGTGGAGCCGCCCACCATCACCACACCCTTGATTTCTTCTGCCGCCAGCTTGGCGTCGCGCAGTGCCTTGCGCACGGCTTGCAGGGTGCGCGCGGTCAGGACCTGCGTAGCAGTTTCGAAGTCGGCGCGGGTGACATCCAGGACGAGTTCAGCGCTCGTCAATTCAGCACGGAAAGTGGCTGCAGAGGCGTCCGTCAAGGCCTCCTTGCAGGCACGCGCCGCGGCCTTCAGGGCTGCTTTGTCGGTGGCGTTGGCCGCCGTGGCGCCGGTTTGCGCCAGCACCCAGTCGCTGAGCGCATGGTCGTAGTCGTCGCCGCCCAGCGCCGAGTCACCGCCGGTGGCCACCACCTCGAACACGCCCTGGGTGAGTTTGAGAATCGAGATGTCAAAGGTGCCGCCGCCCAGGTCGTAGATCGCATAAACGCCCTCGCTGGCGTTGTCCAGGCCGTAGGCGATGGCTGCTGCGGTGGGCTCGTTGATCAGGCGCAGCACGTTCAGGCCGGCCAGTTGAGCCGCGTCCTTGGTAGCCTGACGCTGGGCATCGTCGAAGTAGGCCGGCACCGTGATGACCGCGCCATACAGGTCGGCGTTGAAGGTGTCTTCGGCACGGTAGCGCAGTGTCGCCAGGATGTCGGCGCTCACTTCCACGGGGGACTTTTCGCCCTGCACGGTTTGCAGGCCCAGCATGCCGGGGTGGTCGACAAAATGGTAGGGCAGCTTGGCGGCCAGCGCCACGTCCTTGAGGCTGCGGCCCATGAAGCGCTTGACCGAGGCAATGGTGTTTTCGGGGTCGCCGACACCACCGGTCACGGCCTCGTCGCCGATCTGACGGCCACCGCCTGCGAGGTAGCGCACCACCGACGGCAAGATCACCCTGCCCTGGGCATCGGGCAGGCATTCGGCCACGCCATGGCGCACGCTGGCCACCAGCGAATGCGTGGTGCCCAGGTCGATGCCGATGGCAATACGCCGCTCGTGCGGGTTGGGCGTTTGCCCGGGTTCGGAGATTTGAAGTAAAGCCATGAGGGGTGGTGTGTCAAGTTTCGATCTGGTCCAGCCGGTCGTTGACGTCCGAGGCAAAGCGCTCAATAAACATCAGCGCCCTGACCTGCGCCACGGCGGCCGCGTAGTCATGCGACTGGTCCAGCAACTGCTCTATTTTAAGAAGTACGTCGCGCTCGGCCTGGCGGCATTGCTGGCCGATCTGCTCCAAGTCTTGGGCGGACTGCGCCTCGTCCAGTTCTTCGCGCCACTGCATTTGCTGCATCAGGAAGGATGCCGGCATGGCGGTGTTGTTCTCGGCATTGACCGCCGCGCCGTGTAATTCGCACAGGTAGGCGGCACGTTTGAGCGGGTTTTTCAGGCGCTGGTAAGCCTCGTTGATGCGCACCGACCACTGCATGGCGACACGCTGGGCAGCAGCGCCCTGGGCGCTGAACTTGTCGGGGTGGGCCTGGCGCTGCAGGTCTTTCCAGCGAGCGTCCAGGTCCGGCCGGTCCTGCTTGAAACGCCGTTCCAGGCCGAACAGTTCAAAGTCGTCAGATTGGAGATTCACACGCGAAACGATTCACCACAGCCGCAGCGGTCACGTTCTTTCGGGTTGTTGAACTTGAAGCCCTCGTTGAGCCCTTCGCGAACAAAGTCGAGTTCGGTGCCATCCAGGTAGGCAAAGCTCTTGGGGTCCACCAGCACCTTGACGCCGAAGCCCTCGAACACCATGTCTTCAGGGCCGATCTCGTCGACGTACTCCAGCTTGTAGGCCATGCCGGAACACCCGGTCGTTTTGACACCCAGCCGCACACCCACACCCTGACCGCGTTTGGTCAGGTAGCGGGTGATGTGCCGGGAGGCGGCTTCAGTCAGCGTCACAGCCATGATGAATTCGTAGGGTTTGTTTATGCGGATTGCGCTTCGGCGTGTTTTTGACGGTAGTCGTTGACAGCCGCCTTGATGGCGTCTTCAGCCAAAATAGAACAATGGATTTTGACAGGTGGCAAGGCCAGTTCTTCAGCAATCTCGCTGTTTTTTAGCGCAGCCGCCTGATCCAGGGTCTTGCCCTTGACCCACTCGGTGACGAGCGAAGACGAGGCAATGGCCGAGCCGCAGCCGTAGGTCTTGAAGCGCGCATCCTCGATCACGCCAGTTTCGGGGTTGACCTTGATCTGCAACTTCATGACGTCGCCACAAGCCGGCGCGCCGACCATGCCGGTGCCCACCGAGTCATCGCCCTTGTCAAAAGAGCCCACATTGCGGGGGTTTTCGTAGTGATCTACAACTTTTTCTGAATATGCCATTTTGATTTCTCCTTTAATGGGCAGCCCATTGAATGGTGCTGATATCGATACCGTCTTTGTACATGTCCCACAGCGGGCTGAGCTCGCGCAGGCGGGCCACGTTTTCCTTGATGGTGGCCACGGCGTAGTCAATTTCTTCTTCGGTGGTCCAGCGGCCAATGGTCATGCGCAGGCTGCTGTGTGCCAACTCGTCGCTGCGGCCGAGGGCGCGCAGCACATAGCTGGGCTCCAGCGAGGCCGAGGTGCAGGCCGAGCCGCTTGACACTGCCAGGCCCTTGATACCCATGATCAGGGACTCGCCCTCGACATAGTTGAAGCTCATGTTCAAGTTGTGCGGCACGCGCTGCGTCAGGTGACCGTTGATAAACACCTGCTCCACGCCTTGCAGGCCGGCAATCATGCGGTCGTGCAGCGCCTGGATCTTGGGCAACTCCACCGCCATTTCTTCCTTGGCGATGCGGTAGGCCTCACCCATGCCCACGATTTGGTGGGTGGGCAGCGTGCCCGAGCGCATGCCGCGCTCGTGACCGCCGCCGTGCATCTGGGCTTCCAGACGGATACGGGGTTTGCGGCGCACGAACAAGGCGCCCACACCCTTGGGGCCGTAGGTCTTGTGGGCGGTCAGGCTCATCAGGTCGATCGGCATTTTGCTGATGTCAAAGGCCACACGGCCGGTGGCCTGGGCCGCATCCACATGGAACACCACGCCCTTTTCACGGCAAATGGCGCCAATGGCCGCCACGTCCTGGATCACGCCGATTTCATTGTTGACGTACATCACGCTGGCCAAAATGGTGTCGGGGCGAATCGCGGCCTTGAAGGCATCGAGGTCGACCAGGCCGTCTGACAACACGTCGAGGTAGGTCACCTCGAAGCCCTGGCGCTCCAGTTCGCGGCAGGTGTCAAGCACCGCCTTGTGCTCGGTCTTGACCGTGATGATGTGTTTGCCCTTGGACTGGTAAAAGTGCGCAGCGCCCTTGATGGCCAGGTTGTTGGACTCGGTCGCGCCGGAGGTCCAGACGATCTCGCGCGGGTCGGCGCCAATCAGGGCGGCCACCTGCTCACGGGCGTTCTCGACGGCGGCTTCGGCCTCCCAGCCCCAGGCGTGGCTGCGCGACGCCGGGTTGCCGAAATGGCTTCTGAGCCAGGGAATCATGGCGTCCACCACCCGCTGATCACAGGGGTTGGTGGCGCTGTAGTCCATGTAAATGGGGAAATGTGGGGTGCTGTCCATGTTGCTTGCTCTTGTGGGAAGGTTATGACATCTTGGCGAACGAGGAACCCAGCGCAAACACCGAATTGGGGGCGTTGATGCGGATCGGTTTCATCACCGGCATGCTGGAGATGGCGCGCTTGAGGGTGGGTTTTTCTTCAATCTGGAAGCCCTTGGCCAGTTGCTCGTCGACCAATTTTTGCAGGCTGACCGAGTCCAGGAATTCGACCATCTTGACGTTCAGCGAAGCCCACAGTTCGTGCGTCATGCAGCGCGCGCCCTCGCCCAGGCAGTTTTCCTTGCCGCCGCACTGGGTGGCATCAATGGGCTCGTCCACCGAAGTGATGATCTCGGCCACGGTGATGTCGGCTGGCGAGCGCGCCAGCGTGTAGCCGCCACCGGGGCCGCGGGTGGATTCCACCAGCGCGTTGCGGCGCAACTTGCCGAACAGTTGCTCCAGGTAGGACAGGGAAATTTGTTGACGCTGGCTGATCGCGGCCAGCGTAACGGGGCCCGCCGATTGGCGCAAACCCAGATCAATCATGGCAGTGACCGCAAAACGGCCTTTGGTAGTTAAACGCATGGCGACTCCTGAAGTTGTGTTATCGATCAAATTGATGTCTGACTGAGATAACGTGGCCCAGTATAACCAAAAACCAAGCGTTTTAGTCGGGTAACTAGACTGATCAGTAATTTTTAAAGGTTATTTGCCCGCCACCCCCGCCAGCAGGTTGTCGCTGCCCGCCGCGCCAAAGGCCTGCTCCTTCAAAATGGCCAGCTGATCCCGCACCCGCGCGGCCTTTTCGAACTCCAGGTTGCGGGCGTGCTCCATCATGAGTTTTTCCAGGCGCTTGATCTCGCGCGAGATGTCTTTCTCGCTCATGTCCTCGACCTGCGCGCGCTGCATGGCGTCGCGCTCCAGCTTCTCGGCTTCCTTGCCGGCCTTTTCGCTGTAGACCCCGTCGATCAGGTCGCGGACTTCCTTGACAATGCTGCGCGGCGTGATGCCGTGCGCGAGGTTGTGCGCCACCTGCTTGACGCGGCGCCGCTGGGTCTCGTCGATGGCTTTGCGCATCGACTCGGTCACCTTGTCGGCGTAAAGAATGGCCCGCCCTTCCAGATTGCGCGCGGCGCGGCCGATGGTCTGGATCAGGGAGCGCTCGGAACGCAAAAAGCCTTCCTTGTCGGCGTCCAGAATCGCCACCAGCGACACCTCGGGAATGTCCAGGCCCTCGCGCAGCAGGTTGATGCCCACCAGCACGTCAAAGGTGCCCAGGCGCAGGTCGCGCAAAATCTCGACCCGCTCCACGGTGTCGATGTCGCTGTGCAGGTAGCGCACCTTGACGCCGTTGTCGCTCAAATAGTCCGTGAGTTGCTCGGCCATGCGCTTGGTCAGCGTGGTGATCAGCACCCGCTCATGCTTGTCGACACGGATGCGGATTTCCTGCAGCACATCGTCGACCTGGCTGGTGGCCGGGCGCACCTCGACCTCGGGATCAACCAGCCCGGTGGGGCGCACCAGTTGTTCCACCACCTGGCCGGCATGGTCCTTTTCCCACTGGGCCGGCGTGGCCGAGACAAAAATGGCCTGGCGCATCTTGGTCTCGAACTCCTCGAACTTGAGCGGCCGGTTGTCGAGCGCGCTGGGCAGCCGAAAACCGTACTCGACCAGCGTGGTCTTGCGCGAGCGGTCGCCGTTGTACATGCCGCCAAACTGGCCGATCAGCACATGGGACTCGTCCAGGAACATCACCGCGTCCTTGGGCAGGTAATCGGTCAGGGTGGCGGGCGGCGCGCCGGGGGCCGAGCCGCTCAAGTGGCGTGAGTAGTTTTCGATGCCCTTGCAGTGGCCGACCTCACTGAGCATTTCCAGATCGAAGCGGGTGCGCTGCTCGATGCGCTGGGCCTCCACCAGCTTGCCTTGACTCACAAATTCCTTGATACGGTCGGCGAGCTCGATCTTGATCGCCTCCACCGCGCTCAGCACCTGCTCGCGCGGCGTGACGTAATGGCTGCTGGGGTAGACGGTAAAGCGCGGGATTTTCTGGCGGATGCGGCCGGTCAGGGGGTCGAACAGCTGCAGGCTCTCGATCTCGTCGTCAAACAGCTCGACGCGGATCGCCATCTCGGAGTGCTCGGCCGGAAAGATGTCGATGGTGTCGCCGCGCACCCGAAAGGCACCGCGCGAAAAATCGATGTCGTTGCGCTGGTACTGCATACGCACCAGTTGCGCAATCATGTCGCGCTGGCCCATTTTGTCGCCCGCGCGCAGCGTCATCACCATCTGGTGGTAGGCCTCGGGCTGGCCAATGCCGTAGATCGCCGACACCGTGGCCACAATCACCACGTCGCGGCGCTCAAGCACACTCTTGGTGCACGACAGGCGCATCTGCTCGATGTGCTCGTTGATGGCCGAGTCTTTCTCGATGAACAGGTCGCGCTGCGGCACATAGGCCTCGGGCTGGTAGTAGTCGTAGTAGCTGACGAAGTACTCGACAGCATTTTTCGGGAAAAACTCGCGGAACTCGCTGTAGAGCTGCGCCGCCAGCGTCTTGTTGGGCGCAAACACGATGGCCGGACGCCCCAGGCGGGCAATCACATTGGCCATGGTGAAGGTCTTGCCCGAGCCCGTCACGCCCAGCAGGGTCTGAAACACCTCGCCGTCATTGACACCTTCGACCAGCTGCTCGATGGCCTCGGGCTGGTCGCCGGCGGGCGGATAGGGCTGGTACAGCTCGAAGGGCGAGTCGGGATAACGCACAAACGTGCCGGGGCGCAGACGCTCGGAAGCGTCACTCACGGCCAGGGACAGGGGTTCAGACATTCAGGCTCAGCGCAAAATTTAAATAGGTGGGATGTTATCCAATGCGCTGAAAGACCGGCGCTGGGCGGGTTTCAAGCCCCGACATCGGGTGATGCTTGCGCACAGAACCAGCGCTCCACATCGGCCGGGTCATGGAAGGTGCGCACCTCGGCAAACGCCGCTTGCGCCTGCGGATAAACCCGCCGCAACAGGTTGAGCCACTGCTTGAGCCGCCCGGTTTGCTGGTCGCGTTCCAGGTGGGCGCAGACCAGACGCCAGAATTCAGCGATCAGCACCATGAGCTGCGGCCAGCTCAGGCTGGCCAACTCCGAATCGTCTCCCAGCGCGGCGCGAATGCCGCGCGCCAGCGCCGGGTTGGCCACCATGCCGCGCCCCAACATCAGGCTCTGGCAGCCCGACACCTGCTGGCAGCGCAGGGCGTCAGCCACGGTCCAGATTTCGCCGTTGGCCACCAGCGGCAGCCGCACGACCTGTCGGATGTCGGCAATACGCTCCCAATAGGCCGGCGGCCGGTAACCGTCGGCCTTGGTGCGTGCGTGCACCACCAACTCTGAAGCGCCACCGGCCTCGAGCGCCAAGGCGCAGGCCTCGGCCCGGCTGTCGTCATGCAGACCGAGCCGCATCTTGGCCGACACCGGCAGGTGCGCCGGCACGGCACGGCGCACGCCAGAGACGATCTGGAACAACAATTCGGGCTCTTCGAGCAAGGCCGAGCCACCCCGGTGCCGGTTCACCACCGGGGACGGACAGCCAAAATTCAGGTCAATACCCTCGGCCCCCATGCCTGCCAGCCGCGCCGCGTTGTCGGCCAGGCAACCCACATCGGAGCCCAGCAACTGCGGTCGCACGGGCACACCCGACGCGGTTTTGCAGCCCTGCAACAGTTCCGGCACATAGCGCAGGAAAACACGCTCGGGAAACAGTGTGCCGGTGACACGGATAAATTCCGAAACACAGCGGTCAACGCCGCCCACCCGCGTCAGGATGTCGCGCAGGACAAAATCGAGCAAGCCCTCCATGGGGGCGAGAAGCAGGGTGGGCATGGTTAGAAAGGGGCAGCGGGCGGCGATGAATGAACAGTGGATTGTCGGGGCCAAAGCGTTTGTTTTGACAGAATCAGTTGCCATCCTTACAGTCGCAAGCTTCGTTTTCAACTTTTAATGGAAATCTGCACATGACCATCACCGTCAACATCGATCTGGGGTACGAATTCGCCGTCAAGGCCGACCCTGCCACCGTTTTTGACACCCTGTCCGACGTGCCCAAGTCGGCCAGTTTCTTTCCCAAAGTCGATCGGCTGGTGGACCTGGGTGATGGTGTTTACCGCTGGGAAATGGCCAAGATCGGCATCGCCCAGATCAGCCTGCAAACCATTTATGCGTCAAAGTACACGTCCAACAAGACCAAGGGCAGCGTGCTCTGGACCCCGGTGCCGGGCGACGGCAACGCGCTGGTGTCGGGCTCGTGGAAAATCACCGACAAAAAGAAATCCACCCATTTGGTGCTCCAGCTTCAGGGCGAACTCACCCTGCCCCTGCCCGGCTTGATGAAAAAGATGATCGCCCCGGTGGTCGAGGCCGAGTTCGAGAAACTGGTCGAGCAATACATTGACAACCTCACCAAACAGTTTGGTGGCGAGGTGGGGTAATCCATTCCGACCCGCCCATGCCCAAAGACAGCCACTTTTACGAACCACGTCTGGGCCATGGCTTGCCGCATGACCCGTTCAACGCCATCGTCGGGCCACGCCCGATCGGCTGGATCTCGACACGCAGCGCCGGCGGTCTGCTCAACCTTGCGCCCTACAGCTTTTTCACCGCCTTCAACTACACGCCGCCCATCGTCGGATTTGCCAGCATCGGCTACAAGGACTCGGTGCGCAACGTCGAAGAAACCGGCGAATTTGTCTGGAACCTGGTGACGCGACCTTTGGCCGAGGCCATGAACCAGACCAGTGCCGCCGTGGCGCCCGAGGCCAGCGAGTTCGAGCTGGCCTGCCTGACCCCGCTGGCCTCACGCCTGGTGACGCCACCGCGTGTTGCCGAGAGCCCGGTGGCCTTTGAATGCCGCCTGACGCAGTTGCTGCAACTGCAGGATGCCAGCGGCCAAAAACTGCCCACCTGGCTTGCGCTGGGCGAAGTGGTGGCGGTGCACATTGCGCAGCGCCTGCTGGTCAACGGGATTTACGACACCGCGCGGGCCGACCATGTGCTGCGCGGGGGTGGCCCGGCGGACTATTTCTCGGTGGGACCCGGGCAATTGTTCAAGATGTTCCGCCCGCGCGGCTGAAGTCATACGCCCCAGACAACATCCTTGCCCGCCTGTGCGCTGGTATTGAGCAACTCGACAAAGGGGGCGGCGCGATCGCGCAACCTGACGCTATCGCCTTCAACCTCAACCACGAGTTCCGGATGCTCCCGGCGCTTTGCCACGGCAGCCTCATGAACCTCGATGGCGGCGTCCAGCGCCGCAATGGCAGCCGGAATCTGAGCCACGGTGATGATGCCCTGCGCTGAGGGCTCTTTGCCAATGATGCTGAGCATTTGATCGCCATTGGCCTGAAGCATGATGACCTCTGCGGCGGCTTGGGATTTGAATTTATAGATCATGATGAGCTCCAGAAATGAGTACGGGTGCCGTGAACTGGCCGATGTCGTGAAGGCTAGTCCAAGTTGGCTGTACTGCACATGATAAAAATCAGCGCAGCCAGACAAAACGTCAAACTGGATGGTAGGCAGACCAGGCGGGGTAGTCTGTGCGCTCCACCACACCCGCGCCACGGCCGACCTTGACGGTTGCGTGTTAGCGTCGCAAGCGCTGCCCCGCCGTCACCACCAGCAGCGCCGCGCCGCCGGCCAGCAAACCCAGGGCCATGTTGAGCAACACGCCCAGCACCGGTTGAAGCAGGCCACCCGCCACTGCGCTGAGTTGCTCTATGCCCTGCCCCACGTCATGCCAGCCGTGCGCCAGAATGCCGCCGCCCACCAGAAACATGGCCAGGGTGCCGAGCACGCTCAGGCTTTTCATCAGCAGGGGCGCGGCCAGCAGCAGACCGCGACCGAGCTTTTGTTGCAGCGCTTCGGCAAGGAAAGTTTTCCGCTGGCTCAGGTACAGCCCGAGGTCGTCGATCTTGACGATGCCGGCCACCAGCCCGTAAACGCCCACCGTCATCAGCAGCGCCACCCCGGCCAGCACGGTGAACTGCGTCAGGAACGGGCTCGCTGCCACCGTGCCCAGGGTGATGACAATGATTTCAGTCGACAAAATGAAGTCGGTGCGCACGGCCCCCCTGATCTTGTCTTTTTCCACGGCCACCAGGTCGACCGTCGGGTCAAGCAGGGCGTTGACCAACTGCGCATGCTCGGCGGCAACTTCATCAGGCTTGTGCAACAACTTGTGCGCCACTTTCTCGAAACCTTCAAAACACAAAAACAGGCCGCCCGCCATCAGCAGGGGTGTGATGGCCCAGGGCGCCACCGCACTGAGCAACAGCGCGCCGGGCACCAGAATGGCCTTGTTGACAAAAGAGCCCTTGCAGACCGCCCACACCACCGGCAGCTCGCGGTCGGCCCGGACGCCTGACACCTGCTGGGCATTTAATGCCAGGTCGTCACCCAGCACTCCAGCGGTCTTTTTGGCCGCCACCTTGGTCAGCAGGGCCACGTCGTCGAGCACCGTGGCGATGTCGTCGAGCAACACCAAAAGACTAGTGGCCATGACGGACTCGATTCATGAAGTTGGGAAAGCAGGGCAAGGGTTGAAACACGATCAGTTCAGGTCGCGTTTGAAACGGATTTCTTCGACCCGTGTGTCGCCCATGGGCACGGTCTTGATGCTGGTCATTTCGCGCTTGAAACCGGCCATGTCAAAAAAGCGCAGGGCGCGCTCGAAGCCCAGCGGCACCCAGGCACTGACCTTGGTGCAGCCTTCATAAATCAGGCCTTCACGCGCGGCATCCCACAGCGCCAGCCCGACACCCTGGCCCCATTGCTCAGGCGCCACATACAGCGCCCAGATCTCGCCCATGGTGTTGGGGGTCTTGGGGTCGCGTGAGCGGTCGAAGCCGACAAAACCCACCACCGTTGACTTTTGCACGGCCACCAGAACCTGGGGCTCGCTGTACTCAATGGCCTCGCGCCAGTAAACCAGGCTGTGCTCTGGGGTTCCGCCCACGGGCATGGCTTCGCCCGGAAACACCGCCTTGAAGGCGGTTTGGCTGGAACGGGTGCGGATTTCGGCAATGGACTTGGCATCGCGCAGGATGGCGGGGCGCACTTCGGTAGGCGTGATCAGGGACATAACAAGCGCCGGGGACGAGCCCGGCCATCAATCAAAATATGCTGGTGATTGTCGCAGCATGCTCAGGCACCCTGGACTTTGCGGGGCGGACTTGCATCCGCCATGGTCGACTGAAGTCGACCCCACAAGACAATCCATGCCGGCTTAGTAGCTGTAAACGCCCTGCCCGGTTTTGCGGCCCAGGCGGCCGGCGGCCACCATTTCCTTCAGCAAGGGGCAGGCGCGGTATTTGCTGTCGCCAAACTCGCTCAGGTAAACCTCCATCACCGCCAGGCACACGTCCAGCCCGACCATGTCGGCCAGCGCCAGCGGACCGATCGGCTGGTTGCAGCCGAGTTTCATGCCGGCGTCGATGTCCTCGGCCGTGGCCAGGCCCTCGGCCAGCACAAAAAAGGCCTCGTTAATCATCGGCACCAGGATGCGGTTGACCACAAAACCGGGGGCGTTCTTGACCGTGATCGGCGTCTTGCCCAGGGCCATGGCCATGGCGTGCACCGCGGCGTGGGTGGCATCGCTGGTTTGCAGGCCGCGGATGATCTCGACCAGCGCCATCATCGGGACCGGGTTGAAGAAATGCATGCCGATGAATTTGTCGGCGCGGGTGGTCACAGCGGCCAGTTTGGTGATGGAAATCGACGAGGTGTTGGAGGCGATGATCACCTCCGGGGCCAGCAAAGCGTCGAGTTGCTTGAGTATCTTGACCTTGAGTTCCTGGTTTTCAGTCGCGGCTTCAATCACCAGTTGGGCCCCCTTGAGGTCGTCGTAGCGGGTGCTGCCCTGAATACGCGCCAGGGCCGCGGCTTTGACATCGGCGGTGATCTTCTCCTTCTTGAGCAAACGTTCCAGGCTGCCTGACACGGTGGCAATACCCTTGGCCACTGCGGCCTCCGATATGTCGACCATCACCACCTTGATGCCCGACATGGCGCAAGCCTGTGCAATGCCGTTACCCATGGTGCCCGCGCCAATGATGCCAACTGTTGTGATGTCCATCTCGAAAACTCCAAAAAATTGAAGCATCAATGGTAACGGCTTGAGACCCCGCAAAGCCTGACAAGCAAGGGCCCCGGTGGACTGCGGGCCGCGATAATCCGCACACCTCAACCCAGGAGACATTCCACATGAATCTCACCGAACAACTGCTGACCGCGCTCAAAAAGCACGGTGCGCGGCAGATCTTTGGCATCCCCGGCGACTTTGCCCTGCCCTATTTCCGCATCATCGAGGAGTCGCAGATCTTGCCGCTCTACACCCTGTCGCACGAGCCCGGCGTGGGCTTTGCGGCTGATGCCTCGGCGCGCATCAATGGCAGCCTCGGCGTGGCCGCGGTCACCTACGGCGCGGGCGCGCTGAACATGATCAATTCGGTCGCTGCCGCCTTTGCCGAAAAGTCGCCGCTGGTGGTGCTCTCAGGCGGGCCGGGCAAGAACGAGTCGCGTTCAGGCCTTCTGCTGCACCACCAGGCCAAGACGCTGGACAGCCAGTTTCAGATTTTCAAGGAAATCACCTGCGACCAGGTGCGCCTGGACGATGCCGAACGCGCCCCGGCCGACATTGCCCGCGTGCTGGCCAACTGCCTGCGTCACTCCGAGCCGGTCTACATCGAGATTCCGCGCGACATGGTGGCCGTGCCCTGCCTGGAGGTGGTGCCGGAGCCAGAGTTCAAGGTGGACCCCGACGCGCTGGATGCCTGCGTCGATGAAATCCTGGAACGCCTGAAGCAGGCCAAATCCCCGGTCTTGATGGCCGGTGTGGAAGTGCGCCGCTATGGCCTCGAAGACAAGGTCGCCACCCTCTCGCGCCGCCTGGGGCTGCCGGTGGTGACCAGTTTCATGGGCCGCGGCCTGCTCGCGGACCAGGACGCACCGCTGGTCGGCACCTACATGGGTGTGGCGGGCTTCCCCGAAGTGACCCAGTTGGTGGAGGGTTCGGACGGCCTGTTCTTGCTGGGCGAGATCATCTGCGACACCAACTTTGCCGTGTCCGAGACCAAGATCGACATGCGCAAGACCATTCAGGCGCTCAACGGCCAGGTCAACATCGGCTACCACACCTATGCCAATCTGCCGCTGGCCGCATTGGTCAATTGCATGCTGGAACGTGTGCCGGGGCCAGACAAGGCCTTCAGCGTGACGCCGCAAAACTTTCCCACGGGCTTGGCCGAGGACGCCCAAAGCATCACACCCACCGACATCGCCACGGCCGTCAACGACCTCATGGCCAAGCATGGCAAGATGCCGATGGCCTCCGACATGGGCGACTGCCTGTTCACCGCCATGGAGATCAGCCACACCGCGCTGGTGGCGCCCGGCTACTACGCCACCATGGGTTTTGGCGTGCCCGCCGGCCTGGGCCTGCAAGCCGCCACCGGTGAGCGCCCGCTGATTTTGGTCGGCGACGGCGCTTTCCAGATGACCGGCTGGGAACTTGGCAACTGCAAGCGTTATGGCTGGGACCCGATCGTGCTGCTGTTCAACAACGCCAGTTGGGAAATGCTGCGCACCTTCCAGCCTGAATCAGGCTTCAACGACCTGGGTGAGTGGGGTTTTGCTGACATGGCGCGCGGCCTGGGAGGGGACGGCGTGCGGGTTCGCACCCGATCCGAACTCAAGGCGGCACTTGATGCAGCCATGTCCCTACGCGGACGTTTCCAACTGATTGAAATCATGATCCCAAGCGGCGTGTTATCCAACACACTGGCGCGTTTTGTGGCGGGGGTCAAGCGCTTGAATGCTGCCAAGTAATACGAGCGTATTGGCCCAGGGCGATGCAGTGTCTTGATAGCGACGACCGCTGTCAGGACCTCCTCCTGGTCCAAAGGCTGCAAGGGCTCAAGCAGAGTTTTTGAGGCCAGTGAGCCGCACCGTCCGGCTACGCATCAAGCTGCTTGAATTGCACCACATTGCCCTCCGGATCGTGGCCATCCAGCACGGTGGCACCACGAAAATGCCACGCACCTTCTAGGGGCTTCAAAAAGCCACCTGTGGCCAGCGCCGCCACACGCACCGAATCCAGACTGGTCACCAGAAAGGTCGGCTTGATCGGTGTGTCTTCGCGCACCGTTGGCGGTTGGGTAATCTGGATCTCTGCGGCGATCCCGGATGGAATGGCGTGAACCACCACCTCCAGACCATGACCACACAAAACATCATGCGACGGCGCTTCTTCAAGCGCCTGCAGGTCCAGGGTGCCACGATAAAACGCTGACACCTTCTTCTTGTTCTTGGCAAAAATCACCACGCCTTGGTGAATTGGGGTTTCGCTCACATTGTTCCTCTCAAGTGGTTCATCAATAAGAATTCAGGAAGCACGTCAATGACTCACGCCACTGACGGTGTTTGAACGACTCGCGGCCTTGCAAGCAAGATGTCTCTTTCCGCAGGGTCTGGCAAGGCGCCGTCATGTGATTTCGTCTTCCAGACGATGGGGTGAACTCATGCGCCAGGACCTTTCGAGTGTGACTCATCGGCAAGGGTATCAAGCAAGGTCGGACCATAATAATCCGGTCGCATCAGTCTGGAGAAAGCTGGCCACATGGCACACGTTTTAAAAGCGTGTACCACGTTCAAACCTCACACCCAGGCGCATTCACAGGTGAAGTGCCGCAAAAACTGCGGCTGCTTGGTGATGCGCACACCGCGGATGCTGGCCGCCTTTTGCTTGACCTCGTCAATCACCTCGGCCGCATAGTCGAAGTGGCTCTGCGTGTACATGCGCCGAGGGAAAGCCAGGCGCACCAGTTCCATGCTGTGAAAGGTTTCTGTGCCGTCGGCCAGGCGCTTGCCGAACATCACCGAGCCGATTTCCACACCGCGAATGCCGCCTTCCAGGTACAGCGCGTTGCACAGCGCCCAGGCCGGGTAATGGGCCACGGGCATGTTGGGCAGCACAGTCCGCGCGTCGATGTAGACCGCATGGCCACCGGTGGGCTTGACAAAACTCACACCAGCCGCCTCCAGGCGTTCACCCAGGTACTCGGCGGTGCGCAGGCGGTAACGCAGGTAGTCCTCCTGCATGCCTTCCTCCAGGCCCACCGCCAGCGCTTCGAGGTCGCGCCCGGCCAGGCCGCCATAGGTGGGAAAGCCCTCGGTCATGATCAGCACATTGCGCACCGCGTCCATCCACTCTTCACTGCGCAGCACGATAAAGCCGCCGATGTTGACCATGCCGTCCTTTTTGGCGCTCATGGTGGCGCCGTCGGCATAAGAAAACATCTCTTGCACGATGGTTTTGATGGGCGTGTTCTCGTAGCCCGACTCGCGCATCTTGATGAACATGGCGTTTTCGGAAAAACGGCAGACATCCATGATGAAGGGTTTGCCATGGGCTTTAAGCAGCTTGGCATAGGCGCGGATGTTGGCCATCGACACCGGCTGGCCGCCGCCGGTGTTGTTGGTCACGGTGATCATGCCGAACGGAATCTGGTCGGCCTGGTCCTTGAGCAGGGCCTCGACCCGCGCCAGGTCGATATTGCCCTTGAACGGATGCAGCGTGGCCGGCTGCAGGCCCTCGGGAATCACCAAATCCAGCGCTTGCACGCCCAGGTATTCGAGGTTGGCGCGGGTGGTGTCGAAGTGGCAATTGTTGGGCACCACGTCGCCCTTTTTGCACACCGCCGTGAACAGCACCTTTTCTGCGGCGCGGCCCTGGTGCGTGGGCACAAAAAACTGCATGCCGGTGATGTCCTGAATGACTTTTTCCAGCCGGTAGAAGCTGCGCGCGCCGGCATAACTCTCATCCCCTTCCATGATGGCGCCCCACTGTTTTGAGGACATGGCGCCGGTACCGGAGTCAGTCAGCCAGTCGATCAGCACGTCTTCGGCGTGCAACTTGAACACGTTGAGCTTGGCGGCTTCGAGCAGCTGCTCGCGCTCTGCGCGCGTGGTCATACGGATGGGCTCGACACTTTTGATGCGAAACGGCTCAATCAGGGTTTTGGGCATGGTGTTTCCTTGCAGGATTTAAAAAAACCTGAAGGTAGCATCGCCCAAGGGGGCGTGGTGTCGGTTATTTCCAACAGGGGCATCCATTTGTGCCGCCCAAGCCACAACTGGAATCAGGGCAAGGCCAGCAGTGGGACGCTTCTCCCTCGCTGGACCTCAAGGGAGAGCCTATCCAGATTTTGTTGATTTGCTGCTGCGACAAACAACGCGATGCGTTCATAGTGCTCTCGGGTGTCGAACGTCTGCTGCCACTTCAAAAGTGTACTGTCACCTCGGGCATCAAGTTCCAGCGTCAGGAAAAAGTGATGCCCGGAGAAGTGCTCGATCACAACACACTTGTCGGGCGTTATTCGTGCAAAGCGGCTTTCATTCGGGTAGTCCTTTCCGTCCGGGCCATGCATGGTTAGAAGCCATCGGCCACCTTCAACGAACTCGAAAGTATGAATCGTGTTGGTGAACCCCTCAGGCCCCCACCACCTGGCAATACGCTCCGGATCATTGATCGCTGCAAAAACTTGATCTGTGCTCGCGTCGAGCAGCAGACTCCGGCTGTCAGAGCGGGACGCAATGGATTCCATGGGTCCCTCTGGTAACTGTTCGGTGGAATGGCAGGCTTGGCATGCGCTTGTCACCCGGGAATGTCGGGTTCGACGAGTGTGGCCAGTTGTGCAAGAGATTCCTGCCAGCCGAGGTAGCACATCTCGATCGGAATAACCTCAGGCACACCTTCCTGGACGATGGCGACCTCCGTACCGCAAGACACTGTTGTCAGGACCACCGTCACCTGCATGGCCCCGGGCAAATTCGGGTCGTCGAACTTGTCGGTGTAGCGAATGCGTTCGTTCGGAACAAGTTCGAGATATTCACCGCCGAAAGAGTGACCGCTTCCCGTGCTGAAACGGTTGAACGACATCCTAAAAGTTCCACCGACCCTGGCGTCCATGTGATGAACCTTGCACGTGAAACCAAAGGGCGGTAGCCACTTTGCCATGGCGTCAGCATCCAGAAACGCCCGATAGACACGCTCCGGCGGTGCGCGAAGCACGCGATGCAGTTGCACGGTACCTGTAGGCATGGTCAACGCTCCTCTCATCTGCGGCATTGAATGAAGGATGGATGTTACGACTTTGCGCGAGTTTCAGCAGACGGGTTGCTCTCCCTGGATGCCCATGGTTCGCATCACCCGCCCAACTGCTGCTCCAGATCATGCAGCACCCGGTAACACGGCAACACGTCGGCCACGCTGCTGTTGGGTTGGCGGCCCTCGCGGATGGCGGCAAAGAACTCACGGTCTTGCAGTTCGATGCCGTTCATGCTCACCGCCACCTCCGACACATCGATCTTTTCCTCCTTGCCGTTGAACAGGTCGTCGTAGCGGGCAATATAAGTTGCCGTGTCGCCGATGTAACGAAAGAAGGTGCCCAGCGGGCCGTCGTTGTTGAAGCTCAGGCTCAGCGTGCAAATGGCGTCATTGGCGCTTTTCAGCTGGATGCTCATGTCCATCGCGATGCCCAGCGTGGGGTGAATCGGCCCCTGGATGGCGTTGGCCTTGACGATGGGGCTGCCGCACTGGTAGGCAAACAAGTCCACCGTGTGGGCGGCGTGGTGCCATAGCAAATGGTCGGTCCAGCTGCGCGGCTGGCCCAGCGCGTTCATGTTGCTGCGCCGGAAAAAGTAGGTCTGCACATCCATCTGCTGGATATTGAACTTGCCCGCCTTGATTTGCTGGTGCACGTACTGGTGGCTGGGGTTGAAGCGCCGGGTGTGGCCGCACATGGCGACCAGGCCCGATTGCGCCGCCACCTGCGCGACCGCTTCGCCGTCCCTCAGCACGTCGCACAGCGGAATTTCAACCTGCACATGTTTGCCCGCGCGCAGGCAGGCCAGGGTTTGCGAGGCGTGCATCTGTGTGGGTGTGCACAAAATGACGGCGTCCACCTCTTTCAGCGCCAGGCTCTCGGCCAGCTCGGTGGTGACATGCTTGATGCCATATTTGGCGGCAACCTCGCGCGTTTTTTCCAGCTCGCGACTGACCAGCGAGACCACTTCAACGCCGTCAATGTTCCTGATGCCGTCAAGGTGTTTGATGCCAAAGGCACCCGCGCCGGCCAGCGCGACTTTGATGGGTTTGGTCATTCAGTTGTTCTCCATGATCAGGTGGCCAACGGCCGTGTTGCTGGCAGGCACATGGTAGAAGCGGTGCTGGACCACAGGCGGCTTGCCGCCCGCGACATCGGCCATGGCACCGCGTGCGATGAGCCACATCACCAGCTCGATACCCTCGCTGCCGGCCTCGCGCACGTAGTCTATGTGCGGCACTTGGGCGCAGGCGGCGGGGTCGGCAATCATTTGGTCGAGCCAGGCGTTGTCCCATTCGCGGTTGATCAGGCCGGCGCGCGGCCCCTGCAACTGGTGGCTCATGCCGCCGGTGCCCCAGATGTGCACGTTCAGGTCCTGGTCATAACTCGCCACGGCCTTGGCTATGGCCTGCCCCAGCTTGAAGCAGCGCTGGCCCGAGGGCACCGGGTACTGCACCACGTTCACCGCAAACGGGATCACCGGGCAAGGCCAGTGAAACGCGTCAGCAGGCGGCTGGCCGCACATCAGGCTTAGCGGCACGGTCAGTCCATGGTCCACCGGCATCTTGTTGACAATGGTGAGGTCAAAGTCCTGCTGAATCACCGACTGGGCAATGTGCGCCGCCAGTTCCGGGTGACCGATCACGGGTGGCACGGGGCGTGGCCCCCAGCCCTCGTCGGCCACCGGAAACTGGGGTGCCGTGCCGATGGCAAAGGTGGGAATCATGTCGAGGCTGAAGGCGGTGGCATGGTCGTTGTAGACCAGAAAAATCACGTCCGGCTTGTTGTCTTTCATCCATTTTTTGGAATATTCGTAGCCGGCAAATACTGGCTTCCAATAAGGCTCCTTGTCTTTGCCGAGGTCTAGCGCGGCGCCAATGGCGGGCACATGTGAGGTGTAAACGGAAGCGGTGATACGTGCCATGTCAGGCCTTCGCTTTCTGGCCGGCACGGCCCTGGGGTTGATGTTGTGGCTGGGCGTCGCCGTCCTCTCCGGCAAAGCGGTTGCCTTCGATGGACCGGCCGCCATGGAGCATCATGTCGCGGTACTCGGCCTCGCTCATGCCGGTCATGGAACCCGCCATTTGCTGGAAGCTCAGGCCGTCGGTGGCGCCGATACGCGCCAAAAAGTAGATGTTGCCGCCCAACGCCATGCAGCGGTTCAGGTCGCGCGCCATCACGGCCAGTTTCTGCTCTTCGGTCATCGGCCATTCGTCAAGGTAAGCGCGCTCGTTCTGCTTGAAGCGGGCGCGGTTCTCGGGCTTCATCAGTGACACGCAAAACTGGTTCAAGTGGTAGCCCTTGCGGCTTTGCTCGGCATCAAAAATCAGCGTGCCGGGAACGTCGAGGTAAGGTTTGTCGAGTGCCATAAATTTCCTTTTTATTGGTTCCAATAGAGTCGATTGGGGTTATCCACCAGCAGCTTGTGCTGCAGCACGGCGGTGGTGGCGATGTGCGGAATAAAGTCCACCAGCAAGCCGTCGTCGGGCATGTGGTCTTTGAGGTTGGGATGCGGCCAGTCGGTGCCCCAGAGCACGCGGTCCGGGAACTCTTCAACGATGCTTTTGGCAAAGGGCACCACGTCGCGGTAGGCGCTTTGCTCACCGTTCAGGGCTTTCGGGCCGCTCAGGCTCAACCGCTCCGGGCAGCTCACCTTGCTCCAAACGTTGGTGTGCTCACGCATGAAACGGCGAAACAAAGCAAACTGCGGCCCGTTGATGGGCAGGGACACATCGGGGCGGCCCATGTGATCGACCACCACGGTGGTGGGCAGCGCGGTAAAAAAGTTCCACAGCTCGGGCAGATCCACCGCCTCGAAATAGATCACCACGTGCCAGCCCCAGGCCTTGATGCGCGCGGCGATTTCCAGCAGTTCGTCCTTGGGTGTGAAGTCCACCAGGCGCTTGACAAAGTTGAAGCGCACGCCGCGCACACCGGCCTCGTGCATGGCCTGCAGTTCGGCGTCACTCACGCTGCGCCCGACCGTGGCCACGCCGCGCGCCCTGCCGCTGGAATACACCAGCGCGTCGACCAGGGCGCGGTTGTCGGCCCCATGGCAGGTGGCCTGCACGATCACGTTTTTGTCAAAGCCCAGGTGGTCGCGCAAGGCAAACAACTGCACTTTGGAGGCGTCGCAGGGGGTGTACTTGCGCTCGGGGGCATAGGGAAACTCGGCGCCCGGCCCAAAAACATGGCAATGCGCGTCGACCGCGCCGGCGGGCAGTTTGAACCTGGGCTTGGCAGGACCGGCGCACCAGTCCAGCCAGCCGGGGGTTTTTGTGAAATCACCGCTAGTGGCTTGGCTCATTGATTATTCCTTTCGATTGACCTGCGCCAACATACGGTCTGCTTCCAGGCGCCAGTCGGCGCTGCGGGCGAATTCGGGGCTGCCCTTGTGTCCGAAGACACCGCGGTCGGCCAGGTCGGCCACCCAGGCCTGGCGCTCGGCGGTGCCCGACGCCGACCAGGGCGTCAGGCCGGCATCACACACGGTCTCGGCCACCTCACGCACTTCCTCGCTGCGGCGCCTTCCGTGCTCGATGACCCGCTGAAAGAAATAGGCCGCCTGCTTTTCCCAGTCGATGCCGGGGAAGGTTTCGTAGAGCGAGGCCACCACCGCGTCTTCCACGCCGTAGTGACGGGCGGTGGTAAAGCTCTCGATCACCATGGCTTCCAATCCCTTGATCATGACACTGCGGCACATCTTGGTGGCGCTGGCCACGCCCAGTGTCTCGCTGGCCACCTTGGCGGCAAAACCCAGCGTGTTGAGCGGTTGGCACAAGGCATTGGCGTGCACTCCGCCCAGCAGCAGCGGCACCCTGATGCGGTGTGGCGGAATGCTGGTCATGACGGCGCCTTCCACATAACGGCCGCCGGCCGCGTCTATCGCTGCGGCAGCGCGCTGCTTGGCACCCGGTGAGGCCGAGTTGAAGTCAAGGAAAAAGCTGCCCGGCTGAACCGAGCCGAGGCAGGCATCTGCCACGCTCACGGTCTGGCTGGCGGTGACCGCGCTGATGATCAGGTCGGCGCCCGCAGCCACCTCGGCGCTGGAGTCGCGCAACACCACGCCATGCTGCACAGCATGGTCCCGCAGGGGCGTGGCCGTGGCCGCGTTGTCCAGCTTGAGGTCATAGGCACTGACGGCGATCCCCTGAACGCGCAGGTCTTCGGCCAGAATGCGGCCCACCTCGCCGCAACCGATCAGGCCGACGCGCCATTGCTTGGGATCGGTTTGCATGATGGGATGTTCAGTCAATGTATTTCAGGCCGGCTTTTTCCAGGCCTTCGCGCATCTTGTAGTAGTCGAGCCCGAGCACACCCGAGGCAAAGATGGCGCGTTTGGCGCCCTCGTTGGCCTCGCGCGCCTCGGCCGCGTCGGCAACCTGTTGCGCCAGGGCGGCGGGCACCACCACCACACCGTCGATGTCGGCAATGACCACATCGCCGGGGTTGACCTGGGTGCCGGCACACACCACGGGCAGGTTGACCGAGCCCAGCGTGGCCTTGATGGTGCCTTTGGCATGGATGGCCTTGCTGAACACGGGAAAGTTCATCTCGGTAAGGTCTTTCACGTCGCGCACGCCGCCGTCGATGACCAGGCCGACCGCGCCGCGCGCCTTGAAGGAGGTTGCCAGCAGGTCGCCAAAAAACCCATCCGTGTTGTCGGTGGTGCAGGCGGCCACCACCACGTCACCGGGCTGCAATTGCTCGGCGGCCACATGCATCATCCAGTTGTCGCCAGGTTGCAGCAGCACGGTCACGGCGGTACCGCAAATTCTGGCCTCCGTGTAAATCGGACGCAGGGTGGGCTTCATGAGTCCGACACGGCCCATGGCCTCGTGGATGGTGGCCACACCGAAACGTGACAGCTTGGCGACCGCCGACTTGTCTGCACGGACGATGTTGCGTTTGACGACGCCCAGGTTGTTCATGGCTTGCTCCGATTCAGGTTGGCGAGGGCTGTTGTTTGATGTGCCGCACATGCAGCGACAGGCCGAGCGCTGCCATGTGGTTGCTGTTGCGGCTCAGGATGGCCTCGGAGAGCGGCAGGAACAGCGATTCCTCAAAAGCCGCGTGGGCCTGGTACTGGGCCACCAATTGCCCAAGGGCAACGGGATCGATCGCCACAGGCTGCCCCTTGGCCATTTGTTTAAGTTGCGGCTCCAGTTTGGCCCACATCGCCTCCACTTGCCGGTGTTCACGTGTCAGTTGGTCGGTGATGGACTTCACCTGTGCCAGTTCTTCACCCGGCTTGGCGCTGGCCAGCACGGCTTCGAACAGCACCCTTTCCTCTTCTTCATGGTGATTGACGATCACGTCGCGAAAGAAGATTCGCGTGTTCTCGGCCACCTGACGGGCACGCTCGGCGGCCTCGGCAAGAGCCGGCAAACCTTCCATCGCCGTCAGGTGCCGCAGGATGCCTTCATGGCAATACGAAAAGTTGGTGATCGGCGCACTGGGGATGTTGGACATTGGAAAACTCCTGACTAAGCGACTTGCCGGGCCTTGAGCAGCGCATCCAGCCGGGGAAACACGCGGCGGGCGTTGCCCTCGTAGATCTGCTGGCGGTCAGACTCGCTCAGAATCGTGCTGGCCTCGATGTAGCGCTTGGTGTCGTCATAGTAGTGGCCGGTCTCGGGGTCGACACCGCGCACGGCGCCGATCATTTCACTGGCAAAGAGCACGTTCTTGACGGGGATCACGGTGTTGAGCAGGTCAATGCCCGGCTGGTGGTAGACGCAGGTGTCAAAGAAGATGTTGTTGAGCAGATGCTCTGACAACAGCGGTTTTTTCAGCTCCTGGGCCAGGCCACGGAAACGGCCCCAGTGGTAGGGCACGGCGCCGCCACCGTGCGGGATCAGGAACTTAAGCGTGGGGAAATCCTTGAACAGATCGCTGGTCAGGCACTGCATGAAGGCGGTGGTGTCGGCGTTCAGGTAGTGCGCGCCGGTGGTGTGAAAGCAGGCGTTGCAGCTGGTTGACACATGGATCATGGCCGGCAGATCATGTTCTACCATCTTCTCGTAAATCGGGTACCAATGCCGGTCGCTCAAAGGCGGAGAGATCCAGTGACCGCCGCTGGGGTCGGGGTTGAGGTTGATGCCCACCGCGCCAAACTCTTTGACGCACCTTTCCAGTTCAGGGATGCAGGTGGCCGGGTCCACGCCCGGGCTTTGCGGCAGCATGGCCACCGGCACAAAGCTGTCCGGGAATAGCTGGCTGACACGGTAGCAGAGTTCATTGCAGATGGCCGCCCAGGTGCTCGACACATTGAAGTCGCCGATGTGGTGCGCCATGAAGCTGGCGCGCGGACTGAACAGCGTCAGGTCGGAGCCGCGTGCACGCATCAGGCGCAGCTGGTTGCTCTCGATCGACTCGCGCAATTCATCGTCGCTGATGCGCAGGTCGGCCGCCTTGGGCATCAGGGTGGGATCCTTGATGCCGGCAATTTGCTGGTTGCGCCAGGTTTCCAGCGCCTTGGGCGCCGTGGTGTAGTGGCCGTGGCAGTCGATGATCATGGCAATGCTTTCTAAAAATCAGCCGCGCGGTTCGGCAAAATCGAGCGGCAAGCCGACATAGTTCTCGGCAATCGTCAAGGACCCCGCGTGCGAGCTGAGCAGGTAGTCAAGCTCGGCTTCCTGAAAACGGCTGGTGATGGGACCGTCTTCGGGAAAACGGTGCATCAACGTGGTCATCCACCACGAAAATCGCTCGGCTTTCCAGATGCGGCGCAGGCAGCGCGCCGAGTAGCTGTCGATGCCGGCCTCGCTGTGGTTCTGGTAAAAATCCACCAGGGCGTTGCACAGGTACTTGACGTCGGTGGCGGCCAGGTTCAGGCCCTTGGCACCGGTGGGCGGCACGATGTGGGCGGCGTCCCCGGCCAGGAACAGGCGGCCAAAACGCATGGGTTCGGTGACAAAACTGCGCAGCGGCGCAATACTTTTTTCAATCGACGGTCCGGTGACCAGCTTGGCATTGGCCTCGTCGTCGAGCCGCAGGCGCAGTTCCTGCCAGAAGGCCGCGTCGGTCCAGTCTTCGATGCGGTCGGTGAGCGGCACCTGCAGGTAATAACGACTGCGGGTTTTGCTTCGCTGGCTGCACAGGGCAAAACCGCGCGGGCTGTTCACATAGATCAGCTCATCGTGCACGGGTGGCGTGTCGGACAGCAGGCCGAGCCAGCCAAACGGGTAGACCTTCTCAAATTCCTGGATCGAATGGCGCGGCACGCTGGCCCGGCACACGCCATGAAAGCCATCACAGCCGGCAATGAAGTCGCACACCAGTTCCATGGCCTGGCCCTGGTGGGTGAACGTGACCCGGGGCCGCTCGGTGTCGAAGTCCAGCACCTGCACCTCGCTGGCCTCGTACCACGTGGGCAGGCCCGCGGCCACACGCGCGTCCATGAGGTCGTGGGTGACCTCGGTCTGGCCGTACACCATCACGCTCTTGCCTCCGGTCAGGCCGCTCAGGTCGACACGGTGGCGCTTGCCACAGTACAGCATGTCAAAACCGCCGTGCACCAGGCCCTCTCGGTGCATGCGCGCACCCACCCCGGCTTCGTCAAGCAAATCAATGGCCACCTGCTCCAGCACACCGGCGCGAATGCGGCTCAGCACGTAGTCGCCCGAGACACGCTCGACGATGACCGCGTCAATGCCGGCCTTGTGCAGCAGCTGGCCCAGCAGCAGGCCGCTGGGCCCCGCGCCAACGATGGCCACCTGGGTACGAATGGAAGTAGTCATGAAGCTCACCCGTGAAAACTATGCACAAGCACCAGTGCGATGGAAGGAAACATCAGCAGCATGGCGATGCGAACGAAGTCAGACAGTAAAAACGGCATCACACCCTTGAAGGTCTCCACCAGCGGCACGTCGCGCGCTAATCTGTTGATGATGAACACGTTCATGCCCACCGGCGGGTGCACGAGGCCGATCTCGACCACCATGAGTGCCAGGATGCCGAACCAGATGCTCTTGTCGCTGTCGGTCATGCCGAAGAAGTCCAGCCCCATCACCACCGGGTAAAAAATCGGGATGGTCAGCAGGATCATGGCCAGGCTGTCCATGACACAGCCCAAAAAAATGTAGATCAGCAAAATCGCGATCATCACCACCATCGGGCTCAATTGGCTGGCCTGCACCCAGGCGGCCAGCTCGACCGGCATCTGCGACAAGGCCAGGGCCGTGTTGAGCATGTCGGCCCCCAGCAGCACCAGGAAGATCATGGCCGTGGCCTGGGCCGTGCCCAGGGTGCTGTCGATCAAGCCGCGCAGGCGCATGCCACCCGACACGACCGCGAGCACACCGCAGGCCGCGGCGCCAATGGCGGCCGCCTCGGTCGGGTTGGCCCAGCCGCCGTAGATGCCGACAATCACCACCACAAAGACGGCCAGCACCGGCGCCACCTGCAGCAGCGCTCTCAGGCGCATGGCCCAGCTCGAACGCGGGCCGGCAGGACCGGCCTCGGGATTGAGTGTGACGATGATCTTGATCACCAGCATGTAGCCCAGCATGGCGATGATGCCCGGCAGCACGGCGGCCATGAACAGCTTGCCGATCGACTCCTGCGTCAGGATGGCATAGATCACCAGCGGCACCGACGGCGGAATCATGATGCCCAGCGTGCCGCCGGCGGCCAGCGCGCCGGTGGCCAGAGACCCCGAATAACCAAACCGCTTGAGCTCGGGCAGCGCCACCTGGCCCATGGTGGCCGCCGTGGCCAGCGACGAGCCGCAAATGGCGCCAAAGCCGGCACAGGCGCCAATCGAGGCCATGGCCACACCGCCCTTGAGGTGACCCATGAAGGCCTCGACAAAACGAAACAGCGCGGCGCTCAAACCGCCATGGGTGGCAAACTGGCCCATCAGCAAAAAAAGCGGGATCACCACGATGTCGTAGTTTGACAGGCGGGCATAGGCCAGGTTCTTGAGGAAATTCAGAATCGGCAGCGCCTCGGCCCCGGTCAGGTAGTAGTAGCCCGCAGCACCCATGGTGAACATGGCAATGCCAATGGGCACCCGCACCACCAGCAGCCCCATCAGGCAGGCAAAAATGATGCCGCCAATGGCAATGCCGCTCATGACTTTGCCCCGCGTTGTGCCGCGCTCATGCGCCAGTGGAAACCCACCATGTAGAAGCCCGCCAGTGCCATCAGCAGGAAGCCTGGCACCATCAACACCTGGGCCACCCATATGGGCCAGCCAAGAATCATGCTGGTCTCACCAGCCTCCTTGATGGCCAAGGCCCCCACGGCAGCCCGCCAGGTGATCAGCGCACCGAACAGACCCACCAGCAGCGAGCCAAACGCATCCAGCCGGTGCACCGTGGCCGGGCTGGCCTTGGCGGTGAAGAAGTCAACCTTGACGTCGCCCCCGTTGAGGTGGCAATAGGCAAAAAAACTGGCCGAGGCAAAAGCCGCCGCCATTTGCAGCATTTCGACATCACCGGGCACGGGCGCAGAGAACAGCTTTCGCCCGACGATACTGATGATGCTCATGACCACGATGGCCACAAAAATCAGGCCACCCATGAT
The DNA here is from genome assembly GCA_021737975.1 of Polaromonas sp. Classification (GTDB taxonomy): domain Bacteria; phylum Pseudomonadota; class Gammaproteobacteria; order Burkholderiales; family Burkholderiaceae_C; genus Rhodoferax. The sequence continues at coordinate 49,063 of JAIPCZ010000003.1, read as the reverse complement.
GGCCGAGACCTTGGAAGCGCGAAACAAACGCTGCCCCACAGGACCAAAGGCAAGTGAAGCGGCACCGGGGTCGGCACCGGGAATGGGCTCATGCATGAACAGCTCTCCTGCGACGCTGCCAGGCGGGCGGCGTCAAACCATTAACGTCGGGGAAGTCCTGTGTGACCCGCGCCACCCAGCACGACCAACTCACTTGACCGCGTACTTGGCAATCAGGGCGCGCGCGTTCTCCAGCAGCAACTTGCCGTTGGCACCCTTGGCGGTGACGTCTGCCACCCAGTCGTTGGTGACTTGCTCGCCGGCCTTTTTCCAGCTTTGGAGTTCTGACGCGGGAATCACATTGGTGGTGTTCTTTTCGGTCAACTTCTTGCCAATGCCATCGGCGGCCAGAAAGGTCTTGCCGATCTGTCCCGACAGGGCCTGACCGCTGTTGGCGTCGATCACCTTTTTCAGGTCAGGCGGCAGGCCCTCGTATTTGGCCTTGTTCATGGCGAAGATGAAGGCGGAGGTGTAAATGGCGGGCTCGGCCGGGTCGGTCTCAGAATGGAACTTGACCAGTTCCTGGATCTTGACCGCGGGCACCACCTCATAGGGCACCAGCGCACCGTCAATGACTGACTTGGCCAGGGCCTCGCTCACGGCCGGCACCGGCATGGCCACGGGCGTGGCACCCAGTGCGGCGAGCAGCTTGTTGGTTTGACGCGTGGGGGCACGGACCTTCAGCCCCTTCAGGTCCGCCATGGTCTTGATGGGTTTGCTCGTCATGTGAAAAACGCCGTCGCCATGCACATGAAAGGCGATGGCATGCACGTCCTTGAACTCGGCGGCATCGTGCTTTTCGACGTATTCCCACAGGGCTTTGCTCGTGCCCTCGGGGCTTTGCATCATGAAGGGCAGCTCAAACACCTCTGCCAGCGGAAAACGGCCCGCCGTGTAGCCAGGCAGCGTCCAGGCGACATCGACCACGCCGTCCTTGACCTGGTCGAACAACTGCGGCGGTGTGCCACCGAGCTGCATCGACGGGTAAATCTGGCACTTGAGCTTGTCACCGGAGTCGGCCGCAATTTTGTCGCACCAAGGCTGGATGAACATTTTCTGCGCAGCCGAGCCTGCCGGCAGGAAATGGTGCACCTTGAGCGTGACCGTTTGCGCCGAGGCGCTGAAGCCGGCACAAGCCAGCGCCGTGAGCGCCGCGAGGGATTTGAGTGATGCTTTCATGTTGTCTCCTGTTGAAAAAATAAAACTTCGTCGTCCGAATCGAATGGTAGCGGGTGTTTCAACCCGCCGGTGTGCGGCCTGGCCAGACCGTGGCGGGCACCATGACCTCGCCACGCATGATCAGCCGCGCGGTACGCAGCAGGGCCGCGCGGGTCACCTTTTGCGGGTCCTGCGGGTCCAGCCCAAGGGCCACGCTGAATTCGCCGGTGGGGTGCTCGACCGACACCGTCGGTGCGTTGCCCGGCGGCATCACGGCCACGCCGTCACAGACTGAACCCTTGAGCACACACGCGGTGCCCACCGTGACCGCGGCCAGCACACCAATGGCATCGTGGCACACATGCGGAATAAAACTGCGCGTGCTGATGCTGCCACCGGCACGCGGCGCGGCAATCAGCGTCATTTTGGGATAGTTTTTTTGCGCCACATCGCCCAGGCCCATCTTGAGCGAGATTTGCAGGCGCAGCGCCTCCAGGCGGCGCTTGAGCTCATCGTCCGCGTTGAGTTCCACGACCGACTCGTAGCCGGTGCGACCCAGGTCAGTGGCCCTGAACAGCACCAGCGGCATGCCGTTGTCGATGCAGGTCACATCGAGCGTGAAGGAGGCAAAGCCGTCACCGGTCACGGTGATGCGGTCGCGCACCTGGCCCGTGGGCAACAAGCCCGAGCACACCGAGCCGGCAGTGTCCAGAAAATTGACGGTGACCGGCGCCGCGCTGCCGGGCACGCCGTCAATACGTGCATCACCAGCGTAATTGACGCGACCACCCTGCGTGCAGACCGTGATGTCGCACTGCATGCCGGTGTTGAGCGTGAGCACGCGCGCTGTGGTGATGTCACCCTGCACGCGAACCAGGCCACGCTCGATGGCGAAGGGCAGGACGGCAGCCAGCATGTTGCCGCAATTGGGCGTGGTGTCCACCGTGTCGCGCTCGGGTTGCAGTTGGGCAAACAAAAAATCCACCGCCACGCCGGGTGTCTGGCTGGGGCTGACGATACCGACCTTGCTGGTCAGCGGATGTGCACCGCCCAGCCCGTCGATCTGGCGCCGGTCCGGCGAACCCATCACTGCCAGCAGCACCCGGTCCCGCGTGGCCACGTCGGCAGGCAGGTCCGAGGCCAAAAAAAATGGCCCGCGCGACGTGCCACCGCGCATGAAATGGCAGGGAATGGGAGTTTGCATGCGCCGGATTTTGGCCGCATCCACCGCTCTTCAGAAGCCAAAAAGGCCACTAGCAGATATAACAACTTGGCATAATTGGTAGCTTGTTATGGTTAACCCTTAAGTCCGCACCCATATTTCACACCAACGACACCCGATGGACCTGAAACAACTCGAATATTTTGTGCGCGTGGCCGAACTGGGCAGCTTTACCCGCGCCGCCATTGCGCTGAACGTGGCGCAACCTGCGCTGAGCCGCCAGGTGCGTCTGCTGGAAGTGGAGTTGCGGCAAAACCTGCTGACGCGCAACGGCCGTGGCGCCCTGCCCACCGAGGCCGGCAAACTGTTGCTGGCGCATGGCCGCGGCATCCTGCATCAGGTGGAACGCGCACGTGAAGAACTGGGCCGGGTGCGCGGTTCGCTGGCTGGCAGAGTCGCCGTCGGCCTGCCCACCAGCCTGGCGCGGGTGCTCACCGTGCCCCTGATCCGCGCCCATCAAACCGAATTGCCCGATGCGACGCTGGCCATCAGCGAAGGCTTGTCGGTGCCCATGCAGGAGTCGCTGATCGCCGGGCGGCTCGACATTGTGGTGCTGTACAACGCCCAACCCAGTGCCGACATCGACATCACCCCGCTGCTTGAAGAAGACCTGTTGCTGGTGCAGCGGCGCCCGCCCGGCCTGGCCGAAGACCCGGCGCCTGGCCCGATCACGCTGCGCGAGCTGGCCGGTTTGCCCCTGGTAATCCCGACCCGGCCCAATGCGATTCGCATGCAGGTGGAGAGCGAACTTGCCAATCTGGGCTGCCGCCTGAACATCGCACTGGAAATAGATGGCGTGTCGGCCATTCTGGATCTGGTGGCGGACGGGGCCGGCAGCGCCGTGCTGTCACGCAACGCCGTGGCCAGTTCGATCCGGCCCTCCGCATTCACCGTTCACACCATCACGGAGCCCGTATTGCGCAGCAAAATCTGCATGGCCACCAGTGCGCTGCGGCCCAACACACTCACACAGCAAGCCACACTGGCGCTGTTGCAGCGCACGGTCGAACAGGTGTTCAAGCGCTAAACACCCAAAGACTGCGGCGTTTGCGCCCAGACTGAGGCCCGACCCTGAGGCGCTATTCCACCCGGGTGATCGACACCGGCTTGAAGCCCAGGTCGGCCACCTTGCCCTTGCGTGCCCGCGCTGCCCGGGCGTTGTTGAGGCTGCGGATCTCCAGCGTCTCCTCGCGCGCCTTGCCACCGCGGCCGATACCCTCGATGCGCACACTGCGGGTGTAGGCGGCCGCCCCGGCCAGTGTGTCCTTGGCCTCCAAATCCAGCAACATCAGGCCACGGCCGCCATTGGTCATCGCCTTGAGTTCGCTGATCTCGAAGGTCAATATGCGTCCGCCCGTGGAGGCACAGGCCACATGCGTGGCCGGCGCGACGGCCGTGGCGGCATTGGCCACCAGCGAGGGCTGGCACAGGGTTTCGCCCTCGTTCACGGTGACAAAGGCCTTGCCGGCTTTTTGGCGCGAGACCATGTTGGCCACCGTGGCGGTAAATCCGTAAGCCGCGGAACTGCTCAGCAACAAAGTGGCTTCCATCGGTCCGGCAAAGTAAGAGAGCAGCTGGGTGCCGGCCTCCAACTCGATCAGGCTGGTGATCGGCTGGCCGTCACCGCGGCCGCCGGGCAGCAGCGCCACAGCCACCGAGTACACCCGCCCGTTGGAACCGAAGGCCAGCAGTGTGTCGACACTGCGGCACTCGAACGTGCCATACAGTTCATCGCCGGCCTTGAAGGTGTATTCAGGCGCGGCGGAGCCGTTGAGGCGGTCGCGCGCCCAGCCCTTTTGTGTGCGCACCCAGCCCTTCTGGCTCACCACCACGGTCACGGGCTCGTCCACCACTTTCACTTCGAGCACCACTTTTTTCTCGGCCTGGATCAGGGTGCGGCGTGCATCGGCAAAGGTCTTGGCGTCCCCCTCGATTTCCTTCACCATCAGGCGGCGCAGCGCAGCCGGGCTGCCCAGAATTTCTTCCAGCCTCTTCTGCTCATCACGCAGGCCAGCCAACTCCTGCTCGATCTTGATGGCCTCCAGCCGGGCCAGCTGACGCAGGCGGATTTCAAGAATGTCCTCGGCCTGCCGCTCCGACAGCTTGAAGCGCGCGATCAAGGCCGCTTTGGGCTCGTCGGCCTGGCGGATGATGGCAATCACCTCGTCGATGTTGAGCAGCACCAGTGCCCGGCCCTCCAGGATGTGGATGCGGTCCATCACCTTGGCCAGGCGGTGCCGCGTGCGCCGCTCGATGGTGGACTGCCGGAAAGCAATCCACTCGGTGAACATTTGGCGCAGCGACTTGAGCGTGGGCCGGCCATCGAGACCGATCATGGTCAGGTTGATCGGACTCGACGTTTCAAGACTGGTGTGCGCCAACAGCGTGTTGATGAGTTCCTGCTGGCCAATCTTGCTGGTCTTGGGCTCGCACACCAGGCGAACCGCTGCGTCCTTGCTGGACTCGTCACGCACGCCGTCGAGCACCGACAGCACGGTGGCCTTGAGCTGGTTTTGCTCGAGCGAGAGGGCTTTTTTTCCCGCCTTGATCTTGGGGTTGGTCAGCTCTTCGATTTCTTCGAGCACACGCTGGGTGCTGACACCGGGCGGCAGCTCGGTCACCACCAGTTGCCACTGGCCGCGTGCCAGCTCTTCGATCTTCCAGCGGGCCCGGCATTTCAAGGAACCGCGCCCCGTGCGATAGGCCTCGGCAATCTCGGCGGCGCTGCTGATGATCTGGCCGCCACCGGGAAAGTCGGGGCCGGGCACCAGTGCAAACAGTTCGTCGTCGGCCAGGTTCGGCGTCTTGATCAGCGCCACGCAGGCGTCGGCCACTTCGCGCAGGTTGTGGCTCGGGATCTCGGTGGCCAGGCCCACGGCAATGCCGCTGGCGCCGTTGAGCAGGGCAAAGGGCAGGCGCGCCGGCAGTTGCCTGGGCTCTTCTGTGGAACCGTCGTAGTTGGGTGAAAAATCGACCGTGCCCTCGTCGATTTCGTCGAGCAGCAGGCTGGTGATCTTCGCCAGCCGCGCCTCGGTGTAACGCATGGCGGCCGCGCCGTCGCCGTCGCGACTGCCAAAGTTGCCCTGGCCGTCGATCAGCGGGTAACGCTGCGAAAAGTCCTGCGCCATGCGCACCAGCGCGTCGTAGGCCGCACTGTCGCCGTGCGGGTGGTAACGGCCCAGCACATCGCCCACCACACGCGCGCACTTGACCGGCTTGGCTCCCGTGTTGCCGTTGGCCCCGCCAAAGCCCAGGCCCATGCGGCTCATGGCATACAGGATGCGGCGCTGCACCGGTTTTTGACCGTCGCACACGTCCGGCAAGGCCCGCCCCTTGACGACGCTCAGGGCGTATTCCAGGTAGGCCTGCTGGGCATAGGTGGCCAGATTCAGCGCGTCGTCACCCTCGGGTTGAGCCGGGGGGGCAATCGTCAGTTGATCAGTCATATCAAACCAGTTTCCAAAAAATTCAAGAATTCACAACCGTCGTTATTTTTAACCCGCGAGGCAGGTCCCTATGGGGAGCTTCCTCATACTGGGGTACCAGAAATCGTCAGCCCCCCATAGGGACCTGCCTCGCTAGACGCATTGGTGCACAAACCTCGCCAATCAAAACACCGCTCAAACTCAGGGCTCAAGGCTCCAGTCTTAGGTTTTAAAACGCTGGTGAAGAACCCAACTATCAGCGCTGTGACTGGCATGGGTGGTCACCGATTTCTGGTACCCCAGTTGAGAGGTGGCCGCCCATGCCAGTCACGGCGCGGCGCACACTGAACAAATCTCGCACTGCCACGTCTGTACTTGAACCCCGGATTGCCTGGATCCCGGGTCGAGCCCGGGATGACAACTTCCGCGGGCACACATGACAAAGAACCAACATAGGAATTGTCGGAGGCCTAAACATCGATCTCCACCGAATCCCCGTGCAGTTCCATCAGTTCCCGCCGCGCCGCCGCCTCACCCTTGCCCATCAGCTTGGTCATCAGTTCCGAAGTCTCAAGCACACTCAAGCTGCCCAGATGCACAGGCAACAGCCTGCGCGTGTCGGGGTTCAGCGTGGTGTCCCACAACTGCTCGGCGTTCATCTCACCCAGGCCCTTGAAACGGCTGATGGTCCAGGCGCCTTCACGCACGCCTTCCTTGCGCAGCTTGTCCAGGATGGCGGTGAGTTCACCCTCGTCGAGCGCATAGGCCTTGGACGCGGGCTTCTTGCCACGCGCCGGCGCATCCACGCGAAACAGCGGCGGGCGGGCCACGAAGACATGGCCGGTGTCGATGAGTTTGGGAAAGTGCTTGAAAAACAGGGTCAGCAGCAGCACCTGGATGTGGGAGCCATCAACATCGGCGTCGCTCAGGATGCAAATCTTGCCGTAACGCAGGCCCGTCAGGTCCGGGCTGTCATCCACACCATGCGGATCAACACCAATGGCCACGGCGATGTCATGAATTTCGTTGTTGGCAAAGAGGCGGTCACGCTCGACCTCCCAGGTGTTCAGAACCTTGCCGCGCAGAGGCAAGACCGCCTGGCTTTCCTTGTTGCGACCCATCTTGGCGCTGCCGCCCGCCGAGTCGCCCTCGACCAGAAACACCTCGTTCTCTGATATGTCGCGGCTCTCGCAGTCGGTCAGTTTGCCCGGCAGCACCGCCACGCCCGAGCCCTTGCGTTTTTCGACCTTCTGGCCGGCTTTCTGGCGTGATTGCGCCGCCTTGATGGCGATCTCGGCCAGTTTCTTGCCGTACTCCACGTTTTGGTTCAGCCACAGCTCCAGCGCGGGCCGGACGAAGTTGGAAACCAGGCGCACGGCATCGCGTGAGTTCAGTCGCTCCTTGATCTGGCCCTGGAACTGCGGGTCGAGCACCTTGGTGGACAGCACATAACTGGCGCGCGCGAAAACATCGTCGGGCAGCAGCTTGACGCCCTTGGGCAGCAGCGAATGCATTTCCACAAAACTCTTGACTGCCGTGTACAGGCCATCGCGCAAGCCCGACTCGTGGGTGCCGCCAGCCGGGGTCGGGATCAGGTTGACATAACTCTCGCGCACCGGCTGACCGTCTTCGGTAAACGCCACACACCAGGCCGCGCCCTCGCCCTCGGCAAAACTGTCGTTGTTGGCGTCGGCAAATCCCTCGCCTTCGAACAGTGGAATGACGGGGTCACCAGTCAGGGTTTGCGTCAAATAGTCACGCAGGCCACCCTTGAAGAGCCAGGTCTGGGTCTCCTTGTTCTTCTCCTGCACCAAGGTGACCGAAACCCCCGGCATCAGCACCGCCTTGCTGCGCAGCAGGTGTTCCAGATGCGCCATCGGCAGCGCCAACGACTCGAAGTATTTGCCATCGGGCCAGACCCGCACCGTGGTGCCCGACTTGCGGTCGCCCTCGCCGGCCGGTCGCAAGCTCAGGGACTCGATCACGTCGCCACCGGCAAACACCAGGCGCGCCACCTGGCCTTCACGGTAGGTCGTGGCCTCGAGCCGCAGCGACAAGGCGTTGGTCACACTCACACCCACGCCGTGCAGGCCGCCGGAGAAGCTGTAGGCACCGCCCTTGCCCTTGTCGAACTTGCCACCGGCGTGCAACTGGGTGAACACCAGTTCGATCACCGGCGCGTGCTCGGTGGGGTGCATGCCGAACGGGATGCCACGGCCGTCGTCTTCGACGGTGATCGAACCGTCGGCATGCACGATGGTCTTGATCTTTTTGCCGTGGCCGGCCAGCGCTTCGTCGGCGGCGTTGTCGAGCACTTCCTGGATCACGTGCATCGGGCTGTCGGTGCGGGTGTACATGCCCGGGCGCTGCTTGACCGGCTCCAGACCTTTCAGGACACGGATCGAGTTTTCGGAATATTCGGGGTTCTGGGTGGAAGGTTTGGTTGCCATAGCGGCGCATTGTAATCAGATGGGACTGAAATAACTGGATGAATACCCAGCCTCCTGACGCTTTCGCACGAGGCAAAACCTCTGGCGTCAGGATTCGGTATATTCCACGAATGTCGCATCCTGCAAAAACCCTTTCCATGACCCAGGTGCTGCTGTGCGGTGCCGCCATCGTCACGCTGTCCATGGGCATTCGCCACGGCTTTGGCCTTTGGCTGCAACCCATGACCCAGAGCATGGACTGGAGCCGCGAAACCTTTGCCTTTGCGATCGCAGTTCAAAATCTGGTCTGGGGGTTTACCGGCATTTTTGCCGGCATGCTGGCTGACCGTTTTGGCGGTTTCAGGATCATCTTTGCGGGCGCGGTCTTGTACGCGTTGGGGCTGGCCGGCATGGCCTACTCGACCTCGGTGCTCATGTTTTTGCTGAGCACTGGCGTGCTGATCGGCATGGCGCAGGCAGGCACCACTTATGCCGTCATCTATGGCGTGATTGGCCGCAACATCAGCGCCAGTCGGCGCTCTTGGGCCATGGGTTTGGCGGCAGCGGCAGGCTCATTTGGCCAGTTCCTGATGGTGCCAACCGAAGGTTTTCTGATTGACAGCCTGGGCTGGCAGCAAGCCCTGGTGGTCCTGTCCGCGGCGGCGCTGTTGATGATGCCCCTGGCTTTGGGCTTGCGCGAGCCGCATTTCCGGGGCGGCGCCGGGCACTTCCGCGAGCAGACCATCCTGCAGGCACTGCTTGAGGCGCTCAAACACCGCAGCTTCCAGTTGCTGATGGCGGGCTTCTTTGTCTGCGGCTTCCAGGTGGTCTTTATCGCGGTGCACATGCCCAGCTACCTGAAAGACCACGGCCTGGCGCCAGAAGTGGCGAGTTATTCGCTGGCGCTGATCGGCCTGTTCAATGTGTTTGGCACCTACGCGGCGGGGGTGCTGGGCCAGCGCGTGCAGAAGAAAAACATTCTGGCCTTCATTTATGTCACGCGCGCCATTGCAATCAGCCTGTTTTTGCTGGTGCCGCTGTCGCCCATGAGTGTCTATGTGTTTTCGGCCGTGATGGGGCTGCTGTGGCTGTCCACCGTGCCACCCACCAATGCGGTGGTAGCGCAAATGTTTGGTGTGGCGCATTTTTCAATGCTGGGTGGTTTTGTCTTTTTCAGCCACCAGATCGGCTCCTTCATGGGCGTCTGGCTGGGCGGCTACTTGTTTGACCGCACCGGCAGTTACGACATCGTCTGGTACATCGCGATTGCGCTGGGCCTGATGGCGGCGCTGGTGAATCTGCCCATCAAGGAAGCCGCCATTGTGCGCACGCCTGCGCCCCAAGGCGCCTGAAGCCATGAAGCCGATCCAGAAAACCCTGCTCTACGCCGGCCTGCTGGTGGTGCTGGGGCTGGTGTTCGCCCTCTACACCCGCCCCGACTTTGTCATGACGCTGGCCAACCAGGTGTGGGGCTGCTTCTGATGCTGCAACACCATTTGGCTGAACCGTCCGGCTGGGTTCAGCGCTGGCAGCATTTGATGCCAGCTGGCGCACGGGTGCTGGACGTGGCCTGCGGCTCGGGGCGCCATATGCAATGGCTGGCGAAACGGGGTTGCTTATGCACCGGCATCGACCGCTCGGCAGAAGCGCTTGAGACAGCCCGCCAGCACGGCAGCACGCTTCAGGCCGACATCGAAGGCGGCCCCTGGCCCCTGCTCGACAACGGTGTGCCCCGCCATTTCGACGTGGTGCTGGTCACCAACTACCTGTGGCGGCCCTTGTTTCCGCTGCTGCTGCAAAGCCTGGCGCCGGGCGGTTTGCTGCTGTATGAGACTTTTGCGGTGGGCAATGAGACCGTGGGCAAACCCGCCAGACCCGATTTTCTATTGCGCACCGGCGAATTGCTGCAGCTTTGCCAAGGCCTGCGCATCGTTGCGTTCGAAGATGGCTTTCTACCCAACCCGGAGCGCTTCGTGCAGCGCATTGCGGCCATTCAGCCGCCACCCGCCACGGCAACTTCAAGCCCGGCAGGCAGCCAGCCCACGCGTTATCCACTCTCGCTAAAATGAGCGTCTAAACCATTTCATGCAAGACAAGATGTCAAATTCAAAGCCCACACTGACCGGCAGTATCGTTGCCCTGGTCACGCCCATGCTCGCCGATGGAAACGTGGACTATCCGGCGCTGCGCAAACTGATCGACTGGCACATCGCCGAGGGAACGGATTGCATCGGCGTGGTCGGCACCACCGGTGAGTCGCCCACGGTCAATGTCCAGGAACACTGCGAAATCATCCGGGTGGCGGTAGAGCAGGCCAACAAACGCGTGCCGATCATGGCCGGTTGCGGCGCCAACTGCACCTCCGAAGCCATTGAGCTGGCCCGCTTTGCCAAAAGTGTGGGGGCTGATTGCCAACTGCAAGTGGTGCCCTACTACAACAAGCCCACCCAGGAAGGCCAGTACCTGCACTTCAAGGCCATTGCCGAAGCCGTTGACCTGCCCATGATTTTGTACAACGTGCCGGGCCGTTCGGTGGCTGACATGGCGCTGGAAACCGCCTTGCGTCTGGCGCAGGTACCGGGCGTGATCGGCATCAAGGAGGCCACCGGCAACATCGACCGGGCCCAATGGCTGATTCGCGAGGCCCCGGAAAGCTTTGCCATTTACTCCGGTGACGATCCCACCGCGGTGGCACTGATGCTGTGCGGGGGTCACGGCAACATCAGCGTCACGGCCAATGTGGCCCCGCGCCTGATGCACGAGCTGTGTGTGGCCGCCCTCGCCGGCGACGTCAAACGCGCCATGGAAATTCAATTCAAGTTGATGCCGCTGCACAAGAACCTGTTCGTGGAAGCCAACCCGATCCCGGTCAAATGGGCCGTGGCCCGCATGAACCTGTGTGGCGGCACACTGCGCCTGCCCATGACCGAACTGACCGCGGTCAACATGCCGGTGGTTGAGGCAGCCCTGCGCGATGTGGGTCTGCTGTAAGGCAAGGCCGCCCCTGATTTCATTTGTCCACCCGATTTTTGACCCGAAGGAACCTTTGTGAACCCTTTTTCCAGACTTGTTATCCTTGGCCTGACCCTGACACTGGGCGCCTGCTCGGTGCTTGAGACCGACAAGGTGGACTACAAAAGCGCCGGCAAGGCGCCGTCGCTCGAAGTGCCCCCTGACCTGACCCAGTTGTCGCGCGAAACGCGTTATGCGGTGCCGGGCGCAGCGGTCAGCGCCTCAAGCTTTCAAATCGGCCAGGCAGCAACACAGGCCACACCCACAGCGGCGACCTCCCTGGGGGATGTGCGCATCGAGCGCGCCGGTACCCAGCGCTGGCTGGTCATCAGCCGCCCGGCCGACAAATTGTGGGATCCGGTCAAGGACTTCTGGATCGAGAGCGGCTTTTTGCTGGTCATGGACCAGGCCAATCTCGGCATCATGGAAACCGACTGGGCTGAAAACCGCGCCAAGATCCCACAGGACATCATCCGCAGCACCCTTGGCAAGGTGTTCGATTCGCTTTATTCCACCGGTGAGCGGGACAAATTCCGCACGCGCCTCGAGCGCAACGCCAGCGGCGGCACCGACATTTTCATCAGCCACCGCGGCATGATCGAGGTTTATAACAGCACAAGCAAAGACCAGACCGTTTGGCAGCCGCGCCCCGCCGACCCGGAACTGGAGGCTGAATTTTTGCGCCGCCTGATGGTCAAACTCGGCATTTCCGAAGAGCAATCCAAGGCCCTGGTCGCGGCCGGACCGGTGAGCCAAGCCGCCCGGATCGAGACAGTCAACGGCCAGCCGGTGGTGCGTCTCGATGACGAATTTGACCGCGCCTGGCGCCGGGTGGGTCTCGCTCTGGACCGCACCAACTTCACCGTGGAAGACCGCGACCGCAGCAAAGGCATCTACTTTGTGCGCTACGTGGCGCCCAACGCAGACAAGGCGGAACCCGGCTTTTTTGGCAAATTCTTCGGCTCATCCAAGTCCGAAAGTGCGCCGCAAAAGTTCAAGATTTCGGTGGTGAGCCAGGGCAAGAGCAGCATGGTGTCGGTGCAAAACACCGATGGCGGCACGGCGGCGACTGCCGACGCACAGCGCATCGTTAAAGTGCTGGCCGACGACCTCAAGTAAGGTCCCCGAAAACGTCAGCCGTCGCCCCGAGGGCGGGGGCCTCCCACAAAAGCATCGAAATTCTTGTGGGAGCGACGCCCTCGCCGCGAAGGCCTGGTTAACTCACTCCAGCCAGTGCGTGAACTCTGACGCTGGCACGCGCGGGGTGTGGAAACCGTTCACCACTTGCTCGGCATCGGCGTGGCCCAGCGACATGCCGCACACCAGCATTTCATCGGGACCCGCGCCAATGTGCGGCAGGATCAGGCTGGCAAAACCATTCCAGGCGGCTTGCGGACAAGTGTCAAGACCACGGGCGCGCGCCGCCACCATGATGTTCTGCAAGAACATGCCATAGTCGAGCAGCGAGCCGCGCCCCATGACGCGGTCGATGGTGAACATCAGGCCCACCGGTGCGTCAAAAAACTTGTAGTTTCGCTGGTGCTGCGCATGCATTTTGTCCTTGTCCCCCTTGCCGATGCCCAGCAAGTTGTAAAGGCCCCAGCCGTTCTCGCGGCGCCGGTCGATGTAGGGACTGACCCACTTTTCGGGGTAATAGTCGTATTCCTCGCGGTACTGGGCGGCCAGCGTCGGGTCGGCGCGCAACGCGTCGTGGGCGGCACAGACCTTTTCCACCAGGCTGTCACGGCTATGGCCCTGCAGCACGTAAACCTTCCAGGGCTGGGTGTTGGTGCCCGATGGCGCCCGGCTCGCGACCTGCAGGATGTCGTGCAGGGTCTGGTGTGGCACAGCTTGCTGTGTAAAGGCACGGGTGGACATGCGCGAGGTGATGGCGGTGTCCACCGTGGCGACATGCAGGCCCGAAGCAGGCAATTTTTCAATGGTCAAAGAAGTCTCTCCAAAACGGTTTTGAGGGCTTGGGGCAGGGAATTGGGCCGACGGGTGTGCCGGTCCACATAGACATGGATAAAGTGGCCCTTTGCTGCCGTCAGGGGGGCACCCTGCGCGAACAGGCCCACCTCGTAACGCACGCTGGAGTTGCCCAGGCGCGCCACGCGAATGCCGGCGTCCACGGTCTGCGGAAACGCCAGCGGCTCGAAATAATTGCACTGGGTTTCGATCACCAGGCCAATGGTTTGACCTTTTTCGATGTCGAGCGCCCCCTGCTCGATCAGGTGGGCGTTCACGGCCGTGTCAAACCAGCTGTAATAAACGACATTGTTGACGTGCCCATAGGCGTCGTTGTCCATCCAGCGCGTGCTGATGGGACGAAAAACCTTGTAGGCGCTGCGTGGTTCAGGGTGTGGCTTGTGCATGGTTCACGATTTTCGCTCCTTTAGCAGGTCGCGCAGGCGCTTGGGCGCGGGCACCAGCGGCGTGCGGCTGCGCGTCCAGGCGCCCTGGTCAGAAGGCGACAGCGCGCGGCCCCGGCTCATGAACCACGAGGCCAGCTTGTACAGGCCGGTGCGGCCATAGACCTGCGCCCAGACATTCCAGACCGCCGTGCTGGCCACGGTGCGCCCGGCGCCGCTGCCACGCAAGGTGGCTTCGTCGCTTTCAGGCTTGACTTGTGCTTCATTGCGCAGGCGCACCAGAATGTCAGTGATCGGAATCTTGACCGGGCAGACTTCGACGCAGGCGCCGCACAGCGTCGAGGCAAAGGCCAGCGGGTAGGTGGCGTCCAGGCCCAGCATGTGCGGCGAGATGATCGCGCCAATCGGGCCCGGGTAGGTGGTGCCGTAGGCGTGGCCGCCAATGCGCGCATACACCGGGCAGTGGTTCATGCAGGCGCCGCAGCGGATGCACTTGAGGGTTTCGCGCAGTTCTTCGTCGGCATAGGCCTGGGTGCGGCCGTTGTCGAGCAGGATCAGGTGCACCTCTTCGGGCCCGTCCTTTTCCCCCGGCTTGCGCGGGCTGCTGATCAGGTTGAAATAGGTGGTGACCGCCTGCCCCGTGGCCGAGCGCGACAGCAGGCTGTAGAGCGGGGGCACGTGTTCGAGCTTTTCCACCACTTTCTCGATGCCGGTGATGGCAATGTGCACCCTGGGCACGGTGGTGCACATGCGGCCATTGCCCTCGTTCTCCACCAGGCACAGGGTGCCGGTTTCAGCCACGCAGAAGTTGACCCCGGACAGCCCGATGTCGGCATCGGCAAACTTGCGCCGCAGGACCCGGCGGCCAATGCGAATCAGGGCATCGACGTCTTCGGTGTAGGCCACGCCCGGAATTTCTTCGGCAAACAGCTTGGCAATTTCCTGCTTCGTCTTGTGGATGGCCGGCATGATGATGTGCGACGGCGCCTCGCCGGCGAGTTGCACGATGTACTCGCCCATGTCGGATTCCAGGGCCTCGATGCCGGCGGCCTCCATGGCGTGGTTAAAACCCACCTCCTCGCTCACCATCGACTTGCCCTTGATGACACGCTTGGCGTTGACCCGCCGGGCAATGCCCAGGGCGATGGCGTTGGCTTCATCGGGGTTCTGTGCCCAGTGCACCTGGATGCCATTGGCGGTGAGCCGGGCCTCGAGTTGCTCCAGCAAGCGCGGCAGGTTGGCCAGGCTGTAGCGACGAATCTGCGAACCCAACTCGCGCAGGCCCTGCAACTCGTCCTGATCAGGAAACTGGGAGCGGCGCTTGGCCTGCAGGAAGTCCATGGCGCCGCGAAAGTTCTTGCGCTGGCCCGGGTCATTGAGCACGCCGCGGCTGCGTTCCTTGAAGTCTTCCATCGGGTGGATCTTGATGACCTGGCTCATGCGGCTGCTCCTGGTGTGAAGGGGACGGCGTGGCGCAGCAGCACCACCAGTTCACGCGGGCCGTGGGCACCGTAGGCCAGCGTCTGCTGAATGTCGGCGGTCTTGGACGGTCCGCAAATCAGCAAGGCATTGGTGGGCAAGTGATCCTTCCAGCCCTCGGCGGTCATGGCGGAATAAAAATCAGAATGAATGTTAGCCACATCGAGCAGCACAAAGTGCACCGAGGGCACCAGCGACATCAGCCGGGGCTCTTGCGGCGTGGGCCACAGAATCAGGCTGCCGACTTCGGCAATGGCGCTTTTGGCCAGCGTCAGCGAGGCGTCCACCTCGTCGAACAGCACATCACGCCAGGAGTCAATGGACTCGGCGTAGCGCTTGAGTTCCAGCTTGGCAGGCCGGCGTGCCTCCAACTCGGCCCCGTGTGGTGTGTCGCTGCCAATCAGCAGATTGCGCAGGCCTTTGGCGGCAACCAGGCTCAGCAGGAGTTCAGGCCAGTCGGCGTCCGTGGTGTCATGCACCTCGGTTTTGACGGCCTCCAGCGCGGCGCGCAGGCGGCTGACACGCTGCGCGTTGTCCTCACGGCGCTGGTGCGCCTCGAACCAGGCGCTGACATCGGGCAAGGGCAGCGGCGCTGGCGCGGCCGGGGCGCGCAGACGCGCCAGAATACTGCTGCGCGCCGTGGCTTCGGCCGCGCCGGTGGGGTTCAGGCTGGCATTCATGCGGCGTCTCCAGTCTTGGCTTGTTCAGTCGTTCGGCGCCACAAAAAGCTCGCCAGGTGCTCACCCGGCAGCGTCGCTTGGGACAAGCCTGCCAACTCGTCCTGCTTGGCGGCCCGGCCGGTGATGTTGAGCAGGCAGCCGCAGTCGGCGCTGACCACCGACGCCGCCCCGGTGTCGCGGATGGCGGCCACCTTGTCGTTGACGATGGCCTCTGAAATGTCGGGGTAGCGCATGGCAAAGGTGCCGCCAAAACCGCAGCACTCTTCGATCCGCGCCTGCACCACCACGCTCACCTGCGCCATGCTGTCGAGCAGCGCCACACTGGTTTCATGTGCGCCCATTTCGCGACGCGCATGACAGGAGGTGTGCAAGGCGATGGTGCACGGCGCACCCAGGTCAAGTTGGCTGAAATTAACCACATGCACCAGGAACTCACTAAGCTCATACACGCGCTCTGACAGGTTCACGGCTTTGGCGTGCAACACCGGGTCGTCGGCAAACAGGTGCGGATAGTGCTTGCGAATCATGCCGCCACACGAGCCCGACGGGATCACCACCGGCCAGGGCTCGACGAACAGGTTCAATTGTTGCAAGGCCACAGCACGGGCCTCATCCGGAAAACCGCTGCTGTGGGCGGGCTGGCCACAGCAGGTTTGCGCTTCCAGGAAATGCACCCGGATGCCCTCGCGCTCGAGCAAGTTCACCGTGTCCAGACCAGCCTCGGGTGTGAACTGGTCAATCAGGCAGGTGGCAAACAGGTACACATCGGTCGGTTTTTCCGGGTAGGTTCGCGCTTCGAAAGGGGTCGATGCCATCAATCATGTCTCCTTGTTATGACACGCGTCTGGCGTGTATGGATGGATTGTGAAACATTTGGTCCCCTTGTTCTTGTGATATTCGCATGGGTTGGTTTTCAATAATTTCAAAGCCTGCCGCCATCCATCAGGCGCTGCCGCTTTGCCAGCGCCGAGCATACGAAAGCCCCGCGCGAAAGGTCCGGCTTTGAATCTGGACGGTTTCTTCGATGTGATGGCCATAACCACCCGCCATCACAAACGCCACAGGAATGCGGTGCTGATGGCACCAGTCAAACACCCGCCGGTCGCGCGCCTCCAGCCCGTCCGGGGTCAGTGCCAGGCGCCCCAGGCGATCCCCCGCATAAGGGTCGGCCCCGGCCAGGTACAGCACCAGCCCGGGCTCGAAGCGCTGGCTCAGCCCGAGCAGCGCCAACTCGAGCGCGTCGAGGTAGTCGGCATCGTTGCAGCCATCAGCCAGCGCCACGTCCAGGTCGCTGGCCTCCTTGCGGAACGGAAAGTTCTTGTCGCCGTGCAGCGACAGCGTGAACACGCTGTCGTCATTCCGAAAAATATGCGCCGTGCCGTTGCCCTGATGAACGTCGAGGTCGATCACCGCCACCTTCAGAATTTGGCGGTGTTGGCGTTGCCACTCCGACTGCGCCATCCGGGCCGCGACCGCCACATCGTTGAACACGCAAAATCCTCCGCCCTTTCCGGCGTAGGCGTGGTGTGTGCCACCCGCGAGGTTGGCCGCGACGCCCAGTTGCAGTGCCGAGCGCACCGCCGCCACCGTGGCGCCCACCGAGCGCCGCGCCCGCTCCACCATGAATTCACTCCAGGGGAAACCAATCTCGCGCATGGCCTCGGCATTGATCTGCCCGCTCACCAGCGACGCAATGTAATCCGGCGTATGCACCAGCGCCAGCTGACCGTCACTGGCGCAGGGAGCCTCCAACAGCGACACCTCTGGCAACTGCTTTGCGATGACCTCGCGTAGCATGGCGTATTTGGCCATGGGAAAACGATGCCCCGGCGGCAGGGGCAAAACAAAATGATCCGAGTAAAAGGCTTGCATGACACTATTTTGGCTTGATGACAAGCTTGATATTTGAAACCTTGCGGGTCAAACCACTCGCTTAGCGACTTGCTCTGACCCCGGCTGATTAGAAATCCGTCTCTAATTTGCTGCAACGCAACAAAAAAAGCTTGCGCCAGTTCGGGATAACCCTATAATTCAACCCATGCTGCACTGCAACATAACTCGAGTCCCACTCAGTTTCGGCGCAGATACCCTTTTACAAACCTTCTGGAGAATTGAATATGCTGACCGTAGAACAAGTGATGGCCTCACAAAAAGCCAATGTTGAAACCCTGTTGGGCCTGACTGCCAAAGCCTTTGAAGGCGTGGAAAAGATTGTTGAACTCAACCTGAGCGCGTCCAAGGCCGCTTTGGCTGAAACCGGCGACACTGCCAAGGCCATGCTGAGCGTGAAAGACGCTCAGGAACTGTTGGCTCTTCAATCCGGCCTGCTGCAACCACTGGCTGAAAAGACCGCTGCCTACAGCCGTCACCTGTACGAAATCGCGACCGGCGCTTCCAGCGAATTCACCAAGGCGTTCGAAGGCCAGGCTGCTGAAGCCCAACATCAATTTGCCGGCCTGGTTGACGCTGCCGCCAAAAACGCACCCGCAGGTTCTGAAACCGCTGTGGCCATGATGAAGAGTTCGGTGGCCGCTGCCACCAACGCACTCGAGTCCGTGCAAAAAGCGGTCAAGCAGGCAACTGAAGTGGCTGAGGCCAACTTCAACGCAGTGGCGTCCACTGCCACTGCCAAGCCAGCCGCCAAAAAGCGCTGATGACTCAGCCAGGCACGTCGAAAGTCAATATTTTTTAGGGCTTTGGGCCTAAAACCAAGGGGAAACCCTGACTTGCTTGGTATGATTTGAAATATCGAAAACGAAAGTTTTCCAACCCTTGTCTCCTCGGGTCCTTTCGAAACCATCAGGTTCAGGGACTCCTTAGGGGCCGGTCGCAAGACTGGCCCCTTTTTTTATGTTCTTGTCTGATCAGGTCGGGGCATCGGTCCTGGTGCCTGTCAAGTTGCCACCGAGCAGTTCAAGCAGACGCTCCATCGGCATCTTGAATCCGCTGGCCTGGGCATGGCCACCGCCGCCCATGCTTGCCGCCAGGGGGATGCAATTGAAATCCGGTTTCGAGCGCAGGCCGCACTTGATCGTCACTGTCTTGTCAACGCTCCACAGCAAGGCGAAGGTGCCCGATTTCTTCGACAGCAGATCACCCACCAGGCTGTGAAACACCCCGGGGGCATTAACCATCAAACCAGTGACGCCATTAAAGACCACCGGGCTCGCCGCCTCCGCGATCAGTTCCGCGAGCTTTGAAAACTTCTCGTCCATGGCGTGGCCACGTTCAATGAAGGCAGCCAACTGCACGGCATTCATCTGGGCAAGTTGCTGCCAGCGCGCGAAATCAAACGGCTCCATGTCAAGGGCGGCCAAAAAACTGGCGCTTTCAGGGTACTGCCAGACCCAAATGTCGCGGTCCTCGACAAAACGCACCAGATCCGGCACGGCCTGATCCGGATGAAAAAACTCCCATGCCAGCCGTGCACCCGACTTTTTCATGTCGAAGTGCACCACGCCGCAGCGGCAGACAAAACCGGTGAGTTTTTCGGCCGCGCTCAGGTGATGGTCCAGCATGACGAGCTTGGCAGCGCGTTCTTCCATGGCGCGCAGAATCGCCTCGCCAAAAGAAAAGTCCAGTATGTACACCGCGCGCCCGTCCAGCGCCGGCAGGTCGTCCACCGAACGGACATCACCATGGTCGAGGGAGAGGAATTCCGCCTTGCCCTCGTAGTAAGTCCAGGCCGCCAACGCCGCTGCAAAACCGTCCGGGCAGGTGTGCCCATGGTAGATGACGAGGGGCCGGGGGTCGTGGTGATCGGGCTTGACCAGCAAGCGCAGGGGCAGTATTGATTTCATGGGCCAAATATAATGGATAAATGCCTGCTGACAACCATCCTGAAATTTACATTGGCGTCGCCGAACCCGATGCCCGCCAGTTTGACGCCTGGTCGCACCAGCCGCTGCTGATCTCCATCGAGCAGAGCGGCATCGACTGGCCCAGTTCCTGCCGCAATGGCACCTGCCGCACCTGCTTTAGCAAATTGGAGCGTGGCCAGGTTCGCTACGAGATCGACTGGCCGGGCTTGAGTGCCGAAGAAAAGGAACAAGGCTACGTGCTGCCCTGTGTCGCCTACCCCTGTTCGGACCTGGTGCTAAGGCACGAAAGCTTCTGACATCAACGCGATGGGCGCAAGTCGGGGCGCGGAATTTTTTTGAACCTGATTTTTCGGTCCAGCTCGATCGCATCCTTTTTCACCTGTCGTTGGGCGTCCAGCGTTTGCCCCAGCGTCAGCCATTGGGCAAACTCCTCTGGCGTTTCCAGCGTCATGCGGCCGATCACGCCTGAGCGAAAGTCGTGGATCGCGATCTCGGCGGCCTTTTGCAAATTGATCTTTTTGCCGCCCTGCAAGGCGCCGCGATGGCGCCCGATGGCCTCCAGCAACTGCTCGTCGCTCATGGCAGCCACCCCGGTCAGCTTGAAACGTGCCTCCAGCAGCGCCGGGTAATGCGTCTTTAAGTAGTCCAGCAACTCCAGCGCCACTTCTTCCTCGTCAAACGCGTTGCGCCCCACGGCGCCGCTGGCGGCCAGGTTGTAGCCGCTCTTGGCCACAATGATGCGCGGCCACAACATGCCCGGCGTGTCGTACAGGTAAAAATCGTCGGCCAGGCTGATGCGCTGCTCCAGCTTGGTGACACCCGCCTCGTCGCCGGTCTTGGCCGCGCGCTTGGCGGTGAGTGTGTTGATCAGGGTCGATTTGCCAACGTTCGGAATGCCGCAGATCAGCACCCGCATCGGTTTGACCATGCCACCGCGCTTGGGTGCCAGCTCAAAACAGGCCTTGATCAGCGCCTTCGCGGGCGCTGCCATGCTGGCATCCAGGCCCATGGCGCGGGTGCCGCTCTGGCTGTTGTAATAGGCCAGCCACTGCGCCGTGCGCCCGGAGTCGGCGAGGTCCTGCTTGTTGAGCACCTTGAGTGTCGGCTTGCCCTGAGTCAGCTCGGCCAGCATCGGGTTGGCGCTGGACGCGGGCAGGCGGGCGTCGAGCAATTCGATCACCACATCGATGTTTTTGATGCGCTCGGCAATCGCCTTTTGCGTCAGGTGCATGTGCCCGGGAAACCATTGAATTGCCATGTTTAACCTAGGTTCAGAGATCCAGAGCCGGTCGCAATGCCGATGTATTTACAAAACGCCAGCGGCCCACATAAGTTGCCGCCAGCACCGCCAGCACGCCCCACAGCACGACCCATTGAAGGGCGCCCAGCCAATGGCCCTCAAAGGCCCCGAACAAGCAGGCCTTGATGGCTTTGACCACCCAGGTGATCGGCAAATACGGGCTCAACTGCGCAAACAGGCCCCCGCTGAGTTCCACGGGCAGGACACCGCCCGATGACGACAATTGCACCGCGAGAAAAATCAGTGCCAGTGCCCTGCCCGCATCACCCATGGCACGCGTCAAGGCAAATACCACCCACAGAAAGGTGGTCGCGGCGACGACCAGCGTCACCACCAGGGCTGCAAGGTGCAGCACCTGGATTTGCAGCACCCACAGCAGGGACAAACACACCAGCAACGCCTGCAAAAGCACCAGAAACAGAGGCACGGCGGCTTTGCCAACAGCGCATGCCAGTGCCGGGTAAGCTCTGGCACCGCGCGGCAAAGCGCGCATGTGAATTAAAAATGCCGCCAGACTGGCGCCCAGCCACAGCGCGCCTGGCACGATGTTGGCCGCAAAACCGCTGCCGTTATTTTGCACAGGGGCGGCCACTTCCACCACGGGCTGCACCGAGTGGGCCAGGCCCTCGGCGTTGCCGTCCATGGCTTTCCCGGAAGATGGCAGCGCCCGCACCAACAGATCGAGGCCGCCCGCCAGGTGCCGCGCGCCCTCAAGCACCTGCTGATTGCCCTGCTTGAGTGCGACGGAGCCCACACTCAGACTGCCCGCCGCGCTGGCCAGTTCATCCAACCTGGCATCTTCAGGCAGTTGGTTCACCATGCTGCGCAAGCCGGTATTCAGGCCGCGCAGGCCCGTGGTGAGCGTGCCAATACCGGTGCTCAATTGCGTCGCGCCATCGCTGAGCTTTTGTTGCGCGACATGGGCACTTTTCAAACCGGCCTCGAGCGCGTCCACGCCCTGACCGAGTTGCCCCAAGCCCTCTTGAACCTGAGTGGCGACAAACAGGCTTTTGCTCGCCTCGTCGCGAAAACCGTCGATGCCAGCGTGCAGGCGCAAGGCGCCCTGCTGCAGCTCGATCAGCCCCCTGCCCAAGTCCTCATGCCCGCCGGCCAGGGCCTGTGCGCCCTCGTCCAGGCGTCGCAAGTCAGAATTTCTGGGACGCTGCGCAAACATCGTGCGCAGACCGGCGCCGAGTTCCTTGGTCCCTGCACTCAGTTGCCCGACCCCCTGCTCCAGCCGGGCTGCACCAAGTGTCAGCTTGTCGGCACCACGGGTGGCTTGTTGGGCACCCTGGGCCAACTCTTCGGCGCCACGGCTCAATTGGGTCATGCCGTCGTGCAATTGCGCCAGGCTGCGCTGGGACCCCGCAGCATCCGCCAGCACGAGCGCCCAGCGCTGCGCGTTCAGGCTTTGATTGACTTCGCGACCCAGGTCCTCGGCAAACCGCCTGGCCAGGCCGGCACTCGGGTAGCTGTTGCCCTCCGAGGTGAATACCACCAGTTTGCCTGCGCCCGCCGTGGCACCGGGGATGGCGTTGGAACTGAAGTCCGCGGGAACGATCAAAGCGAAGGCCAATGCCCCCGTTTCCACCCCGTGCCGCGCCTCCTGTTCACTGGCATAACTCACATACCCGAAAGTCGGCTTGGCCTGCAGGCGCCGGATCACGTCATGACCCACTCCAAAGGCCTGACCACGGTACACCAGCCCCTGGTCCAGGTTGACAATTCCCACCGACAGTGCGCCGGTTTTGCCGGCTGGATCCCACACGCTGGTTAAATAGATCACCACATACAGCGCGGGTATCAGCACCACCACGATGGCGGCCCCGAGCAGCCTGCGGTAACGCAGAAAGAAATGCGCCTCCGTTCGCGCCAGCGCCAGAATACCCCTGATCAAGCCGTCAGGCTTCATGCTGAACCCGCCCGCGCGCCGCCTTGACCTCTGAGCGCTGTGTTTTGGCCTGGCGCACCCGCCTGACCGAGGCACGCGTCGGCTTGGTGGGTTTGCGCATCTTGGGCGGCTTCGCCACGCTGTTGACGAGCTCATGCAGGCGAATCAGGGCGTCAAAGCGGTTCATTTCCTGGGTGCGGTGCTGCTGCGCCTTGAGCACCAGCACACCGTCCTTGCTGATGCGACTGTCGTGCAGCGCGAGCAGCCGTTCCTTGACATCATCGGGCAAGCTTGATGCGGCAATGTCAAAGCGCAAATGGATGGCGCTGGAAACCTTGTTGACGTTTTGGCCGCCCGCACCCTGCGCCCGGATGGCGCTGAGTTCCACCTCGTCCTCGCGCACATGCAGGGGCTCGCTCATCATCGTTGTCACACCATTGAAGCTTCTGGCGCGTGAACATAACGCGCCACAAACGCACCCATGGCGCGCTCGGGCAGGGCCAGCCAGACCGTGTGGCCGCTGCCGGGGGCCACCGCCACGGCGCTGCCATCCAAGCTTTCGATGCGGCTGATCTGCACATCAAAATTGCCATCCGGGTGAATGATCTCGAGCCAGTCGTCCACGGCAAAGCGGTTCTTGACACGCACCTCGACCAGGCCGCGGTCAGCGTCAAATGACAGGGCGTCGCCCACGTACAGGCTGCGCCCCGACTCGGAATAACCCCGCAGGTAATTTTGTGTGGCCTCAGGGGTGTGGCGCTGAAAGAAGCCGCTGGTATAGCCCCGGTTCGCCAGGCCTTCGAGTTGCCCCAGCAGGGCCGGGTCGAGTTCGCGGCCCGCCGCCGCGTCGTCAATCGCGCGGCGGTAACTTTGCACCGTGCGCGCCACGTAATACGGGCTCTTGGTGCGGCCCTCGATCTTGAGTGAATCGACGCCAATTTCGACAAGCCGTTTGACGTGCTCGATGGCGCGCAGGTCCTTGGAATTCATCACATAGGTGCCGTGCTCGTCTTCCTCGATCGGCAGGTAACTGCCCTCGCGCTGGCTCTCCTCGAGCATGTAAACCTGATCGGCTTCCGGCGCACGCTCAATGGCTTCCTGCTCACGCGTGCCAGCGGCATGCTGGGTGAGCACATCACCCGAGGCATCGACCACGCCCTTTTTCGTCTTGTAGTCCCAGCGGCAGGAGTTGGTGCAGCTGCCCTGGTTGGCGTCGCGGTGGTTGAAATAGCCGGACAGCAGGCAGCGGCCCGAATAGGCAATACACAGCGCGCCGTGCACAAACACCTCGAGCTCGGTGTCGGGACAAGCCTGGCGTATTTCGGCCACCTGGTCCAGCGACAGCTCGCGCGAGAGGATGACCCGGTGGATGCCCACGGTCTTCCAAAACCTGACCGCGGCGGAATTCACCGTGTTGGCCTGCACCGACAGATGGATTTCCATCTCGGGCCAGGTTTCGCGCACCATCATGATGAGGCCGGGGTCCGACATGATCATGGCATCGGGCTTGAGCGCAATCACCGGCGCCATGTTGTCGATGTAATGCCTGATCTTGTTGCCGTGCGGAAAAATATTGGACACCAGAAAGAACCTGGCGCCCCTGGCATGGGTCGTGTCAATACCCTGCTTGAGCACGTCGATGTCGCCGAAGTCGTTGTTGCGCACGCGCAGGGAGTAGCGCGGCTGGCCGGCATAAATGGCCGTGGCGCCAAAGGCCAGTGCCGTTTCCAGCATGGCCAGCGAGCCTGCCGGAGCCAACAATTCAGGGGTTTTCATGGCGCGTAATGCGCTGCAATAGGCGCCAGCGCTGGCCGCACATCGCCGCACTGGGCGCGCCGGCGCAAAGCGTGCTCCATCACCACCAGCGCCAGCATGGCTTCCAGGATGGGGGTGGCGCGAATGCCCACGCAGGGGTCGTGGCGGCCCTTGGTAACCACCTCGGTGGGCTGGCCCGTCATGTCGATCGAGGCGCGCGGCGTCAGGATGGAACTGGTCGGCTTGATCGCCACCGACACCTCCAGGTCCTGCCCGCTCGTGATGCCGCCGAGCACGCCACCGGCGTTGTTGCCCATGAAACCCCGCGGTGTCAGCGAGTCGCCATGGCTGCTGCCACGCTGCGCCACGCTGGCAAAACCGGCGCCAATTTCCACGCCCTTGACGGCGTTGACGCCCATCATCGCGTAGGCAATGTCGGCGTCCATCTTGTCGAACAGAGGCTCACCCAGGCCCACCGGAACGTTCGATGCCGACACACGCAGGCGCGCACCGCAGGAGTCGCCATCCTTGCGCAAGGCATTCATGTAGGCTTCGAGCGCGGAGACATCGGCCACCGGCGCAAAAAACGGGTTTTTCGGCACGTGCTCCCAGGACTCGAAGGCAATCGGCAGTTCGCCAATTTGGGTCATGCAGCCGCGAAACACCGTGCCGTATTTCTCGAACAGCCACTTCTTTGCCACCGCACCGGCGGCCACCATGGGCGCCGTCAAACGCGCGCTGGAGCGGCCACCGCCGCGCGGGTCGCGAATGCCGTATTTCTGGAAGTAGCTGTAGTCCGCATGGCCCGGGCGAAAGGTTTGAACAATGTTGCCGTAGTCCTTGCTGCGCTGGTCGGTGTTCTTGATCAGCAGGCAAATCGGTGTGCCGGTGGTTTTGCCCTCGTACACGCCCGACAGGATCTCGACCGCATCGGGTTCGTCGCGCTGTGTCACGAACTTGCTGGTGCCCGGCCGGCGCCGGTCCAGGTCGGGCTGAATGTCAGCCTCGGACAGCATGAGTCCCGGCGGGCAGCCGTCGATCACGCAGCCAATGGCCGGGCCGTGGGATTCACCAAAGTTGGTGACTGCGAAAAGATTTCCAAAGGTATTGCCGCTCATGGGGCGCGATTATCCCAGAGCGTGCCCACACGTGGGCGCATCAACGCAAGAATTACAGCTTGTGCGCGTCGGTCGGCTCCTGGCCTTCGGGCCAGTCGTGGATATAGGCCTTGAGCATCTTGTTCTCGAAGTTTTGGCTGTCCACCACGGCGCGGGCCACATCGTGAAAGCTGATCACACCCATGAGCATCTTTTTGTTCATGACCGGCATGTAGCGGGCATGGCGGTCCAGCATCATGCGGCGCACTTCGTCCATGTCGGTCTCGGTGGTGCAGGTTACCGGCGAGTCGTCCATGGCCGTGCGCACAATGGTCTTGTCGATCACACCACCCATTTTGACCAACACCTGGGTCAATTCACGCACGGTGAGCATGCCCACCAACTCGCCATGCTCCATCACCACCAGTGAGCCAATATCCCTCTCAACCATCAATTTGAGAGCGCTCAGCAGAAGTTCGTCCGGAGCGGCGGTAAACAGCGTGCCACCCTTGATGCGCAAGATATCACTGACTTTCATGGTGCTCCTCGTATTGGATGGGTCACAAATGCCCTATTCAGTAAAACGAAATATAGCCCACAATTCAGCCGTCTCCATCAGTGATTTCCATCAGCTTGCGGCTAATTGTTCAAAAATAGTCATTGCAAACCACTTGTTTACCCCGAAAGGCACCCATGCCCGGTTATTCCGACCCAGGTTTTGACACCCTCGCCCTGCATGCGGGCGCGGCGCCCGACCCCGCCACCGGCGCCCGCGCCGTGCCCATTTACCTCACCACCTCGTTCGTGTTCGAGTCCAGCGACCATGCCCAGTCACTGTTCAACCTGGAGCGCGCCGGCCATGTCTACAGCCGCATCAGCAACCCGACCAATGCGGTGCTGGAGCAGCGCATCAGCGCCCTGGAAGGCGGCATTGGCGCGATTTCCGTGGCCAGCGGCCAGGCCGCGCTGCACCTGAGCATTGCCACGCTGATGGGCGCGGGCAGCCACATTGTGGCCAGCACCGCGCTGTATGGCGGGAGCCAGAACCTGCTGCACTACACGCTGCGCCGCTTCGGCATCGAGACAACTTTTGTCAAGCCCGGCGACATCGACGGCTGGCGCGCCGCGGTGCGTCCCAACACCAAATTATTTTTTGGCGAAACCGTCGGCAATCCCGGCCTCGACGTGCTGGACATCCCCACAGTCTCGGCGATTGCCCATGAGGCCGGTGTGCCGCTGCTGGTCGACTCGACCCTGACCACGCCCTGGCTCATGAAACCGTTTGAGCACGGTGCCGACCTGGTCTACCACTCGGCCACCAAGTTCCTCAGCGGGCACGGCACGGTGATCGGCGGGCTGGTGGTCGACGGCGGCAGTTTTGACTGGGACGCCTCGGGCCGGTTCCCCGAGCTTTGCCAGCCCTACGACGGTTTCCACAACATGGTGTTTTCGGAAGAGTCCACTGTCGGCGCATTTTTGTTGCGGGCGCGGCGTCAAGGCCTGCGCGACTTTGGCGCCTGCCTTAGCCCTCACTCGGCCTGGCTCATTTTGCAGGGCATGGAAACCCTGCCGCTGCGCATGGCACGCCACATCAGCAACACCCAGCGCGTGGTCGAATTCCTGGCCAGCCAGCCCTCTGTGGCGCGAGTCGGCCACCCCATGCTGGAGAGCCACCCCAGTCACGCGCTGGCGCAGTTGTTGCTGCCGCGCGGCGCAGGCTCGGTTTTCAGTTTCGACCTCAAGGGCAGCCGAGCGCAGGGCAAGGCCTTTGTGGAAAGCCTCAAGTTGTTCAGCCACCTGGCCAATGTGGGCGACTGCCGCAGCCTGGTGATTCACCCGGCCAGCACCACACACTTCCGCATGGACGACGCGGCCCTGGCCGCGGGCGGCATCACCCAGGGCACGATCCGCCTGAGCATCGGCTTGGAAGACCCGGATGATCTGATCGACGACCTCAAGCGCGCCCTGAAGGCGGCGGAGAAAGCAGCATGAAGATCACCGTCAACGGCCAAGGCATCTACTGCTACACCGGCGGCAAGCCCTTTGATGCCGCCCGGCCCACCGCCATCTTCATCCACGGCGTGCTCAATGACCACAGTGTCTGGATTTTGCAGACGCGCTACCTGGCGCACCACGGCTGGAACGTGCTGGCCGTTGACATGCCCGGCCACTGCCGGAGCGGCGGCGAGCCACCCGCCACCGTTGAAGCCGCCGCCGATTTCGTGCTGGCCCTCATGGACGCCGCGGGCTTGCAGCAAGCCGCGCTGGTCGGCCACAGCTTTGGCTCGCTCATCGCGCTGGAGACGGCATCAAAAGCACCCCAGCGCATCAGCCAATTGGTGCTGGTCGGCGTCGCCTTCCCCATGCGCGTGTCCCCTGCCCTGCTGGAGGCTTCGGTCAGTGCCCCGATGAAGGCACTCGCGATGGTCAACGTGTTTTCCCGTTCCACGCTGGCGCCACCGCCCTCCGCCCTGGGGCCGGGCACCTGGGTGTATGGCGCATCCATGGCCCTGGGTCGCCGCGTCATTGCGAGCAATTCAAGGACCAACCTGTTCCACACCGGCTTCAATGCCTGTGACAGCTACCAGAACGGCTTGCAGGCCATGGCCCGGGTCACGTGCCCGGTGCTGTTTGTGCTGGGCAAACAAGACCAGATGACGCCACCCAAGGCGTCGCAGGACCTCATCGCGCTGGCCCGCGATGCCCGGGTGGTCTATTTGCCTGGCGGACACCAGCAAATGAACGAAACGCCCGAGGAGATGCTTGCTGCGTTGCTGGGATTCCTGACGATAAATAAGCCGGGGTGATTTCTTTTCCGGCAAAGGTGTTCGAGATTGCGGGTGAATGCGGGCCTGGCGCTCACACGGTGGCGATGCGCAGCAGGTTGGTCGTGCCAGACTCGCCAAAGGGCATGCCGGCAATGGCGACGATGGTCTGGCCGGCGGTGGCAAAGTGTTCGCGCTCGGCCACGGCGCAGGCCATGGCCGTCATCTGGCGCACATCCGCCACGTCGGCGATGTGAACCGAATGCACGCCCCAGGCCAGTGCCATGCGCCGGGCGGTTGCGATGTGCGGCGTCAGACTCAGGATCGGAGCCTCGGGCCGCTCACGCGCGGCGCATGGCGCAGCACACGGCCTCAGCCGTGTCCACCTGGCCAGGCAGCGCCAGCGTGTGGGAGGCTTCGATCAATTGCCGGTACGACGGGTCGGCTTCGACTTGCCCGATGATGCGGTTCATCATGTCGACCGCGGCCAGCGGATATTTGCCCGAGGCCGACTCGGCAGACAGCATCACCGCGTCAGCCCCGTCGTAGATCGCGGTGGCCACATCGGAGGCCTCGGCGCGAGTGGGCACCGGGCTGTCGCTTGGGGCCTTGCAGGTCGACCAGAATGCCGATCGGGCGTCCGATTTCCGGCTCCAGTTCGCGCAGCATGGAGAAGCGTGCCCGGTGGTCAGCGGCGCTGCCGTGACTGAAAGTGAGCCTGAAGACATCGACCCCGGCAAGGAACAGGCTGTGCACGGCTTCCCGGGCGGAACTGGCCGGCCCCAAGGTCGCCACAATCTTGGCATTTCTGGTTCTGCGCATGCTTAACTCGCTGGTGTTGACTCGGCCTCGATCAGGATGGCGCGAAAGTCGTTGACATTGGTCAGGGTCGGTCCGGTGATCACCGAGTCGCCAAGCGAGCCGAAGAAGACGTGGCCGTCGTTGTTCGAAAGGTCGTCCTGGGGCTTGCGGCCCAGGGTCCAGGCGCGCGCCAGCGAGTCAGGCGCCAGCAGCGCGCCGGCGATTTCCTCCTGGCCGTCGACCCCGTCGGTGTCACCGGCCAGGGCGTGAATGCGCGGGTGGCCGTTCAGCGCCAGGCCCATGGCCAGCAGGCATTCCACGTTGCGCCCGCCGCGCCCGTTGCCGCGCACGGTGACCGTGGTTTCGCCGCCCGACAAGAGCACGCAGGGCGCGGTGAACGGTTGGCCGCGCTCAGCCACCTGCAAGGCGATGCCGGCCAGCACCTTGCCCACGTCGCGCGCCTCGCCTTCCAGCGCATCGCCCAGAACATGGGCGGCCAGACCGGCCTCGCAGGCCACCCGGGCGGCCGCTTCAAGCGCCTGCTGCGGTGTGGCAATGATGCGAACTTGCGCGCGTGCCAGGCGCGGGTCGCCGGGCTTGACGGACTCGCCCGAGCCACTGGTGAGGTGTGCCAGCGCGGCCGGCGGCAGCGTGATGCCGTAACGCCGCACGATGGCCAGCGCGTCGGCACAGGTCGTTGGGTCGGCCGCGGTCGGGCCCGAGGCAATGTTGATGGGGGCGTCGCCCGGCACGTCGGAAATCAGCAGGGTCAGCACCCGCGCCGGATAGCAGGCTGCGGCGAGTCGGCCACCCTTGATGCCAGAGAGGTGGCGGCGCACGCAGTTCATCTCGCTGATGGTGGCGCCCGACTTGAGCAACGCGCGGTTGAGCGCCATTTTGTCCTCCAGGCTCAGGCCCTCGGCTGGCAAGGGCAGCAGCGACGAGCCACCCCCGGATATCAGGCACAGCACCAGATCGTCCTCGTGCAGACCCGACACGAGCTTGAGCATGCGCTCGGCGGCAGCCAGGCCGGCCGCGTCGGGCACCGGATGGGATGCCTCGACGATCTCGATGTGCGCACACGACATGGCATAGCCATAACGGGTGACCACCAGGCCGCCGAGCTGGGATTTTGGGCCCTTCCAATGGGTTTCCACAGCCTGCGCCATGGCGGCCGAAGCCTTGCCCGCACCAATCACGATGAGCCGTCCGGCGGGAGGGGCCGGCAGGTGGGCCGGAATACAGAGCGCGGGCTGCGCACTGGCGATGGCAGCATCGAACATGCGGCAAAGCAGGTCCGCCGATGCGCTGGGGCTGATGGGCTTGTTCATGACGGGGCTCGGCTGCCAACGCTTCAGGAGGCCTTCTGACCGATCTCGAAATTCGCCATCTTCTCCAGGGCGCGCACCATCGCCGAGTGGTCCCAGGCCTTGCCGCCATGGGCGACGCAGGAATTGAACAACTCCTGCGCCGTGGCCGTGTTGGGCAGCGAGACCCCGAGGGCGCGGGCACTCGACAGCGCCAGGTTGAGGTCTTTCTGGTGCAGTTCAATGCGAAACCCCGGATCAAACGTGCGCTTGACCATGCGCTCGCCGTGCACCTCAAGAATTTTCGACGAGGCAAAGCCGCCCATCAGGGCCTGGCGCACACGCGCCGGGTCGGCGCCGGCCTTGGCTGCAAACAGCAGTGCCTCGGCCACCGCCTCGATGTTCAGCGCCACGATGATCTGGTTGGCCACCTTGGCGGTCTGGCCGTCGCCGTTGCCACCCACCAGGGTGATGTTCTTGCCCATCAGTTCGAACAGCGGCCTGACCTTCTCGAACGTGGCTTCGGGACCGCCCACCATGATCGACAGCGTGGCATTCCTGGCGCCCACCTGCCCCCCCGAAACCGGTGCGTCGAGGTAGTCGCAGCCCAGGGCATTGATCCTTTGCGCAAACACCTTCGTGGCAATCGGCGACACCGAGCTCATGTCCACCACGGTCTTGCCCGCGCTCAGTCCCGCGGCAACGCCGCTTTCGCCAAAGAGCACATCCCCGACATCCGGGGTGTCGGGCACCATCATGAAGATGATGTCGGCGTTTTGTGCCACTTCACGGCTGCTGGCGCACGGGGTGGCCTTGCTGTTGGCAATGGCCTCGGGCATCTTGCCCCGGGTGTAGACAAAGAGTTCGTGCCCTGCGCTGATGAGGTGGCCTGCCATGGGGGCGCCCATGATGCCCAGGCCGATGAAGCCGATTTTGACGGACGTTGAAGTCATGATGGTTCCTTGCAAGTTTGGATTGAATCAGTTCAGGCTCAGGCCGTGGCGAGCCGCTGCAGCCAGCCCAGGCCGGCTTCGGTGGTGGTGGCGGGCTTGTATTCACAGCCGATCCAGCCCTGGTAACCGATGCGGTCGAGGTGGGCAAACAGGAACGGGTAATTGATCTCGCCCGTGCCAGGCTCGTTGCGGCCCGGGTTGTCGGCCAACTGAATGTGCCCGATGCGAGGCAGGTACTTTTGCATCGTGGCCGCCAGTTCGCCCTCCATGCGCTGCGCGTGGTAGATGTCGTACTGCACAAACGCGTTGTCGGCGCCCACGGCGTCCAGGATCGCGATGGCCTGGTCCGTGCGGTTCAGGTAGAAGCCCGGGATGTCATAGGTGTTGATGGGCTCGATCAGCAAACGCAGGCCCGCCGATTTCAAAGCCACGGCGGCCCTGGAGACGTTGCTCACGAAGGTCTCGCGCAGGGCCTCCGGGGCGACACCGGCCGGTGCCTTGCCAGCGAGGCAGTTGAGTTGCCCGACGCCCAGGGCCTGGGCGTACTCAATGGCCCGGGCAAGTCCGGCGCGAAACTCCTCGCTACGGCTGGGGTCGCAGGCGATGCCGCGTTCGCCAGCCTCCCAATCACCCGCCGGCAGGTTGTGCAACACCAGCGCCAGGCCGTTATCGTCAAGGCGCTTGCGAATTTCGCTGGCCGGAAAGGCATAGGGAAACAAGAACTCGACCGCCTTGAAATTGGCACGGGCGGCCGCCTCGAATCGGTCCAGGAAGGGCAGCTCGGTAAAGAGCATGCTGAGATTGGCAGAAAATTTGGGCATGGGATGTCTCCTGATGAGAATTAATTCTGGGCTGTCGCGCTTATTCCAGCAAGCCGGCCATTTCAAGGCCTTGACGTCCCTCGGGATGCCGGCAGTCGATGTCTTCGAACTCGTTGACCTTGTCGATCTCGACCCCCATGGCGATGTTCGTCACCTTTTCCAGTATGACTTCCACCACCACCGGCACGCGGTACTTGTTGGCCATTTCCCGCGCCTCGACCAGGGCCTCCTGAAGCTTCTCGGGATCGGTCACCCGCAGGCTCTTGCAGCCCATGCCCTGCACAACGGCTTGGTGGTCCACACCGTAACTCTGCAGCGTGGTGTCATCCACGTTCTGGTTGTCAAACGCCAATTGCACGCAGAAATCCATCTCAAAGCCGCGCTGGCTTTGGCGAATCAGGCCCAGGTAGCTGTTGTTCACCAGCACATGCACATAGGGCAGGCGGAACTGGGCGCCCACGGCCAGCTCTTCCACCATGAACTGGAAGTCGTAGTCGCCCGACAAGGCCACCACCTGTCGCGTCGGGTCGGCTGCCACCACGCCCAGTGCCGCGGGCATGGTCCAGCCCAGCGGGCCGGCCTGGCCGCAGTTGATCCACTGGCGCGGGCCGAACACGTTCAGGAACTGCGCCCCGGCAATCTGGCTCAAGCCGATGGTGGTGACGTAAATGGTGTCGCGCGGCATCACCTTGTTCATCTCCTCATACACACGCATCGGTTTGATCGGTGTCTCGGTGTAATGTGTCTTGCGGTGCATGAGTTGCTTGCGCTCGGCGCAACGGCCCGACCAGTCGCTGAAATTCTTCAGGGTCCTGGCTGCCATGCGCTCGCGGGCCACCTGGACAAAGAGTTCAAGCGCGATCTTGGCATCGCTGACGATCCCGAGATCCGGATTGAAGACCCGGCCGATCTGGGTCGGCTCGATGTCCACGTGCACAAAGGCGCGCCCCTTGCAATACACCTCCGGCGAGCCGGTGTGGCGGTTGGCCCAGCGGTTGCCGATGCCCAGCACAAAGTCGCTCGCCAGCATGGTGGCGTTGCCGTAGCGGTGGCTGGTCTGCAAGCCCACCATGCCGGCCATCAGCGGATGATCGTCAGGGATGGTGCCCCAGCCCATCAGCGTGGGGATCACCGGCACGCCGGTGAGCTCGGCAAATTCCACCAGGAGGTCGGAGGCATCGGCATTGATGATGCCTCCGCCGGCCACGATCAAGGGCTTCTCTGCGGCCATCAACATGTCAAGCGCGCGCTCGACCTGTTTGCGCGTGGCGGCGGGCTTGTACACCGGCAGCGGCTCGTAGGTGTCGATGTCGAACTCGATCTCTGCCATCTGCACATCAAAGGGCAGGTCGATCAGCACCGGGCCCGGACGGCCGCTGCGCATCAGGTGAAAGGCCTGCTGGAAACTGCGCGGCACCAGGGCCGGCTCGCGCACCGTCACACTCCACTTGGTGACCGGCTTGCTGATGGACTCGATGTCCACCGCCTGGAAGTCTTCCTTGTACAAGCGTGCCCGCGGCGCCTGGCCGGTGATGCACAGGATGGGAATGCTGTCGGCAATGGCCGAGTACAGGCCGGTGATCATGTCGGTGCCGGCCGGCCCGCTGGTGCCGATGCAGACCCCGATGTTGCCGGCCTTGGCCCGGGTGTAGCCTTCGGCCATGTGGGAGGCCCCCTCGACGTGGCGGGCCAGGATGTGGGCAATCGACTCCCTTTCGCGCAGCGCCGCATACAGCGGGTTGATGGCCGCGCCCGGCACACCGAAGGCTTGCGTGATACCTTCTTTTTCCATTACCAGCACGGCGGCCATGGCGGCCTTCATCTTTGCCATCTCAATCTCCTCATTCGGGTTGTTGAACGGTTTGAAGTGTCCTGGAACACGGCGTTTCAGGGAAGCCCACGGCGGCGCATTACGCTTATTCCAATCTGGAATGGCGCAATCAAGATCGTGTCACGATCTGCTCTTGGTTCTGGTGGGGGTAGGGGGTCGAACACAAGCCATCCGGCTCGTCATGCGCGTGGTGAATCATGGGGTGCGCCTGGCCACCCTGTCCCCACTGGAATTTGCGACCGGAAGCGCGCTGCCCTCGGTCACATCATGAAAGCCCCGCCTACTTGTAAAACGCCTCGACCTTGCCCTTGAGCTTGATCAGCAGCGGGTTGCCCTTGCGGTCGCGCGTTTTGCCAGCGGGCACCTTCACCCAGCCTTCGCTGACGCAGTATTCCTCGACATTGAACAATTCCTTGTCGTTGAGCCGGATGCCGATGTCGTGCTCAAACACCGCCGCAACGTGGTGCGGGCTGCGGGCGTCGGTGGACAGGTGGTCGGGCAGTTCAGGCTTTTGGGGGGTATCGGTCATGGGGTTCTTCGTGTCAATGCAGTCAAAAGAGGCCTATTTTCCAACATTCGGCCGCCGCGAATTCGGCGCCCTTCATAAAGCGTCGCGCAGGGTCATCACCTCCCAGCGTCCGCTTCGCCACAAATTCAGCGTGCTGGGCTCCTGTTGCAGCAGCAGGCTGTGCAGCAGCGGCGCCAGCGGCGTGGCATCCGGGTCAGCCAGCAGCACATACCGGGACTCGCCATGCTCTTGTTCTTCCTGCAACTGTCCCACCCAATCCAGTTCCACCAGGGTTTCCAGCACGGGCTCGAGCTGGAGGGCGTCGACCTTGAGCCGCTGCGACAAACCGGTCATGGTCAAGCCCTTGCCCGGGCTGGCCCGCGCTGGCGCCAACTGCTGAAGAATCTCAAGCGCCAGCAGAAACTGCCAGCCCTGGGAACTGGCTCGGCGCTGCACCCCACTGAGCAAGCTGGGCAGATAGGCGGCAATGACCGCCCCGAGCAGCACGATGACCCAGCCGACATAAATCCAGATCAGCAGGATGGGCAGCGTGGCGAAGGCACCATAGAGCACCGAATAGGTCGGCACCTTGCCCAAATAGAGCACCAGCAGTTTTTTGGCTGCCTCGAAGCCGACGGAGACAAACAGGCCACCGACCCAGGCGTGGGCCCAACGCACCTGGGTATTGGGCACATATCGGTACAACGCGGCCATACCCCAGGCCAGCAGCACAAATTGCAGGCTGTCCAGCAGCAGTTGTACGCCACCGGGCAAGTCACCCACCAGGCCCTTGGAGGCCGACAAGGCGTACGACGTGAGGCTCAAACTCAGGGCCAGCAAGATGGGGCCAAGTGTCATCACGGCCCAGTACACCAGCACCCTTTGCCCCAAAGGGCGCGGCTTGCGCACCCGCCAGATGGCGTTCAAGGTGCGGTCGATCGTCAAAATCAGGGCCAGTGCGGTGACGAACAACACCGCCAGGCCGACGCCACCGAGTTTGCTGGCCTTGCCGGCAAACTGTGTCAGGTAACCCAGCACCTGGCGCGCGATGCTGTCGGGAATCAGACTCTCCACCAGCCACTGCTGCAGGACGCCCTGGAACTTGGCAAACATCGGAAATGCGGTAAACACCGCCAGCAGCACGGTCACCAGCGGCACCAGCGCAATGGTGGTGGTGAAGGTCAGACTGCTGGCCGTGAGTCCCAAACGGTCTTCCCGAAAGCGCTCGCGCAGGGTGTGCGCGGTATTTTTCCAGGGGAAATTGGAAAAGTCATGCAAAAGGACTTCCAGCCTCTGGGGCCAGGTCATCGGGGCTGTGGGTGGTGCGCTCATGGCCGCTATGATGCCACTGTCATGAATACTGTCCTCACCACCTCCCCCAACCCGGCCACCCAAGCTGTGGCCCTGACCCGAATTCTTGCGGTGGGCAGCCTCGTGGGACTGATTGTCCTGGGCCTGGCCTGGGAACTGCTGCTGGCGCCGCTGCGCCCGGGCGGTTCCTGGTTGGCGCTCAAGGTCCTGCCGCTGTGCCTGCCGCTGGCAGGTTTGCACAAAAACCGCATGTACACCTACCGCTGGGTCAGCTTGCTGGTGTGGCTGTATTTCACCGAGGGCGCGGTGCGTGCCTACAGCGACAAGCCCCCGGGCAACTATCTGGCCATGGTGGAAGTGTTCCTTTGCCTGACCCTGTTCACCGCCTGTGCGCTGCATGTGCGCATTCGGCTGAAAAACGCCGCCAAGGCGGTCAAGCCGGCCCTTGAGACCCCTGAAACGTCCGCCTCCAGCCATGCAGAGTCTGCTCGCTGAAATCAGAGACGTCGTTGGCGCCGCCCATGTGCTGACCGAGGGCGACCTCAGCGCCTGGACATTGGACTGGCGCAAGCGCACCCAGGGCAAGGCACTTGCCGTGGTGCGCCCGGCGACTGCCCAGGAGGTTTCCCGGGTGGTCCGGGCCTGCGCCAGCTTTTTGACGAAGCATCCGGACAGCGGCCTGAGCCTCGTGCCGCAGGGCGGCAACACCGGCCTGGTGGTGGGCTCCACCCCCGACGAGACGGGACGGCAAATTGTGCTGAGCCTGCAGCGCATGAACGCCGTGCGCGGCGTCGATGCGGCCAACCTGACGATGACGGTGGAAGCCGGTTGCATCCTGCAAACGCTGCAGGAGCAAGCCGAGGCCGCGGGTTTCTGGTTTCCACTGAGCCTGGCAGCCGAGGGCTCGTGCACCATCGGCGGCAATCTGGGCACCAACGCCGGTGGCACGCAGGTGCTGCGCTTTGGCAATGCGCGCGACCTGTGCCTGGGGCTGGAGGTGGTGACACCGCAGGGCGAACTCTGGCAGGGCCTGAGCGGCTTGCGCAAGGACAACACCGGTTACGACCTGAAAAACCTCTACATCGGCGCCGAGGGCACACTGGGCATCATCACCGCCGCCACGCTCAAGCTCTACCCGCAACCCAAGGCGCAGCTCACCGCCTGGGCCGCCGTGCCGTCCGTTGAGGCGGCGGTGCAACTGTTGGGGCTGGCGCACCAGCACCTGGGGGCCAGCCTGACCGGCTTTGAGATGATGGGCCAATTTGCCCTGAGCCTGGTCGCCAAACACTTTGGCCATTTGCGTGTGCCGCTTTACCAGCACACAGCTTTTTGCGTGCTGCTGGAAAATGCCGATGCCGAATCCGAGGCCCATGCCCGGGCCCAGCTAGAGGGCTTGCTCGAAGCCGCCATGGAAGCCGGCTGCGCGACCGACGCGGTGGTAGCCGAAAACCTCACCCAGGCGCACAGCCTGTGGCAGATTCGCGAGAGCATCCCGCTGGCGCAGGCGCTGGAGGGGCTCAACATCAAACATGACATTTCGGTGCCGGTGTCGGGCATGGCGGCCTTTGTCGCCGGCACCGATGCCCTGCTGGCACAGGCCATCCCCGGCGTGCGGCTGGTCAACTTTGGCCACCTGGGCGACGGCAACCTGCACTACAACGTGCAGGCCCCCGAAGGGCAGGATGCTGCTGTGTTTTTGGCTGAGCAGGAAGCACGCGTCAACAGACTGGTGTTCGACGCGGTGCAGGCGCATGGCGGCTCCATTTCTGCCGAACATGGCGTGGGCAGCCTCAAGGTGGACCACCTGACCCACTACAAATCACCCGTGGCCCTGCACACCATGCGCGCCATCAAACAGGCGTTGGACCCGCAAAACCTCATGAATCCGGGGCGGGTGGTGCGGGTCGGTTAGCGAATCAAAAAAGCCAGCACCCGGTCGGCCAGCTTGCCATAAGGCGGCCACAGGAATTTGAGCGTGCTGAAGCGCGTCTGGTAAAACACCGGGCGCATTTTGGAAAAGGTCTCAAAACCCTCAACGCCGTGGTAATGCCCCATGCCTGAGTCCCCCACGCCGCCAAAGGGCAGGTCGTGCTGGCCCACATGAAACAGCGCATCGTTGACCGAGACGCCACCGGACATGACCCGGTCGATGATTTTTTGCACCTGCGCCGCATCATGGCTGAACGGGTAGAGCGCCAAGGGTCGCGGCCCGGCGTTGATCAAGGCAATCACGGGGTCCAGCGCGGCATAACTGCACAGCGGCAGGATCGGCCCAAAAATCTCGCGCTGCATCAGCAGGCAGTCCGGGGGCGCGTCCAGCACGATGTGCGGCGCAATTTTGCGGCTGGCCGCGTCAAAGGCGGGTCCGTCCAGCAGCGACAGCACGGTGGCGCCCCGGTCTTGCGCGTCCTGCAGCGCGTGCAGCAGCCGCTCAAAGGCGCGCTGGTCAATGATGGCGGTGACGTCCGGGCTGTCGAGCCGCGGGTAATGCTGCCGGGAGAAATTGCGCGCCAAGCGCACAAATTCATCGACCTTGGCCGCGGGTACCCAGGCGTGGTCCACCGTGGTGCAGATC
Organism: Polaromonas sp.; assembly: GCA_021737975.1. Classification (GTDB taxonomy): domain Bacteria; phylum Pseudomonadota; class Gammaproteobacteria; order Burkholderiales; family Burkholderiaceae_C; genus Rhodoferax. Next base: position 10,511 of record JAIPCZ010000003.1, on the reverse strand, counting down.
TGGCCCGCATTGAGCAGTTTGACAAACATGATGCGCTCGACCGCCGTGCGCAGCGGGAAGTCGTCGCAGACAATGGCCGGCGACTTGCCGCCCAGTTCCAGCGTGACCGGGCACAGGTTCTGCGCGGCAGCGGCCATCACCGCCCTGCCCGTCTGGCCGGAGCCGGTGAATAACAAATGGTCGAATTTGAGTTGCGAGAAGGCAATGCCAACGCCCCCGGTTTCATCAAAAAACTGCAGCTTTTCCAGTGGAAAATATGCCGGCATGTGCGCCATCAGGTAGGCCGCCAGGTGGCGCGAGTTTTCGCTCATCTTGACCATCGCGCGGTTGCCTGCGGCAAAGATGTAGGTCAGCGGCACCAGGCTTAAGTTGAGCGGAAAATTCCACGGCACGATCACACCGACCACGCCCAGCGGCTGCGGGATGACACGGTTGCTGGCCCCGAGAAAATTGCGCCAGTCCACCGAGCGGCGCCGCGACTTCATCCAGCCTGGCAGCTGCTTGATGACATGGTCAATGCCATCCACCACCGGAAACACCTCGGCCAGCAGGGTCTCATGGCGCGAGCGGTGGCCGTAGTCGGCGCTGATGGCATCACACAGGGCATCCTTGTGCTCGCGCACAAAACGCTGCAGCGTGCGCAAGTCAGCCTTGCGCTCGGCCAGCGTCGGGACGGGGTGGGCCAAATAGGCTTGGCGCTGCAACACAAGCGCGGCGTCGAGCGGGCTTGGTGTAAGGGTCTGGTTCATGCTGGCCAACAGTTTATGCCGGAAGCCTTGAACCGGGTGCGCCGCGTGTCCGGATTGAACTCATGCCTCTAATCGGTTGGAGTCAGAGCGCGTCGCTGCGCGAGTCGTCTGACCCGCAATACATTCAAATTGACGCCTGTGACGGGGTTCAAGCAGGCTCACCACAAGGCCGCAATATGGCCGTTGCTCAGGCGCACCGCGCGCGCGGCCATGGCGCGGGCCTCCTGTTCGTCGTGCGTGACCAGCAGGGTGGGCATGCCAGCGGCCTGGATGCGGGCCTTGAATTCGTCGCGCAGGCTGGTGCGCAAGTCGGCGTCCAGGGCAGAAAAAGGCTCGTCGAGCAGCAAGGCGCGCGGCTGGGTGACCAGCGCGCGCGCCAGCGCCACGCGCTGCTGCTCGCCGCCCGACAAATGCCAGACCTTGTGGCCGGCATGGTCGGCCAGGCCAAACAAGGTCAGCATTTCCAGTGCCTTGGCCCTTGCCCCGGACTTGGCAAGCCGCTGCTCGACCAGACCAAAAGCCACGTTGTCGAGCACATTCAGGTGCGGAAACAAGGCAAAGTCCTGAAACATCAGGGCAAACCGGCGCTGCTCTGGCGGCACCCGGGTGATGTCCCGCCCCTCAAACCACACGCTGCCGTCCAGGGGCTGCTGCAGGCCTGCCACGATGGCCAGCAAGGTGCTTTTGCCGCTGCCGGACGGACCCAGCAGAGCGACAATTTCGCCCGCAGCCACCGACAGATTAATGTCTTGCAGCAAGGCGCGCTCGCCATAGTTCTGGCTGATGTGGCGCAGTTCAAGCATGGCGCAGGGCCCGCACTGGCAAGGCACCTATCGCCGGCCGCCGGCGCTCATGACCATCGGTCACCGGCCACTCGATCAGCAAGAAGGCCAGCAGCGCCAGCAGCATCAACAAGCTGGCCAGCACAAAGGCCTGGTCCAGGCTGGCGGCTCCCGGGTGACCCAGGCGCCGGTAGATCAGGGTGGTCAGCGTGGCCCATTCGGGGCGCGACAAAAACAGCGTCACGGCAAATTCGCCCAGCGCGGTGGCGGCGGCAAACGCCATGCCGCGGCGCAAGGCCGGGCGCAACAGTGGCAAAGTGACGCGCCAGAAAGTGCGATGCGGGCTGGCGCCCAGCGTGCGCGCCGCCTGCAGCACGTGCGACGGCAGGCTGTCCAGCCCCGCCGCCATGGACTTGGCCACAAAAGGGTAGGCCAGCACGGCATAGGCCGCCAGCAGCAGCGGCAGGCTGGCGGTCCAGCCCGGGTACAACAGCAGCAAACCAAACGCCACCGTGACCGGCGAGACCACAAAGGGCAAAAAGGCCGCGGCGCGCCACAGCACCGAGCGCTGCGCCGCCAGCGCGTGCAACACACCCAGCAGCGTCGCCAGCAGCAAGGCGATGCTGGAAAACCGCAGCGTGTTCCACAGTGCCGCGCGCACCTCGGCGTCGAGCACGCTGGCCCAGGCGGTCCAGCCCGCGCCCAGTGCCCGCCAGACGATCGCCAGCACCGGCAGCGCGCAAATGAAAAACAACACGCCCAGCGCCGTCAGCAAGGCCAGCCATTGCGCCATGCCTTGCGGCGGCTGGCGCAGCACGGGCTCGACGCGGCTGGGCGCTGCCAGACCTTTTTCCAGCAGCGCGTAGAGCAGCGCCACACCGCCCGTGAGCCCCAGCATCCACAGCGCCAGCACACTGGCCTGGCCCAACTGCAACTCGTGCGCCACCAGGGTGTAGATCTCGACCTCCACCGTGGCAAAACGCTGGCCGCCGAGCACCAGGGCCAGGCCGAAACCGGCAAAACAATACAAGAACACCAGGCACAGGCTCGACATCAGCCAAGGCGCAATGGCGGGCCACTCGATGCGCCAGAAAGCGCGCCACGGCGTGGCACCCAGGGACCGTGCCGCCGCCACCTGGCGCGCGTTGACCTGGCCCAGCGCGTCGACACCGGCGCGCACCACCAGGCAAAGGTTGAAAAACAAATTGCCATACAGCAGCAGCCAGGGTGTGTCCTGCAGGTTGATGCCGAGCCAGCCGCTGAGCAGCCCGCGCGGCCCCCACAGCGCCAGCACACCCAAGGCCGCCACCAGCGTCGGGACCACAAAGGGCAGCATCAGCAGACGCAGCACCAGCAGGCGCCCGGCAAACTCAAAACGCGCCAGCACCCAGGCCAGCGGCAAGCCCAGCACAAAGGCCAGCGCGCAGGTGATGCCCGCCTGCGCCAGCGACCACAACACGCGCCAGCGCAGGTAGTCGTCTTGCCACGGCGCCCAGAGTGACCAACTGCTGCTGGCGGCGCCGGGCCAACTGGCCTCGCCAGTGAAGCCGGTCACCGCCAGCCGGGCCAGGGGTGCGATAAGCAACAGCAGCAGCGCCGCAGCCGGCAGGAGGCCGAGCCACTGGCTGCTTTGCAACTGACCACGTGAATAAGACATCAATTGAGGTTCTTCAAAGTTGATGTTTGGGCTGCGCTGTGTGGGACTTTGACGGACTTTTCAGGGCGAACTTCAGGCCGCCAGGTCGACTGAAGCCGACCCTACAGCAGACCCGAAAAATCTGCACTTGGGACCTGTGCCTACTTCAGCACCACCTTGGTCCAGCGCGCCACCCACGCGGCCCCCTGGCTGGCAATCACATGCGCGGCCGGGGCTTCAAAGGCGGCGGGCTCAGTGGCATGGCGCATCACCTCGGCACGGGGTGTGCCGGCTTGCACCGGGTACATCCACATCTCGGTCTGCAGGGCTTGCTGCACCGGGCCTGAGCGCATGAAGTCGACAAATTTCAGCGCTGCGTCACGCTGGCTGCCCCCCTTGACCAGGCCCACGCCCTCCACCTGGCGAAAGACACCGCCGGGCAGGTTCAGACTGGCAGTGGGCGCCTCGGTGATCTTGTCCTTGCTGTAAAAAACCTCGGCCGCCGGGCTGGTGGCGTAGCTCACCACCAGCGGGTAGGCGCCCTTGTTGCGGGCAAAGTCGGTGTAATAGGCTTCGCTCCAGCCCTTCACCACTTTCAGGCCGTTGCCTCGCATCTGCGCCCACCAGGCAAAAGCAGGCTCTTCACCCATGGCAGAAATCGTGGCCAGCAGGAAGGCGTAACCGGTGCTGCTGGTGGCCGGGTTGGGCGAAACCAGCCAGCCCTTGTAGGCGGGCAAGGTCAGGTCCTGCAGTGTCTTTGGCAGGGCAAGGGCGGCCTTGGCCACCGCTGCCTTGTCGTAGTTCAGGGTGACAAAACCATAGTCCACGGCGGCCAGCGCGGGGCCCAGGTTGACGTCAGGGGCTTTCGCAGTCTGGGGCAAGGCGGGTTCCAGGACCCCGGCCGCCAGCGCCTTGCCGACCAGGGTGTTGTCGATGCCAAAAACCGCATCGGCCACCGGCTGGGCGCGCGTCAGAATGAGTTTATTGAGCATCTCGCCGGCATCCCCCCCCTTGATGATCACCAGCCTGATGCCGTTTTTCGCCTCGAATTGCGCCAGCAGGGGCTTGGGAACCGAGAAAGAACTGTGCACCATGACGCGCAGTTCATCTGCAGCCAGAGTTGGGGTGGACACGGTGATCGCGGCCAGCGTGGTGGCGGCAAGGGCAAACAGACGACGGTTCATGGCAAAGCCTTTTAATGCGCCCGCGCAAGGTGCGCTGGGTGAAAGGCAAAACCGGCAGGCGGTTGAGCTTGAACCCTCACGCTCCCTACGCTGGCATGATCCAGATCAGGTAAGGGGACTGTCTCAGCCCGTCTTGCAACGGACACCCCCGGTGAGGCGCTCATTGTAATCAGCCGGGCTCAGGTTTCAGCGGGTCAGGGTCTCCACAGCCAAAATCGCTGCCTGCAAACGTTCGCCGTCCCGGCCTTGGACTTCAATATGGGGAACGCGCATGGCGTGCAGCGCATGCTGCACGCGGGCGTGGACATCGGCCCGCACCGCTTCACTGTCGCGCTGCAGACCGTCCGGCCACCAGGGCAAATCAGGCTGCAACACCAGCGTCAGCGCATAACGCGCGTGCAGGGCTTGTGCGCATTCAAACAAGGAGCGGTCCGAGAAATAGAAGTCGCTGTAGATTGCCGTAAGCAGCGGCGAGCCATCACAAAACACATGGTCGCAGCCCGCTTGCAAGGCCAGCCCAACCCCCTGCTCCTCCTGCTCGAACTGGGCACGCATGATGGCTGCCTGCTCTTCCACCCGTGGGGTGCGCCCATGCAAATCACAGAAGGCGCGCAAATGCTCGGGCACCCAGAGTCCGCCAAAATGGGCCGCCAGGGCCTGCGCCATGGTGCTTTTGCCGGTGCACTCGGCACCGATCAGGCAGATGCGCTGGGGACTAGGCATGCAGGCTTTGCAAGCCGCCCAGGTAAGGCCGCAGAACCTCGGGAACAGTGACCGAGCCGTCGGCGTTCTGGTAATTCTCCAAGACCGCGACCAGGGTGCGGCCCACGGCCAGGCCCGAGCCGTTCAGCGTGTGCACCAGCTCATTTTTTCCCTGCGCGTTCTTGAAGCGGGCTTGCAGGCGGCGCGCCTGGAAGGCTTCGCAATTGCTCACCGAGCTGATCTCGCGGAAGGTGTTTTGTGCCGGCAACCAGACTTCAAGGTCATAAGTCTTGCTGGCGCCAAAACCCATGTCGCCGGTGCAAAGGCTCATGACACGGTAGGGCAAGCCCAGCTTTTGCAGTATGGCTTCCGCGTGGCCGGTCATGACCTCGAGGGCCTCATAACTTTTGTCGGGGTGCACGATCTGCACCATCTCGACCTTGTCGAACTGGTGCTGGCGGATCAGGCCGCGGGTGTCGCGCCCGGCCGACCCGGCCTCGGACCGGAAACACGGCGTGTGGCCGGTGAGTTTGACAGGCAGCTCGGCCTCAGCCAGGACCACATCGCGCACAAAGTTGGTCAGCGGCACCTCGGCGGTGGGAATCAGGTACAGCGCCGTGTTGTCGGGCTGCTCCTCGCCCTCCTGTCCGCCCTTTTTGGCGGCAAACAGATCACCCTCGAACTTGGGCAACTGGCCGGTGCCGCGCAGGGTGTCGCCGTTGACGATGTAAGGCGTGTAGCACTCGGTGTAGCCATGCTCCTGGGTCTGCACGTCCAGCATGAACTGTGCCAGCGCGCGATGCAGGCGCGCCACCTGACCCTTCATCACGGTGAAACGCGCGCCGGTGAGCTTGACACCCATGGCAAAGTCCAGGCCCAGCGGTTCACCGACATCCACATGATCCTTGATGGCAAAGTCGAACGTTTTGGGCGTCCCCCAGCTGCGCACCACCACGTTGCCGTGCTCGTCCGCCCCCAGCGGCACACTTTCGTGCGGCAGGTTGGGCACGGCCAGCAGCAGGGATTGCATCTCAAGCTGAATCTCGTCGAGCCGCTTGCTGGACGCCTCCAGTTCGTCCTTGATGCCCGCCACCTGAGCCATCACGGCATCCACGTCGGCCTGACCCGCCGCGCCCTTGGCCTTGAGCTGGCCAATCTGCTTGCTCGACGTGTTGCGCTGCGCCTGCAGCGCTTCGGTGCGGACCTGGATGGTTTTGCGCTCGGCCTCCAGCAGTGTGAAGGCGGACACGTCCAGAAAGGTTTGCGGGCTCTTGCGGGTCTCCAGGCGGGCCACCACTTGGGCCAGGTCTTTGCGCAGCAGGGTAATGTCTAACATGATTGTGAGATTCAGTTGGGTGAGGATTTTTTTGCTTGATCAGCTTCATTCTGAGCCATCCGCAAGCCCTTGGGCAACGGAAATTTGACGGTTTCGGGGTCGCCTGGCATGCGCTGCACCGACACCGCGCCCAGTGCCTTCAGGCGCTCGATCACCTGGGTCACCAAAATTTCAGGGGCGGAGGCGCCGGCGGTCAAGCCGACCCGGGTGTAGTTCTCGAACCACTGCGGCTGCAACTCGTCGGCACTGTCGACCATGTAACCGGGCGTGCCCAGCTTGCGCGCCACCTCGGCCAACCGGTTGCTGTTCGAACTGGTGGGGCTGCCCACAACCACCACCACGTCGACCTGCGGACTCATCAGTTTGACGGCATCCTGGCGATTTTGCGTGGCGTAACAAATGTCTTGCTGCTTGGGCTCGCGCACATTGGGGAACCGGCCCTTGATGGCCGACGCAATGGCCGCGGCGTCGTCCACACTCAGGGTGGTTTGCGTGACCACGGCCAGTTTGTCGGTCTGCGCCGGCTGAATGCGCGCCACATCCGCCACGTCTTCCACCAGGTGGATCCCGCCGTCGAGCTGACCCATGGTGCCTTCCACCTCGGGGTGACCCTTGTGGCCGATCATGATGAACTCGTAGCCCTCTTTGGCCAATTTGGCCACTTCCACGTGCACCTTGGTCACCAGCGGGCAGGTGGCGTCAAAAATGCGGAACCCGCGCGCCGCGGCCTCCTGCTGCACCGCCCGGCTCACACCGTGGGCAGAAAACACCAGCGTGGCACCTGCCGGGACATCATCGAGTTCTTCGATAAAGATGGCGCCCTTGGCTTTCAGGTCGTTGACCACATAGGTGTTGTGCACAATTTCATGGCGCACGTAAATAGGCGCGCCAAACTTGGCCAGCGCACGCTCCACAATTTCAATGGCACGGTCCACCCCGGCGCAAAAGCCGCGCGGCTCGGCCAGCAGAATATCAAGACCACCGCTGGTGTTCATAAGACCCCGATCAGCTGAACTTCAAAGGTGACCGGCTGGCCCGCCAGCGGGTGGTTGAAGTCGAACAAGACCGCCTCCCCCTTGTGGTCGCTGCGAAAGTCAACAATCACACCGGCGAATTCACCCTGGCCGTCGGGTGTGGGGAACTTGACGACGTCACCCACCGCGTAGCTCTCATTGGCGCCGCCCAGATCCAGTAGTTCCTTGCGCGCCATCCACTGTTGCATGTCAGGGCTGCGTGGCCCAAAAGCCTCACCCGCCGCCAGTTCGAGGGTGGTCCGGCTGCCCTCGGCCAGGCCGATGAGGCGCGCCTCGACGGCCGGCGACAACTCACCGGTGCCCAGGGTCAGCGTGGCCGGGGCCGACGCAAACGTGTTGACCACGTCACCGGCGGGGCCACTCAGGCGGTAGTGCAGGGTCAAAAAAGAGCCGGGTTGAACGGTGGGGCAAGCGGTCGTCATGAGGTTCCTGTGCGCCCATGGCGCGGTAAGCGTGTATTAAAAATCCTGGAATACCCCCTTGGTCCAAACCTGTGGGGTGCTGGCATAAACTGGGAGCCATTGTAAAAGCCTGCACCATGCCCCTCAAAGACCTGCCCCCCGACGCCCGCCCGCGCGAAAAAATGCTGGCCCGCGGCCCTGGCGCCTTGAGCGACGTGGAACTGCTCGCGCTGCTGCTGCGCACCGGCATCAAAGGCAAGGGGGTGTTTCAGCTGGCGCGCGAATTACTCGACATCAAGCCCGGCGCAGACGGACAGAACGGTTTTGACGGCATTGCCGGGCTGCTCAACGCCACTGCCGAAGACCTCAAACCGGTCAAGGGCCTGGGCCCGGCCAAGCGCTCCGAACTGCTGGCGGTGCTCGAACTGGCCCGCCGCGCCCTGTCGCAGCGGCTCCAGGAGCGCACCGTTTTTGCCACGCCGGATGCGGTCAAGCACTACCTGCAGTTGCACCTGTCTGCGCGCCCCTACGAGGTTTTTGCGGTGCTGTTCCTGGACGTGCAAAACCGGCTGCTGGCGATGGAGGAGCTGTTTCGCGGCACCCTGAGCCAGACCAGCGTTTATCCGCGCGAGGTGGTGCTGCGCGCCCTGCACCACCAGGCGGCCGCCGTGGTGCTGTCGCACAACCACCCGAGCGGCTCGGTGCAACCGTCACGGGCCGATGAGATGCTGACGCAAACACTCAAAACCACGCTGGCGCTGATTGACGTGCGGGTGCTTGACCATGTCATCGTGGCACAGGGCGAGGCACTGAGCATGGCCGAGCGGGGCCTGCTGTGACAGCGGTCAAGGTCAAGGCCCTGGGCGACCTGAAAGTGGTCAAGCGCGCCATTGCCGAGCAGGCTCAACTGCGCACCCTGCAGGCCAGCCAGCAGGTCAAGGCGACCCATCAAGCGGCCAGCGACAAGGACCTGTTCATCCGGGCCGCGGGCGCTGTCAAACCGCTGCCCGACAAGCGCAAGATACATCACAAGCCGGCACCAAAAATGCCGCAGGCAATGCAGTACCAGCGCGATGAGAAAGCAGTTTTAAAGGAAGCCATCAGCGACGAGTTTGACGTCTCCACGCTGCTCGAAAGCGACGAGCACCTGAGTTTTCGCCGCCCCGGCATCGGCACCGATGTGACACGCAAGCTGCGCCGCGGCGACTGGAGCATCCAGCGCCAGCTTGACCTGCACGGCCTGCGTCGCGACGACGCCCGGGAAGCCCTGGGCATCTTCATCCGCGAGGCGCACAAACACGGCATTCGCTGCGTGCGCGTGGTCCACGGCAAAGGCCTCGGTTCACCCGGCAAAGCGCCTGTTCTGAAAAGCCGGGTGCACAGCTGGCTGGTGCAAAAGAACGAGGTGCTGGCCTTTGTGCAAGCCAAGCCGGCCGATGGCGGGGCGGGCGCGCTGGTGGTGCTGCTGATGGCGTCAAGGGCTGCCTGAAAATCAGCGGATCACGGTCGACAACCGTCATCGATAATCTCCCAAACATCACTACTTCAACCCAGCGTTGCGGCCTGCTCATCGGCCGCGCCGGTGAGTTCAACCAAGCCCCAGGGACACATGCGTTCTTCGTCTGCCACCAAGCCTCACTGGATCGTACCCACCCACTACCGGATGCGGGCTGGCTCGTTCGCCTACGCGTTTCTGTTTTGCGCACTGCACCTTCGGGAGGGTGACTATTCCATCTGGTTCTGGGCTTTTTCAGTAGTGCAGTTTTTGGTTTACCCCCACATTGCCTACTGGCGGGCACGGTCGGCGAAAGACACGCAAAAGGCTGAACTTCAGAATCTGTTGCTGGACAACTTCGTGTTGGGCGGATGGTCTGCGGCGCTCGGATTTCCGCTCTGGATCACTTTCACCCTGTTCATCACCTCATCGATCAGTTGTACGATCAGTCTGGGGCGGCCCGGGCTGGTCAAGTCCATTGCAACTTTCGGTGGCGGTTCCTTGCTCGGAATCGCCCTCGTTGGACTGCAGGTTTCCGCCAACGACGACCCGCTGGTGACGCTCATGTGTGCGCTTGGCCTGAGCGTCTATCTGATGAGCATTGCGCACATCGCTTTCACACGCACCTCGTCCCTTCGGAAATTGACGGAAAGGTTGAAACAGAGCGAGGGGCAATTGCAGCAGGCCAATGAGGTTCTGAGCAAGCGCCTGGTCGAAATTCAGGCGCTGCAGGCGCAATTGCATGAGCACGCCAACCGCGACCCGCTGACCGGCCTGTACAACCGCCGCTACCTCCAGACCACCCTGGAGCGGGAACTGGCCAGATGCCGCCGGCTTGGCTTGCCACTCTCCCTGATGATCATTGATATGGATCATTTCAAGTCAATCAACGACAAATTTGGGCATAACGCCGGCGATGAGGTGTTGCGCCAACTCGGATTGCTCCTGAATGAGGGAGCACGGCTGGAGGATGTGCCGTGCCGTTATGGTGGCGAAGAATTTGTCCTGCTGTTTCCCAACATGTCGCCCGAGATCGCCCTGAAACGTGGTGAACAACGTAAGCGCCCGGTGAACCCACCTTGAATTGAAGTCTCGTATCTCGCAAGATCGTGTGCACGCAACCCATCGTGCACACCATGCTCAAAGAACCAGACCTTGCCAGATATTCGACCCGGCGCACCCACCGGACCTA
>JAIPCZ010000036.1 GCA_021737975.1 Polaromonas sp. | reverse complement strand
CTTCAGTCGACCATGGCGGGTTGAAACCCGCCCTACAGGTGAAGCCGCGATAATCGCGGCCTATGTCCAATCCCAAAGTTCTTTTCGGCTTTCATGCCGTGGGTGTGCGCCTCAAGACCGCGCCCAAATCCATTGTTGAAATCTACATCGACCCGACGAGTCGTGACGCCCGCATGCGCCAGTTTGTCGACAAGGTCAAGGGGGCCGGTGTGCGCCTGGTGGAGGCCGACAGCATGCGCCTGGCCAAGCTGTGTGGCAGCCACGGGCACCAGGGCGTGGCGGCGCGGGTGCATGAGCTGACCCAGGTGACCTCGCTGGACGAGTTGCTGGAACAGCTGGAAGCGACCCAGCTTGCGTTGCCGGTGAAAGATCGTGTGCCGCCGCTGATTCTGGTGCTTGACGGCGTGACCGACCCGCACAACCTTGGCGCCTGCCTGCGCGTGGCCGATGGTGCCGGCGTGCACGCCGTGATTGCCCCGAAGGACCATGCGGCGGGCATCAACGCCACGGTGGCCAAGGTGGCCAGTGGTGCTGCCGAGACCGTGCCTTATTTCATGGTGACCAACCTGGCGCGCACCCTGAATGAACTCAAGGAACGCAACATCTGGATCATCGGCACCAGCGACGTGGCCACCAAAACGCTTTATCAGGCCGATCTGCGCGGCCCGGTGGCGCTGGTGCTGGGCGCCGAGGGTGACGGCATGCGCCAGCTCACTGCCAAGACCTGCGACGAGCTGATCAGCATCCCGATGCGCGGCGCGGTGGAAAGTTTGAACGTGTCGGTGGCCAGCGGCGTGTGTTTGTACGAGGCGATGCGGCAGCGGTCTTTGTAGACGGCCTTGCCTTGGTGGGAGGCCCTGAATTTGCGGGACGCCCGCCCTCGGTCCGATGACTGTTAAAGCTTGCCGCGCCTACGAAAACGTCGAGGCGCTTGCCAGAGGCAACCCGGCCAGGTCCTTGGCGGCCAGCAGCGGCGGTGCCTCGACAGGCCAGTTGACAGCCACCGCGGGGTCGTTCCACAGCAGGCAGCGCTCGTGCTCGGGGTACCAGTAGTCGGTGGTTTTGTACAGAAATTCGGCGCTCTCGCTGGTCACCAGAAAACCATGGGCAAAACCAGGCGGGATCCAGAGCTGGCGCTTGTTTTCTGCCGAGAGCAGCACACCTTCCCATTGGCCAAATTGGGGCGAGCTGCGGCGCATGTCCACTGCCACATCAAACACCTCGCCCTGGGTGACACGCACCAGCTTGCCCTGCGCATGCTCGATCTGGTAGTGCAGGCCGCGCAGCACGCCTTTCGCGGATTTGCTGTGGTTGTCCTGGACAAATTGCACGTCGAGCCCGGTGCATTGGGCAAAGTCGCGCGCGTTGAAGCTTTCAAAAAAGAAGCCGCGCGCATCGCCGAAAACCCTGGGCTCAAGGATCAGCACGCCGGGCAGGGCGGTGGGGGTGACGGTGTAGGGCATGTTTTTGTATTGTTGTAGGGCCGATTTCAATCGACCATGACGATTATTTCAGCAGGCTCAGCAAATATTGGCCGTAGCCATTTTTCGACAGGGGCGAGGCAAGTTTCAGAATTTGCGCGGCGTCGATCCACTTCTGCGCAAAGGCAATCTCTTCGGGGCAGGCGACTTGCAGGCCCTGGCGTTTTTGCAGGGTGGCGATGAAACTTGCGGCCTCGAGCAGGCTGTCGTGGGTGCCGGTGTCGAGCCAGGCGTAACCGCGGCCCATGATCTCGACGTTGAGCTGGCCCTGCTCGAGGTAGCGCCGGTTGACATCGGTAATCTCCAGCTCGCCACGAGGCGACGGCTTGATGCTGGCGGCAATGTCGCACACCTGATGGTCGTAAAAATAGAGCCCGGTCACGGCGTAGTTGCTCTTGGGCTGCTTGGGCTTTTCCTCGATGCTGATGGCGCGTTTGTGGGCATCGAACTCGACCACGCCGTAACGCTCGGGGTCGTGCACATGGTAGGCAAAGACGCTGGCGCCGGTTTGGCGCTCGTCGGCATGCATAAGTTGCCTGACCAGGTCATGGCCGTAAAAGATGTTGTCGCCCAGGACCAGCGCGCTCGGCTGGCCGGCCACGAAGTCGCGACCGATGATGAAGGCCTGCGCCAGACCGTCGGGGCTGGGCTGCACGGCGTAGCTGATCGCCATGCCCCACTGGCTGCCGTCGCCGAGCAGGTCGGCAAAACGCGGCGTGTCCTGCGGCGTGGAGATAACGAGCACCTCGCGAATCCCGGCGAGCATGAGCGTGCTCAAGGGGTAATAAATCATGGGTTTGTCGTAGACCGGCATGAGCTGTTTGCTGACCGCCTGTGTGACAGGATAGAGCCGCGTGCCCGAGCCCCCCGCGAGGATGATGCCTTTGCGCTGTGTCATTGTTTGTTCCCTTGAAATAATTGGCCCGGAAGTGTCTCTTCCAGCATCCGGTCCACCCCGTGTTGCCACGCAGGCAGGGTCAGGCCAAACGCGGCTTGCAGCTTGCGGGTGTCCAGGCGCGAGTTCAGCGGCCGCCTGGCCGGCGTCGGGAAGGCGCTGGTGGGCACGGGTTTGACGTCGACAGCCTTGATTTTCAAGTCGGGCTGGATGCGTTGCGCCTGTGCGATAACGTGTTTGGCGTAGTCGAACCAGGTGGTGCTGCCATCGGCGCCCAGGTGGTAAACGCCGGCCAGTGCCTCGGCCGCGGGGTCTTGTCGGCAGACCTGGCGGATGGCGTGGGCGGTGATGTCGGCGATCAGTTCGGCGCCGGTTGGCGCGCCCAACTGGTCGTTGATGACGGTGAGTTGCTCACGCTCCTGCGCCAGGCGCAGCATCGTCCTGGCGAAGTTGCCACCACGCGCGGCATAGACCCAGCTGGTCCGGAAAATCAGGTGGCGCCGATGGCTGGTGGCAATCAATGCCTCGCCCTCGAGCTTGCTCGTGCCGTAAACATTCAGGGGGCCGGTGGCATCGGTCTCACTCCAGGGCAGCATGCCACTGCCGTCAAAGACGTAGTCGGTGCTGTAGTGCACCAGCCAGGCACCCGTTTGGGCAGCTTCACGTGCCAGCGCGTCCGGCGCCAGGGCGTTGATGGTGTGCGCCAGCTCGGGTTCGCTCTCTGCCTTGTCCACCGCGGTGTAGGCGGCGGCGTTGACGATCACCCGGGGTTGGATGGCGCGCACCGTCTCCGCCAGACCCGCCAGGTTGCCGAGGTCGCCGCAAAACTGGCTGCTGTGACGGTCCAGCGCAATCAGTTCACCCAGGGGCGCCAGGCTGCGCTGCAGCTCCCAGCCGACCTGTCCGTTTTTGCCTAAAAGAAGAATTTTCATGCGTACTGCTTTTGCACCCAGTCGCGGTACGCGCCGCTTTGCACATGGGCGACCCAGTCAGGGTGGTCGAGGTACCACTGCACGGTCTTGCGGATGCCGGACTCAAAGGTTTCGGCGGGCTTCCAGCCGAACTCGCGCTCGAGCTTGCGGGCGTCGATGGCGTAGCGGCGGTCGTGGCCGGGGCGGTCGGTGACGTAGGTGATCTGGCCTTTGTAGGGCTGGCCATCGGCACGCGGGCGCAACTCGTCAAGCAGGGCGCAGACGGTGTGCACGATGTCGATGTTGGCTTTTTCGTTCCAGCCGCCCACGTTGTAGGTTTCGCCCAGGCGGCCGGCTTCGAGCACACGGCGGATGGCGCTGCAGTGGTCTTTCACGTAGAGCCAGTCACGAATCTGCTGGCCGTCGCCATAGACCGGCAGGTTTTTGCCGGCGAGCGCGTTGACGATCATCAGCGGGATGAGCTTTTCGGGGAAGTGGTAGGGGCCGTAATTGTTGGAGCAGTTGGTGGTGAGCACCGGCAGGCCGTAGGTGTGGTGCCAGGCGCGCACCAGGTGGTCGCTGGCGGCCTTGCTGGCGCTGTACGGGCTGTTGGGCTCGATGTGGCTGGACTCGGTGAAGGCCGGCTCGTCCTTTTTCAGGGACCCATAGACCTCGTCGGTTGAGACATGCAAAAACCGGAAATTACCCTTTGTGGGAGCGGCGCCCCCGTCGCGATGGTCTTCGGGCAGGCCGGACCAGTAGCCGCGCACCGATTCGAGCAAGTTGAAGGTGCCCACGATGTTGGTCTGGATAAATTCACCCGGGCCATGAATGGAACGGTCGACATGGCTCTCGGCGGCAAAGTTGACCACGGCGCGCGGCTGGTGTGTGCTGAGCAGCTGGTTCACCAGCGCGGTGTCGCCAATATCGCCCTGCACCAGTGTGTGGCGGGCGTCACCCTGCAGGCTTTGCAGGGTTTCCGGGTTGCCGGCGTAGGTGAGTTTGTCGAGGTTGATGACGGGCTCGTCATGGATTGCAAGCCAGTCGAGAACAAAATTGGCGCCAATAAAACCCGCGCCGCCCGTGACCAGAATCATGTTGTTTCCCTATGCATCTTGAATGCAAAGAGTGTAAGGGTGCTGAAGTCGGGATTGTTGTGGGAATGTGACGTGAAGAACAGCCATCGGCACAAGGCGGGCCTCCCACAAGGCTCAGCAACAGTCGTTCAAGCCGCCTCGATCTCGCTCGACACTTCCAGCCACTGTTCTTCGAGGGTTTGCAGTTCCTCGTTGACGGCCTTGAGGCGTTTGCCCTGGTTGGCAAAGTCCGAGGGCGGGGGCGATTGGCACAGGTGGCCCTCGAGTTGGGTGCCCTCGGCCTGCAAGGTGGCCATGCGGGCCTCCAGGTCGGCGAGCTTGCGCTTGAGCGAGCCGGTGGGCGCGGGCTTGTGTTTGAGCTTGGCAGCGGCGGCCGCGGCTTCGGCCTGGGCCTTGCGTTCGGCCTTCGCGGCGGCGCTGCTGGCTTCCTTGATGAGTTCGCGCTGGCGCTTGGCTTCGTCGAGCAGGTAACGCTGGTAGTCGTCGAGGTCGCCGTCAAAGGGTTCGACGCCGCCGTGCGAGACCATCCAGAATTCGTCGCACACGCTTCTGAGCAGGGCCCGGTCGTGGCTGACCAGCATCACGGTGCCCTCAAACTCGTTGAGCGCCATGGCCAGCGCCTCGCGCGTGGCCAGGTCGAGGTGGTTGGTGGGCTCGTCGAGCAGCAGCAGGTTGGGGCGCTGCCAGACGATCATACACAGCACCAGCCGCGCCTTTTCGCCGCCGCTCATGCTGCCCACGGCCTGCTTGACCATGTCGCCGCCGAAGTTGAAGGTGCCCAGGAAGCTGCGCAGGTCTTGCTCCCGCGTCTGCTGGCCGACGATCTTGCCGGCTGCCGTCATGTCCTTGACCAGGCGGATCATGTGCTCCAAGGGCGTGTCGGCGGGGCGCAGCACGTCGAGCTCCTGCTGGGCAAAATAACCAATGTTGAGGCCCTTGCCTTCGGTGATCTCGCCGCCGATGGGCGCGAGGTCGCGCGCGATGGTCTTCACCACGGTCGACTTGCCCTGGCCGTTGGCGCCCAGGATGCCGATGCGCTGGCCCGCCAGCACAGACTTGCTGACGTTGCGCACAATCACCGTGGGCGGCGTGCCCTCGGGCGCGTCTTCGGGCGGCGGGTAGCCAAAACTCACGCCGCTCATCGACAACATGGGGTTGGGCAGGTTGGCGGGCTCCTTGAATTCGAAGGTGAAGTCGGCCTCCGAGAGCAGCGGCGCGATTTTTTCCATGCGGTCGAGCGCCTTGACCCGGCTTTGCGCCTGTTTCGCCTTGCTGGCCTTGGCCTTGAAGCGGGCAATGAACTTTTGCAGGTGGGCGATCTTGTCCTGCTGCTTGGAAAATGCGTTTTGCTGCAGTTCCATTTGTTCCGCGCGCATGTCCTCGAACTTGCTGTAGTTGCCGCCATAACGCACCAGTTTGCCCGCGTCGATGTGCAGCGTGACGTTGGTCACGGCATCGAGAAATTCGCGGTCATGGCTGATCACGATCATGGTGCCTTCGTACCTTTTGAGCCAGGCTTCGAGCCAGACCAGGGCGTCCAGGTCGAGGTGGTTGGTTGGCTCGTCGAGCAGCAGCAGGTCGCTTGGGCACATCAGCGCGCGGGCCAGTTGCAGGCGCATGCGCCAGCCGCCCGAAAAGCTGTTGACCGGGTTGTCGAGCTCGGTGGTCTTGAAACCCAGGCCCTGGATGAGTGCTTGCGCGCGTGCAGGGGCGTCGTTGGCGCCGGCATCCTGCAGCGCCATGTAGGCGTGGGCCATGCGGTCGTAGTCGTCGGTGGCCTCGGAGGCCGTGACCTCCTGTTGCGCCGCCAGCAGGGTGGTGTCGCCCTCGACCACAAAGTCGGTGGCCGACTGGTCGGTCTCGGGCATGTCCTGCGCGACCTGGCCCATGCGCCACTGGGTGGGGATGTAGTATTCGCCGCCATCTTCGTGCAGGTTGCCGTTGAAGAGGGCGAACAACGAGGACTTGCCCGCGCCGTTGCGCCCGACCAGGCCCACTTTTTCGCCGGGGTTGATGGTGACAGTGGCACCGTCAAGCAGCACTTTTGCGCCGCGGCGAAGGGTAACGTTCTTTAATGTAATCAAGAGGTTGCTTCTTATTTTTAATGTGTTTTATTATGATGTGAACTGTCTTCTATAGGGTCGACTTCAGGCGACCTGGCAGACTGAAGTCTGCCCCACAAAAGCAAATTCATGGCAATTTCAATAGCGTCTCCCGCGAGACCAGCAGGACCTGGTCTTCGCCGGCGCTGGTGGCGAGCCAGATGACTTCGAGCTTGGGGAAAGCAGCTTCAAAATGGGCGCGCTCATGGCCAATTTCGAGAACCAGAATGGCGTTTTCGGTCATACGCGCGGGCGCTTCACGCATCAGCCGTCGGACGAAGTCCATGCCATCCACGCCGCCCGCCGTGTTGCCGTCGAGCGCCAGCGCGGGCTCGGCCCTGAATTCAGGCGGCAAGGTGGTCATGCTGTGGGCACTGACATAAGGCGGGTTGCACAGGATCAGGTCGTAGGGACCCCCGTGGCCGGGCAGACCGTCCCCCTGATGCAGGCTGATGCGCTGATGCAGGCCGTGGCGCTCCACGTTGATGTGGGCCACTTCCAGCGCCTCAGCGCTGATGTCGGAGGCTTGCACCATCACATCGGGGTAGACCAGCGCGGCCAGCACGGCCAGGCTGCCATTGCCGGTGCACAGGTCCAGCACCCGGTGGGTCGACTCGTTGAGCCAGTAATCCAGGCTGCCCTCCACCAGGACTTCGGCTATCAGCGAGCGCGGCACGATGGCGCGCTCGTCCACATAGAACGAGACGCCCTGCAGCCAGGCCTCATGGGTCAGGTAAGCGGCGGGTTTGCGGGTGGTGATGCGGTTTTTCACCAGCGCGTCAACCTTGACCTGCTCGGCCGGGGTCACCAGCCGCACAAGGGCCGGACTTTCAAGGTCATCCGGGGGCACCAAGGGTGTGTCCAGAGGCAATTCGAGCTGCCAAAGCACCAGCCAGGCTGCTTCGTCGAGGGCATTCTGCGTGCCATGGCCAAAAGCGACACCGGCCTGGGTCAACTGCTGCGCGGCCCGGTTGACGCAATCGAGCAGGGTGATGGCAGGGGCGTGCGGAGACATCGCCTTCATGCCAGCAACTGCGCATCCAGGTTTTCCAGCACCCGGCGGTAAATGTTTTTTAATGGTTCGATGTCGACCAGGGCAAGGTGCTCGTTGATCTTGTGAATGCTGCCGTTGGGCGGGCCGAACTCGATGACCTGCGGACAGATCTTGGCAATAAAACGGCCGTCACTGGTGCCGCCGCTGGTCGACAACTCGGGGGTGAGCCCGGTTTCGGCTCCGATGGCGGCGACCACGGCATCGACCAGGGTACCCGGCGGCGTCAGGAATGGCATGCCGCTGAGGGTCCAGGCCAGGTCATAAGCCAGGTCATGGCGCTCCAGCACGGCTTGCAGGCGGCTTTGCAGGGTTTCCGGTGTCGATTCCGTGGAAAACCGGAAATTGAAGTCAACCACGACCGTGCCCGGAATCACATTGCTGGCGCCGGTGCCGCCGTGAATGTTGCTGACCTGCCAGCTGGTGGGCGGGAAAAATGCGTTGCCCCGGTCCCAGTCGATGCCGATTAGCTCGGCCAGCGCCGGCGCCAGCAGATGAATCGGGTTGTTGGCCAGGTGCGGGTAGGCAATGTGGCCCTGGGTGCCCTTGACGGTGAGTTTGCCGCTCAGCGAGCCGCGCCGGCCGTTCTTGATCATGTCGCCAGTGCGGGTGACCGACGTGGGTTCGCCCACAATGCAGTAGTCCAGCACTTCGCCGCGGGCCTGCAGCATTTCGCAGACCTTGACGGTGCCGTCCAGGGCCGGGCCTTCTTCGTCGCTGGTCAGCAAAAAACCAATGGCCAGTGGCGATTCGGGGTGGGCCGCCACAAACTCCTCGGTGGCGACAACAAAGGCGGCCAGCGAGGTTTTCATGTCGGCCGCGCCGCGACCAAACAGTTTGCCGTCGCGTTGTGTCGGCTTGAAGGGGTCGCTGTCCCAGAGCTTGAGTGGCCCGGTGGGCACCACGTCGGTATGGCCGGCAAAGACCAGCAGTTTGCCGGCCTGTTGCTGACCCGGTGAAGCGCTCGCCGCTCGTTTGGCCCAGAGGTTGGTCACTTCCAGGCCTTTGGGGCCGCTGACCAGGGTTTCGAGCTGAAAGCCGATGGCTTGAAGGCGCGCACCCATGATTTTCTGGCAGTGGGCGTCGCTTGGGGTCTCGGAGGGGCAGGCGATCAGGTCACAGGCCAGGGCAAGGGTGGAATTCATGAATGGATCAATGGTTGAGGTCGAGCGTGATTTCAGTAAAGGTGGGTTCATCGTCGTGGTCGTCGACGGGCGCCTGTGCCTTGGCACGCGAGCTGAAGTCATTTTGCAGGCGCCACATCAGGTTGGTGGGCGAGTCGGCGAAGGCCAGGCCTTCCTTTCGATCGACCACACCGGTCGTGATCAGCCGGGCAATGTCTTCCTCGAAAGTCTGGCTGCCCTCGGCCATGGACTTGCTCATGGCTTCCTGAATGCCTGAAAAGTCACCTCTTTCAATCAGTTCGGACACCAGTTTGGTGTTCTGCATGATTTCGACGGTGGCCGTGCGGCTGCCGGCAATGTTGGGCAGCAGGCGCTGCGAAATGATGGCTTTCAGCGCGGCGGACAGGTCGCCCAGCATGGTCAGGCGCACCTCAGCCGGGTAAAAGCTCAGGATCCGGTTGAGCGCCTGGTAGCTGTTGTTGGCATGCATGGTGGCCAGGCACAAGTGCCCGGTCTGGGCGTAGGCAATGGCGGCGGTCATGGTTTCACGGTCGCGCACTTCACCGATCAGGATCACGTCGGGGGCCTGGCGCAGGGCGTTCTTGAGGGCCGCCTCGGCGCTTCGGGTGTCGGGACCGACCTCGCGCTGGTTGATGATGGAGCGCTTGTTCTTGAATAGGAACTCCACCGGGTCTTCGATCGTGAGGATGTGGCCCGACATGCTGACGTTTCGGTGGTCGATCATGGCGGCTAGCGTGGTGCTTTTGCCGGCGCCGGTGGCGCCCACCATCAGGATCAGGCCACGTTTTTGCAGCATCAGGTCGGCCAGCGAGGGGGGCAGGCCCAGGTTGGCCAGGGGCGGAATCTCATTGTTGATGAGCCGGATCACCACGGCCACGCTGCCGCGCTGGACCATGGCGCTGATCCGGAAACGCCCCACCCCTGGCAGCGACAGCGCCATGTTGAGTTCAAGCGTCTGTTTCAGCTCTTCAATGCGCTCGGGCGGAACGACCTCGGCAAGCAGGGTCAGCGGGGCATCGGGGGGCAGAATCTGGCTGTTGATCGGGATGCATTCGCCGTTGATGCGTATCGTGGCCGGCGCATTGGCCGACAGGTAAATGTCGGACGCGCGTTTTTCGGGCATCAAGCGCAGGATACGCGCCATGGTGCCCATGGGCGCGGCGCTTTCGTTGCTGGTCATGGCCATGAGGATGCCCCTTTTGGTTTAGTCGCGAAGCAGGTCGTTCAAGCTGGTCTTGGCACGGGTTTGTGCGTCCACGTGCTTGACGATGATGGCGGCATACAGGCTGTATTTGCCGCCTTCCTTGGGAAGGTTGCCGCTGATGACGACCGAACCCGCCGGAATGCGGCCGTAGCTCACAGTGCCCGAGGCGCGGTCGTAAATGGGGGTGCTCTGGCCAATGTAGACGCCCATTGAAATGACCGAGTTTTCCTCGACGATGACGCCCTCCACGACCTCGGAGCGGGCGCCGATGAAGCAGTTGTCCTCGATGATGGTGGGGTTGGCCTGCATGGGTTCCAAAACGCCGCCAATACCGACGCCGCCGCTCAGGTGCACGTTCTTGCCGATTTGTGCGCACGAGCCCACGGCGGCCCAGGTGTCGACCATCGTGCCTTCATCGACATAGGCGCCGATGTTGACGAACGAGGGCATCAGGATCACGCCCTTGGCGAGGTAACTGCCGCGGCGCGCCACTGCGGGCGGCACGATGCGCACCCCGGTGGCCTGCAGACCGGCGGCGTCCATATGGGAAAACTTGGTGGGGACCTTGTCGTAAAAAGTCAGGTCGCCGGCTTTCATGACGACGTTGTCGTTGAGCCGAAAACTCAGCAGCACGGCTTTCTTGATCCACTGGTGGGTGGTCCACTGGCCCACGCCGTCGCGTGTGGCCACACGCAGCGCGCCGGTGTTGAGCCCGTTGATGACGTGCTCGACCGCATCGGTCAGTTCCTTGGGAGCCGAGGCCGCGCTGATGTTGGCACGGTCTTCCCAGGCGGCGTTGAGGATGTTTTGCAGTTGTTGGGTCATGGGGATATTTGATGAAAGTTGAATTAAGGCTGGCGGGTGCGGACAAACTGCACGATACGTCGGGCCGCTTCAAGGCACTCGGCGGTGTCGGCCACCAGCGCCATGCGGATGCGCCCGGCACCGGGGTTGTGGCCTCGCGCCTCACGCGCAAGGAACGAGCCGGGCAACACGGTCACATTGTAAAGAGCGAACAATTCACGGGCAAACGCGGTGTCGTCACCCTTGACATTGGCCCAAAGGTAAAAGCCGGCGTCGGGCAGGGTCACGTCGAGCACCTCGGCCAGCACCGGCGTGACTTGGGCAAACTTGGTCTTGTACAGGGCCCTGTTGGCAATCACATGGGTTTCATCGCGCCACGCGGCAAGGCTTGCGGCCTGCACCACCGGGCTCATGGCGCAACCGTGGTAGGTGCGATACAGCAGAAATTGCGCCATGATGGCGGCGTCGCCCGCGACAAAACCGCTGCGCATGCCGGGCACATTGCTTCGCTTGGACAGGCTGGTCAGCGAGATCAGGTTCCTGAAGTCGGTGCGGCCCAGTTTGAAGGCCGCTTCCATGCCGCCCAAGGGCGGTTCGTCGCGGAAATAAATCTCGCTGTAACACTCGTCGGAGGCAATCACAAAACCAAAACGGTCGCTGAGTTCAAACAGCTTTTGCCACTCGATCAGCGGCATCACCGCGCCCGTGGGGTTACCCGGAGAACAGACAAAGAGCTGCTGGGTGCGGGCCCACACCGAATCGGGCACGGTGTCCCATTCGGGCGCAAAGTTGCGCGCCGGATCGCTCGCCACGTAATAGGGTTCAGCACCAGCCAGCAGCGCCGCGCCTTCGTAAATTTGGTAGAACGGGTTGGGGCACACCACCAGCGGCTTCTGGCCCGGGGCACCTGCCGAGGACGGGTTCAAGATGGTTTGTGTGAGCGAAAAAAGCGCCTCGCGCGAGCCCGTCACCGGCAGCATTTGGGTGAGCGGGTTCACGGTCAGTCCATAGCGGGTGTGCAGCCATTGGGCAAAGGCCTCGCGCAGCGCGGCATCGCCCGCCGTGGCCGGGTAGCTGGCCAGCCCGCTGGGCGCGCGCTGGATGGATTCGACCATGGCCTGCTGGATGAAGGCCGGTGTGGCGTGCTTGGGTTCACCCAGTCCCAGACTGATCGGTGCATAGGCCGGGTCAGGTGTGACGCCGGAAAAAAGTTGGCGCAGCCGCTCGAAAGGGTAGGGTTGCAGGAGGGAAAGCAATGGATTCATGGGGCGCGATTATCCCTTGTCTGGCGTGCCAATTCTCTATTCTCTGTAAGGCCGTGCGTCTTGCAGAAGGACATGCATCTTGTGGGAGGCCCGCCCTCGGGCCGATGGATGTTGGACCTCAATCGCGGCGAGGGCGCCGCTGCCACAAGGCGCCACACCCGCAATCAGCCGGGCAAGCGCTGCGCCTGGATATCCAGCCCCAGCCATCGCTTTGCGGCGACTTGCAGGGTGGCGGGGTCGCCGGTGCTGAAAAGCCGGCATTCGCCCGGCCGGGACTCCAGCGACGGGCTGGTCAGCATGCGGCGGGTCTGGCGCGCCACGGGTTCGCCGGTGTCGACCAGATGCACCCTGGGGCCGACCTGGGCCTGCAAAATTTGACTGGCAAAGGGGTAATGGGTGCAACCCAGGACCAGCGTGTCCACGTCTCCCGGTTCCGAACCGAAGCGGCCCATGGCCCGCGTGTATTGCATGGACAGCGCGTTGATTCGGGCCGTGTCATTACGCTCGATGGCGTCTGCCAGGCCATCGCAGGGCTGGCAGATGAAGTGCGCCAGAGGGGCCAAACCGTCCAGCAAAGCCTTGAATTTCCGGCTGTCCAGAGTGCCGCGTGTGGCCATGACACCAATACGCCCGGTCTGGCTCAGGGTGATGGCGGGCCTCAAAGCCGGCTCGACACCGATGATGGGCAGTTCGGGGTGATCCTGGCGCAACTGCTGAATGGCCGCCGCGGTGGCGGTGTTGCAGGCGATCACCAGGGCCTGGATGGCCAGCTCGGGCTGCCTGAGCAGTTGCCGTGTGATGGCGCGCGCCCGGGCCAGCACAAAGCCCTGGTCGCGCTCGCCATAGGGCGCAAAGCCGCTGTCGGCGACGTAGATGAAATTTTCATGCGGCAATTCGGCCCGCAGCGCCTGCAAGATGCTCAGGCCGCCGACACCGCTGTCAAACACCCCGATCGGGGGCTTGACCTGGGGTCGTTCAGCCACCAGCCACCGTGATGCCTTTGAATTCACCGGTGGCAATGCGTTTTTGCCACTCGGCCGGGCCGGTGATGTGGGCGCTGGTGCCGCCGGCGTCCACCGCCACGGTCACGGGCATGTCGACCACGTCGAATTCGTAAATGGCTTCCATGCCGAGGTCGGCAAACCCCACGACCCTGGCCGTCTTGATGGCTTTGGAAACGAGGTAGGCGGCGCCGCCCACGGCCATCAGGTAGGCGCTTTGGTGTTTCTTGATGGCCTCGATGGCGACCGGGCCCCGCTCGGCCTTGCCGATCATGGCGATCAGGCCGGTCTGGGCCAGCATCATTTCGGTAAAACCGTCCATTCGGGTGGCGGTGGTGGGGCCGGCCGGGCCAACAGCCTCGTCACCGATCGGGTCGACAGGTCCGACGTAATAGATCACGCGGTTGGTGAAGTCGACCGGCAGTTTGTCGCCCTTGGCCAGCATGTCCTTGATGCGTTTGTGGGCGGCGTCACGGCCGGTGAGCATCTTGCCGTTGAGCAGAAGGGTGTCGCCGGGTTTCCAACTGGCCACTTCCGCCTGCGTCAAGGTGTCGAGGTTGACCTTTTTGCTCTTGACGTAATCGGGCGTCCATTGCACGTTGGGCCACAGGTCAAGCGAGGGCGGTGTCAGGTAGACCGGGCCGCTGCCGTCCATGCAGAAGTGAGCGTGACGGGTGGCGGCGCAGTTGGGAATCATGGCCACGGGCTTGCCGGCGGCATGGGTGGGATACATCTTGATCTTGATGTCGAGCACCGTGGTCAGTCCGCCCAGGCCCTGCGCGCCAATGCCCAGTGCGTTGACTTTGTCGAAGAGCTCCAAGCGCAGTTTTTCCACGTTGGAGAGTTCCGCGCCGCTGGTCGCCTTGGCCTGCAACTGGTACATGTCGAGGTCGTCCATCAGGCTTTCCTTGGCCATCAGCACGGCTTTTTCGGCGGTGCCGCCAATGCCAATGCCGAGCATGCCGGGCGGGCACCAGCCGGCGCCCATGGTGGGCACGGTCTTGAGAACCCAGTCGACCACCGAGTCGCCGGGGTTGAGCATGACCATTTTGCTTTTGTTCTCAGAGCCGCCGCCCTTGGCCGCCACCGTGACTTCGAGTTTGTCGCCGGGCACGATCTCGGAGAAGATCACCGCGGGTGTGTTGTCCTTGGTGTTTTTGCGCTCAAACTGAGGGTCGGCCACCACGCTGGCGCGCAGGGTGTTGCCGGGGTCGTTGTAGGCGCGACGCACACCTTCGTTGATGGCGTCGTCGAGGCTGCCGGTAAAGCCGTCCCAGCGCACGTCCATGCCCACTTTGAGGAACACGTTGACGATGCCGGTGTCCTGGCAAATCGGGCGGTGGCCGGTGGCGCTCATCTTGCTGTTGGTCAGAATTTGCGCAATGGCGTCCTTGGCCGCAGGGCTTTGCTCGCGCTCGTAGGCGCGCGCCAGGTGGGCGATGTAGTCGGCGGGGTGGTAGTAGCTGATGTATTGCAGGGCGGCAGCGACGGATTCGATCAGGTCGGCTTGGCGGATGGTGCTCATTTGGGTGTCCTCAGGGTGCATGAAAAACCGGGTTTGATCACGTCCGTGATCAGATGCACCAGAGTTTAACCAGCGTGCCCCGACGCCTGGCTGACGAAACTTCACGGCGAGGGCGCCGCTCCCGCGGGGCGCCGGTCCGACAGAGGCAATTAACGCAAGCCCAGGTGCAGCGCGGCCTTGGCCAGCAGGTGCGCCGAGATCGGGGCGGTGATGAACAAGAAAAGCGTGACCAGAATTTCATGCAGGCTCAAAGCCTCGCCGGTGACGCTGAAATAAATCGACGACGCGACCAGCAGGCAACCCACCCCCAAGGTGCTGGCCTTGGTGGGGCCGTGCAGGCGGGTGTAAAAGTCCTTGAAACGCACCAGGCTGAGTGAGCCGATCAGGGTAAAGGCGGCGCCGACCAGCACCAGGGCCGACAGCAGGATTTCGGTGATCAGGCTCATTCGATGATGTCTCCGCGCAGTAAGAATTTGGACAGGGCCACGGTGCCGACAAAGCCCATCAGGGCGATCAGCAGGGCGGCTTCAAAATACAGCGGGCTGCCGAGTTCGATGCCGAGCAAAATCAGCAAGGCGATGGCGTTGATGTAGAGCGTGTCGAGCGCCAGGATGCGGTCAGGCAGGCTCGGACCCCTGAGAAGCCTGAAAAAGCTCAGGCCGAAGGCGACGGCAACGAACACAAAGGCCAGGATGAGGGCGCTGCTCAGCATTCGAAAATCTCCTTGAGTGGGGCTTCAAAGCGTGTTTTGATGGTGTGGACCAGCTGCCCGGGGTCGGTGCAGTCCAGCGCATGCACCAGCAGAGTCCGCTGGTCGGGAGACAACCGCGCCGACACCGTGCCGGGAGTCAGGCAAATGGTGTTGGCCAGCAGGCTCAGGGCCAGGGCATTGGTCAGATCCAGCGGCACCTGCACAAACAGGGGGTTGAGCGAACGCGGGCCGGCCAGCACCAGGCGCGCCACGGCGACATTGGCCACCAGCACGTCAAACAGAAAGACGCCGGTAAAACGCAGCAGGCTGGCGGGCCGATAGATGCGCACCCGCTCGGGCCAGAAGCCGAGCGTGAAGCGTGGAATGGCCCAGCCCAACAGCAGCCCAAGCACGACATGGCCCGGTGCCAGCGTGTTGTTGAGCAGCAGCCAGACCAGCGCCAGGATGGGTGTCAGCAAGGGGTGAGGCAAGAGTTTCTTCATAACTTGGCTCCCAGCACGGCGTTGATGTAGCGCGCGGGATCAGTCAGTTGCCGCGCGGTGGCGTCGGCATAGTCAAGGGCCGGCCCGGCAAATACCGTCAAGGCCAGAATCAAGCCCAGCAAGCCGCCCACGGCCAACAGTTCGCGCGCGCTTGAGGCGCCTGGGAGCACGGTGTCTGAGGGGCTCGCGCCGGGCTTGGGCGCGGTGGCCTCCTTGCCGGCCTGGCTGTTGAAAAACACCTGGCTGCCCGCGCGCGCCAGGGCAATCACGGCCAGCAAGGCCGCCAGCAAGATCACGGCCCAGACCCAGGGCTGATCCGGGGCAGCGCGCAAAACAAGAAACTTGCCAATGAAGCCGGACAGCGGCGGCAAGCCGGCAGCGGCCACGGCCGCCGCAAAGAACAGACCGCCCCAGAGCGCATGGCGTGGCATGTCGGCATCGGGCGTGAAGCCGTCACCATGCAGCGGGCGGCGCCGCCGGATGGCGTCGGCCAGCAAAAACAGCAGCGCGGCAGTGAAGGTGCTGTGCGGCAGGTAGTACAGGGCCGCCGCGATACCCTGGGTGCCCAGGCTCATGCCGGTCAGCAGCGTGCCCACCGACACCAGCACCAGGTAGCCCGCCAGCCGCCCGAGCGTGTCGGCCGCCAGCGCGCCCAGCGTGCCGATGAAGAGGGTGGCCAGCGCCAGCGGCAGCAGCCAGGGGTCGAACAGGTTTGCAAGCGGGCCGGCGCTGTCGCCAAACAGCAGCGTGTGGCTGCGCAGGATCGCATAGAGGCCGACCTTGGTCATGATGGCAAACAGCGCCGCCACCGGCGCCGAGGTGCCGCTGTAGGCGGCGGGCAGCCACAGGTGCAGCGGCAGCAGGGCCGCCTTGAGGGCAAACACCGCCAGCAGCAGCAGGCCGCCTGCGCGCGCCAGACCAAGCATGTCGGGCGCCAAGGTGCTGGCCTTGGCCGCCAGGTCGGCCAGGTTCAGGGTGCCCAGTGACGCATAGATCAGCCCGGCGGCAAACAGGAAGACCGTGGAGCCGGCCAGGTTCATGACCACGTAGTGCAGCCCGGCGCGGGTGCGCGCCTTGCCGCCGCCATGCAGCGCCAGCCCGTAAGAGGCGATCAGCAAGATCTCAAAAAAGACGAACAGATTGAAAAGGTCACCCGTCAAAAAGGCACCGGCCAGGCCAAACAACTGCATCTGGAACAGCACATGAAAATGCCGCCCCTGGGCATCGATGCCCTTGCCAGCAAAAATGAGCGCCCACAAGGCCAGCAGGGTGGTGACAAGCACCATCCAGGCGGACAGCCTGTCCGCCACCAGCACAATGCCCCAGGGCGCGGGCCAGTCGCCCAGGCGGTACACCAGGATGTCGCCACCCGAAACAGCAGCCAGCATGGCGATGGCGGCGCCAATTTGGGCCAGCACAGCCACCAGCGCCAGCCAGCGCTGGGCCGGCAGTGCCAGGCGTCCCAGCACCAGCAGCAGGGTGCCTGCCAGAAAGGGCAACAGGATGGGGGCGATGGGCAGGTGCGCCATCATGTCGCGTCTCCTGCCTGGGGTGCCGTGCCGTCGACGTGGTCGTTGCCAAACTCGTCCCGCGCGCGCGGGCTCAGCATGATGACAAAAACGGTCATGGCAAAACCGATGACGATGGCGGTCAGCACCAGCGCCTGCGGCAACGGGTCGGCGTAGCTTGCGGCACCCGAGATCACCGGGGGCTGGCCGCTGACCAGGCGGCCGGTGGCAAATAAAAACAGGTTGACACCATACGACAGCAGCGTCAGGCCCAGCACCACGGGAAAAGTGCGGGCGCGCAGCAGCAAATAAACGCCGCAGCCGGTCAGGGTGCCGATGGCCAGGGCGATCAGGGCTTCCATGGCGGGGCCTCGTGGTTGTGGCTGGCGCGGTGCAACAAGCCGAGATTGATCAGGATCAGCAGGGTGGCACCCACCACCACCAGGTAAACGCCGAGGTCAAAAGCCATGGCGGAGGCCAGCTCGAACTCGCCGACCAGCGACCAGTCGAGGTGGCCAAAGGTCGAGGTCAGAAACGGCCGGCCAAAGAGCCAGCTCGCCAGTCCGGTGAGCAGGGCAATGGCGAGGCCCGCAGCGATCAAGGGGTGGGTGCGTGCGGGCAGGCGCTCATGCGTCCAGCTGACGCCATTGGCCAGGTACTGCACGATCAGGGCGATGGCGGTGATCAGCCCGGCAATAAATCCGCCGCCGGGCAGGTTGTGGCCCCGCAAAAAGATGAAAAAGGACACCAGCAGCGCCAGCGGCAGCAGCAGCCGGGCAAAGGTGGCCAGAATCACGGGATGGGTGTCGGTATCCCAGGCGCGCCCGCTGGCATCGCGCGTGGGGCCGGGCAGGCGCAAATTGCCCAGCAGCGCAAAAATGCCCAAAGCGGCAATGGCCAGCACGGTGATTTCGCCAAAGGTGTCAAAGCCGCGAAAGTCGACCAGGATCACGTTGACCACGTTGCTGCCGCCACCGCCGGGCACGCTGTTCTGGATGAAGAAGCCGGCAATGCTGTCGTTGGAGCGGGTCAGCACGGCCCAGGCCAGCGCCGCGGCGCCGCCACCGGCCAGCAGGGCCAGAGCGGCATCGCGCCAGCGGCGCACGGGGTGGGATTCACGCGGTGTGGTGGCGGGCAGGAAATACAAGGCCAGCAGCAGCAAGATGACCGTGACCACCTCGACCGAGAGTTGGGTCAATGCCAGGTCGGGCGCTGAGAATTTGACAAACAGCAGCGCCACAGCCAGTCCTGCCGCGCCGGTCAGCACCAGCGCCACGAGGCGCTGGTGGTGCAGTGCGGTGGCCGCCAGCGTCGCCAGTATCAGCACCAGCCCGGCCATCAGGCCGATGCCGTCCAGTGCCAGCAGCGCCCGCGTGCCCGTCAGCGGGGCCGCGACCAGCAGCAGGCCGGCACCGCCGAGCACCACGGCGCTGGCCACGAACAAGGCAAGCTGGCGCTGCAGCGACCCGTTGTCAAGCCACCGGTTGAGGCGTTCTGCGGCGCCGAACAGGCCGCGCATCAGGGCGTCAAAAATCAGCCGGCCCTGCAGGCGCGGGTCGAGCCGGTCGTGCAGTTCAAACAGGGGGCGCCGGACACGGTACAGCGCTGCGCCACCGACCAGCGCGATCACACTCATCCACAGCGCCGGGTTGAAACCGTGCCAGAGTGCCAGATCGTGCTCGGGCAGCGGTGCCTGCAGCACGGCCGCTGCTGCCACGGCCAGCAGCGGCTCGACCGTTTGCGCCGGGAACATACCCACCAGCAGCACCAAAACGACCAGAATTTCCACCGGAACCTTCATCCAGCGCACAGGCTCGTGCGGTGTTTTGGGCAGGTTGACGGGTTCGCCATTGAAGAAAACGTCGTGGATGAAGCGGATTGAATAAGCCACCGCAAACACACCGGCCAGGGTCACCACCACCGGCAACAGCCAACCCAGCCGGTGTTCACCGCCGGCGCTGACGGCCTCGGCAAAAAACATCTCCTTCGACAAAAAACCGTTGGCCAAAGGCACCCCCGCCATGGCGGCACAAGCCACCATGGCCAGTGTGGCGGTGTGCGGCATGGCGTGCCACAGCCCGTTGATGCGGCGCATGTCGCGGGTGCCGCATTCGTGGTCGATGATGCCAGCTGCCATGAACAGGCCGGCCTTGAAAATGGCGTGGTTGATGATGTGGAACACGCCGGCCACGGCGGCCAGCGGGGTGCCGATGCCGAACAGCGCGGTGATCAGGCCGAGGTGGCTGATGGTGGAGTAGGCCAGCAGGCCCTTCAGATCGTGCTTGAACAGCGCCAGCACCGCGCCCAGCAAGAATGTGGTCAGGCCAATGCCGCCCACCAGCCAGGTCCAGGAGTCGGTTCCCGACAGCACGGGGAACAGGCGCGCCAGCAAGAAAACACCGGCTTTGACCATGGTGGCTGAATGCAGGTAGGCCGACACCGGAGTCGGCGCGGCCATGGCGTTGGGCAGCCAGAAGTGAAACGGAAACTGCGCCGATTTGGTGAAAACACCGAGCAAAATAAGCAGCAGGGCCGGCAGGTAGAGCGGATGCGCGCGCACGACGTCGCCGCTGGCCAGCACCTGGGTCAGCTCATAACTGCCGGCCATTTCACCCAGCAGGACAAAGCCGCCCAGCAATGCCAGGCCACCGGCGCCGGTGATGGCCAGCGCCATGCGGGCACCGCTGCGGGCGTCCTCACGGCCGCGCCAATAGGCGATCAGCAGGTAGGAAGAGAGGCTGGTGAGCTCCCAGAAGATCAGCAACTGGATCAGGTTTTCCGACAACACCACGCCCAGCATGGAGCCCATGAACAGGAGCAGATAGGCGTAAAGCCGGCTCAGGCTGTCGCGGGCGCTGAGGTAGTAATGGGCGTAAAGGATGACCAGCAGGCCGATGCCCAGGATCAGCAGCACAAACAGCACACCGAGCCCGTCCATCCGGAACACCAGGTCCAGACCCGCGCTGCTGATCCAGGGCAGGCGCTCAAGGCTGGTGACGCCACCAAAGCTCGCGGACATCAGCGGCAGCAATTGCAGCAAGGCCGCCGCCGACACGCCAGCGGCGCTCCAGGCGCTGACGCTGCGGCCACTGCGGGCAAGACCGGCGACCAGTGCTGCGCCAAAAAATGGCGTGAGTATGGCTATGAACAATTGCATGAGGTCGGGATTCCTCGGGTATGGCCGGGCTGCGCGGCGTCAGGGTTCAGGAGTAGCCCGGACAATGCGCAGCGCCATCCGGGGGCTGTTTAACTGCCAGAAATCTTTTGCCCCTGCACCATCTTCATGGCCGAACCCACCAGAGCCGCGACTTCGGTCATGTTGCTGGGCACGATCAGGGTGGTGGTGGCGTCGGCGGCGACCCGGCTGTAGGCGTCGACCGCTTTTTCAGCCACCTTGAGCTGCACGGCCTGTTCACCACCGGGCTGGCAAATGGCGGCGGCCACGCGCTCGATGGCCTGGGCATTGGCCTCGGCCACCGCCAGAATGGCCGCCGCTTCGCCCTGGGCGTTGTTGATGGCGGCCTGTTTTTCGCCCTCGGAGCGGGCAATAAAAGCCTCACGCTTGCGGGTGGCAATGTTGATTTGCTCCTGGCGACGGCCCTCGGACGCGGCAATCAGGGCGCGTTTTTCACGCTCGGCGGTGATCTGCTGCTGCATGGCGTGCAGGATTTCCTTGGGTGGCGTCAGGTCCTTGATCTCGTAGCGCAACACCTTCACACCCCAGTTCAGGGCGGCCTCGTCGATGGCCTGCACCACCTGGGCATTGATGATGTCGCGCTCTTCGAAGGTCTTGTCGAGCTCGAGCTTGCCGATGACCGAGCGCAGCGAGGTTTGCGCCAGTTGCGAGATCGCCATGATGTAGTTGCTGGAACCGTAGCTGGCGCGCATGGCGTCGGTCACCTGAAAGTACAAAATGCCATCGACCTGCAACTGGGTGTTGTCACGCGTGATGCAGACCTGGCTCGGGATGTCGAGCGGAACTTCCTTGAGCAGGTGCTTGTAGGCCACCTTGTCGATGAAGGGCACCAGAAAATTCAGGCCGGGCATCAGTGTGCCGGTGTACTTGCCGAGCCGCTCGACGACCCAGGCGTGTTGCTGGGGAACGACCTTGACCGACTGCGTGATGAAAATCACCGCGATGACAAAAATGATGACTGCAACTTCCATTGATGACTCCAAAAAATTAATTTACCCTACAAATTCACAATTTTTCCACCACCAACCGGCTGCCGACCACCTCCACAATGCGGTGCGGGCCGGGGCTTGACGCTGCGCCGGTGCGAAGGGACACATTCCAGAGGGCGCCGCGGTATTTGGCGGTGCTGGTGCCGTCCTCGTTCCAGGCGTCGATGTGCAGGGTTTCACCAATGTCCAGATTGACATCGCGGTTGGCCCCGGCTGGCAAGGCAGGCGGCTGGTGCTTCTTATAGCTGCGCCAGGCCACCACAAACCCACCGCCAAGCACGGCGGCCACCACCAGCTGCACCGTCACCGACGCCCCCAGGTGCGCGGCGATGGCGGCACCGGCCACGCCCAGCGACAACATCAGCAGGTAAAAGGTGCCGGTCAGCAGTTCAAGCGCAATCAGTCCGCCTGCCAGCAGCCACCAGAGGGTCGATTCAGCCATGTTTGTATCCAATTGTTATTTGACTTGCCGCATTCTGCGGTAAAAGTGCGTGTTCGCAATGGCACTGACACGATAAGTCCTTACACTTCGCGCCAATTTCCATTTTTTGCCTGTGTCGCTGGAGCCTGCCATGAAATTCCGCTTTCCGATTGTCATTATTGACGAGGACTACCGTTCCGAGAACACCTCCGGCCTGGGCATCCGCGCCCTGGCGCAGGCCATTGAGACCGAGGGTTTTGAGGTGCTGGGTGTCACCAGTTACGGTGACTTGAGCCAGTTTGCCCAGCAGCAAAGCCGGGCCAGCACCTTCATTTTGTCAATTGACGACGAGGAGTTCACCCCGGGGCCGGATTTGGATCCGGCGGTGGTGAATCTGCGCCACTTCATTGAAGAGGTGCGCCGGCGCAACCTCGATGTGCCGATTTACATCTACGGCGAGACCAAGACCAGCCGCCACCTGCCCAATGATATTTTGCGGGAGCTGCACGGTTTCATTCACATGTTCGAGGACACACCCGAGTTTGTCGCGCGCCACATCATCCGCGAAGCCAAAAGTTACCTTGAGGGTGTGCAGCCGCCGTTTTTCAAGGCCTTGCTCGACTATGCCGAGGATGGTTCCTATTCGTGGCATTGCCCGGGTCACTCCGGCGGGGTGGCTTTTCTGAAAAGCCCGGTGGGCCAGATGTACCACCAGTTCTACGGCGAAAACATGCTTCGCGCGGATGTGTGCAATGCGGTGGAGGAACTGGGCCAATTGCTCGATCACGATGGTGCCATCGGCAAAAGCGAGCGTAATGCGGCGCGTATTTTCAACGCGGACCATTGCTTTTTTGTCACCAATGGCACCAGCACCAGCAACAAGATGGTCTGGCACCACACCGTGGCGCCGAACGACGTGGTGGTGGTGGACCGCAATTGCCACAAGTCGATCCTGCACGCGATCATCATGACTGGCGCGATTCCGGTGTTCCTGAAGCCCACGCGCAACCACTTCGGCATCATCGGCCCGATCCCCAAGAGCGAGTTCGAGCCCGCCACCATCAAGGCCAAGATCAGGGCCAACCCGCTGATCAAGGAGCATTTGCCCGACGCCGACGTGAACCAGATCAGGCCGCGCGTGCTGACCTTGACGCAGTCGACCTACGACGGTGTGCTGTACAACACCGAAACCGTGAAGAACATGCTCGACGGCTATGTGGAAAACATCCACTTTGACGAGGCCTGGCTGCCGCACGCGGCGTTTCACCCGTTCTACGGCACCTACCACGCCATGGGCAAGAACCGGGCGCGGCCGAAAAAGGCCATGGTCTACGCGACCCAGTCGATTCACAAGCTGCTGGCCGGCATCAGCCAGGCGAGCCATGTGCTGGTGCAGGACTCGCAAACCGTCAAGCTTGACAAGCACCTGTTCAACGAGGCCTACCTGATGCACACCAGCACCAGCCCGCAGTACAGCATCATCGCCAGTTGCGACGTGGCCGCGGCCATGATGGAGCCGCCCGGCGGCACCGCGCTGGTGGAAGAAAGCATCGCCGAGGCGCTCGACTTCCGCCGCGCCATGCGCCAGATCGACGAGGATTACGGCAGTGACTGGTGGTTCAAGGTCTGGGGGCCGGACAAACTGGTGGAGGAGGGCATTGGCCGCGCCGACGACTGGATCATCAAGGGCGAGTCGCGCACCATCAAGGCCGGCGTGAACTGGCACGGCTTTGGCAAGATGGCCACCGGCTTCAACATGCTCGACCCGATCAAGTCCACCGTGGTCACGCCCGGCATGGACCTGAACGGCAAGTTTGCCAAGACCGGCATTCCGGCCAGCATCGTGACCAAGTTCCTGGCCGAGCACGGCGTGGTGGTTGAGAAGACCGGCCTGTACAGCTTCTTCATCATGTTCACCATCGGCATCACCAAGGGCCGCTGGAACAGCATGCTGACCGCCTTGCAGCAGTTCAAGGACGACTACGCCAAGAACCAGGCCATGTGGCGCATCCTGCCGGAGTTTTGCCAGAAGTACCCCAAATATGAAGACATGGGCCTGGCCGACCTGTGCCAGCACATCCACCAGCTGTATGCCAAGTACGACATTGCGCGCCTGACCACCGACATGTACCTGAGCGACCTGACCCCGGCGATGAAGCCCAGCGACGCCTACGCCCACATTGCGCTGCGCAAGACCGAGCGTGTGGAGATCGACCGGCTTGAAGGTCGCATCACCGTGGGCCTGGTGACACCTTACCCACCCGGCATTCCGCTGCTGATTCCTGGCGAGGTGTTCAACAAGAAGATCGTGGACTACCTCAAGTTTTCCCGCGAGTTCAACCGCCAGTGCCCCGGCTTCGAGACCGACATCCACGGCCTGGTCGAAGAGGTGGGGGCTGACGGCCAGGTTCATTACTTCGCCGATTGCGTGAAGGCTTGAGGGTTCAATCGCGGCGAGGGCGCCGCTCCCACAGGGTGCTGCTCCCACAGGGGGGACCCGGCTTTGTGGGAGGCCCGCCTTCGGGCCGATGGCTGCCCGGGGTCAGAGGTGCAACCCAAGGGTTATCCCTGATTTAATTGGGTTGTACTCTTAATACAATTGGTGCAACCCATCTTATAAAGAGTTGCACCCATGGCTACAGTCACGCTTGGCATCAAGGTCGATGAATCCCTACGGACACGTATCAAGGAGGCCGCCAGCGCGCAGGGAAAAACCCCGCACTGGCTCATCAAACAGGCGGTCATGCAGTACGTGGAAAGTGTCGAGCGGGGCCAGTCGCCGCCGCTTGCGGTTGCAGGTTTCACCCAGACTGCCGAAACCCCTGAGCCGGATGAAGCCGACGAGCTGAGCACAACGGTGACGGCGTCGGCGCCGCAGCCCTTTCTTGACTGGGCGCAAAACGTGCTGCCGCAGACCGACATGCGCGCCGCCATCACCGCCGCCTGGCACCGCCCCGAGCCTGAATGCCTGCCGCTGCTGGTGCAACTGGCCCATGTGACCGATCCGGCGCAACGCGCGGCCATCGAAACCGTGGGCACCCGGCTGGTGGAAGGCTTGCGCGCCAACAAGGACAGTGGCGGCGTGGAAGCGCTGGTGCAGGAGTTCTCGCTGTCCAGCCAGGAAGGCGTGGCGCTGATGTGTATGGCCGAGGCGCTGCTGCGCATCCCGGACAACGCGACCCGCGACGCGCTGATTCGCGACAAGATCAGCCACGGCGACTGGCACTCGCACCTGGGCAACTCGCCCTCGATGTTCGTCAACGCCGCCGTCTGGGGCCTCATGCTCACCGGCAAACTCACGGCCACCGCGAGCGAAAAAAGCATGGCCAGCGCCCTGACCCGCCTGATCGGCAAGGGCGGCGAGCCGCTGATCCGCCAGGGTGTGCACCGCGCCATGAAGCTCATGGGCGAGCAGTTTGTCACCGGGCAAACCATATCCGAAGCCCTGGCCAACAGCCGCGGCCTCGAGAAAAAGGGCTTTCGTTATTCCTACGACATGCTGGGCGAGGCCGCCACCACCGAGGATGACGCCGAGCGCTACGTGGCGTCTTATGAGCAGTCGATCCGGGCCATTGGCATGGCCTCCAACGGCCGGGGCATCTTCGAAGGCCCGGGCATCTCGGTCAAGCTCTCGGCCCTGCACACGCGCTACAGCCGCGCCCAGCGTGACCGCGTCATGGCAGAACTGCTGCCGCGCCTGACCAAACTGGCCCTGCTGGCGCACCAGTACGACATTGCCATCAACATCGACGCCGAGGAGTCCGACCGGCTGGAGCTCTCCTTGGACCTGCTCGAGAGCCTGTGTTTTGACCCCCGCCTGAAGGGCTGGAACGGCATCGGGTTTGTGGTTCAGGCCTACCTGAAGCGTTGTCCCTTTGTGATCGACCATGTGATCGACCTGGCCCGGCGCAGCGGCCACCGCCTGATGATCCGGCTGGTCAAGGGCGCCTATTGGGACGCCGAAATCAAACGCGCCCAGCTCGACGGCCTGGATGGTTACCCGGTATACACACGCAAGGTCCATACCGACGTGGCTTACCTGGCCTGCGCGCGCAAGCTGCTGGCCGTGCCGGATGCGGTGTATCCGCAATTTGCCACCCACAACGCGCAAACTGTGGCGTCCATCTATCAGATGGCCGGCCAAAACTATTACGCCGGCCAGTACGAGTTCCAGTGCCTGCACGGCATGGGCGAGCCGCTTTACGAACAGGTGACCGGCACCGTGGCCGAGGGCAAGCTGGGCCGCCCGTGCCGCATTTACGCGCCGGTGGGCACCCATGAAACCCTGCTGGCCTACCTGGTCCGGCGGCTGCTGGAAAACGGCTCCAACTCCTCTTTTGTGAATCGTATTGGCGACCCCAGGGTCAAGGTGAGTGATCTGGTGGCCGACCCGGTGCAGGAGGCGCAAGCCATCGAGCTGGAATGCGGCCAGCTGGGTGCGCCGCATCCCAAAATCACCCTGCCACGCCAGATGTTTGCCGAGCTGGGCGCCCAGTCGCGCCTGAACTCGTCGGGCCTGAACCTGGCCAATGAGCAGCAGCTGGCGTCTCTGGCGGCGGGCTTGCTGCGCAGCACACAGATCAGCTACGCGGCGGCGGCCACCGTGGCAGACCTGGCGCCAGCAACCGTGGCAAATGCTGCGGCCGACGGCTGGCAGGCCGTGCTGAACCCGGCCGACCTGCGCGACCAGGTGGGTCGGGTGCGCCCGGCCAGCGCCAGCGAGGTCGAGCTGGCGGCCAGACGCGCTGCCAGCGCGGCGCAAATCTGGCAAGTGACGCCGCCGCAGGAGCGCGCCGCCTG
>JAIPCZ010000035.1 GCA_021737975.1 Polaromonas sp. | reverse complement strand
GCTCCTTCATTCCGAAGGGCCGCACCTACAAGATGCTGGGCACCGACGGTTTTGGTCGCAGCGACTTCCGATCCAAACTGCGCGAACACTTCGAGATCAACCGCCACTACATTGTGGTCGCTGCCCTCAAGGCCCTCAGCGAAGACGGCAAGGTGCCGGTCGCCAAAGTGGCCGAAGCCATTGCCAAGTACGGCATCAACACCGACAAGGTCAATCCGCTCTACGCATAAGAGGAAGAACAACATGGCAATCCTAGAAATAACAGTACCGGACATTGGGGATTTTGACGAGGTAACGGTCATTGAGTTGATGGTCAAACCCGGCGACAGTGTCAAAGCCGAGCAAAGCCTGATCACCGTCGAGTCGGACAAGGCCTCGATGGAGATCCCGTCAAGCCACGCCGGCGTGGTCAAGGAACTCAAGGTGGCTTTGGGCGACAAGGTGAAAACAGGCTCACTGGTGCTCATGCTTGAAGTGGCTGGTGAAGCGGCCGTGCCAACAGTGGCAGCGCCAGCGGCACCGGCTGCAGCAGCGCCGGCACCCGCTGCGGCAGCAGTGCCTGCTGTTGCAAGTGGCCCGGTTGAAGTGCGCGTGCCGGACATCGGCGATTTCAAGGATGTGACCGTGATCGAGATCATGGTCAAGCCGGGTGATGTCGTCAAGGTCGAGCAAAGCCTGATCACCGTCGAGTCGGACAAGGCCTCAATGGAAATCCCGTCGAGCGCTGCCGGTGTCGTCAAGGAACTCAAGGTCAAGCTCGGTGACAAGGTCAACATTGGTGATCTGCTGGCGATTCTGGAAGGCACCGTTGCGGTAGCGCCTGTTGCCGCAGCGCCTGCTTCTGCCCCAGTGGTGTCGGCTGCTGCCGAGCCTGCACAAGCTGCGGTTGCAGTCGCAGTCGCCACACCGGCCCATGTGCCCACCGCGACGCCGGCGCTGGGCCTGCCCCATGCGTCACCCTCGGTGCGCAAGTTTGCCCGCGAGTTGGGTGTGCCTCTGGCAGAAGTCAAGGGCAGCGGCCTCAAGGGCCGAATCACCGACGCCGACGTGCAGTCTTTCACGCGCTCGGTCATGAGCGGTGCTGTGCAGACCCTGGCCATCTCGGCCCAGCAGGCAGCCAAACCGGCGGCTGGCGGCGGTGGCTCCGAACTCGGC
The DNA here is from genome assembly GCA_021737975.1 of Polaromonas sp. Classification (GTDB taxonomy): domain Bacteria; phylum Pseudomonadota; class Gammaproteobacteria; order Burkholderiales; family Burkholderiaceae_C; genus Rhodoferax. The sequence goes on along the minus strand of JAIPCZ010000035.1, from coordinate 25,434 downwards.
CTGATCCCCTGGCCCAAGGTCGACTTCACCAAGTTCGGACCCGTCGAGCGCAAGGAAATGTCACGTATCAAGAAGATCAGCGGCGCCAACCTGCTTCGCAACGCGATCATGATTCCGGCTGTCACCAACCATGACGACTGCGACATCACCGACCTGGAGGCGTTCCGCGTTTCCACCAACAAGGAAAACGAGAAGTCGGGTGTCAAGGTCACCATGCTCGCTTTCCTGATCAAGGCCTGCGTGGCCGCGCTCAAGAAATACCCCGAATTCAACAGTTCGCTCGACGGCGACGCGCTGATCTACAAGCAGTATTTTCACATTGGTTTTGCCGCCGACACGCCCAACGGCTTGATGGTGCCGGTGATCAAGGACGCCGACAAGAAGGGTATCTTCCAGATCAGCACCGAGATGGGCGACTTGGCCAAGAAGGCGCGCGACGGCAAACTGAGTCCGGCCGAAATGTCGGGCGCCAGCTTCACCATCAGCAGTCTGGGTGGTATTGGTGGGCGCTATTTCACGCCCATCATCAATGCGCCCGAGGTCGCTATTCTGGGTGTCTGCCGCTCGACCATCGAGCCGGTGTGGGACGGCAAGGCCTTCCAGCCGCGCCTGATGCTGCCGCTGTCGCTCACCTGGGATCACCGCGTGATTGATGGCGCCGCTGCGGCTCGCTTCAACGTCTACCTGGGTCAGATCCTCGGCGATTTCCGCCGCGTGCTGCTGTAAACCGCAAAAACTCCTGGTGATTTGCTTGTCATCCCGGACTTGATCCGGGATCCATGCAGTCAAAAAGCATGGATTGCGGGTCAGGCCCGCAATGACATTGGCAAAGATTGCCTTTGTAGGAAAACTAAAGATTGGAATAAACATGGCACTCATCGACATCCAGGTCCCCGACATTGGCGACTTTGCCGAAGTCACCGTCATCGAACTGCTGGTCAAGCCAGGCGACAGCGTCAAGGCCGAGCAAAGCCTGATCACCGTGGAGTCTGACAAGGCGTCCATGGAAATCCCCTGCAGCCACGCTGGCGTGGTCAAGGAACTCAAGATCGCCTTGGGCGACAAGGTGAGCAAAGGCTCGCTGTTGCTGGTGCTGGACTCTGCCGACGCGGTCACCGCCCCGGCAAGCCCAGCTGCATCGGCTCCTGCTGTGCCTGCCGCACCCCAAACCGTTGCGTCCGTTGCCGCTCCCGCGAATGCCCCCACGGCTGCCAGCTTTGCCGGCAGTGCCGACCTGGACTGCGACCTGCTGGTGCTGGGCGCTGGCCCCGGCGGTTATTCGGCGGCGTTCCGCGCTGCCGACCTTGGGCTCAAGGTCGTGCTGGTGGAGCGTTACGCCCAACTCGGTGGTGTTTGCCTGAACGTGGGTTGTATTCCGAGCAAGGCGCTGCTGCATGTGGCCGCGGTCATGGACGAGGTCAGTCACCTCAGCGCACTGGGTGTGGACTTTGGCAAACCGGTGGTTAATGTCGACACCCTGCGTGGCCACAAGGAAAAAGTCATCGGCAAGCTGACCGGTGGTCTGGCCGCCATGGCCAAGATGCGCAAGGTGACGGTGGTGCGCGGCTACGGTGCCTTTGTCGGCGCCAACCATGTGCAGGTCGAAGAAACCACGGGCACCTCGCAGGAAAAAACCGGCAAGACCCAAACCATTGCTTTCAAGAAATGCATCATCGCCGCGGGCAGCCAGGCCGTGCGCCTGCCCTTCATGCCCAATGACCCGCGTGTGGTTGACTCCACCGGTGCACTGGCGCTCAAGGAAGTCCCCAAGCGCATGCTGATTCTGGGCGGCGGCATCATCGGCCTGGAAATGGGCACGGTGTACAGCACGCTGGGTGCGCGCCTGGACGTGGTCGAAATGATGGACGGCCTGATGCAGGGCGCTGACCGCGACCTCGTCAAGATCTGGCAAAAAATGAACGCGCCGCGCTTTGACAACATCATGCTCAAGACCAAGACGGTTGGCGCTCGCGCTTTGCCCGAGGGTATTGAGGTGACGTTTGCACCAGCAGAGGAGGGCGGAACCGCCCCAGCTCCGCAGGTGTATGACCTGGTGTTGCAGGCGGTCGGCCGCACGCCCAACGGCAAGAAGATCGCCGCCGACAAGGCCGGCGTCGCTGTGACGGACCGTGGCTTCATCAACGTCGACATCCAGATGCGCACCAATGTGCCGCACATCTTTGCCATTGGTGACATCGTCGGCCAGCCCATGCTGGCGCACAAGGCGGTGCATGAGGCGCATGTGGCGGCTGAAGTCATTGCCGGTGAATTACAAGGCAACAAGGAACTGGCCGCAGCCGCCTTCAACGCCCGCGTGATTCCTAGCGTGGCCTACACCGACCCCGAAGTGGCCTGGGTGGGCCTCACTGAAGACCAGGCCAAGGCGCAAGGCATCAAGGTCAAGAAGGGTCTGTTCCCCTGGACTGCATCCGGCCGGGCTATTGCCAATGGCCGTGACGAAGGGGTCACCAAGCTGCTGTTTGACGACTCTCCTGAGGCCCATGGCCACGGCAAGATCCTGGGCGGCGGCATGGTCGGCACCCACGCCGGCGACATGATCGGCGAGGTGGCACTGGCGATCGAGATGGGCGCTGACGCCATCGACATCGGCAAGACCATCCACCCGCATCCCACGCTCGGGGAATCCATCGGCATGGCGGCGGAGGTGGCGCACGGGTCTTGTACGGACTTGCCGCCGGGAAAGAAGTAAGCGACGTCAGCACCCTGCAAAGTGAAGGCCCGGACCGGCAACGGTTTGGGCAGTCTGGGTTACCACTGCCTTCGACCTCGCATTGCGCCGGTCGGCGGCAAATCAAAGGGGCACGCGTCCTGGTCAGCGCGGCTGGATGCCGTGCACATTCAACCGGTCGGTGAAACGCCCTCATGCATGGCAGAAAGTCTGCCGCGCGATGCAAGTCCATGGATCAAGTCATGAAGGGGATCAATTTCTTCGATCCAAATAAATGGGACGCAACGTGTGTCTATGTCAGTCCGAGGAAGCCCAAGCAGCGCCGGGCAGAGGCCGAGCCGCAAGACGGACAAGCCGCATAATGGGCGGCATCAAGATGCCCTGACAACGGGGCAAGATCATTCGCCCGGTGCCGGTCCTGTCGAGCCCCGTACCACCAATTCCACGTCGAACTCGGTCGCATCTCGCACCGGCGCCTTCTCTAGCCAGCTGATGATGCGGTCGGCCACCGTCTGCCACAGGCGGTCCGTGGGGACATGCAGCGTGGTCAGCGCGGGCCGGAAATGACGCGCCATTTCGAGGTCGTCGAAACCAACGACCGACAGTGACTGTGGCACGGCGATACCCATGGTGGCGGCCTCGAGCATGGCGCCGAACGCGAGCACATCGTTGCCGCAAAGGATGGCTGTCGGGGCTGGGCGGTTCGCCATCAGCGCGCGAAATCCATCGCGCGCATCTTCAAGGGCGTATTTGCGTTCCACCAGGTAACCGGGCGAAAATTTGATGCCGGCATGCAGCAATGCGTCTCGCGCACCCGCGACCCTTGCTGTTGAGCGGTCGTTGTCGCGGGTGACGCCAGCCAGCATCGCAATACGCCGATGCCCGAGGTCGAGCAGGTAACGCACCGCCTTGCCGATGGCCTTGGCATTGTCGATGCCGACACAGACACGCCCCTCCGGCGGCGGGTAGATCATTGCGTGCACGGTAGGCATTTCGCGCTGGGCCAGGAACTGGAGCAACCTCGGGCTCTGACCCGCGCCGCACAGGACCAGCGCGTCGGCGCCGCGGGTGACGAGGTTCATCGCTTGGCGGGCTTCGGTGTCGACGTCGTAGCCGCTGGTGGCTATCAGCAACTGCAGCCCACCGTCAGCCAGGCGCTGCTGCAACGCGTCGATGGCCTGGGCGAATATTGCATTGTCGATGGTCGGAAAAATTGCGCCGACGGTTCCACTGCGCTGCAACTTCAGTGCCCGTGCTCCGGCATGCGGCACATAACCCAGCAGGCCGACCGCTTCCAGCACCCGCAATCGCAAGCCCTCGCGAACCGACTCCGGACGGTTGAGGACCCGTGACACGGTTGCGGTTGACACGCCCGCTTCGTGCGCGACGTCTTCAATGGTCGGCTGGCCTGGCTCTTTGATCTGCATGCCTCTGAATGTAAACGCTTTCTCACGGATATTTAACGCGTTGATCGATCAAAACGTAAGGGAAACTACCAACAAGAAAGACTTGACTGCGTCGATTTCGAATCTAATAATCGAACAAATGAAATCGATTACAAAGCAAAGGAAAAATGCGGGTATCGCCTCCGCACCGATGGGTGGGGGCAAGCGTTCAGCCCTGCGGTGTGGCGCGTGCCTTCGCTAATCGCCTCTCGCCGCACACCAGCAAAGGACCAGACCCATGCCCGTTCATTACCTGAAGAAAGCCAGCAAGACAGCCGAAACAGAAACCGCAACTGCCCAGAAAGTTGTCACCGACATGCTGGCCGAGATCGGGAAGAACGGCGAGGCCGCCGTGCGGGCCTATGCGCAAAAGCTCGACAAGTGGGACGGCGACATCATCATGACGCCGCGGGCCATTGCGCAAGCCACGAGGGATATTCCCGACAGCGTCAAGCGCGACATCGAGTTCGCATCGAAGCAGGTCTACGACTTTGCGCTGGCGCAGAAAAAGAGCGCGCTCAACTTCTCGACTGAACTGCACCCTGGGGTCACCGCCGGCCAGAAGGTGATTCCGGTCAATGTGGTCGGGTGTTACGCGCCGGCGGGCCGCTACGCCCATATTGCTTCGGCCTACATGACCGTGGCCACTGCCAAGGCCGCTGGCGTCAAGACCATCATTGCCTGCTCCAGCCCGTTCCGCGGCGGCGGCATGCACCCCTACGTTCTGTACGCGTTTCAGGCGGCGGGAGCCGACGTCATCATGACGCTGGGCGGGGTGCAGGCAATCGCCGCCCTGGCCTATGGGTTGTTCACCGGCAAGCCTGCCGACGTGGTGGTGGGGCCGGGCAACAAGTTCGTGGCGGAGGCCAAGCGCACGCTGTTTGGCAAGGTCGGCATCGACGTGTTCGCAGGGCCGTCGGAGGTGGGTGTTATCGCCGATGCCAGCGCGGACCCTGCCATGGTCGCCAGCGACCTTGTGGGCCAGGCCGAACACGGCCATGAATCGCCTGCCTGGCTGTTCACGACCGACCGCGCAATGGCGCAAGAAGTGATGCGGCTGGTGCCAATGCTCATCGAGAAACTGCCGGCCACTGCGCGCGATGCCGCAGGCGCCGCATGGCGGGACTATGGCGAGGTCCTGTTGTGCGACAGTCGCGAGGAGGTCATTGAAATATCCGACCGATACGCCAGCGAGCACCTGGAGGTTCATGCGCAAGAGCTCGACTGGTGGCTGGAGAACCTGACCTGCTACGGCTCGTTGTTCCTCGGCGAGGAAACCACCGTCGCTTATGGCGACAAGGCTTCCGGGCCCAACCATGTGTTGCCGACCAAGGGTGCTGCACGTTATTCGGGCGGGCTGTCGGTGCACAAGTTCATGAAGGTGCTGACCTGGCAACGGATGACCCGCGAGGCCAGCCGCGACATCGGCCTGGTGTCGGCGCGCATCAGCCGACTCGAGGGTATGGAGGCGCATGCGCGCACGGCGGACGATCGGCTGGCGAAGTATTTTCCGGACGGGAGATTCGACCTCGGCGAGCCCGTCACGGTGTGAACGCGCAGAGCCGATGGAACCGACCCCAATGACATTGCCGATCGCACTCGAGGCCTTTTCACTGGCCGGCCGGCGCGCAGTCATCACCGGCGGCAACGCCGGCATCGGCGAGGCCATGGCCACGGCACTGGGGCGGGCCGGCGCGGCTCTGCTGCTGGTCGCGCGGCGTGCCTTGGAACTCGCCGCTGCGGCAGACCGGCTGCGGGCGCAGGGCATTGCCTGCGACACGTTGGTCGCCGATCTCGGCTGCAGCCACGACTTGCCCGCGATCGGCGCGGCGATCGCAGAGCGATCAGACGCCGACATACTCGTCAACGCTGCTGGCGTGAACCTGCGCCAGCCTTTCTGCGAGGTGTCTCCCGGCACCTGGGAACTGCAGATCGCCTTGCACTTGGGAGCCCCCTTTTTCCTGACGCAAGCGCTTGCGCCCGGCATGGCCCAGCGTGGTTTTGGCCGAATCATCAACATCGCGTCGCTGCAATCCAGCCGCGCGTTTGCCAATAGCGCGCCTTATGGGGCCGGCAAGGCCGGCGTGGTGCAACTGACCCGCGCGATCGCCCAGGAATGGTCGTCACGCGGCATCACCTGCAATGCCATCGGCCCCGGCTTTTTTCCGACCAGCCTGACAGCGCCGGTGTTCGCCGACCCTGCCCTGGCGGCCATGCATGCCGCGAAGACCGCTATTGGCCGAAATGGGCGTCTAGACGACCTGCACGGCGCCACCATCTTCCTGGCCAGTGCGGCCAGCGGCTACATCACCGGCCAGTGCCTGATGGTCGATGGCGGTTATACCGCGTTGTGAACACCTGATCCGGACCCTGCCATGCAATCACTCGTCTACACCCAACCCAACGAAGTTCAGTTGCAGGAACGTGCCGAACCGACAATGGCCGACGGTGAGGTGTTGCTGCGCATCGAGGCCGCAGGGATTTGTGGCTCCGACATGCACGCCTATCACGGACACGACCCGCGTCGCAAACCCGGCCTGGTTCTTGGCCATGAATTTGCGGCCACGGTGCTGCAATCGGCCACCCCCCTGTGGCACGTCGGGCAACGCGTGACGGGCAACCCGCTGATCACTTGCGGGCGCTGCGACTACTGCCTGCAGGGCCGCGACAACCTGTGCGTCAACCGGACGATGGTGGGAATGAGCCGCCCCGGCGCTTTCGCGCAGCAGATGAGCATTCCCGGGCAGTGCTTGATCGCACTACCCGATACCCTGGACACGGTGGCCGGCGCATTGACTGAACCGGCGGCAACCGCGCTGCATGCCATCAACCTGTCGATGCGTGCCTTGGCGCGACCCCTGCCTGAATGCAGGGTGCTGGTGATCGGCGGCGGCGCGATCGGCATGTTGTCGGCGCTGCTGCTGAAAAACTACGGCGTGGCGCAATTGCAGGTGGCCGAGGTCAACGCCTTGCGCCGCGCCTCGCTTGAGCGCCATGCGTCGTGTGTCCCGTTTGATCCGCGCGAGCACGCGGTGCCCGAAGGTGAGTTCGAATTCGTCATCGATGCTGTTGGCAGCGTCGTTACCCGGCAGTCCGCGATCGCCGCGGTGGCGCCTGGCGGGGTGGTCATGCATATCGGCCTGCAGGACTGGGCCAGCGAGATCGACATGCGCAAACTGACCCTGGCCGAGATCACGTTGCTGGGCACCTATACCTACAGCATGGCAGATCTGCGCGCCACCGTGGCGGCGCTGGCGCGCGGCGCATTTGGCGACCTGTCGTGGGTCGAGCGGCGCAGCCTGGCCGATGGGGCCCAGGCGTTCGACGACCTGCACCAGGGGCGGACGGCCTCGGCCAAGGTTGTCCTCGAACCCACACACTGACATCCATGAAAGCACCAATGAACAAACTCAAGCCGCCACCCCGCATGCCCTCCGACCAGTCTCGCGGCCGTATCTGGCTGGTGCTGGCGGGGGTATCCACCGGCCTCTTCATGCTCAACGTCGTATCGCGCATGCTGTTCACAAAACAGGGTATCGCGCTATGGCGTCTCAACGATGTCGGCGAGTTCCTGCTGGTGCTCGTCGCGATGGCGTTTTTCGTCGTGGGCATCCTGGCCGCCGAAAAACAACCCTGATCCGTGCAGAGGCAATTTCCACCAACCACCATGAAGGAGACATCCATGACAAACCACAAACAAAACGACACGCTGCAGTCGGCCGAGCGTCGCCGATTCTTCGAGGTCACCAAACGATATGGCTTCACCACGGCGGTGCTGGCGGCCACCGGCGGCTTCCTGTGGTCGAACCCGGAGGTCGCGCATGCCGCCGGCGACGAGGCCGCAAAAGCAAAGGCGGCCAAACACACGATGCTCTTCGGCACCGAATACAAGGCAGACGCGTTTCACACCTACCCGATCATGCAGACACAGTTTAAGGATAACCTGGAGACAATGAGCAAAGGGGAAGTCTATGTGAAGCTGCACCCGTCCGGCCAGTTGGGCGTGGGCGGTGCGTTGGCGCAGAAGGTGCAATCGGGCACTATCCAGGGCGGATCGGTGTCGCTGTCGAACTTCTCGCCGTTCACACCGGTCGTCGACCTGATCAACATTCCGTTCTGGTGCGGAGAAAATCAGAAGTTCGCCAACCTGGTCACTTCGGCCGCGTGGAACAACGAGATCACACCCAAGGTAACCGACAAGGGCTACAAGCCAATGTTCTATTTTACGGTCGACCCGCGGACGGTCGCGGTGCGCAAGGGCTTCGGCAAGATTGTCAAGACGCCAGAGGACATGCGCGGCATGAAGATGCGGGTTCCGGGCTCGAAACTGCTGCAACAGTTCTATCGCCTCGCAGGCGCCAACCCGACGGTCGTGGCCTGGGGTGAGACCCCCAGCGCGCTGAAGCAGGGTGTGGCCGACGGGCTCGACCCGGCGGTGGGAGCGCTATACACCTTTGGTTTCATCGACATTCTCGAGGCGATCACCATGGTCGAGTCGGTACCCGATGCTCAGATGTTCGCCGCGAATTACAAGTGGTTCGAAAGCCTGCCAAAGGGCATGCAGACGGTGTTCGACGATGCCAGTGCCAAGACCCAGGCGGAAAGCTTCGCGCAGATTCTGGTGGCGCGCAAAAACTCCATGGACGCATTGGGCAAGGCCGGCTGCAAGTTCTATACGCCAACGGCGGCAGAGCACCAGAAATGGGTCGACGCCTGCGGCGAGCAGCGCGCGGAGTGGAATGACATCAAGAAGGAACTGGCAGGCTCAATCGACTTGTTCGACAAGCTCAAGGCGGCGGCCAACACCAAGGGCCCAATCACCGTGGCCGGCTGACGCGAGGTATCCCGCACACAGGGGCGGCTGCCATGCCCCTCTTATTTTTGGAGTCTTACCCATGCGCCCCATGCTGCGACACATCGATGCCAACGGCGAACGCTACCTGATGCTGGTGTTCTACTGCTTTATTGTTTTTGTCATCGTGATCGAGGTGTTTCGTCGCTTCGTGCTCAACTTTTCTTCCTTGTGGGGGGAGGAGGCGGCACGCTTCGCGTTCATCTATCTGGGCTGGGTGGGCGCGTCCTACGGGGTCAAGACACGCGCGCACATCCGGTTCGACGTGATGCTCCACATACTGCCCCGGCGGCTGCACGGCTACTTGTACCTGTTTGGCGAGTTGTGCACGCTGGTGTTTGCCGGTTTCGCCTTGTTCTGGTCGCTCGAGACGATTGCGACGCAGATCCAGTTCGACTCACTGGCGCCGGCGCTGCGCATCAGCCAGGTGTGGTTCGAGGCCGCGGTGCCGATCGGGTTTTCGTTGTTGACGTTGCGTGTGTTGCAGTCCGGCTGGCGCGACATCCAGGACATCCGAGCCGGGCGCGACGCCTTTGCCGGCACTTTGCTATTTGATTGATCGGGACCTACTGTCATGCAAGTCACACTGGGTCTGATTTTTATATTGGCGCTGCTGTTCCTCGCAGTGCCGTTCTGGGTGGCGCTGGGCCTGGGCACGATCGCGCTGCTCCTGACAACCGGCGCGTTGCCGCTGTCCTTGCTCGGCGAGGCGCTTTTTCAGGGGGTGGATTCCTTCGCCCTTATCGCCATTCCGCTGTTCGTGCTGACCGGCGACGTCATGGTGCGCTCTGGCCTGGCCTACAAGCTGCTTGATTTCGCCGAGGCCACGACCGGCAGCCTGCGCTCGGGCTTCGGCACCTCGACTGTGCTCGGCTGCGGATTTTTCGCTTGCATCTCGGGTTCGGACGCCGCCGATGCCGCGGCCATCGGCCGCATCACGATGGATCGCCTGGTCGCGCTGGGTTACCCCAAGCCCTATGCCTGCGCACTGGTTGCCAGCGGCGCCTGCACCGGCGTGCTGATTCCGCCGTCCATCGCCTACATCATCATGGGCCTGGTTCTGGGCATCTCGTCGTCCAGCCTGTTTATCGCGGCGTTGATTCCCGGCCTGCTGGTCCTCTTCGGCGTGGTGCTTACCAATGTGGTCGTAAACCGGATGAACGGTTACGAGCACTCGACCCAGCGCTTTTCTCTCACGCGCTGGTTGCTCGCGCTGAACGATGCCAAATGGGCCTTGTCGATTCCGCTGATCATCTTGGGTGGCATCTATTCCGGCATCTTCACGCCGACTGAATCAGCGGCAGTAGCCGTGGCAGTGGCTTTGCTGATCGGCATCGTCCAGCGCACCATCGTGCTCAAGGACTTCCCGGCCATGCTGGAGACCTCGGCCCGCGTCAACGGCGTCATCCTGCCGATCATTGGTGTCGCGATGCTCTTCGCGCAGGCGCTGACGGTCCTCGACGTCCCACAGGATTTCGTGCGCACCCTCACCTCGGTCACCGACAACCCGATCGCGCTGACGCTGGTGATGCTGGTGATCTTGATCATCGCCGGCATGTTCATGGAAACGACGCCCAACATCGTGATCCTGGCGCCGTTGCTGTACCCGGTTGCCAAGGAAATCGGCATGGACCAGATCCATTTTTGCGTTTTCATGATCACCTCGCTGGGGCTGGGCTTCATCACGCCCCCGATGGGGCTGAACCTGTTCGTGATGTCGGGTCTGACGGGTACCCCGATCATGTCGATCGCGCGGTGTGCGATTCCGTTCGTCTTCACGATGATTGGTATTTCGATCATCGTCGGCTTCGTGCCGAGCCTGTCGCTGTGGCTGTTGTATTGATCCGCAGCGGGGCTGATCAGCGTGTCAACAGGTGGCTGCGGGGGGGGCTGTTGCGCCGGTGCCGGACCCCAAGCCAACATGCGCGTGGTGGGCTGGCCCACCGGCGACTGGACCCGTTCAGACATCGGCCACAGGCCGTGCTTTTGCGAGTCACACCCATGCCATATCTCGGCTCATGCGCCTGAGTTCCCCATCCGTTTGAGCCACCGGCGACACCGGCCGACACGATGCCGGCCCTGGCCAGGGCGTAGAGATCGACCAGCAAGAGAAGGATGACCATTGTCGCGCGCAGCGCCGCGGCGACCAGCATCAGGCTGCCGATCAACTGGCGCAATGGGATTTCCGGAACCACGGCCAGCAGTGCAACGCCAATCGGGATACAGATGAGATTGCCCAACATCAGCCAACTGATCCAACGCCAATCGACATTCGGCAGCGCACCGCCCAGCATGCTGCTGCTCGCCAACACCCCCAGGATGAACACCGGCGGCACAACTTGCGCCGGCGGCACGAACAAAGACAGCCCGGCCACGCACACGGCGGAGAAGCCGAAACCGGACAGGCCGCGCGGCGGATCCGCCTCGAACAGGATTTGATGCGGCGTCTTGAAGCGCCCGAGGTGTTTCTCACAAAAGGAGCGCAGGTCGTCCTCGCCGCAGGCATGGCCGTCACGCAGCACGACGAAGGTCAGGATGTCCTGGCCGTAATGGCGATCCGGCATGCCAACCGCGGTCGCGTCGCGCACGTCTGAGTGGCGCAATAACACCTCGCCGATCTCACGGGGCGCAATGTTCTCGCCACCCTTGATGATCAACTCCTTGATGCGGCCTGTGACAAAGAAGAAACTGTCGCTGTCCCGATGGTCCAGGTCGCCGGTTCGCAGCCGGTCAACTGGCAACGGTTCGGGCTTTTTGCTGTCTGTCGGCTCAATTTGCGTGGGTGCGAGGTAACAGGACGAATAGAGCGCCTGCTGCGGCCCAATCCACAGCAGCAGCCAAAGCCAAACTTTAAAACCCGCGTCACCCCGAGCGCACGCTGCCTTGCCGAAAGATGGCCGAATGCTTCGAGACTTTGCTCGCCGGCGCCACCAGTGCAGGATTCCTTTGCCATTGGGCGATAAGTCGTCCGACAACGAGCTTGATCAGGTAACCGTATTAAGGCATCGTAGGCAATTACTGAGCCCAGGCTATGACCGATCAACAGGACTTCGTCACGGGACTGAAGCAGGGGGCGCAAGCGTTCTTTCAGCATGAACCGAATCTGGTCAGCCAACTGGTCGGTGTTGTTGAAGTAGCGTTCAATTTCATGGGCGGTGCGGGTGACCTCCTTCGGCAGGAGTTTTACAAGGGGCGTAAAACCATCGCCGAAAGACATGGCAAGCCGGTTGACTCGCTTGTTCCAGGAATGGGCCTCGCGCATCTCAGTCCGGGTTGGTCCGTCGCGTGCCATCAAAGCTTCGATCCACGGCGCATCAATGCGCGCATCCCTATGCTGGTTGTAGAAAAGATAATTCCACCCGATCAGGTGAAGCCGGGGAAAATCCAGTTGTGAGCCAGCGGACTTATCCACGCGGTGAACGCCTTCATGCAGCGTCCTCCAGAGCATCAAGCGATGCAGGTCCGGTTCGTGTTTCGGGTTCTTCCCCGGGACGAAAATAATTTGTTTAGTCATAAAAATTGAGTGATGATCCGTTGACACGTTGCGGTTAAATCGACTTACCGGCCACATGAACTGCGGGGTGGATGAAATGAGGCTTTGCCGTAAGGTTCTGAAGCGGCACAGACGCTGGGGCGTCGGATTCTTCCATGGCGCGCTACATGCCGTGGAATGCCGTTCCTTGACAATCCCGACCCGGCGCCCCGAGACGAGCGGGTGAGCACGCCACCTTCATGAAATGCTGCGCAATCAACTGATGGACGGTCAGATGCGGGGCGCCGACCGCGACCTGGTCAAGGTCTGGCAGAAGATGAACGCGTCCAAACTGTTTTCAGAATTGCTTGATGATTCGCAACTGCGAGAAGTTGGAATGCCGGGCATTGCGCGAGCTGGTGGTCACCATGTACTGCAGCGTGACAATCGCATCCATGACCGGCATTTTGGTGGTGAAGAAGACCCCGAGCCCGGTCAACTCCAGGCGGCTGCTACCGAAACTCAGGTTGTTCTCGTCGTCCTGGTACTGCCTGACGTGCACGCCATGCAGTCCCACCGGTCCGATCGGTGTCATGTAAGCGGCAGCGGCCTCCAGCCCGAACCAATCGCCGCTTTTCAACTGCTTGTCTTTGTTCCTGGTGTTGAAGCCGATGATCAGCTTGCCTGAGAGGGCGATCTTTGCCGATGGCAGGTAAGTGGCCTGCAATTCGGGCCTCAGGGTATGGAAGTTCCCGAATCCGATATTGGGCCTGGACGTCGCGCTGTAGCTTCCGGTGGGCAGGACCAGGGCGGCGCCGGCCCGAAATTTCCAAGGGCCATGCCTGATCATCCATGCTGCAGCCAGCTCGATGTCACCGATGCCCGTCGTTTGCCCGCTTTCTGCTGCAGTCTGCGCCGACAGGCCGTCCTGGTAGCCAGCATCAAAGCCGCTTTGAACGAGTGTCTTTGTTGTGTCGTCCGGCTGTGCCGGTTGAGCCCAACGCAGCGTGGGCGAGGCCGCGATGGCCATCACGTTCGATGCGTTTTGCGCAATGGGCAACAGCGCTCCGAAGATGATCTGGCCGCCGCCGTAAAGTTCCTCGGTGATGTAGCCCAGCGCCAGCACCGCCACGGAGGCATGCCCACTGGTTTGCAGCGCAACCGGTTTGGCGTCATAAGCCGGGTAGAGGGCTGCGGGTGTCGGTGCTGGCAAGGCCAAGGTGCCCGCCGGCGTGGTGATGCTGAGCTCACGCCCGTCGGCACCGGTCAGCTTCCTGCCATCAATGTAGGTATAGGCCACCGCGCCGATCCAGCCTGAGGTGTCTTGCGTGGCGAAAATTTCACCGCCGAGGGTGCCGGCCACGTTGTAGCGGACGCGAAAGTCCTCCGCTGCCAAAGCCGCAGCAGCGCAAGACGACAGCAACAAGAGGGTCGTGACCCTAAGGCGGCGCAAGTGCATGAGATTCTCCCTGGCTTTTTGTTCTTACCACAAGACAAGTCACGTTACGGGTGTCAAAACGGATGTCATTGCGGGTATTCGGGGATTATGAGCCGCAAGCAAAATTTCTTGTCAGTCATTAACATGATATTTTTTAGGAGTGCTCCTCATGACAAGACTGACCGCACATGACTTTGACCAGGAATTGCTGATTCTTTTCGATGCCTACGTGCATGGCACCATCGACCGCCGCGGCTTTTTGGCAGGTGCTCAAAAATTTGCCGTGGCCGGCATGAGCGCCAGCATGTTGCTTGCCGCGCTGAGCCCCAATTTCGCGCAGGCGCAGCAAGTGGGTCCGGATGACCCGCGGCTCAAGACCGAGCGTCTCGCCTTCGTTTCACCTGACGGTCATGGTACTGTCAACGGTTATCTGGTCCGCCTGGCCGGCACCAGCGGCCCTTTGCCCGCCATTTTGGTGGCGCATGAAAACCGGGGCCTGAATCCGCACATCGAAGACATCGCCCGGCGCCTGGCGCTGGACGGTTTCATGGCCTTCGCTCCTGACGCGCTGACGCCCCTGGGCGGCTATCCGGGCGATGAAGACAAGGCGCGCCAGCTGTTTGCCAAGCTTGACCAAGCCAAGACCCGGGAAGACTTTGTCAGTGCCGCGCGCTACCTGAAAGGCCGGTCCGACTGCAGCGGCAAACTGGGTGTTGTTGGCTTTTGCTGGGGCGGTGGCATCGCGCATGTGCTGGCCACCCGTTTGCCCGAACTTGGCGCTGCTGTGCCCTTCTATGGCAACCATCCGCCCGCAGAAGATGCTGCCAAGGTCAAGGCCCCGCTGCTGATCCATTTTGCCGGGGTCGATGAGCGCATCAACGCGGCCTGGCCTGCCTATGAGGCAGCGCTTAAAGCGGCCGGGGTGGCTTACACGGCGCACGTCTATGCTGGCACCCAGCATGGTTTTAACAACGACACCACACCGCGCTTTGACGCTGCCAGCGCCAAGCTGGCCTGGGCGCGCACATTGGCCTTCTTTGAGAACAATCTGCGGGCCTGAAACAGCCTGACCTTCTTCCATCGGTCAGGCAAAGGACGGGCTGCTTGATAAAACGCATGCCAGGTTTGATTAATTGATAATTTTCCGCATCAGGCCCGGCCTGCGGGGTTCACAGGACTTCGTTCTCTTCATATACTGATTTTCCAGTCTCACTGCGGACATGACTTTCATGATTCATGGAGGCAAGTTGAATGAATCCTGTGACCCCTGACCAATTGGCTTTGCAGCGCCTGTATTTCTGGGAAAAAACGGCGCCCGACCGGATCGCACTGACCCAGCCCATGGGCGGTGGTGTGACCCGGGACCTCTCCTGGGCGCAGGTGGGCGATGAGGTGCGGCGCATGGCGACGCACCTTAAAGCCCAGGGTTGGGCGCCAGGCTCGAAAGTGGCCATTTTGTCCAAGAACTGTGCCTGGTGGCTGATGAGTGACCTGGCCATCTGGATGGCGGGCTATGTGTCAGTTCCCTTGTACCCGACGCTGGCGCATGGCACGGTGCGGCAGATTTTGGCCCACAGCGAGGCACGGGCTTGTTTTGTCGGCAAGCTCGATGACTGGGAGGGCATGAAGCCTGGTGTACCTGAAGACTTGCCCTGCATCAGCTATCCGCTATCACCACCAGATGCAATCAAATGTTTCGAGGGCTGGAACGCCATCATTGCCCGCAATGAGCCCCTGAAGGGCGAGGTCGTGCGTGATGCCGACGAACTGGCCACCCTGATCTACACCTCGGGCACCACCGGCCAGCCCAAGGGTGTGATGCACAGTTTTGGCAATTTTGCCTGGGCCATCGGCCGCGGTATTGACCGAGTGAAGATGACCCAGTCCGACCGCATGTTGTCCTACCTGCCGCTGGCCCATGTGGTCGAGCGTGTGCTGGTCGAGCATGGCTGGCTGGCCACCGGCATGCATGTGTTTTTTGCTGACTCGCTCGATACCTTTGCCAAGGATCTGCAGCGGGCGCGCCCCACGATCTTTTTCTCGGTGCCGCGCCTGTGGGTCAAGTTTCAGCAGGGCGTGCACCACAAGCTGCCGCCTGCCAAGCTCGACCGGCTGTTGTCGATCCCCCTCGTCGGCGCACTGGTGCGTCGTAAGGTTCAAAAGGCGCTGGGCCTGGACCAATGCCGCTTTGCGGCCGGTGGCGCTGCACCCATGCCGGTGCCGCTGCTGGCCTGGTACCGCAAGCTGGGACTGCCCGTTAATGAAGGCTACGGCTTGACTGAAAATCTGGCGGTTTCCAATCTCACACTGGCAGGCCGCAACCAGGAGGGCACCGTCGGACCGCCCTATTCAGGTGTTGAGGTGCGCACCGATGCAGCGACCGGAGAAATCCAGATGCGCAGCCCGGCCGTGATGCAGGGCTACTACAAGGAGCCTGCATTGACGCGTGAGGCGTTCACTCCTGATGACTGGCTGCGCACCGGGGACAAGGGCCAGATCGATGCGCAGGGGAAACTGCGCATCACCGGGCGCGTCAAGGACCTGTTCAAGACCAGCAAAGGCAAATATGTCGCACCCGCGCCCATCGAAGACAAACTGGTGATGCATGAACTGGTGGAAGCCTGCGTCGTCACCGGGGCCAACCTGGGGCAGCCACTGGGCATCGTGATGCTCAACGCCGAAGCCGTGGCCCAAGCCGCAGATGCTGCCAGGCGCGTGCAGTTCGAGGCGTCGCTGGGGGAGCATCTGAAAACCATCAATGCCAGCCTCGACCCCCACGAGCAACTCAAATGCCTGGTTGTCGCCACCACCGCCTGGACCGTGGAGAACGACATTGTGACGCCCACCTTCAAGGTCAAGCGTAATCGCATTGAAGATGCTTATTCAGCCAATTATGAGCGCTGGGAAGCATCGGGCCAGACTGTCATCTGGCAAAGCAGCTGAGATATTTTTCAGCTCAAGTCACCTGGAGCCGGCACAACAGGCCCTGGCTCCACCTGAAGCCACGCTCGCAGCGCGACCCCCAATCGGTTCAACTGGTTTTCCCCGATGGAAAAGTTTGACATGGATCAGGTAAGATGGTTCGATGCCGTTATCAGAGAACCCTGACCCCGCTGGCATCAGCCTGTTCGCCTGGGTGCCCACTCACCAAGATCTATGGACCAAACTCCTGACAGTCTGTTGACCCGCCTGGGCAAGGGTTTACTTGCCCGTCTGGGTGGCGCGTCGGTTGAGGTCGAACCGGCGCTGGCGGGCGTGCCAGCTTCCCTGCAAGCCCACACTGACAAAATCACAAGCGCCGATCAGGCACTGTTGCAAGTGCGAAGCGGCGACCATGTGTTTGTTGGCACGGCCTGCGGCACGCCGCGCGCCCTCGTGGCGGCGCTGGAGGCCTGCAAGCCACGGCCATCGGACGTGGAATTGGTCCATTTTTTGACCGACCATGCGGTGCCGCACGACGAGGATGGCCGTTGCATCTCTCATTACCGTCATCGCACTTTTTTTGTCGGTCAGGACATGCGCGCCGCCGTCAAGCAGGGGCTGGCCGAGTATGTGCCGATGTCGATCGCCAGGGTGCCCGGCCTGATCGCGATCGGTCGCATCGCGGTCGATGTCGCGCTGATCCAGGTCTCCTTGCCCGACGAGTTCGGTTATGTCAGCCTGGGTATTTCTGTGGATGTGATCCCCGCTGCCGTGGCCAAGGCCCGGCTGGTGATTGCCGAAGTGAACCCGGCCATGCCGCGATCCATGGGTGACTCGACCCTGCATATCAGCCAGATCCACCATCTGGTGCTGGTCGATACTCCGGTCATCGAGTTTGTGCATCCGGCGGCATCCGAACAGGCCATGGAGCAGATTGCGCGCTACATCAGCGGCATCATCGAAGACGGCTCCACGCTGCAAATCGGGCTGGGCCGCATCACCAACGAAGCCCTCAAATACCTCGTCGATCGCAAGGACCTCGGCATCCATTCTGATGTCGTGACCGATGCCATCATCCCGCTGCTGGAGCGCGGCATCCTGACGGGCAAGCGCAAAAGCAGCCAGGTTGGCAAGATCGTGACCAGCTTTGCCATGGGCTCGCGCCGGCTCTATGACCTGATCGACCGCAACCCGCTGTTCTCGTTTCAACCCATCGAGGCGGTTTGCCACAGCGCCACCATTGCCGCGCAGCATCGCATGGTGTCGGTCACCCAGGCTTTTGCCGTCGACCTGACGGGCCAAGTCTGCGTGGACCAGCTTCAGGGCGACTATTACAGCGGCATGGCGGCCCAGATCGAATTTTTGGAAGGGGCCTCCTTGTCTGAGGGCGGCAAGCCCATCATTTGTCTGACGTCGACCGAGGACGACGGTGAAACCTCGCGTGTCCGTGCCATGCTGCAGCCGGGGGAGGGCGCCAGCCTGCCGCGCACGTCGGTGCATTACGTGATCACCGAGTTCGGCATTGCCTACCTGTTCGGCAAGTCCATCCGCGAGCGCGCGGTGGCGCTGATCGAGGTGGCGCACCCCAAGTTTCGGGCCGAGTTGTTTGCGCAGGCCCAGGCGCTGGGCTACCTGCCGCCCGGGCAAACCCTGCGCAACATGCGGGCTTATCCAGTGGAAGAAGAGCAGGGTGTGGTGCTGCGCGACAAAAGGCAGGTCTTGCTGCGCCCGGCAACATCGTCGGACGGCGAGGCCGTTCGCGCGCTGTTTCATTGTTTGCCCGAGCAGGACGTCTACACCCGCTTTTTCCGCAAGGTGCGCGGCCTCTCCAACAAGGAGGTGCAGCGCCTGTGCAACCTCAACTTTGAGTCCGAGGTGGCTTTTGTGGCGGCCGTCGGCAACCGTGAAAACGCGCAGATCGTGGCCCAGGGCTGTTATTTTGTCGACCCCTCCACCAATATTGCCGAAACCGCCTTCATGGTGCACCCGGACTGGCAGGGTTGCGGCCTGGGGTCCAGCCTTCAGGCGTGTATGGTGCGCCATGCCAAGGCGCGCGGTGTGCGCGGCTTTCTGGCCGAAATCCTGCCCGCCAATGACAAGATGATCCGGCTGGCCCGCAATGGCTCGCTGCAGGTCAGCACCGAGCCCACCATGGACACCGTGCGTGTGACCACCTTGTTTTAAGCCTAAGGGTTCCCCCAATATTTTGAATGGATGCCCATGCAGACCGACTACCCTGAGGAGGTGCTACTCCACCATTTGCAACGCATGCTTGGCGACGTTGACGCCGAGGCACTGGCGCTTTTGCGGCGCCACCTGAGCTGGGTTGAACTGGCCGCCGGCGACACCCTGATGGTTCAGGGCGAGCACGGTGACGCCATGTACCTGTCGATCAGCGGGCGCCTGCGGGCCTCGGTGCTGGGCGATGACGGCGTTGAGCACATGGTGCGCGAGATGGGGCGGGGCGAGGTGATTGGTGAAATGAGCCTTTATACCGACGAGCCGCGCACGGCCACGGTGGTGGCCATTCGCAACTCGGTGCTGGTGCGCCTGGTCAAGTCGGAGTTCACCAGCCTGCTGGCCGGCAGCGCGCAGATGTCGATCGCGCTGACCCGCCAGATGATCAAGCGCCTGACCAGCACCAGCCCGCGCACGGCCGTGCCGCCGCCGCTGGCCATGGCCTTGCTGCCCGTCACGGCCGGGGTGGACACTGCCGACTTCGCCCGACGCCTGGCCGACCACTTGGGTCCCATGGGCAAGGTCTGTCTGGTGGATGCCGCCAGCCTTGACGCGGCCCTGCAGCAGCCTGGCCTGGCGCAAAGCGCCATGACCGACACCGCCGCCAATCGCCGCATTGCGTCGCACCTGGACCATCTGGAACTGGCGCACGACTTCGTGCTGCTGGTGGGTGACGCCAGCGCCAGCGCCTGGACCCAGCGCTGCAGCCGCCACAGCGACGAGATTTTGCTGCTGGCCGACGCCAGCCAGCCCCCGGCGCTGCACGAAACCGAAACCGCCTGCCTGATACAGCGGGGAGGGCAGAGCGACGCGGCGCAGATTCTGGTGCTGCTGCACGCGGCTGACGTGCGCAGCCCCAGCGGCACTGGGCAATGGCTGGCGCGCCGACCGGTCACCGACCATGTGCATGTGCGCCCGCTGCTCGCCAGCGACATGGCGCGACTGGCGCGTATTCAGAGCCGCACGGCCGTGGGCCTGGTGCTGGCCGGTGGCGGTGCCAAGGGCTTGGCACACCTGGGGCTTTACCGGGCGCTGCAGGAACGCGGGCTGGTGGTTGACTTTGTCGGTGGCACCAGCATTGGCTCCATCATGGCCGCCATGGTGGCCTCGGACCAGCCCCTGGACTCTTTGATGCCCATCGCGCGCGCTGCCTTTGCCGACAAACCCACGGGCGACTTCAACCTGTTGCCGCTCATTTCCCTGATTCGCGGACGCCGCATGCGGCGTATTCTTCAGGTGGCGCTGCAAGCCGTTTTTGGCCATTCGGCCGACGTTGAGGACACCTGGAAAAACTACTTCTGTGTGGCCAGCAACTACACCAAGGCCTGCGAGCAGGTCATCAGCCAGGGCCCGCTGACCCAGTCAATCCTGGCCAGCACCGCCATTCCTGGCGCCTTTCCGCCCGTGCCGCTGGCCGGGGATCTGCTGTTTGACGGCGGTACGTTCAACAACTTTCCCATCAGCGTCATGCGCGGGCGACGCGGCGTTGGCAAGGTCATCGGCATCGACCTGGGCAGCCGCAAACCCAAGCCGGTGGCGTTTGACGACGTCCCGGGCCCCTGGGCGCTGCTGCGCGCCCGCCTGCGCCCGCCCCCGCGCCGCCGCTACAAGCTGCCCTCGTTCATGGCCTATCTGCTTAATGTCACCATCATGTACAGCAGCTCGCGCCAAGAAGAGTCGCGCCGTTTGACCGACCTCTACTTTTGCCCGCCGCTGGAGCGTGTCGGCATGCTGCAGTGGCAGCGCTTCGACAGCATCACCCGGCAGGGCTACGACTACGCCTGCGAGGTGCTCGATGCCATGACTGACGAGCAGCTCAGGGCGTTCAGGCCGCGTGCCTGAGGCAGACAGCCATCGGCCCGAGGGCGGGCCTTCACAAATTGCCGGGTGCCCTGCAGGAGCGGCACCCTATGGGAGTTGCACCTTGCGGGAGCGGCGCCCCGCCGCGATTGAACCCAGGACAGCCATCGCCCGAGGGCGGGCCTTGTGCAAATGAGCACCGCTGGTCGAATTGATTGCATTTATACAGTTGGACAAGTGTCTAACGCAGGTGTCTGATGTTTTGGGGCAACAGACAGCTGCCTAAATGGTAGCTGTCTAACTTAGACGCTTGCATTTCAGTTGCCTAGCTGTATAGTTGCAACTGTCTAATAAAGAAAACAGTGGGTCATCTCATGTTAACTAGCGTTGCGTTGCTTGAAGGTGCTGGCATCTCGCGTGCCACCCTTAACAATTACATTGCCGATGGGCTGCTTCCCCGTCCGGAAGTGCGCCGGCAAGCGGCCGCACCGGGTGAGGCGCCCATCACCCTGGGTTATTTCCCGGACTGGGCCCTGCAGCGTATTCAGCACATCCAGGAACTCAAGCGCGCGGGTGTCAGCATGGACGATATCAAGGAGCGGCTCGCGGATGCTGCTGAAGCGGCGAGCCGGAGTTCACCGGCAGCCATGGCACCGGTGCCGACAAGGGCACCGGCACCAGCGGCCAGTGCGATGACTGACCCGCCTCCCGTCGCTGAAAAACGCAGTGCCTCTGCCACGATTCAAACCAGCGAATCGGTCCAGGTCTCGGTGGAAGACATTCCTTATGCCGCCTACATGGTCAACTTCGAGTTTCAGCTTGTCTGGCTCAATGCGCTGGCCCAGAAGGAGTTCTTTGCCGGAAATCAGATTCCGGAGCGCGCCACCGACCGCTCGATCGTGCCGACCCTGCTCGACTGGGCTGCCGACCTGCCCGCGCTGGAGCAGGCCAGTCTGTTCAATGCCCACCTTGGCCTGATCAAAAGCCGTTTGCCGCGCCAGGCCTTCAGCCAGAACCTGGGTGGCCTGCCCGACGCGCAGCGGCAATGGCTCATGACCTGCTACGACCAATGCCCCGAGCCCGACAACCGCATTCAGCAAATTGTCGGGCTGATGCATCCGGACCCCGACATTGGTGCCTGCCAGGTCGTTGCCTTGTGTTTTCGGGAAGGCGTGCTGATAGTCTATGTGCCCGACAAGCAGGACGTGAATCAGTTGATGAACGCAATATCAAGGCGCGACACCTTCATCCGCAATCTGCTGAGCCAGCGTCTGCCGGTGCTGACACCGCTGGCGGTGATGGTGGCAGACCTGCAAAATTCGGTGCGTATTTGTTCCGAACTGCCACCCGAGGATTACTTTCAGCTGATCAACCAGATTTGGTCCACGCTGGACCCGATCTTCCGGGAGTATTACGGCGCCTACGGCAAACACACGGGTGACGGCATGGTGTATTACTTCTTTCCGCAGCCCGACCGCAATTACCTGATGAACGCCGTGTTGTGCGCCAACAAGGTGCGCGAAACCATGCAAAGCATCAGCCATGACTGGAAAGTGCGCAAGGGCTGGACCAACCAGTTGTACATGAACATCGGCCTCAGCGAGGGCGAGGAATGGCTGGGCACCTTCAAGACCAACACCAATTTTGAACTGGTGGTGCTGGGCGAAACCATCAACATCTGCGGCCGCTTGTCTGATCTGGCACGTTTTGGCAAGATCTGGGCCACCAAGGGGCTGCTCAGCAAGCTGTCCAATACCGAGCGCTCGAAAATCCGCTACGGCGTGGAACGCGATACGCCCGAGGGCAAGGTGTTCGTCCATAACTCCTATGCCCAGGTGACCACGCTGCTGTCCAACACCGAGCCGCGCCATGTCAAACTCATGGACATTGCGACCTGCGCGGTGGCCGAGGTGCTGCCCAAGCTCTGAAAATTCAAGACGCTAGGCGTCGTGGGCAAAACGCCTTACCATCCGGCTAAAACAAGGGGGAGGCGTCAATTGAACAATCCTTTAGCCTGGTCACCGGCGCAGCGTTGCCTGGCGGCAAGCGGCATCAATGTGGTCTTTGCCCTGTTGTATCTGGCGGTCTACGCTTACGCGTTCTGGTACCCGGAAGGCAACCCGGAGGTCAACCAGGCTTTTCTGCCCACGGCCGCCTGGGTGGTCGCCCTGACGGGCTGCGGCATGAGCCTGCTGAGCGGCATCAGCTACCGTTTGCGGCAGCGGCTTGCCCCCAGCCCCTGGTTGACCATCGCCACCATTGCCTTGTGCACCTGGGTGGTGATCTTTTCAACCTATTTTTATGGACTCTTTACCCACTTGTATGCCGGCGTGGCCATTGTCGCGGCCTGGGTGGTGGGACTGACGTTGTTTTCCGCGCGTGAAATGTGGGTCAATCTGCTCAGCACGCTGTTTTTCAACAGCGTGCTGCTGATGGGCGCCTATGCCGGGCAGATCCCCTACGCGCCGTTTTTCAACACCACCGCAGCCAGCATTGGCCAGGTCAACCCGGGCCTGTTGCGGCCCATGAACGCCATCACGATGCTCTTGCTCGCGGTGGTGCTGGCCATTGTCTACTTCATCGTTGCGCGCTGGAAACAGCGCGAGGCGGAGCTGCTGGCCGTGGGCGAGACCCTCGGCAAGGCCAATGCCATCATCAGTCGGTATGTGGCGGTGCAACTGGCCGACGAGGTGCGCAATGGCAACTACGCGGCAATGGAGCGTCACGAGCGCCGAAAATTGACCCTGTTCTTTTCGGACATCAAGGATTTTTCCACCATTGCCGACGCCATCGAGCCGGAAGACCTGTCCTTGCTGCTCAACGACTACCTGTCAGAAATGACCATGATTGCGCAAACCTATGGCGCCACCATCGACAAGTTTGTCGGCGATGCCATCATGATTTTTTTTGGCGCGCCGCAAAGCAGCAGCGACCGGGATCAGGCCTTGCGGGCAGTGCGCATGGGCGTCGAGATGCAGCACAGCCTGGATGTGCTGCGGCATAAATGGGTTGGGCAGGGCATCACGCATCCGTTTCATATCCGCATTGGCATCAACACGGGACAGGCCAGCGTCGGGGCCTTTGGTTCGCAGCAACGCCTCGAATACACCGCGATTGGCCGCCAGGTCAATCTGGCGGCCCGGATCCAGGCCCATTGCCTGCCGGACCATGTTTTGATCAGCCATTCGACCTGGTCCCTGGTGCATGATGAAATCGCCTGTGTGGCCAAAGGTGAGGCAGATTTTCACGGTTCACATGAGCCGGTTCAGATTTTTGAGGTATGTTTGTGAGCAAGGCGTGTTTTCTGTGGATAACTTTGTGAGTAATTACCCTAATATGCTTCCCCTGGCGGCGGCGCGCCCGACCTGCGCTCATGCGCTGATAAATTAATTAGTAAAAAAGTTGAATTAAATCAATGATGTGTTACGAAAAATCTCAAACGTCTGCTAGCTTTTTTAAATTTTCAGGCAGGACGCCAAATTGTGGGCAATTCGCTATCGTGTTGCTAGCGGAAGGTGCTTTGTTGTGAGCCCTGCAGCGTCTTTGTTACCAATTTCAGGCGCTGTCTGGTCGGTCGGCGCCTTGTGCCGTGCCATTGCCGATGCTCTGCAGGCGCGCTTCAACCCGGTGACCGTGCGCGGGGAGTTGTCAGGGTTTTCACGCGCTGCCAGCGGCCATTGTTACTTCTCGTTGAAAGATGCCTCCGGGCAGTTGCGTTGTGCCATGTTCAAGCGTGCCGCCAGCGGGCTTGACTTTGCACCGCGTGACGGTGAACTGGTGGAGGTCCAAGGGCGCCTGGGTGTCTATGAGCCGCGCGGTGACCTGCAGTTGATCGTCGAGGGCATGCGCCGCGCCGGCCAGGGCAGCCTGTTCGAGGAATTCCTCAAGCTCAAGGCCAGGCTGGAAGCGCAGGGGCTGTTCGATGCCGCCCGCAAGAGAGCGCTACCCGTGATGCCGCGTGCCATCGGCCTCGTGACCTCGCTGGGCGCGGCCGCGCTGCACGACGTGGTTACCGCCTTGCAGCGGCGCGTGCCGCATATCCCGGTGGTGCTGGCACCGGCCTCGGTGCAGGGCGCCAATGCGCCGGCCGAGTTGATGGCCGCGCTCTCCGCCTTGTACCAATTGAAAACAGTTCCAGTTGACGTGATTTTGCTGGTGCGCGGCGGCGGTGCGCTGGAAGACCTGTGGGCCTTCAACAACGAGGCGCTGGCGCAGCTGATCGTGCAAAGCCCGGTGCCCGTCATTTGTGGCGTCGGCCACGAGACCGACTTCACCATTGCCGACTTCTGTGCCGACCTGCGCGCGCCCACGCCCACCGCGGCGGCCGAACTGGTGGCGCAGCCGCGCGAAGCCTGGCTGGGGGCGCTGGACCAGGCGCAAAGGCGTCTGATTGACGCCGTGCTGCGCCAGCTCGACCGGCAGGGCCAGCGGCTGGACCGGGCCGTGGCGCGCCTGGGGCGACCATCCGAGCGCCTGGCCAGCCAGCGCCTGCGGCTGGCGGCCAGCGCCCATGGCCTGCAAAGCGCGGCGCGGCATTTTTTGCAGCAAAGAGAGCAGCACCATCTGCGCTTGTCAGTC
>JAIPCZ010000034.1 GCA_021737975.1 Polaromonas sp. | reverse complement strand
CTGTGAATGAATATGAATTTGTACTGAAAACCATCCGTGGGATAAACTTATCCACAGGTCAGTCGTTCAAGACTGGCTGCAGTCCCTGAGTATTCGCTCGTCGCGCACCGCTGAGGAATATTGGACGCGCGCCAACACAAGATAAGTCTATTTTCCCTTGAATCATTGGTTGACATGGCCGCGACTGCGGGTATGACACCCTCAATAATGGTTGCCCAGCCAAAACTCTTACGCCCCAAACAGCTGCATCCCGATTCGCATCAGAATTTCATGCAAAATTCTGCCAGCCCGGCCCCAACTGCAAGTCCACAAAATATCTCCACCGCGAAATTCCCTTCAATTTCTCAAGAGACCCGAACCCATGTTTCAACAGAGCATGCAGCATGGCTGCTCGGGCGCGCATGCCAAACCTTGAGAGTTTGGGCTTGCTACGAATCGAAAGGACCTCTGCGTCCCGTGCGGGTTGCTGGCCGACTTGCATGGCCTGTAGCTGAAATCAAACGTGTTTTGAAATTGACGTAGCATGTTCTTTGGACAGAGCAGCTAAAGAAAAACGTCGGACGCTGCGAGCGAATTGCTGGCAGTGACGGTATCGAAATGAATGGTGTCACAGCATCCTAAAATTTAGGCGCGCATTCTGAGACCGCTAATGGCCATATCAGGAGGCTTAACGGTTACCAAAATTTTCCGATGAAAATTTATAGTTTTCGCCACAAATCTTGTTCTACGAGAGTGAAAACACCAGGGAAATCTTGAGTTTTCAGCTTCTACCAGCCACATTTTGTAACTCGTTGATTCTTATCACCTTTGGTTACCGAATCACCATTGGCCTGACAGTTGCCGCCCGCGAATAAACGCCGCTATCAGATCGGCCGACTCCGTACGGTTCCCCCGCAGCGCAAAATCAATGGCGTTCAAGCCCAGGTCATTCTTGAGCATCGGATCCGCGCCGGCTTCCAGCAGCAACTTGAGAGCAGATGGCGTGCCATACTGTGCCGCCATCATCAATGGTGTGGTGTTGTTGGGGGACGCGGCATCGATGTAGGCATTTTCTTCGAGCAGCAAGCGGATGACCTCAAGGTGTCCATTCGTCGCGGCGTAGTGCAAAGGGGCCCAGCCAGGCTTGTTAACGTCGGCACCACGAAGGATCATCAACTGACACAGCTCATTTTCCCCTTTGAGTGCCGCGAGCATCAGCGGGCTCTCATCGCTGGTATTACGCACCTCGACCTTGATCCGGGGGTGACTCAGCAAGACCTTCACCACCTGGAAAGCGGACTCCTTCATGGCTAATATCAGACCGTGCACACCCGCCGGATCGCTCGTATTGGGGTCAAAACCACGCTTCAGAAGGGCGCTGACTTGCGTCCCATCGTCCTGTCTGATGGCGTGAAAAAAATCCTCATAGGAGCCGGAATGCGACAAGCTAAAACCAATTAAAACATAGAGATAAATTACATATTTAATGTAATGTATCGTGTATGAATGGGTCCGATTCATGCCACAACCCCCTTAAAAAGCGCATCAAAATTGGCATTGGTGATGCTGGCAATGTGTTCCAGTGGCAACTGCCTGATTTCCGCAAGTTGCCTGGCTACCCAGGGCACATAAGACGGGTTATTTGTCTTTCCACGGTAAGGCACCGGGGCCAGATAAGGGCTGTCGGTCTCGATCAGGAGCCGGTCCAGTGGCACCATGGCCGCCACTTCACGCAAGCTTTTGGCACTTTTGAACGTCAGAATGCCTGAAAAAGAAATGTAAAAACCCAGGTCGAGCGCCTGGCGTGCCGTGTTCTGATCTTCGGTGAAGCAGTGGAACACGCCCCCTGCACTGCCGGGCGAGCCATCCTCTCCCTCTTCGCGCAAAATGCCCAAGGTGTCTTCAGCGGCCTGGCGCGTGTGGATCACCAGGGGTTTCTGCAATTGTCGGGCTGCCTGAATGTGGGTGCGAAACCGTGCGCGCTGCCAGGCCATGTCGGCCACGCTGCGGCCATTGAGGCGGTAGTAGTCCAGCCCCGTTTCACCGATACCCACCACCCGCGGCAACTGGCCCAGGGTCAGCAAATCGTCCAGAGTGGGCTCCCTGACCCCCTCATTGTCCGGATGCACCCCCACAGTGGCCCAGAAATTATCGTATTGCAAGGCCAGCTGGTGCACGGCATCAAATTCTTCAAGCGTGGTGCTGATGCACAGCGCCCGGTTCACTTGTGCGTCGGCCATGGCCTGCCGGATGGCCGGTAACTCAGACATCAACTCGGGAAAATTCAAATGGCAATGGGAATCTGCGAACATCATGGTTTTGTATTCAGGGCCAACTGCGCCTGGCTGACCAAAGCCTCCTGCAACAGGCCGGCGTTAAAAGGATGCTCCACCGTGCGCATGGCTTCGGACAAACTACTGGCCCAGTCGCTCAAGGCTTGCCAACTCCCCGCATCGGGCAAATCCGCCGCTTCAAAAAAACGCGGTGCCGCGCCGCAGCGCAGCGCCAGCAGGTCGTGGCACAGCTTGTGCAGGGCGTCCACGGTTTGCGCCGGTGTCCAGTCCTTGAACACACTGACATCGCCGGCCTGCACGGCGCGCGGCAGGCGCGGCCACAAACCGGCAATCGGGGCAAACTGCAATGCATCCTGGGGCCGGTCGCCGGCTGCGCGCAGAGTGACCACGGCCTGGCTGGCCGGCACGCCCTGCCCTTGCAACCAGTCCAGGGCGCCAGCCTGGTCGGGCCAGGTCATGGTGTGACCCAAACAGCGGCTGCGAATCGTGGGCAGCAGCAGGTGGGCCGCGTCTGACGCCAGCACAAATTTGACATCGCCCGCCGGCTCTTCCAGGGTTTTGAGCAGGGCGTTTGCCGTGTAGATGTTCATGCGCTCCGCCGGAAACACCAGCACGGCCTTGCCGCGGCCGCGGGCGCTGGTGCGCTGGGCAAACTCGACCGCGTCACGCATCGCATCGACCCGAATCTCCTTGCTGGCTTTGCGCTTCTTGCCATCAATCTCGTCCTGCGCCTTCTCGCTCAGCGGCCAGTTCAAGGCCAGCATCACGGTCTCGGGCATCAGCACACACAGGTCGGCATGGGCGCGCACATCGATGGCATGGCAACTGGCGCAGTGGCCACAGGCGCCCTGCGCCGTGGCGTGGTCACATAGCCAGGCACGCACCAGCGCCAGTGCCAGTTCGTACTGGCCCAGGCCGGACGGCCCCGCCAGCAACCAGGCGTGACCGCGTTGTG
This sequence comes from Polaromonas sp., assembly GCA_021737975.1. Lineage (GTDB taxonomy): Bacteria > Pseudomonadota > Gammaproteobacteria > Burkholderiales > Burkholderiaceae_C > Rhodoferax. The sequence goes on along the minus strand of JAIPCZ010000034.1, from coordinate 23,696 downwards.
CCAGCAAGACTTGTGTTTGCGCGGCAATCCAGGGGGCGACCAGCGTGGTGTTGACTGGTGGCGCATTCATGCCAGCCAGCCCCGCTGCCGGACACTCGCCAGCACATCCTGCCACACCGTTTCACGCTCCTGCTCCGCGGCAATGCGGGCAAAACGCTGACGGGCCGATTCAAAGCGGGCCTGGTAGCCGGCGCGAACGTTCGCAAAAAAAGTGACCGGTTGCGCCTCAAACTTGTCGGGCACCCGCGCACCCGCCAGCCTTTGCGCGGCAATGTCAGGGGCCAGGTCAAACCAGATCGTCAGATCGGGCTGACGCACCATATCGCCCTGTGGCAATTTCACGGTCTGCACCAGCCGCTCCAAAAACTCGAGCACTTCCAGATCGAAGCCCCGACCGCCGCCCTGGTAGGCAAAGGTGGCATCGGTAAAGCGGTCACACAACACCACCTCGTCACGTGCCAAAGCCGGCTCGATGACTTGCTGCAAGTGGTCACGCCGGGCAGCGAAAACCAGCAAGGCCTCGGTCATGGCGTCCATGGCGTCGTTGAGAACCAGCGCGCGAAGTGTTTCGGCCAGCGGCGTGCCGCCCGGTTCGCGGGTCAGCGTGACCGCCCTGCCCTGCGCCCTGAAGGCCCGCGCCAGGCCATCGATGTGGGTCGATTTGCCGGCACCGTCAATGCCTTCGAAACTGATGAAAATGCCGCTAGCCATGTATGTATTTATTGTCCGCGTTGGTATTTGTTGACCGCACGATTGTGCGCGTCCAGGCTGTCGCTGAACTGGCTGCTGCCGTCACCCCGCGCCACAAAATACAGCGCGCGGCTGCTGGCCGGCTGCGCCGCGGCCAACAGCGAGTCCTTGCCCGGCATGGCAATCGGTGTGGGCGGCAAGCCGGTGCGGGTGTAGGTGTTCCATGGCGTGTCGGCCAACAAATCACGTCGCCGCAAATTGCCGTCAAAACGCTCACCCAAACCGTATATCACCGTGGGGTCGGTTTGCAGCATCATGCCCAGGCGCAGGCGATTGCTGAAAACCGAGGCCACCATGGCGCGGTCCCTGGCCTGGCCGGTCTCTTTTTCGACAATGCTGGCCAAAATCAGCAGGTCCTCGGGCGTTTTTAATGGCGTGTCGGGGGCGCGGCTTTGCCAGGCGTGCAAGAGCTGTTTGTCCATCGCATGCAGGGCGCGCAACAGAACTTTCAGGTCGCTGCTGCCTTTTGCATAAGTGTAGGTGTCCGGGTAGAAGCGGCCTTCGGGGTGGTGCCCGGGCAACCCGAGCTTTTCCATGATGGTCGCATCATTGAGGCCCCTGGAATCTGGCTTCAGATGCTCTTCTTTCCCCAAAGCGGCGCGAACCTGCTTGAATGTCCAGCCCTCCACCAGCGTCACCGAACGCAGCGCTTCTTCCCCGCGTGTCAGCTTGCGCAGCAGGCTGTGGGGCGTCAAGCCCGCTTCAAGCTCGTAGCTTCCAGCCTTGATCTGGCGCGCCTGGCCCGAGAGGCGAAACCACCAGTACAGCAGTTCCGGACGGGTTTGCACCCCGCTGTCCACCGCAGCCTGCGCCACACCGCGCGGCGTGGTGCCAGGCTCGACCGACAGGTCCAGCGTGGGCGCCGACAGCGGCAAATCGTGGTGAAGCCACCAAAAAGCCCCGCCCCCCAAGGTCAGCGCCAACACCAGCAAAAATTTAATGATCAAGCGCACAACCCTATTGCCTTCTACAAAATGGAGTGCGCATGATAATTCACGCCATGAAAACACCTTTTCAGGGCGTTGCCCCTTTGACCCAGACCGGGCTGCTCCGCGCGCAAGGCGCCGATGCTGCCAAATTTTTGCACAACCAATTGACCAACGACTTCTCCCTGCTGGGTTTGTCGGAGGCCCGGCTGGCCGGCTTTTGCAATGCCAAGGGGCGCTTGCAGGCCAGTTTCGTTGGTTTCAAGCGCAGCCACACCGACATTTTGTTGGTCTGCAGCCAGGACCTGTTGGCCACCACCCTCAAGCGCCTGGGCATGTTTGTGCTGCGTGCCCAGGTCAAACTCATGGACGCCAGTGCCGACTTCGTGGTGTGCGGTCTTGCTGGCGAAGCAGTGGCCGAGGCAAGCCGGTCCATCGCTAAGCATCAGCCCAGGGTCTGGGGCAAAGCCGATCTGGACGGCATTTCGATTGTCCACCTCTACCCCGCCGATGGTGTGCCACGGGCGCTTTGGGTGGCGCCAGCGGGAACACCTGCTCCAGCGGGCGCGCCCCTGACAGCCGAGCAATGGGCCTGGGGCGAGGTTCGCAGTGGGATTGCGACCGTGACACAAGCTGTGTTCGAGGCGTTTGTGCCGCAAATGCTCAACTACGAGTCTGTGGGTGGGGTCAACTTCAAAAAAGGCTGTTATCCGGGCCAGGAAGTGGTCGCGCGCAGCCAGTTCCGGGGCACGCTCAAGCGCAGGGCCTACCTGGCGCATGCCGATGCGGAGTTAAGAGCGGGGGAAGAACTTTTTGCGCCTGACGACGCCAGCCAGCCTTGCGGCTTGGTGGTGCAGGCAGCGGCAGCGCCAATGGGTGGGTTTGATGCCATCGTTTCGATCCAGATCAGCGCGTTTGAAGCCGGCGGTGTGCGCGCGCTGACAGCCGATGGCCCGCTGCTCACGATGCAAGCAGCCCCCTACCCGCTGCTGGCTGATATTTGACCCGTCTCAGACTCGGCGTGCCCAGGGACCCAAGGTCATTTTCTCGAGCAGGTCCATCTGGCGCTCAAACTTGGCCCAACCCAGCATGGAACGCTCGATCAGGCCCACTTGCACCGCCTTGGCGTAGTGCTCGCGTGCCATGTCGAAGGGCAAACCTTGCAGCAGTGACAGGGTCCGATTGAAACTGGTGGCGTTGGCGCTCAGGTTCTGAAATTCGAACATGGCATTTTCTCCTTCAAGGCATCAGGGTGCGGTAAACCAAACCACGGGTAGCCTCGTGCGCATCGCTGTCAATGACGCGCATGCGGCGCTCAAGATCGCATACATCGGAGGCTTCGGATAAAAAAGCTTCCTCCAGGTCATGTTGACTTTTGAACGCTGGAAAAAAGGATTTGATGAATCCTGTCAATCTGGACATGGTGAGTCCTTGTAAAGTTGGTGTCAGCAAATTATAAGGGTTTACCCTTACTTTTGCATCAGCATGTGGCTTTTGCTTGTGTGCACGAAGCGCGTGACTTCAAGCAGGAATGTTGTCTTGCTGTTCAGGCAAACGCGTGTTTCAGGGCGCGCGCCGCATCCAGGTGCGCCTGGCGCGCTTCGGGAATCGCTCGGCCCATCTTGATGAATTCATGGGTCACCCCACGGTAAATGTCGAGGTCGACGGCCACTCCGGCAGCGCGGAGCTTGTCGGCGTACTGCAGACCCTCATCGACCAGCGGGTCACATTCGGCCAGGCCCAGCCAGGCCGTTGCCACGCCATCCACATCGTCGGCCAGCAGGGGGGCAAAACGCCAGTCTTCGCGGTCTTTGCTGTTGGGGATGTATTGGCCGAAGAAATAGTCCATGTGCGCCGCCTCCAGCACAAAACCATGGCCAAAGGTCTTGTGCGAAGCCGTGTCCTGGTGCGCGCAGCAGCCCGGGTAAAAGAGCAGTTGAAGCCTCAGGGCAAGTCCGGCATCACGGGCCCGCAGGGCACAAGCGGCAGCCAGGGTGCCACCGGCGCTGTCACCGCCCACGGCGATGCGCGTGGCGTCCAGGCCCATCGCCACGCCGTGTTTTTCGACCCAGGCCACGGCATCCCAGGCATCTTCAAAAGCAACCGGAAACCGGTGCTCGGGGGCCAGCCGGTAGCCCACCGAGAGCACCGCGCAATGCGCCAGGTGACTCAGGTGACGGCAGAGCGCATCGTGTGTGGCGATGCTGCCAATCGTGAAACCGCCACCGTGAAAGTACACCAGCACCGGCAGCGGCTCGTCGCTCGGCGCCACCAGCCGCACGGCCAAGTCAAAGCCGTCACACGTCGGCAGCGTGAGGTTTTCAACCCGGTGCAGCTTCACCGGGGCCAGGTCGAGCACACCGGCGTTGGCCTCGTAGGCGGCGCGCGCCTGCTGTGGCGTCAGGACGTGCAGCGGCACCTGGCCGGCACGTGCCATGCGTTCGAGCACGCCGTGCATGGCGGGGGTCAGCAAAGCGCGCGGGTTGCGGTGACTCATGGTGCGATGTGATCTTGTTACAGTGCAGGCTCGGATGCTAACCATCCGCAGTGCGTCCTGAGACTGGGCCCTGGCCATTTATAAGGATGCAACTGGCACCAAGATTGCTTGTTCCTGTCAATTCACAAGACCTCCAAATTCTTTAATTCAAGAGACCCCGCATGTCCATTCACGCTGCACTGAACCACGTTACCCACTACACCTACGACAGGCTGGTTGCCCTGGGCCCGCAGGTCGTGCGCCTTCGCCCTGCCCCGCATTGCCGCAGCAAGATCATCTCCTATTCGCTCAAGATCGAGCCCGAGGACCATTTTATCAACTGGCAGCAGGACCCGTTCGCCAATTACCAGGCGCGCCTGGTTTTTCCGGACAAAACCAAAGAGTTCAAGGTCACGGTGGACGTCGTGATGGACATGGCCGTGTACAACCCGTTTGATTTTTTCCTTGAGCCCGAGGCCGAAGAATTTCCGTTCAATTACCAGCCGGATTTAAAACAGGAGCTGGCACCCTACCTGACCCCCGACCCGGTGACACCGCTGGTACAGGCCTATCTGGACAAGATCGACCGCACCAAGCGGCGCAGTGTGCTCTTTCTTGTGGATTTGAACCAGTCGGTCCACCACGCCATCGGGTACACCATCCGCATGGAGCCGGGCGTGCAAACGCCAGAGGAAACCTTGACATTGGCCTCCGGATCCTGCCGCGACTCGGCTTGGCTGATGGTCCAACTGCTGCGCAACTGCGGCCTGGCGGCGCGTTTTGTGTCAGGCTATCTGATCCAGCTGAAGCCCGACGTGAAGGCGCTCGATGGCCCCAGCGGCACCGAAGTCGACTTTACCGATTTGCACGCCTGGTGCGAGGTCTATTTGCCCGGCGCCGGATGGGTCGGACTCGACGCCACGTCGGGCCTGCTGGCTGGCGAGGGGCATATTCCGCTGGCATGCACGCCCCAGCCTTCGGGTGCCGCACCCATCGAGGGCCGTTCTGACAAGTGCGAGGTGGAATTTGCCCACCACATGCAGGTGACCCGCATTTACGAGTCTCCGCGTGTCACCAAGCCCTATACCGAGGACCAATGGGCGGCAATCATGGCGCTGGGCGATGCCGTGGACGCTGAGTTGGTGGCGGGCGATGTGCGCCTGACCATGGGCGGCGAACCCACGTTTGTGGCCAATAGCGACCGCGATGCACCAGAATGGAACACCGATGCCCTGGGCCCGACAAAGCGCGGCTTTGCGACCGAATTGGTGCACAGATTGCGTCATGAATATGGTCAGGGCGGCTTTTTGCACTTCGGCCAGGGCAAGTGGTACCCGGGCGAGCAACTGCCGCGCTGGGCGCTCAACATCTACTGGCGCGCCGACCATGAACTGATCTGGCGCAACCCGGCCCTGTTCACCGACGAGCGCGCGCCCACGCACTACACCAGCGCCGATGCCCGGCGCTTTGCTGTGCTGCTGGCCAGCAAACTGGGCGTCACGGGCAAACACATCCAGACCGCCTTTGAGGACAGCTGGTACTACCTGTGGCGCGAGCGTCGTTTGCCGGTCAATGTCGACCCCTTCAATTCCAGATTGGACGACGAAATGGAGCGCGCCCGCCTGCGCCGGGTTTTTGAGCAAAAGCTCGACACCCCGGTCGGCTACGTGTTGCCGATCAAGGTGGCGGGTTACGACGAAACTTATGGTGCCGCCTGGACCACCGGCCCCTGGTTCCTGCGCGACGAGCGCATGTACCTCATGCCAGGCGATTCACCCATGGGTCTGCGCCTGCCGCTGGACTCCCTGCCCTGGGTCAGCGAGGCCGACTTTCCCTATCTGATCGAACAGGACCCCTCGGTGCTGGTCGGTGCCCTGCCCGCTTATGGCGCGGTGGCCGCCAAATTTGCGACGGGCAAGCTGGAATCGGCGCCAGGCACGGCGGGTCTGGCCCTGGGTGCCGCGGCGCGAGCGGCGGCCACAGCTGCCACAGGCACGGCGTTTGCCGGCAACATCTACCTGGCGGGCAGCAGCCCGCAACCCGAGGCCGCGCGCAAACTGCAATCCACCACCGGTCCGCAATCGGCTTCGTCGGCCAGCGCCCAAAGTCCAACACAAACCGAGCCCGCCGACTTTGCCCGTGCGCCAGCCGCGCAGGAGTCCGCCCACTGGATCACCCGCACCGCGCTGTGCGTGGAGGTGCGCGACCCGCGCCGCGCCAGCGGCCCCAAAGCGGAGGCCGTCGGGGAAAAATCGGGCGTGCTCTATGTCTTCATGCCACCCCTCGAGAAGCTGGAGCATTACCTCGACTTGCTGGCCGCCATCGAGGCCAGCGCCGAGGAACTCGGCATGCAACTGGTGCTCGAAGGTTACCCGCCGCCGCGCGACCCGCGCCTGAAACTGCTGAGCGTCACGCCCGACCCCGGTGTCATCGAGGTCAACATCCACCCCGCGACTCATTGGAAGGAACTGGTCGACAACACCGAATTCCTCTACAACGCCGCCTTCGAGTCGCGCCTCTCGGCCGAAAAATTCATGACCGACGGCCGCCACACCGGCACAGGTGGCGGCAACCACTTTGTCATGGGTGGCGCCGCGCCCGCAGACAGCCCGTTCCTGCGCAAGCCCGAGTTGCTGGCCAGCCTGCTGCTCTACTGGCACAACCACCCGTCCCTGAGCTATTTGTTCAGCGGCATGTTCGTCGGCCCCACCAGCCAGGCGCCACGGGTGGATGAGGCGCGCAACGACCAGCTCTACGAGCTTGAAATTGCCATTGAGCAGATCCACAAAAACCGCGAGATTTACGGACAGAGCATGCCGCCGTGGCTGGTGGACCGCACGCTGCGCAACATCCTGATCGACGCCACCGGCAACACGCACCGCAGTGAAATCTCGATCGACAAGATGTACTCGCCCGACTCAGCCACCGGCCGGCTGGGTTTGCTGGAACTGCGCGCTTTCGAGATGCCGCCGCACCCGCACATGAGCAGTGTGCAGCAGTTGCTGCTGCGCGCCCTGATTGCCCGATTCTGGAAAACGCCCTACCGCGCGCCGGCCACGCGCTGGGGCACCGAGCTGCACGACCGATTCATGCTGCCAAAATTCATCGAGATGGATTTCCATGACGTGATGGCCGAAATGCGCGCGTCGGGTTTTGCATTCGACGACAGCTGGTTTGCGCCGCATGTCGAGTTCCGCTTTCCGCTGGTCGGCACGGTCTGTTCGGCCGGCATCGAGCTCACGCTGCGCAACGCGCTGGAGCCCTGGCATGTGATGGGCGAAGAAGGCGCCCCCGGTGGCACCGCGCGTTATGTGGATTCTTCGCTGGAGCGCATCGAGGTGCGCGTCACCGGCATGAACGAGAGCCGTTATGTGGTCACCTGCAACGGCCGCGCCATGAGCCTGCAGCCCACCGGCGTGCAAGGCGAATATGTGGCCGGGGTGCGCTACAAGGCTTGGAACCCGCCGAGCAGCCTGCACCCCAGCATTGGTGTGCACGCACCGCTGACCTTTGACATTGTCGACACCTGGATGAAACGCTCGGTGGGTGGCTGCCAGTACCACGTGGCGCACCCGGGCGGCCTGAGCTACGAGAGTCTTCCGGTCAACGCCAACGAAGCCGAAAGCCGGCGCCTGTCACGCTTTGCCGCCATGGGCCACACACCGGGGCTGATGCAGGTGCCGCCGGCCACCATCAACGTGCCCGCCAGCCGCGAGTTCCCGTTCACGCTCGATTTGCGGCGCGGCTAAATGCGGCTTGTCTGCGGGTGGCCTTGTTTCAGCGCCGCCTGCACATCGATCACGCGCATGCCCAGTGCATCGGCGAAGGCTTCCACGCTTTGGCCGCTGGCTTCAAAGGCCTGTCTCAGCGCTGCGCGGCGGGCGCGCTGCAGTTCCACCTCGGACAAGACCTCGTCAAGCAGGGTCTGAATGGCTTCGACCGGCGTGCCGATGCGCGCCAGGTAGTCTTGCCTTGTCAGACCCGATGTTTCGAATGCAGCCAGCAACTGGTTGCGCAGCTTGGGACGCAGGTCTTCGGTGCTGCGCGCCTGGCGACGCTGAAACAATTCAACGATGGACAGAAACACGTGCTCGGGGGCCACGTCCTCAACCGGCTTGCCCTGCAGGTCATGGCGTTTCTGGCCGGATGCGACGCTCTGCAAATAGCGGGTGGAGCGGGTGTGCACGCCCAAGGCCGCCTTCAGCGATTCGCGCTTGAAAACCTCCGGGTGGGCCGCGAGCAGCTCCTGGAAAATGCCCAGCTTGAGCGGCAGGAAACGTTCGCCAAACAGCTGCGGGTAAAGCTCAAACAGTTTTTCCAGCACGGGTTGCACCGAGGCAAAGCGGTTATTGGACTTGGCCGACTTGGCCGGGGCGTCAACGGCACCGGGCTCCCGAGGGCCTTCAGCTGCGGCAGCCACAGGTGTGTCCTCGGTCAGGTTGCTGGTGGACTCGGCTTGTTCTTGAAGGGGTTCGGTCATGGCATGAATCAAATGGAAGAACCCGTGATTGTCAACGAAAGCGCCGCTTCGCTGGCATACTCACACAAATGAACGAAGCCAAGCCAGCGCAGCCCCATTCCGCCAAACCAGAGTCACTCAGCGTGGCGGCGCTGGCGCGGGCTGCACAGGCGTCGGTCGGTCACCTTGATGAATTGCGCGGCGCGGTCACACGCTGCGACCCGTCCATTTCCAGCAACACCCCGGAAGCGGCAGCGGGCGGTGCCAAGATGGCCGAAATCTGGCGACAATTTTTTTCCACCCTTGAGGCAGACTCCGCGGCCGACATGAACCTGCGTGCCGCCAATCTGGCGCGCCAGGTGCGCGACAACGGCATCACCTACAACGTTTATGCTGACGAAAATGGTCCGCAACGCCCCTGGGCGCTCGATCTTTTCCCGCTGATTGTTGACCCGGCAAGCTGGCAGCACATCGAGGCCGGCGTGTTGCAGCGCATGCGCCTGCTCGAGCGTGTGATGGCCGATGTCTACGGGCCGCAGACCTTGTTGCACGACGGTTTGTTGCCGCCGGCCCTGGTCCACGCGCACCCCGGCTACCTGCGGGCCATGCACGGTGTCGAGCCCGTGGGCGGGCGTTATTTGCATATTGCCGCCTTTGACCTGGCGCGCGGGCCCGACGGCAACTGGTGGCTGGAAGCGCAGCGCAGCCAGGCCCCCTCGGGGCTGGGTTACTTGCTGGAAAACCGGCTCGCCATCTCGGCGCAATTTCCGCAGGCCTTCCAGAGCCTGGGCGTGCAGCGCCTGGCCAGAACCTATCGGGCCCTGATGGACAGCCTCAAGGCGATGAGCCCGTCCGGGCCCGATGCGCACCTGGCCCTGCTGACGCCCGGCCCCTACAACGAAACCTATTTCGAGCATGCTTATCTGGCGCGCTACCTGGGGCTCACCCTGGTGGAAGGCAGCGACCTGCTGGTGCGCGACGAGTGCCTGTTTCTGAAAACGCTCAAGGGCCTGGTGCCGGTGCATGGCCTGCTCAAGCGGGTGGACGACCAGTACCTGGACCCGCTGGAATTGCGCGCCGACTCCACACTGGGGGTGCCCGGGCTGCTGCAAGCCATTCGCGCCGGCAATGTGCTCGTGGCCAACGCGCCGGGCTCGGCGTTTCTGGAGTCGCCTGCGCTGCTTGGATTTTTGCCTGCCTTGTCGCGGCATTTGCTCGATGAGGAACTCAGCCTGCCCGCCCTGCCCACCTGGTGGTGCGGCGAGCGCAGCGCCATGCAGGAGGCGCTGCCGCGCCTGGCTGACTGTGCCATCAAACCGACCTACCCCGGGTCGCTTGACCTTGGCAGCTTCGAGACCGTCCTTGGGAGCAAGCTCAATGCCCGCGCGCTTGACGAGTGGGCGGGGCGCATTCTCCGGCAAGCCGAGGAGCACACGGTGCAAGCCTACACCCCGCTGTCGCAGATGCCCACCTGGCAAGCGTCGGGCGCGGGTGATCCGGCTGAAGCTGGCCGATTGGTGTCGCGCTCGGTGATGTTGCGGGTTTTTGTGGTGTCTGATGGCGCCCAGGGCTGGCGCGTCTTGCCCGGCGGCCTGGCGCGTGTCGCCAGTGCCGGCCAGGAGATCACCTCCATGCAGCGCGGTGGCAGCAGCGCCGACGTCTGGGCGCTGACCCGGGGCGAGGTCGGCCACAGCACCCTGCTGGCGCCGCACATGACGCCCGAGTCCCTGATGCAACGCAAGCGCCTCATCACGAGTCGCGCCGCTGAAAACCTGTTCTGGCTGGGTCGCTACACCGAGCGCGCCGAAAACGCCATCCGGCTGGCGCGCCTGACACTCGAATGCCTGCACGGCGAAGAGCAGTCATCCGCCCCGCTGCTGACCTGGCTCAGCCAGATGGCGGTGGCCAACACCCTGGTGCTGCCCGGCGTGCCGACTGCCCTGCAGGCACCCCGCGTGTTCGAGCGCAGCCTGATCGACAGCCTGGGCAGCAGCACCGGCGCCACCAGCGTGGGCTACTACCTGCGCGCGCTCAAAATGGTCGGCTCCAGCGTGCGCGAACGGCTGTCGCAAGAACACTGGCGCATCATCATCCGTTGCGAGGAAGAACTGTTTGAGCGCTGCGCGGCGCAGCGCCAGCGGGCTGATTTTTCGGCACTTCAGGCGCTCCAGATTCTCAAGGACAGCAGCGACCACATGGCCGCCATCACCGGCGCCCAGACCGACCGCATGACCCGCGACGACGGCTGGCGCCTGCTCAGCATTGGACGCCACATCGAGCGGCTCGGATTCTTGTCGTCGGCCCTGCTGCGCGGCATCGACACCGGCAGCCTGAAAACGGCTGGCGGTTTTGACGCCATGGTGGAGTTGTTTGACAGCGCCCTCACCTTTCACGCCCAGTTTCAGCAAAGCCGGGACATGGCCGCACTGGTGGACCTGCTGGTCATTGACCGCGACAACCCGCGCTCGATCTCCTGGATTGCCCACACACTGCGGGGCCGGCTGGCCCGGCTGGCGGGCAGTGAGCCCAACCAACTCTGCGCACTGTCGCTCAAGGTTCCCAACCCCGGCACCTGGGGTCTGGCGCAACTGTGTGACGAAGCGCCCGACCTGGTGACCCCGGCACAAGCGCAAGGAAACAGCTTCGATGCTGATGCGCAAACCATGCGCTACGCCTTGCTCAAAGACGTCTTGTACCAATGCACCCGGGCCAGCTTTGTCGTGTCAGATGAAATCAGCGCCACCTATTTCACCCACAGCGGCCTGGCCAATCAGAGCCTGGGGGCCAGATGAGGCTGCAGGTCACCCACGAGACGGTGTATGACTACCTGCCCGCGGTTGAGACGGCGCAGCACATGGCCTATTTGACGCCGCTGAACACAGCCACCCAGACCGTGCTGAGCCACAGTCTGCAGGTGAGCCCGGAGCCGGCGCAGATCCATCGCGCGCAGGACGTTTTTGGCAACACCCGCAGTTTCTTCTCCTTGCAGGTCCCTCACACGCGGTTGCAGGTGCTGGCGGCCAGCCAGTTGGTCACCCACGCGGTGCACCTGCCGCGCAGCAACATTGCCTGGGAGGCGGTGCGCGAGCATTTCCGTTACCAGGCCGGTGCACCCTTTGATGCGGCCAACGAATTTGTTTTTGTTTCACCCATGGTGCCTCGCCACGCCGAGTTCTCTGCCTACGCCCGAGCCAGCTTCAGCACGGGCGCGGGTCTGCTGGCGGCGGCGATCCACCTGATGCACCGCATCCACAGCGACTTCACCTACGAAAGCCAAAGCACCGAGGTCAACACCCCGGCCCTTGAGGCACTGGCGCAACGCAAGGGCGTGTGCCAGGACTTTGCCCATATCCTGATCGCCTGCCTGCGCGGCATGGGGCTGCCGGCGCGTTATGTCAGCGGCTACTTGCTGACCGAACCTGCGCCCGGTACGGTCAAACTCAGAGGCAGTGATGCCTCGCACGCCTGGGCCTCCGTGTATGTCCCCGATCTGCCACGAGGTGAACGCTGGGTGGACCTGGACCCCACCAACGACCGCGCGGGCTGGCCGTCGCCGGGCGAGGACTATGTGACACTCGCCCTTGGCCGTGACTTTTCTGACGTGTCACCCATACGCGGCGTGATCCATGGCGGTGCCAGCCATACGCTGCAGGTGGGTGTGACCGTGGAGCCCGTGCCCGAGACCCTGGTTTTTCCGCACCAATCGCAGAGCCAAAGCCAGAGTCAAAACCAGAGCCAGAGCCAACGCCAAAGCCAAAATTTAAACGACGACAAACCCCAACAAGACAGGAACACACCATGAGCATTTACGCCAAACTCACCGAACTCGGTATCACCCTGCCACCCGTGGCCGCCCCCGCGGCCGCCTACGTGCCCTATGTCCAGACCGGCAAGCTGGTGTTTCTGAGCGGCCACCTTGCCAAGAAAGACGGCAAGGTGTGGGTTGGCCAATTCGGCAAGAACATGGGTGTCGAAGAAGGCAAGGCTGCTGCGCGCGCCATTGCCATTGACCTGATGGGCACGCTGCACGCCGCCGTGGGCGACCTGAACCGCGTCAAACGCATCGTCAAGCTGATGTCCCTCGTCAATTCCACGGGCGACTTCACCGAGCAGCACCTGGTCACCAACGGTGCCAGTGAGTTGATTGGGGAGGTCTTTGGCGCGAAGGGAGCGCATGCCCGTAGCGCTTTTGGTGTCGCGCAAATCCCGCTGGGTTCCTGCGTCGAGATCGAGCTGATTGCCGAGGTGGACTAGGCCAGTTCAGTGCCAGGGTGCGGCCAGGCGTTCAATCACCTGGCCCGCAACCTCAAGGATTTGTGCCGGGCTGACCCTTGCCGGGGCAATCTCGGCCAGCGGCACCAGCACAAAGGCCCGCTGGGCCATGCGCGGGTGCGGCACCTGCAGCGCGGTGCTACTGATGCTGGCGTCGCCATAAAGCAGGATGTCGAGGTCGAGCGTGCGCGGTGCATTGCGATACGGCCGCTCGCGTCCGGCCTGGCCTTCAATCTGCTGCAGTCGCACCAGCAACTCGGGCGCGTTGAGCCGGGTCGCCACGGCGATCACCGCGTTCAAATAGTCTGGCCCGGTGGCATCCAGCGGTGCCGTGCGGTACAGGCTGGAGGTGGCGACGAGCCGCGTGCCTGGCAAGGCAGCGATGCCCAAAGTGGCCCCCCGCAGCGAGGCCCGCGCATCACCCAGGTTGGCTCCCAGCGCAAGGTAGGCCAGCACTTCGGTTCGTTCGGCGCCGGCCATGCCAGGCTTTCAGGCTTGCGGATCTTGCGCCGGTGCATCCCCCGCGCCGCGACCCGACGGGCGACGGCGACGGCGGCGTTTCCTGGGCGCTTCAGAGCCATCTCCCAAACCCGCCTCAGGCCGTGCTTCCGACTGGTCCGGCGCTGCGTCAGCAGCTTGCGGCGGCGGTGCCGCATCAGGGCTTGCGCGACCCGGACCCGAGGGCACGCGTGGTGCGCGAGGCGCCCGTGCCGGCCGGCCGCGCTGCTGTTGTTCCAGTTTGACTTCATCGACCATGTCGTTGCGCAGGTCGTCGTTGGCCAGGCTGAAGGCTTCCCACCAGTCTGACAGCACCATCTCGAGTTCGCCGTTTTCAGCGCGCAAGCGCATGAAGTCAAAGGCCGCCCGAAACCGCGGCTGCTCCACCAGGCCAAACGGGGCGCTGCCCACGCGCTTTTCGAAGCGCGGCTGCAGCAGCCAGATTTCACGCATGTCACCCGCCAATTTGCCGCGCCCTGAAACGTCACCAATGCGGGCGTTGAACACGTCCTCGATAGCGTCCTGCAGGGCGGCGTGGGAATGCTGCTGCGCCTTGATACGTGCCGCCCAGCCGTCACGCACATCGGTCCAAAGCACGCAGGCCAGCAGAAAACTTGGCGCCACGGGCTTGCCCTCGCCGACCCGGCGATCGGTGTCCTGCAAGGCTGACTTGACGAACGGCGTCTCGCCGCGCTCCACCACCACGTCGAGCAGCGGGTAAATCCCGTGCGCCATGCCCAGCGCCTTGAGCTGCTCGATCGAGGCCAGCGCATGGCCGGTTTGCAGCAGCTTGAGCATCTCGTCGAACAGCCGGCTCTGCGGTACCTCGGCCAGCAGCGCCTTGGACTTGACCAGCGGCGTCGCCGTCTTGGGCTCCAGCTTGAAGCCCAGCCCGTTGAGCTTGGCGGCAAAGCGGATGGCGCGGATGATGCGCACCGGGTCTTCGCGGTAGCGCGCGACCGGATCGCCGATCATGCGAATCACGCGGTTCTTGGAGTCCTTGATGCCGTGGTGGTAGTCGACCACGATCTGCGTCTCGGGGTCGTAATACATGGCGTTGATGGTGAAGTCACGGCGCACCGCGTCTTCTTCCTGCGGACCCCAGACGTTGTCGCGCAAGACCCTTCCGGTGCTGTCCACGGCATGTTTCATGCCGGCCAACTCGCTCTTGCTGGTTTTCTCGTTGCCCGCCACCTGCTCGGCGGCCACGTTGTCCAGATAGGCGCGGAAGGTCGACACCTCGATCACCTCATGCTCGCGACCGCGGCCATAGACCACGTGCACGATGCGAAAGCGCCGCCCGATGATGAAGGCGCGCCGGAACAGGCCCTTGACCTGCTCTGGCGTTGCATTGGTGGCCACGTCGAAGTCCTTGGGCGCCAGGCCCAGCATCAGGTCGCGCACGGCCCCGCCCACGATGTAGGCCTCAAAGCCAGCCTGCTTGAGCGTGCGAACCACATTCAGCGCCCGCTCATCGACCAGCTTGGGGTTAATGCCGTGGTCTTGCGGGCCGATTTCTGCGCGCTTGCCGAAGGGATGTTTGTTTTCCGGGGTCGATTTCCCCAAAAGGCGGTCGATAAGTTTTTTGATCATTGTTGTTGGTGTTTTAAAAAAGCTCAAGTATGCGCCAGCCCCGATCCAGCGCAATCGCACGCAGCGCTGCCTCGGGGTTGGTCGCCACCGGATGCGTCACTTTCTCAAGCAGTGGCAGGTCGTTCATGGAGTCACTGTAAAAGGTGCTTTCCACCTGTACCCAATCCAGGCCATGCGCCGCCATCCACGCCTCCACACGCTTGACCTTGCCTTCCCTGAACGACGGCGTGCCGTCAATCTCGCCGCTGAACCAGCCACTCCGGGGGTCGCGCGCCAACTGGACAGCGATCAGTTCGCGCACACCAAAGGCACTGGCAATGGGCCGCGCGACAAACTCATTGGTGGCGGTCACGATCACCACCGCGTCACCCGCGACCTGGTGCTGGCGCACCAGGGCCCGGGCCTGCGGTTGAATGGCACTTTTCACCACCGCTTCCATGAATTTGGCGTGTGCAGCTTCTGATTTTATAGCGCCTTGCCTGCGCAGAGCTTCCGTCGCGAAATGCACATACTCGAAAATGTCGAGGGTGCCGGCCTTGTACTGTTCGTAAAAATCATCGTTGCGCCGCTTGAACTCAACCGGCTCGTGCCAGCCCAGCGTGGTGGTAAAGGCATTCCATTCGTGGTCGGAATCTATCGGGATCAGCGTGTGATCCAGGTCAAAGAGGGTCAGTTTCCGGCTCATGAGTTGTCCATCATCGCTTTGATCAGCGGAATGGTGATGGCACGGCGGGTTTGCAGGGCATAGCCATCCATCAGGTCAAGCAGTTCCATCAAGCTGCCCAAATCACGGCTAAAACGCGTCAGCATGAAGTCCATCACCTCATCGCTCAGGGCAATACCGCGCGCGTCGGCCGCCTGGCGCAAGACGGCGCGCCGCTCGGGCTCGCTCAGGGCCTGCAGCGCAAAGACGTGCCCACCTCCCAGGCGGGTCCGCAGGTCATCACGCAGCCTGAGATCGGCGGGCGGCAGACTGCCACTGGCCAGAACTGCAATTTGCAGGGTCTGGGCATGGACAAACCAGTTGAAGGCCAGTTGTTGCTGCGCCGTGCTGAAGGCGTGCACATCGTCCATCAGCACGCAGGACCAGGACTCGTCAAATTCCGGCGCGACCTGGACTCCGGCATCGAGCCAACCGCTGCTTGCGCCCAGCGCCAGCAGGGCCGCGCGCGTGGCCTGGAGCAAATGGGTTTTGCCACAGGCATTGCCGCCCCACAGGTAGCTCGGAACAGGGGAGCGCCGGGTCGTGCCGGCATGGCCCAGCCACAGCTTCAGGTGCGCCACCACCGGCTCATTCGATCCGACGCAATAGTTTTTCAGGCTCGGCCCCGTCGCCAGCCCCATGTCCAGCACCAGTTGTTGCATCATGCGTCGTTACTGTCCCGATACAACGCGCTGTCCAGGTAAGCCAGGCGAACCCGTCGAATGGCGACCAGCATCACCGCACTCAGCGGCAGGGCGATCAGCACGCCGACAAAGCCCAGCACATGGCCAAACGCCAGCAAGGCAAAAATAACCGCCAGCGGGTGCAGCCCCACGCGCTCGCCCACCAGGCGCGGGGTCAGGAAGAAACTCTCCAGCAACTGGCCCAGGCCATAGACCACGGCCACCATCACCAATGCGCTGACATGCCCGGCCTGGGCGGAAAATTCCAGAAAGCCCGCCAGCGTGGCCAGAATCAGCCCGAGGCCGAAACCCAGGTAGGGAATCGCCACCGCCAGACCGGTGAAGACCCCGATGGGCAAGGCCAGGTCCAGGCCAAACAGCGCGAGCCCGGCGCTGTAATACACCGCCAGCACCACCATCACCAGCAGTTGGCCGCGCAGGTACTGGCCCAGCACACCATCGGCTTCCAGGGTAAAGCTGTCCACTGCGGCGCGCAGGCGCGGGGGCACCAGCACCAGCAGCAGGTCGACAAAGCGGCGCCACTCCATCAACAGATAAAACAACACCACCGGGATCAGCACCGCATTGCCCACCAGCGACAACGCCACGCTGCCACCGAGTTTGGCGGAGGCCAGCAAACGGCCCAGCAGGTCCTCAAAATTGGCGTTCAGGTGCTCCATGGCAAAGGTCTTCAGTCCGGCCACGTCAAACGACACATGCAGGCCAAACTGCGATAAAAATGGCTGCAGGAAGGTGTTGAAACGGTCCAGCATCGGCGGCACCTGCTCGCGCAACAGCGGCAATTGCTTGATCAGAATCGGCACCACCAGCAACATCAGTGCCAGCAGCAAGAGCAGGAAAACAATTTCAACCAAGACCACCGCCAGCAGCCTGGGCATGCGTCCCCGGCCCAACCGGTCGAGCCAATCCACCACGGGCGTCAGCGCGTAGGCCAGGATCGCCGCCACCACAAACGGTGTCAACACCGGTGCCAGCAGCCATAACACGGCCAGCGTGCCCAGCAGCAGCGCAAACCAGGCAGCAGTCCTTTTTTGTGTCGAAGTAAATTGCATTGAAATGGCCAACGGGCCAACCCCTTAAAATCAGGCCAAATTCTATCGGGCTTACGGCTTGCCGCCGGCGCCACTCTTTTGCACTACCGCCCATTGTTATGACCCAATCCACCCCTCCTCTTTCCTACAAGTCCGCCGGCGTTGACATCGACGCGGGTGACGCGCTGGTGGAGCGTATCAAACCGCTCGCAAAAAAAACCATGCGCGAAGGCGTATTGGCCGGCATCGGCGGCTTTGGCGCGCTGTTCGAGGTGCCCAAACGCTACAAGGAGCCGGTGCTGGTGAGCGGCACCGATGGTGTCGGCACCAAGCTCAAGCTGGCGTTTGAATGGCAGATGCACGACACCGTCGGCATCGATCTGGTGGCCATGAGCGTCAACGACGTGCTGGTGCAAGGCGCCGAGCCGCTGTTTTTTCTTGACTACTTTGCCTGCGGCAAGCTCGACGTGGACACTGCCGCCGCGGTGGTGGGCGGCATCGCCAAGGGCTGCGAGCTCTCAAACTGCGCCCTGATCGGCGGCGAAACCGCTGAAATGCCCGGCATGTACCCGGCCGGCGAATACGACCTGGCCGGTTTTGCGGTCGGCGCGGTTGAAAAATCCAAGATTCTGACCGGCGCCGATGTGAAGCCCGGCGACGTGGTGCTGGGACTGGCCTCCAGCGGCGTGCACTCGAACGGTTTCAGCCTGGTTCGCAAATGTATCGAGCGCGCAGAGAACGCCGGCACCGTGCCCGCCACGCTCGACGGCAAACCGTTCAAGCAGGCGCTCATGGAGCCCACCCGCCTCTACGTCAAGAACGTGCTGGCCGCACTGGCCGCGCACCCTATCAAGGCGCTGGCCCACATCACCGGTGGCGGCTTGCTGGAAAACATCCCGCGCGTGCTGCCCGAAGGCATGGCTGCCCATCTGGTCAAGGGCAGCTGGCCGCAAACCGAGCTGTTTGCGTGGCTGCAGGCCACGGCGGGCATTGACGACATCGAGATGAACCGCACCTTCAACAACGGCATTGGCATGGTGGTCGTCATCGACAGGGCCAACGCTGCCGCCTGCGTCGCCACGCTGCGCGCGGCCGGTGAGACGGTGTACGAAATTGGCGTGATTGCCGAACGCGGCGACAGTGCCGCCGTGCTGGTGCGCTGATTCCGTAACGTGGCCCCGCAAACCCAGCCCTTGCGCAAGCTGCCCGCCAGCATTTGGGCGCTGGGCTTTGTCAGCCTGCTGATGGATGTGTCGAGCGAGCTCATTCACAGCCTGCTGCCGGTCTTCATGGTCACCAGCTTGGGCATCAGCGTTTTTGTGGTCGGGCTCATCGAAGGCGCGGCCGAGGCCACGGCGCTCATCGTCAAGGTGTTCTCCGGCGCCCTGAGCGACTACTGGGGCAAGCGCAAACCACTCGCTGTGCTGGGCTATGGCCTGGGTGCCTTGAGCAAGCCGCTGTTTGCGCTGGCCACCTCCAGCGGCTGGATCATCACCGCGCGGCTGGCAGACCGGGTCGGCAAAGGCATCCGTGGTGCGCCGCGTGACGCGCTGGTGGCCGACATCGCGCCGCCAGAACTGCGCGGGGCCGCCTTCGGCCTGCGCCAGTCGCTCGACACCGTGGGGGCTTTTTTTGGGCCGATGCTGGCCATCGGCTTCATGCTGCTCTGGCAAAACGACTTTCGCGCCGTGTTCTGGGTCGCCAGCGTGCCCGCTGCGCTGTGTGTGGCGCTGCTGGTGTGGGGCGTGAAGGAGCCGGACCGCCCGGTGCAGCACAAGCGCATCAACCCCATCAGCCGCGCCAACCTGGCCCGCTTGAAGCCGGCCTACTGGTGGGTGGTGGGCGTCGGTGCGGTGTTCACTCTCGCGCGTTTTAGCGAAGCCTTTCTGGTGCTGCGGGCGCAGCAAGGCGGCCTGGCGCTGGCCTGGACCCCGGTGGTGCTGATCGGCATGAACATCGTCTATGCCGCCGGCGCCTATCCGTTTGGCAAACTGGCCGACAAGATGCGCCACGCAGGGCTGCTGGGCTGGGGCCTGCTGCTGTTGATCGCCGCCGACCTGCTGCTGGCCACCAGCAACAGCGGCTGGGTTTTTTGGCTGGGCGTGGCCTTATGGGGCTTGCACATGGCCATGACGCAAGGCCTGCTGGCCGCCATGGTGGCCGACACCGCGCCCGCCGATTTGCGCGGCACCGCCTACGGGTTTTTCAACCTGCTCAGCGGCGTGGCGCTGCTGGTCGCGAGCGGGCTGGCGGGCTGGCTGTGGCAATCTTTCGGAGCCTCGTTCACTTTCATGGCGGGCATTTGTTTTGCGGCTTTGGCGCTGGGATTGCTGGCGCTGCAGCCGCGCGGATTGCCCGCTTGAACCAATTCGCGGGACGCGGTGTTGCGGACATCCGTCAGGGCCTGCGAAAGGCCACCTGCTGGCTTGCCCAATACTTTGAATTCAATCGGTCCAGCCTCACTTCGCCACCGGTTGACGGTGCATGGACAAAACGCCCCTCACCAACATAAATGCCGGCATGGGTGGCCACGTTGCTCTGGGCAAAAAGGACCAGATCGCCGGAGCGGATGTTGTCACGGGACACGGCTTGACCCCAAAGATTCATTTTCTCAACGGTGCGCGGCGGCGCGACGCCTGCCCGTGACTGGTAGACATGACCAATCAGTCCGCTGCAGTCAAAGCCGGATTCCGGCGTGTTTCCCCCATAGCGGTAAGGGGTGCCAACCAGGCCGACGGCATACAGGGTCACCTCACTGGCAAGCGCCATGGAGAGCCGCGAGGGGACTTCCGTGGCTTCGGTGAAACCAGAAGAGCGCTGGGGGGCTGGCACCGTGCCACAGCCGCCAAGCAGGAGGACAAGCGGCAAACACAATTGAAAAAGATCGCGCCTTTTGAGCATGTTCATGCCTTTGGAGTGAGCCTGGAAACCACCGGATGGTACACACTTCGAGTCAATTTCGCATCGCACATTTTCCTGCGGGCGCTCCGCGTGAATTGGTCCCGGCCAGCCGTGTTGGGGCGCCGTGCCGGGTGAGGTGGAAATTGCCTGGCCTCGGCTGGACGCCATCTTGATTTGACAACTGGCAACCCAATATATCGGGGCAATACGAGTTTCTTTGGCAAAGGCAATCACATGCACCAAATCCGCCCACCCGCTGTCGCCGGGACCTTTTACCCGGGGCGCAGCCAAACCCTGTCACACGATGTGTTGACCATGCTGGCTGCTGCCAAACCAGAGGGCGCCACGCCGCCCAAGGCCCTGATCGTTCCCCACGCGGGCTACATCTACTCCGGCGCCACCGCGGCGCAGGCCTATGCCCGGCTCGCTGGTGTGCGCCACACCATCCGGCGCGTGGTGTTGCTTGGTCCGGTGCACCGCGTGGCGGTGCGCGGCCTGGCCTTGCCCGGCGCTGACTTTTTTGCGACGCCGCTGGGCGACATCGAGATTGACCAGGACGCGGTGGCGGCCATCGACTTGCTGCCGCAGGTGGTGGTGAGCCCGGCCGCCCACGCGCAGGAGCATTCGCTGGAGGTGCAATTGCCCTTTTTGCAGTTGGCACTCGACGCCTTCAAGCTGCTGCCGCTGGCCGTGGGGGACGCCACCCCTTCCGAGGTGGCCCAGGTGCTCGATGTGCTCTGGGGCGGTGACGAGACGCTGATCGTGGTCAGCTCGGACCTGTCGCATTTTTTGCCCTACGCCGCCGCCCGGGTCGTGGACAGCGAGACCGTGCAAGGCATCCTGCAAATGCAAACCAAGCTGAACCACCAGCAGGCCTGCGGTGCCACCCCGGTCAACGGCCTGCTGCTGGCGGCCCGTCAGCATCATCTGCAGCCGCAACTGCTGGGGCTGTGCAACTCGGGCGACACGGCCGGCGACAAGGGGCGCGTGGTGGGTTACGCGGCGCTGGCCTTCACACCAGGGGAAAACCATGCGCGCTGACCCCGCACTGGAAGGCGCCCATGGTCAACATTTGTTGCAAATCGCCCGCGCGGCCATCTCTAATGTGCTGGGGCAAGCGGTGGCGCTGCCCGAGCCTGCCGGTGCCACAGCCGATGTGCTGCAAGCCCTGGGGGCCAGTTTTGTCACCCTGAACCAGCACGGGCAATTGCGCGGCTGTATTGGCTCGTTGCAAGCGCACCGGCCGCTCATCACCGACATCCAGGCCAATGCCATTGCCGCTGCGTTGCATGATCCGCGCTTTGCCCCGTTGACCTTGGTGGAGCTTGATATCACCACGGTCGAGGTCTCGGTGCTTTCCGCCATGCAAGCCCTGCCATTTACCTCTGAAAGCCATGCACTGGCGCAACTGCGCCCGGGCGTTGACGGCGTGGTGTTTGAGTTTGGACGTTACCGCAGCACCTTTTTGCCGCAGGTGTGGGAGCAATTGCCCGACGCCCGGCAATTCATGGCCCACCTCAAGCACAAGGCCGGGCTGGCACCTGAATTTTGGGCGGCAGAGGTTCGTCTGCAACGCTACACGGTGAGCAAATTCAAGGAAGTCGAGGGCACATCATGAAAGTGCAAGCATCCCACTACCCCGCCCGCTACTGGCACAAGATCGAGGACGGCCGACTGCAGTGCGACCTGTGCCCGCGCGACTGCAAGCTGCACGAAGGCCAGCGCGGCGCCTGTTTTGTGCGCATGCGCGAGGGTGAGCAGATGATTCTGGCCACCTACGGCCGCTCTTCCGGTTTCTGCATCGATCCCATCGAAAAGAAGCCCCTGAACAACTTCTACCCGGGCAGCAGCGTGTTTTCGTTTGGCACGGCGGGCTGCAACCTGGCCTGCAAGTTCTGCCAGAACTGGGACATCAGCAAGTCGCACGACATGGACAGCCTGATGGACCAGGCCTCACCCGAAACCATTGCCCAGGCGGCGCGCGATCATGGCTGCAAAAGCGTGGCCTTTACCTACAACGATCCGGTGATTTTTGCCGAGTACGCCATGGACACCGCCGACGCTTGCCACGCGCTGGGCCTGAAGACGGTGGCGGTCACGGCGGGCTACATCCATGAGCAGCCGCGGCGCGAGTTTTTCGCCAGGATGGACGCCGCCAATGTCGACCTGAAGGCGTTCACCGACGACTTTTACTTCAAGCTCACCAGTGCGCACTTGCAGCCGGTGCTCGACACCCTGCTCTACCTCAAGCACGAAACCAAGGTCTGGCTGGAGCTCACCACCCTGCTGATTCCGGGGCGCAACGACTCGGACGAGGAGCTCACGGCGATGTGCGGCTGGATCAAAAAGGAACTCGGTGCCGACGTGCCGCTGCACTTTTCGGCGTTCCATCCCGACTACAAAATGGTGGATGTGCCGCAGACGCCGGTCGCCACGCTGGTGCGCGCCCGCAACATCGCCCTGCAGCAGGGGCTGCACTACGTCTATACCGGCAATGTGCATAACGTCGAGGGCGACACCACCTTTTGCCCCGGCTGCAAGGCGCCGCTGATCGTGCGCGACTGGTACCAGATCAACGACTACCGGCTCACCGCCTCCGGTCATTGCCCTGACTGCGGCAGCGCCGTGGCCGGGCGCTTCGATGCGAAATGCGGCCACTTCGGCCGCCACCGCATCCCTGTGATGCTGGGTTGAGGTCTTTGTCGGGCCGAATTCATTCGGCCAGGTAGTCGGGGTCAATCGCGGCGAGGGCGCCGCGCCCACCCGCAGAGAGCCGCTCGACAAGGGGCGGTATCTCGATCGCCGCCCTCGCTAGCTGCCCATCGTCATCAATTGCGCGTTGCCGCCCGCGGCCGCGGTGTTGGTGCTGATGCTCTGCTCGTGCATCAGGGCGCTCAGGTCGTATGTCGCTCCCGAAGCCAATTGCGCGGGCGACAGGCTTTCAATGCGCACAATGGCACCGGCCCGCTGCACCACCTGGGGTGACAGGGCCTGCAGGGCGTCGCCGTCGCCTTCGAACAGCAGGGCACTCAAATGGGCAGCGCCGCGCAATTGCTCGGCGCTGCATAGTTGCACCAAAGCCTTGACTTCCGCCGGCAGCCTGTCGAGCAGGCGGCCCAGGGCGCTGTCCGCCGCCGGGGTCTCAAGCCAGCAAAGGTTGCCGCTGGCAAGAGCCGCCGCCAGCTGATTGATCAGCCCAAGCGGGGTTTGAGGCACGGCCCAGACCGCGCCGCGCGGCAACAACTGGTAACGGTTCGATTCCCCCGTTGGCCCCGGCAGTTTGAAGGTCTGGCCCAGCACGGTACAGGCCAGATAGGCGCCGCAGGCGGCGGTGCCCTGCGACGATTCGAAGTGGCCTGATTCGCCTAAAGGCGCCACCTGGG
>JAIPCZ010000066.1 GCA_021737975.1 Polaromonas sp. | reverse complement strand
CGGCCAGAGTGCGGCGCAGTGGTGGGCTGGCTGACTTGTGAACCGCATGATGTCAGTCGTTTGCGAATTCTCACCCATTGGCCGGTATAAGCCAAGCAGAATGTCAGTGTGGAAGCGCGCTGCCAAAGGGTGAGCTGGTGACCGTGCGTCAATCAGGCTCGCCTTGAGAACTCGGCGCGAATGTAGAGAAGTTTTGCTTCACTTCTTTCATCACAACAGGAGTCAATCATGGACATCATCAAGCAAATTCTTGAGTCTTTCAGCGGCACCTTGCCGACTGACAGCAAGACCGCGGCTGCCATCGCACGTCATGCTCCACCCGAAGAAATTTCCGCTTGTGCCACGGAGGAAGGGTTGCACGCACTGGCTGGTGCGCTGTTCGAAGCGGGCGAGGAAGGCGGAAGTGCCAACGCTGGCCTGGATAGCGATTCGCATGTCGCCAGTGTGCTTACCAGCCGCCTGAAGGACTTTCGTAAAGATTTGCCACCCGGCTGTGAGACGGCAAAGCTGATTGACGGTGGGGCTCGCATCGAAGAAATTTCCGCAGCGGCCCAGGAGGAGGGTCTGACCTCTCTTGCCACTATGCTTTTCGAGGCGGAGCAAGAGCAAGACAAAACCGAGCCCAAGCTGCAAACCTGACACCCCGGTGCCTGAAACCGTTTGCACCACTGATCTTCACAGGAATCAGCCCACGCGGCGCGTCTTGCACATCTTGTCGCAGGACGCGTCGACATCGTCTCCGCGGCGCTCAAACAGATGAGCACATCCAGCAGTGCCGCGTTGGTGTGGCGCAGTAGTCGCGCGCCAAGTTTGCCCGATCTGCGGACAAGCATCGCGCGGGCGCAACAAGGGCTGAACCCTGACAAGCCGCGCCGGCATCAGTCGTCCCAGGTGGCAACGACTTGGTCAAGGCCCAAGCGGCAGTCTGCAAACTTTGGCTTCCATTTCGGCACGGAGGGGCGTGGCGCATCCGGAGGCATTGGCAGGGCCGTCTGTTGCATGTGTTCCTCGCGAATGATGAGGTGGGCCAGCGGCCGCAACCACAGTGGCAGGTGCAGCGGGTTGGGTCGGCCGACCCGGTGCGCGAATGAATCCATCATGTGGGTGAATGAAACCGGCAGGCCGTCCGTGGCGTAAAACGTTTTTCCCGCGTTGTGTGCACTGGCGGCGCGCAGCAAGACCGAAGCGGCATCCATCTGGTGCAGGTGGTACTGCAGCGCCTGCGGCGCGCCCGACCAGTAGGGCCGGCCGATACGAAAAGCGCTTCGATAGGCGCGCAAATCGGCGCTATCGGGCCCATACAGGTAGCCCAGCCGCACCACGCAGGCGGGCACCGGAGCAGACAAGACCAACTCTTCGCAAGCCAGCAGGGCTTGTACCGATGCGCGCAGTGGCGCCTTCAGACGCGCCCCGCGCTCGAAGGCATGCACAAAGGCGAAGCTGGCGTGGATCAGCATCTGCGCCTTGCCCACCTGGGCGGCGTGCAGTGCGCGGCGCGTGCCGGCCAGCGCCTTGTCGGGAAAGTCCGCCCAGGCATGGCCATCATGCAACAAAGTGTTC
This sequence comes from Polaromonas sp., assembly GCA_021737975.1. GTDB lineage: Bacteria > Pseudomonadota > Gammaproteobacteria > Burkholderiales > Burkholderiaceae_C > Rhodoferax. The sequence goes on along the minus strand of JAIPCZ010000066.1, from coordinate 4,416 downwards.
GCCTGTTGCCCGACCACATTGAAATGAATGTTTTGAATGGCCGCCGCGGCCGCGCCTTGCGCCAGGATGGCGCCCAGTTCGCTCTGTAGACCGGTGATGACGGCTTTCATGACGTTTGGACGCCTGGACGCTGCTTTGCACCGATCTTGACTTGATGCTTGGCGTTGTTGGCGCGCACCGGGGTGACAAAGATGGCGGGAGGTTCAAGGGTGTGCATGTTGCATTTCCATTCGAAAGAGGGTTTCAAGCGGCAATTTTCCAGCCGATCTGTTGTCAAGGGCTTGGCGTCAGACCCCGTCAGTGCGAAGCGTAGACAGCACAAGCTGTGCGGTCTGTTCGCTGTCCAACAGAACCTCTGCACAAACAGCATGCGCCTGTCGGCGCTGAAGCGAACGTAGTCCGGGATGAAATTGTTATCGCACACTGCTGGGTTGCACCAGCGCCGGCGACCCCGACCCCTCCTGCGACCGCTTTGGGCACGTCAGAGTGATCAGATTATTGACATCCAGAACGATTGTCTTGCAATCGATCCCTCCGGCCTTCGAAACGATCATGGCTAAAAAATCGCTGATATCGGTTGCTGCACTGGTGCCTCAACCCTGGTGCTGGCACGGGAACTTGATGCCAACATCCTTGCAATCGACTTCCTATCACCACCGCCGAGTGGGAAGGTAACCGCACCGCGCAGTCGATCATCGGCTGCGCCAAAGCACGCCCACCCAAACGGTGCAACACTTTGGGCCGCATGCTTTTCATGCGCGAGCCTTTGCCCGCCACCCCCGCCACATCCACCTGGAACAACATGAACACCCCTGCTGAGCCGCAAAGGAGCCCTCGGTTGACTGATCCAAAAATGATCGCCCGCCGCCTGTGGCTGGCCCTGACTTTGGTGGCCGCGCTGTTCACGCTGGGCGCCTGCAGCACCACACAGCTGGCCTATAACCAGGCGCCCAAGCTGCTGTACTGGTGGCTGGACGCTTACGTGGACTTCAACGGCACGCAGTCGGGCCAGGCGCGCGAGGACATCGACGCCTTTCTGGCCTGGCACCGCATCACCGAGCTGCCCACTTATGCCCGTCAGTTGCAGCAGTGGCAAACGCTGGCGAAGCAAGACATTAGCCCGGCCCAGGCCTGCGCGCAGTTTGACACCGTGCGTGAAGCCGTGCAGCGCGCCGGCGAGCGTGGCCTGGAGCCCCTCACGCGACTGGCCTTGCACCTCACGCCCGAACAACAGGCGCACCTGCAGCGCCACCAGACCAAGAGCAACGAATCGTTTGAAGAAGACTTTTTGCGCGGTAGCCCCGCGCAGCGCCTGAGCCAGCGGCTGGACAAAGCCGTGGGCCGCTACGAAATGCTGTACGGCCGTCTGAGCCCGACCCAGCGCGAACTGTTGCAAACCAGCCTGCAACAGTCGCCCTGGGACGCACAGAGAACCCAGGAAGAGCGCCTGCGCCGCCAGGCCGATCTGCGCCAGACCGTTCAGGCGATTCAGGGCATTGCCGGCGTGGGGGGAACCCATGGTGCCGGCAACGGCAATGGCCCAGTGGCTGCTGCCGCACTTGACGCCAGCCGCAGCTACCTTGCCCGCCTGACGCATTCCCCCACGCCCGGCTACAGCGCCTACAGCCAGGCCCAGGTGCAACACGGCTGCACTCAGTTTGCCGCGCTGCACAACGCCACCACACCCGAACAGCGCGCCAACGCCGTGCGGGTGCTCAAAGGGTACGAGGACGATTTGCGGTCGCTGGTCGCGCAGCGCTAAAGCGAATTTGACTGGACCAAGGGACGCAGACCTACCATGGTAGTGACCCAAGCGGCGCTGAAAAAGCTGGGCATGATCGGTGTTTGCCCCACTACCTGCTCACAACACATCGCGCAGCCGGTGGTAGAGCGTGCCCAGCACCAGGCTGGGCATGCGCAACAGCGGACCGCCCGGGAAACGGCGATGCTGCAATTGGGCAAACAGGTCGAACTGCCCGGCCTGGCCCGCCACCGCCTGCCCCACCAGTTGCCCGGCCAGGCCGGTGAGCGCCACGCCATGGCCGCTGAAACCCTGCAGGTAATACAGGTTGTCGCCGAGGCGGCCGAAGTCAGGCGCGCGGTTCATGCTGATGTCGACAAAACCACCCCATAAAAATTCGACCGGCGTGTTGCGCAACTCCGGAAAGACCTTGGCCATGCGTGTCGCCATCAGCGCTTTCAGATTCGCCGGGGAGCGTGTGGTGTAGGTGACACGGCCGCCGAACAACATGCGGTGGTCGGCGCTGAAACGGAAGTAGTCCAGCACAAAATTGTTGTCGCAGACCGCCGCGTTGCTGGGAATCAGGCGTTGGCACAGTTCGGGGTCGAGCGGCGCGGTGCCGATCATGTAGGTGCCCACCGGCATGATGCGCGGCGCGATGTCGGGGGCCACCTTGGGGCCGTATTCGGCCAGCATGCAGTTGCCCGCCAGCACGCCAAATGAGGCCGTGACCGAACCCTGCGCTGTCGTGGCGGTCAGCTGCTTGCCGCGTTCAAGAGCGGTGACGGCCGAATACTCGTAAATCTGCACGCCCAGGCTTCTGGCGGCGCGCGCCAGACCCAGGCCGTATTTGAGCGGATGCAGCTGGCCCGACTTGCGATCAAAGGCGCAGGCGTGGTAGAGCGGACTGGCAATGTAGCGTTGCACCTCGGCACCCATGGCAAAGTCGGTCACGAAATCGTAGTCACGCGCGTGCGCTTGCATGTCGGCGGCCAGTGCGCGCGCCTTGTGCGCCGAGTCGGCCACATGCAGGTAGCCGTGGTGGCGGTCGCAGTCGATCTGGAAGTCGCGGATGCGCTGGTCGATCAGGTCCAGCGAGGCCAGCGAGAGGTCCCAGGCCAGCCGCGCCTGCGCCTTGCCGAGTTGCGCCTCAAAGGGCTCCTGACCGCTGGCATAACCCGCCAGGGCCTGGCCCCCGTTGCGCCCCGACGCCCCGGCACAGACCCGGTCGGCCTCCAACACCACCACCTGGTGGCCGCGCTGCGCCAGCTCGATGGCCGCCGACAGGCCGGCATAACCGGCGCCCACCACCAGCACGTCGGCATGGATGTGGCCTTGCAATGGCGGCGCCACAGCGTCGCGCGTGACGCTGGCTTCGTAGTAGCTGTGCTGGTTAAGCTGGGTGTCGGAGTCGAGCAGCATGCAATGGGACTTTCAGGCAAGTTTGGCGATCTGGCCGCACAGGTAGGTCCAGACGAAGCTGGCGGCGGCGTTGCTGGTGAGTTCGGCGTGGTCATAGGCGGGCGCCACCTCGACGCAGTCCATGCCGATCTGGTTCAGCGGGCTGAGTTCTTCCAGCAGGGTCAGCACCTGAGAACTGCTCAGGCCACCGGGCTCGGGGGTGCCGGTGCCCGGGGCAAAGGCGGGGTCGAGGCAGTCGATGTCGAGCGTCAGGTAACACGGGCGGTCCCCCAGGCGCGCCAAAATTTGCGCCACCACCGGCTGCAGCGCCGCGCCCTCAAGCCCGCGCAGCTGGCGGCCGGTAAAGATCAGCCCGCCCTGGTCCTGCACGTAATTGCGCGCCGCCCGCGCGCCGCTGGAGCGCAGGCCGATCTGCACGCAGTGCTGCGGGCTCACCAGGCCTTCCTGCAGGGCCTCATAAGTCCAGGTGCCGTGGCCCGAGGGCTCGCCAAAGTGGTCTGTCCAGGTGTCGCAGTGGGCGTCAAAATGAACGAGTGCCAGCGGACCGTGTTGTTGATGGGCGGCGCGCAGCAGGGGCAAGGTGATGGAATGGTCGCCCCCCAGAAAAACACAGTGGTGCCGCGCCATGAGTGCGCTGGCCTGGGCCTGGATGCGTTCGCGCACCTCGGCCAGCGGCGAGGCGTTGGGCAGGCGCATGTCATGGCCGTCACCCAGATGCCCCAGCGGCGTGACCTCGAAATGCGGGTGAATGCCGTCACACAGCATCAGGCTGGCGCTGCGGATGGCCTGCGGAGCAAAACGCGCGCCGGGCCGGTTGGTCACCGCGCCATCGAAGGGCACACCGACCACGGCAAAGGGCTGCTGCGCCAACTCGGGCGCGGCCAGAAAACGGTTGCTGTTGTTGGCGTAGGCAAATTCACCGATTGACATGAACACATCCTTGAAATTGAGGCGTTTTGGCGACTTGCCGGGGGCAAGCCAAGTTTGCATAGGCGGGCGCCTGCTGACGGTACCAATTCCAGCGGCAAAGATCAATCCACTGCACAGAAGAATGCAGACAAGAATAGCCTGGCCCCGGCAGAATCGGGCATGATTCAGGCCTTCAATGAAGGACAGCCATGAAAAATGTCAAGTTTGATTTCAGCGACTTTACCGTTTTGGTGACCGGTGGCGCCAGCGGCATGGGCGCCCAAGTGGCCGGCCTGTTTGCCAGCGCCGGGGCCGATGTGCTGATCGTCGATGTCAACGCTGAA
>JAIPCZ010000033.1 GCA_021737975.1 Polaromonas sp. | reverse complement strand
CAGTCAGGAATTTTTGCAGTCTTGCCACTCCGCGCTCGGCCAGCTGGGGAATTTGCGCATAATTTTCCGGGCCAGGCAAGGCGCGGTTCAGCATGGCCGGGGAACTGTTGCGAAATGCCTCGGCGATGGGCAAGAAGCCTTCGAACTCGATGCGCCAATGCCAATCGGCAATGTCGGCCTTGTCCAGCGGAGTGACGCCCAGCATGGGCGGCTGCGGGAAGCGGGCCTCCAGATAGGCGGCAATTGCCGCGTTGCTCGTCAGCATGACGCCCTCCTCCGTGCGCAGGGCCGGCACCGTGCACTGGGGGTTGATCTGTCGGTAAGCCTCACCGAGTTGCTCACCCGCTTTCAGGTCGACCAGCACGGTGTCGTGGGTAATGCCTTTTTCGGCCAGCAGGATCCGTGCGCGACGCGGGCTGGGTGCGGTTGCGCAGTCGTAAAGCGTGATCATTGGGGTTTCTCCAGTTTGTCTTGCGTACGGGTGTCGAAGTCGCCGGCATCGTGACGCTCATGCAACTGCGACGCCAGCGGCCCGGTGACGCGGTTGACCATGCGCCCGCGTCGCACCGCCGGACGTTTGGCGATGTCGTCAGCCCAGCGGACGACATGGCTGTACTCGTGGACCTGCAGAAACTCACCTGCCTCATACACCAGGCCCTTGACCAGTGCCCCGTACCAGGGCCAGATGGCCATGTCGGCAATGGTGTAGTCGTCGCCGCTGACATAGGGGTGGTCGGCAAGTTGCCGGTTGAGCACATCGAGCTGGCGTTTGACTTCCATGGCGAAGCGGTCGATGGCGTATTCGATCTTTGTGGGCGCATAGGCGTAAAAATGGCCGAAGCCGCCGCCAAGGTAGGGTCCGCTGCCCATCTGCCAAAACAACCAGGACAGGCACTCGGCGCGTTGCGCCGGCTTGGCGGGCAAAAAGGCGCCGAATTTCTCGGCAAGGTACAAAAGTATCGAGCCGGACTCGAACACCCGGATCGGCTCGGGTGCGCTGCAGTCCAGCAGTGCCGGTATCTTGGAGTTCGGATTCACCTCGACAAACCCGCTGCCGAACTGGTCACCCTGGCTGATGCGAATCAGCCACGCGTCGTACTCGGCACCGGCATGGCCGAGCGCGAGCAGTTCCTCCAGCATGATGGTGACCTTGACCCCGTTGGGCGTGGCCAGCGAATACAACTGCAGTGGGTGTTTGCCCCGAGGCAGCGCGGCCTCGTGCGTGGGCCCGGCAATGGGCCGGTTGATGTTGGCGAATTGACCGCCGTTGGATTTGTTCCAGGTCCAGACCTTGGGGGGTGTGTAGGCGGGCGGCTCGGACATGCGGGGGGGCTCACTTTCGGGCGCTGGTAATCCCGCATGATATTTCAAGCCATGCCTGGTCGTGGCGTGGCGTGAAATAATCCACCATGGAAAAAACACCCGAAGACCTGAAGCGCATCGCCGCGCAAACCCTGGCCTACTACGACCAGAACGCGCAGGGGTTCTGGGAGGGCACGCGTGATCACGACGTGAGCCAGAACATCGATTCAATGCTCAAGCACATCGAGGCGGCTTCCCCGCTTGAACTGCTCGACTTCGGCTGTGGCCCGGGGCGCGACCTCATGCGCTTCACGGCGCTTGGTCACCGCGCGACGGGCCTTGAGGGCTCGGCCCAATTGGCCGCGCTGGCACGGGCGCACAGCGGCTGCGAGGTGCTGGAGCAGAACTTTCTCAGCCTGGACTTGCCGAGCGAACGTTTTGATGGCGTCTTCGCCAACGCTGTGCTGTTCCACATTCCCAGCCAGGCACTGCCGCGCGTTCTCGGCGATTTGCATTCGGCCTTGAAGCCCGGCGGCGTGTTGTTTTGTTCAAACCCTCATGGCGACGGCCAGGAAGGCTGGAACGGTGACCGCTATGGCGCCTTCCACGATTGGCCGTCGTGGCGCAATTACGTCACAGCGGCCGGCTTCCTGGCGCTGGATCACTACTACCGGCCGCCGGGCCTGCCGCGCGAGCAACAGCCGTGGCTGGCCAGTGTGTGGCGCAAAGTGGCGGAGAATGGCTGAAATTTCCAGAGACACATCATGCAAAATGCCCTCCTTCTTTGTGCAGCCATCTTTTTTGAGCTGATTGGCACCGCGGCGCTCAAAGCGTCCGACGGGTTCACGCGCCTGTGGCCATCTGGCTTGACCGTGCTGGGTTATGCCGCCTCGTTTTATTTGCTGTCGTTGACGCTTAGGCGCATGGAAGTCAGCGTCGTTTATGCCATCTGGTCAGGCGCGGGGACAGCGCTGATGGCCGTGGTTGGCTATTTCATTTTTGCAGAACAGCTCCCGCCGCTGAAATTGGCATCGATAGGACTGATTGTGCTGGGTGTCGTGGGCCTTAACCTTGCCGGGAAACCAGCCTGAGGCTAGGGGCTTTGACCGGACCGGCTTGCTGGCTGTGTCGTGGACGCATGGGTGCAAAGCAAAAGGGCAGGACACATAATGAGCCCTGCCCTTTTCGGGTGCTTCCTCAAGTATGGGAAGCGTCATGACGGCGAACCGTCAGTCAGTTTTGAGCGTAAGTGTGGTCCATGGTCATCTACGGGTCTCCTTCACCGAGGATACAGACTCGGTCACGGAGAAATTCTGCTCCAGATTTCCCGGGCCGTCAATAACTTGACCGTTAAAACTTAACCAACTTTGCCGACACGCAGGCTGAGCCTTCGTTCGAAGAAAAAACTTAGGCGCTAACATCAGGCATCCTCACAAGGAATCGAAGGAGTCAAATTCATTATGGGAGTTGAGGACAGGGACTGGTATCGAGACGCGCAGCGTGAGCGTGAAAAGACGCGGCAGATCGAAGAAACTCGCCATCGGTTTAGCTCTTTCTCGAACAAGCATTTGGGGGCAGGCGCGATATCACCCACCAGGACCGGACTTATTCCGATGATGGTCTTCTGGTGCCTTGTGATGGGTGCGCTGTACTTCGCGATGTCGTATTACCTCAAGCCCAAGGGACCGGAAGTTGTCGCCAATGGTGACCTGGTGATCAAGCGATCGCTCGACGGGCATTTCCGCACCCTTGGGAACGTCAACGGCCGAGAGGTCAAATTCCTTGTCGACACCGGGGCATCTTTGGTGAGCGTGAGCGAAAATTTTGCGCAGAGTGCCCTTTTGCGTGGCGGTGCGCCGGCAACTTTCCATACTGCCAATGGCAACCAAGCCGGGCGCATTTTGGAGAACGTTGCCGTCTCCGTCGGGCCTGTCACCGTGAGCAATGTCAGGGTCGGCGTGGGTTTGCGCATGCAAGATGACAATGAGGCCTTGCTCGGTCAGTCGTTCCTGTCCAAGTTCGACATTTCAATTGTCAAAGACAAAATGGTGCTGCGGTCACGGTAAGCCAAAGGCTCTTCTGTGGCTCTTAATCGGCGAGCGGGTCGCCAGGCCCATTTCGCCATGGGTCCGATGGCATGGATGACCCCTTTTCCCCATAAAACCGAATTGCATTTCGCCCCGACGCTTTGGCCTGGTACATGGCGGCATCGGCACATCGCAGGATTTCTTCCTGGCTGGCCTCCTGGCTCACAAACAGCACCACGCCGATGCTGGCAGAGCAGCAATATTCAACCGCTGGCGCGTCTTTCCCACCCCCGGCAAGCGGCAATAAATACGGCGCAGCCAGGGCCGCGCGAATCTTCTCTGCAATGGTCCGCGCCGTGGAAATCGACTCCGTCCGATCCAAGGCCAGCTCACCGAGCATCACGACAAATTCGTCGCCGCCGATGCGCGCCACCGTGTCCACTTCTCGCACGCAGCCCAAGGTTCGTCCCGCCACCATTTCCAGCAGCAAGTCGCCCGTGGCGTGCCCATAGGCGTCATTGAGCGGCTTGAAGTTGTCCAGATCAAAGACCATGAGCGCGGCGTGGCGCCCGCTGCGCTTGCTCGATGCCATGGTCTGGCCCAAACGATCACTGAGGGTGCGCCGGTTTGGCAGCTTCGTCAGCGGGTCGAAAAAGGCCAGTTGGTTCACCTTGTCCTCGGCCTGCCTGCGTTCCGTGATGTCGGAAAACAAGCCCACATACTGACTGACCCTGCCTTGCGCGTCGGTCACGGCGGAGATGGTAAGCAGCTCCGGGTAGATTTCACCATTCTTGCGCTTGTTCCAGATTTCGCCCGACCAGTGGCCGTTGGCAAGCAGGTCTCGCCACATGGCGACGTAGAACGCATTGTCCTGGCGACCCGACTGGAGGACGCGCGGGTTTTGACCGAGAACTTCCTCGCGGCCATACCCTGTGATGCGCGTGAAGGCCGGATTGGTATCAACGATGATGCCGTTTGCGTCCGTGACGGTGATGCCTTTACGCGCATGGACGAAAACGTTGGAGGCGATTTGACACGTGGCTTCGGCACGCTTGCGCTCGCTGATGTCGCTGATCACCACGCGCAGCTCCGAGCGGCCATGGTCATCTCGCACTCTTGACACCGCCAGATGGGCCCAGAATGGGGCGCCGCCGCGCTTGAGCAGGCGCAGGTCGCAGGACTGCGGCCCGCCAATGTCCCTCAGCCGTTGCCGAAGCAGGTAGTAGCTGTCCTGGTCTTCTTCATGGATGAAGTGCTCGATGGCTTGCTTGATCATTTGGCTGCGCGCCACATTGAGCAGCGTGGTGATGGTCAGGTTGACCTCGCTGATCAGACCCGTGTTGCCCACGGTGCAGTAGCCCGCCGGGACCAGATCGAAGAAATTGACATAACGCGCGTGGGATGCGTTGAGTTCGGCGTGGGCGCGCTGCAACTCCTCATGTTGCATCTCCAACTCAATCTGATGGACCTGCAGGTCATACAGCAGCCGTTGTGCCGCCGCCGGCGAGAGTTCGGCAAGTTGCTCCGGTGACTGGTAGCCACGCTGCGCCAGCGCCGCCTCGGCGCGCTGGTAGAGACCGGGCATGGGGTCGGTCAAGGCGTCTTTGCCAGCAGCGGGTGGCTTGTTTCCAACTCTCATCCCCCTCCCCTTTGATGTGCAAAATATGCCGCCTGGTGACCATTGCCTTGCCTGTTTGCCGGCAGCACTTTGCGAGGCATTATGCAGCACAGGGGCCGAAGAAGGTGCGCGCCGAAGACACTTGCGCGACTCGCATGCAAGTTGTTCCGGTCGACCTGTCCGCGCCTGTCCCTGCGCCCGTGTGCGGGGCGGTCTGATCGCCCCTTAAACTCAGCCACATGCAATCACCGAAAGAAAAAATGTTCGATCACGACGGCCAATGGAAGCACCTTGAAACCTTCGACGATTTTGACAACGGCCTGTCAGAGCTGATCGACCTCTGGTCCGGCACCTCAAAAGCCGTGACCAAAACCGTGAAGGTCTCTGCGCTTGCCCATTTCAAGGAAGACCTCGAGGCCGCCACACTGCAGTGGACCGACAACCGCGCCAAGTCCAAAAAGTACGCCGCCATAGCCAGGGAACTGGCCGAGTTTGAAGAAGCACTGAAACAAGGCTGAAACGCCTTTCTGACTGGCCGCCGCCGCGCCCGGCGCTAGCCTGGCAGGTCCACGAAGAAGCCCTCGACAAAGCTTGCCTGCTCACCTTTGTGGAGGTAACCCATGGGATTGGCCACCACCTGGCAGGCAAATTCACGCCCCTCGCTTACGCCCCGCACGGTGTAATTGTTGCTGCAGTGCAAATGGCCGTGCATCCAGACCTGGGCCAGGGGCAACAGTTCGTCCAAGGCATTGCAAAAGCCCGCCGTGCCGGGTTGGCGGCCATATCTTGGGTCGGCACTGAGCAATGTGGGTGCGAAATGGGTGACAACCACGGTGGTGCCCGCGAACGGGGTCGACAAGGCGCCGCGCAGCCAGGTCTGGCATTCAAGCGCCAGGTCCCTGATGGCATCGGCCATCATTGCCTGGCCTTGCGCCAGGGTGGTGTTTTTGGACAGGTAGAAATTGGCGGCCCGAAACGCTCTTTCACGCTGCTGCAATTGCCTCGTCAGGCTCATTTCGGCCTTGGCAAACGCCTCAAAATCACTCCACAGGGTCGTTCCAACAAATCGGACTGCGCCGATGGTGACGATTTCATGCTCAAGCCATTCGATCCCGAGCTTTTGACAAATCTGCCGCAGCCGGCGGTAAGTGTCGGCAAACTCCAGGGCGTCGAACTCGTGATTTCCTGGCGTGAAAAGCACCCGGGGCCAGGGGGATCGGGGTCGCAGCGGCGAAAACCGCTCCAAGCCGAAATCGTTGCCCTGAAGCAGCGATCCCGTCTGGTAGGAGCCGATGTCACCCGCGAGAACCAGCACATCCACACCTGGCGCAGCCTGCGGCATGAACTCGGGATGGAGTTCAAGGTGAAGGTCTGACAACAATTGGACACGCATGGGACCGTGAGTCTAAGGCAGACATTTTTGCTGGTCCGCCGGGTCCAGACATGGCGCGAATTAGTGACATGCCACTAATATTTGCTGCGACGCAACATTTATCCACATTTTTCTGCCATTCCCTCTACAATCCACTCATGCTGCACTGCAACATAGCAATCCGACCGGGTTGCTCCCGCAAATGCCGTCAACCCAACAAGGAAACTGAAATGAACAACACTGCTGAGAAATTCGCCGCCACCTCCAAAGCCAACCTGGAAGCCGCGCAAGCGCTGGCCGCCAAGGCACAAGCCGGTGTGGAAAAGCTGGTCGACCTGAACATGGCAACCTCCAAGGCCGCTGTGAGCGAGTCGTTCGAAAACGCCAAGGCCGTGCTCGGCGCCAAGGACCCGCAAACCCTGGCAGCTCTGCAAGCCGCCATGGCCAAGCCCCTGGCTGAAAAAACAGCCGCCTACGCTCAAGAATTCCAGAAAATCGTTGCCGGTGCCAGCGCCGAATTCACCTCTGCTGCCCAAGCCAACATGGCCGATGTGCAAAAAGGCTTCGCAAGCCTGATGGAAAGCGCCACCAAGGGTGCACCGGCAGGTTCCGAGTCCGCCATGGCCTTTTTCAATCAGGCCATGAGCGCCAGCCAGAATGCATTCAAGAATGCGCAAACTTCGGCCCAGCAAGCTGTCGACACGGCCCAGGCCAACTTCACTGCCGCCACCAAGCAGGCTACTGACGCTGTCAAGAAGGCCACCAAGGCCGCATGATCTGCTGACTGATTTGGCAAGAACAACACAAGCGGCACTTCAGGGTGCCGTTTGTGTTTTCGAACCAGCACGAAGTGATCGACATGCAACGTCAAATCGAACATCCGTCCCAGGCAGATTCGTCCGCCCCCCGGGCTGATGAACGTGGCTTGCTGCTCGAAGAGGTGAATTTCAAGTGGCTGTTGGCGGGCATGGGCCTGTGGATCGACATGGGGCGTTTTCACAGTGAGCCGAGCTACGCGGCACGTTTCCTGGCGCTGGCCGAGGCGTCAGACTCCCCGGCGCTGCACAAGTGCGCGGCGTCCTTGCAGGGCAAAAAAGAGTCCCCTTGCCAGTAGCGTACGATCCGCTCCCTATGAACTTGACCAAGACAGGCCTGGCGGCCACGGGCGCCTTGCTGGCCATGGTGCTCACCCTGACGGGCTGCAGCACGCCGCCCACTCCCGCGCCCATCCCAGCTACCGCAACGCCACCGAGGGCCAGGCCGGTCATCGCGCTCGCCCTGGGCGGCGGCGCGGCCAAGGGCTTTGCGCACATTGGCGTCATCAAGGCGCTGGAGGCGCAGGGGATTGTTCCCGACATCGTGATCGGCACCAGCGCCGGGTCGCTGGTCGGCGCCCTTTACGCCTCGGGCAAAAGCGGCTTCGAATTGCAGGAAATGGCGATACCGTTCGACAAGTGGCAGTTTATCGACTGGGGCATGCCCAATCGCGGCTTGATGAAAGGCGACGCGCTGACCCGCTTCGTAAACTCGGCCGTGGGCAGCCGCCCGATTGAAAAATTTCCCAAAAAATTTGGCGCCGTCGCCACCGACCTTCAGTCGGGCGAGCCCATTGTGTTTCGCTCGGGTGATGCCGGCATTGCCGTGCTGGCGTCAAGCAGCGTGCCGCTGGCTTTTCAACCCGTGACCATTCGCGGCCGCCAGTATGTGGACGGCGGCCTGACGAGTCCGGTGCCGGTCAAGCTGGCCTACGAGATGGGCGCCAATTTCGTGATCGGGGTCGACATTTCCGACAAGCCGGCGAGCGGCAGCATCGGTAGCTCGATGGACGTGGCACTCCAGACCCTGGCCATCATGGGCCAGATGATCCGGCGCTATGAAAAACCGGTGGCCGATGTGATGATCCGGCCGGACATTTCCAGGCTCGGCTCGGTTGATTTTGACAACCGCCACCAGGCCATCCTGGAGGGCGAGCGGGCCGCTGGCATTGAAATGCCGGGGCTCAAGGAAAAGTTGGCCCGATTTGGCGAGATGAGCCAGAAATAGACTCCAGACCGCATCCGGGCTACAGGGCTTGTAAAACAATGTCGATCTGGGCGCCGCCAAGTTCCGCCCTGGAAAAGGTCAACTCGCCCTGATGGCTGGCCACAAGGTCTTTGACCACCGCCAGGCCGATGCCGTGGCCGGGCACACGCTCGTCCAGGCGCACGCGCCGCGCCAGAACCGCTTGCGGGTCGGCAAAGCCCGGCCCGTCATCACAGACCCGGATGAACAAGCGCTTGCCTTCAACCCATAGCCGCACCGAGACCTTGCCCTGCGCCCACTTGGCCGCGTTGTCGAGCACATTGCCCAGCATCTCGAAGGCATCACCCTCGTCCATGCGCCAGCTCAGGGCGGGCGGGCAGTCCAGCGCAAACTCCAGGTGCTTGTCGACGTAGACCTTGGCCAGCGTGTCGCGAATCCGGTTCAGGATGGGTGCCAGCGCGAGGTGCGGCGCAAAACGCGCGGCCCCGCTGGCCCCGGCCCGGCCCAGCTGGTGCACCACGATGTCGTCCATGCGGGCCACTTGCAGCGCCACCATGGCGGGCAATTCGGCCGGCGCGTCAAGCGAGGCGCGTAATGCCGCCAGCGGCGTCTTGAGGCTGTGCGCCAAGTCGTCCAGCGCGTCCTTGTAGCGTGTCTGCCGCGCCCGCTCCTGCTCCATCAGCCCATTGAGGTTGCCGGTGAGTCCGGCAAGTTCAGCCGGGTAAAGCCCCTCGACCCTGGCTTGCTCGCCTTTTTCAATATGCCGGATTTCGCGTGCCATGCGCCCCAGCGGCGCCAGACCCCAGCGCAGCAACAGGGTCTGCGCGAGCAACAACAACAGCCCGGTGCCACCGAGCCAAGTCCACAAGGTGCGCTCAAAGGCCTGCAATTCCCGGTCGAACACGGCTTTGTCTTCCAGCACAGAAAAAACCAGCGGCGCCGCCCGGTCGTTCACCGACCATTTGACCGCGTAGCTGGCGGCCAGGAAGGCGCGCGCAGAGGCCGCTGTGTCGCCGGGCCGGGCAGCGGGCGCCACGACGGTGTCAAACTGCCACTGACCCGGTGCCTGGGTGCGCTGAAAAGGGGGATTGAGCCCGAGCGTCGACGACGACTGCCATTCCTCATTCTTGTCGAGGTTGGCTATGTTGGCGTACAGGCCCGACGCCGGCAGGGACAAGCGGGGTTCGGCCAGCGTGGCCGGCATGACCAGCGCGCCCTGGGCGTTGAGCTCGGCCCCGGCCATCAGCAGGTAAATGGTGGTTTGCAGGCGGGCAAAGCGCTGGGCGCGCAGGCTGTCCACATAAGCCTGCTGCACCGCCCAGCCGGCACCCGCCAAAAAGACCAGCAACACGATGAATGCACCCCAGACCAGGCGGGCGCGGATGGACAGCGGCGTCTTCACTGCAGAACGAAGCGGTAACCCCGGCCGCGCAGCGTCTCGATGGGTGCCAGCAAGCCCTCAGGGTCGAGCTTGCGCCGCAGCCGCCCGACCAGGACCTCCAGCACATTGCTGTCGCGGTCTTCGTCGTGCGGGTACAGGTAGTCAGACAGCTCCTGCTTGCTCACCACCCTCGCCCGCTCGCGCACCAGGTATTCGAGCACGCGGTACTCGAAAGTGGTCAGCTCAAGCGCCTCACCCTTCAGGCGCGCGCTCTGGGCCGAAAAGTCAATGATCAGCTCCCCCAGCGCAAGCACCTCCGATGTGGCCTTGTTGGCGCGCCGCAGCAGCGCCTTGACCCGTGCGGCCAGTTCGGGGTATTCGAAGGGTTTCACCAGGTAGTCGTCGGCGCCGGCTTCCAGCCCCAGCACCTTGTCCTGCCAGCTGCCGCGCGCGGTCAGAATCAGGATGGGCAGGCCACGACCCTCGGCGCGCAGGGTTTGCACCACCTTGAGCCCGTTGAGCTTGGGCAGGCCCAGGTCGACAATGGCCAGGTCAAACGGGTATTCGCGGGCCTGAAACAGGCCGTCCTCACCGTCGGCGGCCAGGTCGACCCGGTAGCCGTCGGCTTCGAGCTTGCGCTTCAGGCCAAGCCGCAGCACGGCATCGTCTTCAACCAGCAGCAGGCGCATGCGGCTAGAGCCTGCGCCCGCTGGCGGCGTCGATCAGCACCACGATGACTTCACCCTGCGGGGTGAGCAGTTTGACGCGCCAGACCGCGCGACCCTCGCGCTGGACCTGATCCACCGACAGAACCCGGCCACCCGAGGCCTTCTGCGCCATGGCTGCGGCATCATCGCGGCTCACATCGGCCCAGGCGGGCAGGCTGAGCGCCAGCATCAGGGCGGTGATCAGGGCGGTCAATAATTTCATGGCGTTCGGCGGTTGGGAGTGCTTGCGTCAGGCAATGGTACTACCGCCCGGGCCCGGCTGGCTACTGGGTGATCGGGTCGACACTCACGCGCACGGGCAGGCTGTTGCCCGGGTTGGTGCGCATGAACGTGGTGTAGTTCTGGCCGCGGTACTCGTAGCTGACCCGGTAGCCGGTGATGCGCGTTTGCGCGTCGTACACGGTGCGGCAGCGCTTGACCTCCCGCTGCGCCGTCTCGTAGCCGCCGTTGTCGTACTGGCCGCTGTCATACTGGGGACGCGCGTCGCGATTTTCAAGGCGGTCGCCGGCGATGGCTCCCAGCACCACACCCAGGGCCGTGGCCGCGTCCTTGCCGCTGCCGCCGCCCACCTGGTGCCCCAGAATGCCACCGGCCAGACCGCCCACAATGGCACCGCCATATTGGCGTTCCTGGCTGGCCTGGCGCTCGGCGCTGATCCGCCTGCCCGGTTCGTTCACCCAGTGGCTGCTGCATTCATTGCGCGGCACACTCACACTTTCATACTGCGGCTCGGCGCTGCGAACCCGCGCGCTGTCGGTAAAGGTCTGGGCCTGGGCACCCAGAAAGGCGGTGGCAAACAGGCTGGTGATGACGATGCGTTTCATGGAAAGCTCCTTGGGTTGATATGGCCTGCAGTTTGCAATCACTTGCCTGAACCCAGCCTGAACCAAACCAAAATAGTCTGAAAGACCGATCCGGCCGTCAGAGCTTGTTGACCTCCACGATGCCGTCGACAAACTCCTTGAGCGCCAGGGCGGCGCGGGAATCTATCGATGTGAACTCGACCCGGCATTCATAACCCTCGGGCACAACTGAAACACGCAGCACCTTGGCATAAATTTCGGCCAGGTCGGCCCCCATGAACGACAGGGAGATCGTGATCTTGATGTCGTCGAAGCTTTCCATCAGCACCGGACTGACGATGTACATGCCGCCGTAGCTGATGTCGACCACGTGCCCCTCGATCTTTTGCGGCAGCACCGCTTTGCCGCTGAGCCGCTGAAAGCTCAAGGGCATGTCGACATCCACGCGCGGGCTGTTGCGCGTTTCACGCGCGGGCGCAAGCAACAGGCGGGGTCGCCGCGTGGACAGGAGCTCGTACATGCGGACCGCTGTTCTTTTGCCTTTGACCTTGACCTCATTGACATCACCCACTTCGATGAAGTTCCGGGCCAGCTGGTAGCTGTTTTCACTGAGCAGGATTTGCCCGCGCAGGCTGTGCGCCTCCACGCGCGAGGCCAGGTTGACCTGGTCACCGATCACGGTGTATTCGCTGTGCAGCGCCGAGCCCAGGTGCCCGGCCACCACCTCGCCGGTGTTGATGCCGATGCCCATGTAGAGCGGCGCCATGCCATGGGCCATGTTCTGCCGGTTGATGTCCGCCATCGCATTCTGCATGTCGATGGCGCATGCCAGCGCGGCCTCGAGGTCGCCTTCGCGGCCAATCGGGGCGCCAAACAGGGCCATGATGGCGTCCCCGATGAACTTGTCGATGGTGCCGCCGTGGGCAATGATGATCTCGGTCATGCTGTTCAGGTAGCGATTCAGGATCTCGACCGTCTCGAGCGCCGTGAGTTTCTCGGCCAGGGCGGTAAAGCCGCGCAGGTCCGACAGCAAGATGGTGACTTGCCGGCTGTCCACTTCCTGGGTGTTGGCCAGCGCGGCGTCAATGGCACGCCCAATCTGCAAGCGCAGCTGCGCCTCGTCGGGCGGCCGGGGCGACGGCTGGCTGGCCTGGCGGATCAAGTCAAGCAGTTGTTGCGTGAGGATTACTTTGTTGGCTTCTTGCATGGTGATGATCGAATGGAAAATGGCATTACAGTGAAGCGGCTGCCCGATGTTTTGGTATCGTAGCGCAGGCTGTCCTGGAAGTGCCTGTTTTTTCACCGTTTTCACCTTTGCCGGATGGTTTCGATGGCTTTTAGAATTGTTCTCTTCATCATCGCCGCAGCGCTCTCCGCCGCCCATTTCCTGAGGGCGGAAAACCATGCCATGGTGGCCGTGAGCCTGGCGACGCCCTTGCTGTTTTTGCGCCGCAAACCGGCGAGCCTGGTGCTGCTGCAACTCGCCGCTTATGGTGCCACTGTCAATTGGTTGGTCGTCACGCTGCTGCTGGTTCAAATGAGGCAGCAAATCGGACGGCCCTGGACCGCGGCTGCCGTCATATTGGGCGCGGTCGCCCTGCTCACGCTGCTGTCGGGCTTGCTGCTGAACGCCCGTGCCTTGCGTGCGCGCTACACATAGCCAATTTCCATGAAACTCCATTCATTCCCAAGCCCCGCCGCGCGCATGCTGGCGCTTGCGCTGGCCGGCGCCCTGTCTGCCGGCGCTGCCCACAGCATGAGTCTGCGCGAATTGCAGGCGCTGGAAAAGTCTCACAAGCAGGGTGAACACTACGCGCGCTACTACCTGGTGGGCGTGATGGAAGGCGCGCTTGAGGCCCACCTGCAGGACGTGCGCAACGGCGCCAAAGCCCGCATCTGCCTCAAGGGTCGCCGGCTGGAGCCGCACATGGCCCAAAACCTGTTCGACGCCGAACGCGAGCGCAACGCCGAACTCTATGAGGCCGACATGCCGGTGCAACTGGTGCTGGCCAATGGGCTGGCCCACACTTATCCCTGCTGACACCCTTCAGAAAGCCATCGATGCGACCACACGCTTTTCAAATCGGCGCCATGGCGCTGCTCATGATGCTCTTGCCGGGTGGCTGTGCCGCGCAGGAGTCGGGCGCCGGGAGCAAGCCGCTGGCGGATGCCCGGCCCGCCGACCTGAGCTGCCAGCGGACCAGCAACTGCGTCAACACTCTGGGCAGCAGTAGCCTTGCGCCGCTCCGGTTTGCCGGCGACGCCGGGCAGGGCATGGCCTTGTTGCGCGCCACCCTGGCCGCTTACCCTGAGGCGAGTATTGTGCGCGGTGACGCGCTCTGGCTGGAAGTCATCTTCACCACCATGCTGGGGTTCCGGGACCAGGTCGATTTTGTGCTGGATGCCCGGTCCGGCGAGATCAATTACCGCTCGAAATCCTTGCTGGGCCATTATGATTTTGGCAAGAATCGTTCCCGCATGACGGCTTTCTCCGAGCGCTTTGCTGCCCAGGCCGGGCCATTGCCGGGCGCGCCACCGGCCCAGTGACCGCGCGGCCACAGGCGGCGTGGCAATTGCGAAAAATCAATCCATCGCGATGCCGGCGACATAAAGTGACCCCATGGCATTCACCGTGGAGGGCAAAAAATGCGCTACCTGTTCATCGTGATTTGTATGCTGTTCTGGTCGGCAACGTCGGCCGTGGCGCAGTTGAGCGTCGGCATCAGTGTTCCCGGAATGAGCCTCGGCATCAGCCTGCCGGTGTACCCGGAACTCGTCCGGGTGCCAGGCTATCCGGTGTACTACGCCCCGCGCCTGAGCTGGAACTTCTTCTTTTACGACGGCATGTACTGGGTTTACCTGGGCGACAACTGGTACGCGAGCGCCTGGTACAACGGGCCCTGGTCGCTGGTGGCGCCGGAGTTTGTGCCGGTGTTCGTGCTTCGAATTCCTGTGCGCTACTACCGGGCGCCACCGCCGCACTTTCACGGCTGGCCACCGGATGCACCGCCGCGCTGGGGCGAGCACTGGGGCCCGGCATGGGAGCAGCATCGCAGCGGATGGGACAAGTGGGACCGCCATGCGGCGCCTGCGCCCGCGCCCCTGCCGCGCTACCAGCGGCAGTATCCAGCGCCTCGTTATCCCCACGTGGAGCAACAGCAGCCGCTGTACCAGAAGCATTACCGATACCAGCCGCGTGACGACCTGGTGCGCCAGCATTTCCAGCGGGCGCGGCCGCCACAAAGGGGCGCGTCGCGGGAGTCGCGGCAGTAGTCGTGGCCCCGGCGTTTGACTTTGTCATGCGCCGGGAATGAAAGCGCTCAGCACACGATGTGTTGTGACTCTGTCAAGACCGCATGCACAAGCACGTCGTGCGCTTCCTTCGGGACACGCTCCGACAGCTGCAGGTCAAAGGCGCCGGCAACAATGCAGGGCCGGGCACCCGAGTCAAGGCAGGACTTCAGAAGCTTGTCGTAGTAACCGCGTCCATACCCGAGGCGGCCACCGCCAAAGTCAAATGCGAGCCCAGGGACAAGGACAAAATCGAGGGCCTGCGCTGACACCGGGCTGCAGGTCCTGGGCTCAGGCTCGCGTATTCCCCACATGCCCTCTACCAGGTCTTCCTCCAGATTGCCGACCGCGTAGAGATCAAGACAATTCGTTTGCCGGTTGATCCTGGGCAGCACCAGAGTCTTGCCACTCTGATGTACCCTGGTCATGAAACTCGCGGTCGCGAGTTCGCTGCCAAAACTGCAATACGCCATGACCAGGCGCGCCCGTTGAAATTCTTCCATGGCGACAATTCTTCCGACAATCTCGCGACTGTGCCGGTCCCTCAGACCTGCGGCCATGGCATTTCTTTTTGCCAATACCAGGGCCCTGGCATTGTCCTTGGCGAGGCGGATCGCAAGCGTGGCGGGCATCTGGTTTTTCCTTCGGAGTCAAACGGCTACTCCAAAACCGCGGTAGCGGGCAAAAGCGGAATGCAATCATAGTGGGCATCGAGCCGAATCACGGCGTCGTCTCCTGGCGCCGGCACCAGCCACAACGCGAGGCCCGGCGGTCAATCCGTCGGGTCCCCGTCAGGAAAACCCGCGCGCCAAAGATTGGTGGCGGTTTCTTGCCCGCATCGCGGACTGTTCCAAGTTAACATGCCGGACCTGACACGGCTGGATTTTCTATCCGTCGGGGCCACCGAGGGGACAAACACTTGCCTACTCTTCCCGAAGATACCGTGCATGGCGAGCCACCGCGCGAAGGCCTCGACTCCGGCGACACCGCTGCTGATACGTTTGCGTTGAGCCACGCGTTCGAGGAACTGGCTGAGGCCCGGCAGCAGCAGGCCGCGACGGCGGAGATCCTCAAGGCCATCAGCGCCTCACGGGAGGACGCCCAGCCGGTGTTCGACGTGATTGCAGAGCATGCGGTGCGCCTGTGTGCCGGTCAGTTCTGCGCGGTGTTCCACTTCGACGGCGAACTCATCCACATCCGCGCGCTTCACGGCATGTCGGTCGAGGGTGAATTGGCGTACCGGCAGGGCTTCCCGCTGCCCGCCGGGTCGGGCAGCGCCATCGGCCGTGCCATCCAGAATCGGCTTGTTGCGCACATACCAGACGTCCAGGCCGATATCCACTACCGGCAGGCGACGATCGCCCATGCGGTCACATTCCGGGCCATCGTCGCTGTGCCGATCCTGCGCGATGGCAAGCCGATCGGCGGCATGGCGGTGTCGAGTTCACGGGCCGAACCGTTCTCGGACGCCAGGGTCGCGCTGCTGGAAACTTTTGCCGACCAGGCCGCGATCGCCATCGAGAACGTTCGCCTGTTCAAGGAAACCCGGGAGGCGCTCAACAAACAGAGGGCCATCAGCGAGATCCTCAAGAGCGTCAGCAAGTCCTCGCTGGACGTCCAGCCCGTCTTCGACAGCATCGTGCGCAACGCGGTGGTGCTGTGTGATGCGCTGTTCGGCATTGTTTTTCGTCTCGACGACGGCCTTCTTCACATGGTCGCCCACCAGAACCTGACGCCGGAGGTGCTGGCGCTGCTAAGCCGCCTGTATCCCATGCGCCCGGACGCCGAACACGCCTCAGGTCGCGTCATCCTCAGCGGCGCCCGGGTCCATGTCGAGGATGTCACGGCTGATCCTCATTACCACCAGGGCGTCGCCGCCTTTGGCGGCTGGCGCAGCCTGCTGGCGGTTCCGATGCTGGCGCCCGACGGCGCCGTATTGGGTGTGATCTGGGTTGCGCGCGCTTGCGCCGGTCCTTTCCCCGACGACCAGGTCACGCTGCTCGAGACCTTTTCAGATCAGGCGACGATCGCGATCGAGAACGTGCGCCTGTTCAAGGAGTTGGGTGCCCGCACCGATGCCCTCACCCAGGCGGTCGAGCAGACGCGCGCACTCAGTGAGGTCGGCCAGGCGGTCAGCTCCACGCTCGACCTGGACACCGTGCTGGCGACCATCGTCTCGAACGCCGTTGCGTTGTCCAAAGCCGATGCTGGCGGGACCATTTACGAGTTCGACGAGGCGGACGGGGTGTTTGTGCCGCGGGCCAACCACGGCGTCAGCGACAGCTATATCCGCACGCTGCACGAATCGAAGCTGCGGATCGGGGAGTCGGCGGTCGGCCTTTGCGGCCAGAAGCGCAGCCCGTATCAGGTTGTTGACGTCGAGGCGGGAGAAGACCAGCGGATGCGGGCCCCGCTGCTGCGCGAGGGTGTGCGCTCGCTGCTGGCGGTGCCGCTGCTGCGCGAGGAGCGCGTGATCGGCGCGCTGGTCATCCGGCGCCTGACAGCGGGCGAGTTCTCGCCGTCGGTCGTCGCGCTGCTGCAGGCCCTGGCCGGCCAGTCGGTGCTGGCGATCCTCAACGCGCGCCTGTTTCGCGAGATCGCCGAGAAGGGCAAACAACTGGAGGTGGCGAGCCAGCTCAAGTCGCAATTCCTTGCCAACATGTCACACGAATTGCGCACGCCGCTGAACGCGATCATCGGCGTCACCGAGATGCTGCACGAGGACGCGGTCGACCTGGACCGGCCGGACGACATCGAGCCGCTCGAGCGTGTGCTGCGCGCGGCCAGGCACCTGCTGGCACTGATCAACGACATCCTCGACCTGTCCAAGATCGAGGCCGGCAAGATGGATATCCACGTCGAGACCTTCGCCATCGCCCCGCTGGTCGGGGACGTGGCGCAAACGATCCAGCTCATGGCCGCCAAGGCGGGCAACCAGCTGGTGGTGGACTGCGCGCCCGACATCGGAAGCATGCACGCCGACCAGACGCGCACCCGCCAGGCGCATCTGAACCTGGCCAGCAACGCCACCAAGTTCACCGACAAGGGCACGGTGACGATCGCCGCGCGGCGGGTGTTCGAGGCGGGTGTCGAGTGGGTGACGCTGGCGGTGACCGACACCGGCATCGGCCTGACGGCCCAGCAGATGGGCAAGCTGTTCCAGGACTTCGTGCAGGCTGACGCTTCGACCACCCGAAAATACGGCGGCACGGGACTCGGGCTGGCCATCAGCCGGCGTTTTTGCCAGATGATGGGAGGCGACATCACGGTGACCAGCGAGCCGGGCCGGGGTTCCACCTTCACCATCCGGCTGCCGGCCATGGTGGGCGTCCAGCCGCCGCCCGAGCCGGTGCAGAGGTCGATGCCGGCGCGCCAGAGTGCCGCGGCCGTCGGGCCCGCCACCATCCTGGTGGTGGACGACGACCCCACGGTGCGCGAGCTGATGGAGCGCCACCTGACGCGCGAGGGTTTCGCCGTGGTCACCGCGCGGGGCGGACAGGAGGGGTTGCGCCTGGCAAAGGAACTTCATCCTGCGGCCATCACACTCGACGTGATGATGCCCGACATCGACGGCTGGACGGTGCTCGCAGCCATCAAGGGCGACCCCGAGCTGCGTGACATTCCGGTGATCCTGATGTCGATCGTGGACGAGCAGAAGCGCGGTTACGCGCTCGGGGCGACGGATTACATGATCAAGCCGGTGGACCGCGAGCGTCTGGCCGGTGTGCTGCGCGGCATTTGCGGCCATGGCGGGCGCCGCGTGCTGCTGGTGGACGACGACGAGATGATGCGCCGGACCATGCGCCAGGTGCTTGAAAAGGACCAGTGGGAGGTCTTCGAGGCCGGCAATGGCTGCCTGGCGCTGGCGCAGCTTGCCCAGGCGCTGCCCGACGTCATCATGCTCGACCTCATGATGCCGGAGATGGACGGTTTCGAGTTCGTGGTCGAGCTGCGCAGCCGGCCCGAGTGGCGCGAGATCCCCGTGGTGGTCATCACCGCCAAGGACCTGAGCGCGCAGGAGCGCGAGCGGCTCAACGGCGGTGTCACGCGGGTATTGCAAAAGGGGGCCTCCGACATGGAAGCGCTGTTGCAGGAAATCGGCCGCGTGCTGCCCGCGCGCATCGCGCTCGGTCGCGGCCTCAAGAGCGAGGAGCCCGGGGCATGAAAATTTTGTATGTCGAGGACAACGAGGACAACATCTACATGCTGGAGCGCCGGCTCAAGCGCGCCGGTTTCGAGGTGGTGATCGCCCGCGACGGCGCCGAGGGCGTCGCGATGGCCCGCACCGAGCAGCCCGCACTGATCCTGATGGACATGGGCCTGCCCGTGCTCCACGGCACCGAGGCGACGCGGCAGATCAAGGCCGCGCCGGAAACGAAACACATTCCGGTGATCGCGCTGACCGCCAATGCCATGACCGGCGACCTGGAAATGGCCCTGGCCGCGGGCTGCGACGACTACGACACCAAGCCGGTGGAGCTGCCGCGCTTGCTGGCCAAGATGCAGGCGCTGGCACCCCGGGCCACCGCCTCGCTGCGGGATTGAAGGCAGGCGATGAACAACCGGGACATCGAATTGTTCAACGACAGTCTCGAGCGCTGCTCCGCGCAGCCCGATTTCCTGAGCTGTTTCTACCGCCTGTTCCTGGCCTCGTCCGACACGGTGGCGCAGAAATTCGAGCACACCGACTTGCGCAAGCAAGCCAGGATGCTGAAGTCGTCGCTGTACATCATGATGCTGGCC
The DNA here is from genome assembly GCA_021737975.1 of Polaromonas sp. GTDB lineage: Bacteria > Pseudomonadota > Gammaproteobacteria > Burkholderiales > Burkholderiaceae_C > Rhodoferax. The sequence goes on along the minus strand of JAIPCZ010000033.1, from coordinate 8,879 downwards.
AGCAGCGCGTCCGAGCGCGCCGCGCACCTGGAGAAGCTCGCACAGAGTCACGGCAGGGCCGGTCTGGACATTGCGCCGCCGCTCTACGATCTGTGGCTCGAGCAGCTGATGCGGGCGGTCGAGGCGTCCGACCCGCGCTTCGATGCGCCAACCGGGGCGGCCTGGCGGCGCGTGCTGCAGCCCAGCATCGACTTCATGAAATCCAGGTATTGATGCGCAGGCGGCACAGCGCTGTCTTCACCGAAAGGACACCATCGTGAAAGCTGACAACGCCGCCCTGCTGGTGGTGGACGACAACGAGGACAACCGCTACACGCTGACCCGACGGCTCAACCGCGAGGGTTATCGCAACCTGAGCACAGCCAACGACGGGCGCGCGGCGCTGGACATGCTGCGCGCGGGAAAATTCGATCTGGTGCTGCTCGACATCATGATGCCCGAGCTCAACGGCTACGAGGTGCTCGAGCAGCTCAAGGCCGATGCCCAGTTGCGCGACATTCCAGTCATCATGATCTCGGCGCTCGAGGAAATTGACAGCGTGATCCGCTGCGTGGAACTTGGCGCGGAAGACTATCTGTCCAAGCCCTTCAATCCGACGCTGCTGCGCGCCCGCGTGGGCGCCAGCCTGGAAAAAAAGCGCCTGCGCGACGCCGTGCGCGAAAGCCTGGCGCGCCTGGAGCACGAGATCGAGGGCGCCCGCAAGGCGCAACTGAACATGTTGCCGAGCCGCTTCCCGGCGGTGTCGGCGCAACAGCCGGTGCAGGTGCACGCGCTGATGGACCCGGCGCGTGAAGTCGGCGGCGACCTTTACGACGCCTTCTTCGCGAGCGACGGCCTGTTCTGCCTGCTGGTCGGCGACGTCTCGGGCAAAGGCGCGGCGGCCGGTATGTTCATGGCGCGCACACGCAGCCTGGTGCGTATGGCGGTGGCCGAATTGCTGCCCAGGCTGGCGCCGCACGAACGCACGCCGGCGCAGGTCGCAGAGGCGGTCAACCGCGAGCTGTGCCAGGACAATCGCGAGCGCATGTTCGTGACACTTTTCCTCGGTTTTCTCGACGTGCGTGATGGCATGCTGGCCTACATCAACGCCGGCCACCCCCTGCCCTGTCTGCGACGCTTGTCCGGCGAACTTGAGCAGGTCGCCGGCAAGCCGCAGGCACCGCTGGCCGTGCGCGCGGGAACGCGCTACCAGAACCAGGCCGTGCAGCTGCAGCCGGGCGACATGCTGCTGGTTTGCACCGACGGCGTGGTCGAGGCGATGAATGAAGCCGGGGAACTCTACGGTGCCGCGCGCCTCGAGGCGCTGTTGCACGCCACCGGCGGCGAGCCGCCGCAAGCGCTGGTTGAGGCGCTGAAATGCGACATCGATGCCTTCACCGGCGGCGCGCCAAAGGCCGACGACGTGACCCTGCTCGCGTTGCGCTTGTGGCCCGGCTGCGGCACCGGCCAGGACGCCATGAGCGAGTCCGCGCGGGCTGGCGAAATCGAACTGGTCATCGGCAATGAGCTGGCCCAGATGGCGCGGGTCAGCGAGGCGATGGACCGACTCGCGGCCGAGCACGGTCTCGCGCCGAAATTGCTGGTGCAGCTGCAGGTGGCGCTGGACGAGATGGTGAGCAATGTCATCAAGTATGCATGGCCCGAAGGCGGCAGCCACACAGTGCAGGTGCGCATCGCGGTCGGCTTGTCCCAGGTGCAGATCGATATCTGCGACGACGGCCTGCCCTTCGACCCGCGCGAGGCCACGGCGCCCCGGGCCATGCCGGCCGGACCGCGGCCACGGCCGGGCGGTCTGGGCGTGCACATGGTCAGGCAGTTCGTTGACCGGCTGGCGTATGAACGGATTGACAACACGAATCACCTGACGATAATTAAATTGCGCCGTACCGACGCGACCCAACCATAGGCCAATGCGATATCCATGAACGTCAAGACCCTCGAGATATCGCAAACACGGGTCGGCAGCGCCTGCGTGCTGGCACTTGCCGGCCGCATCGACAGCAGCAACGCAGAGCAATTCAGCACACACGTCAACCAGTTGTTCCAGGCTGGAGAAAAAGACCTGGTGGTGGACTTCAAGGAAGTGCTCTACCTCACGAGTGCAGCGTTTCGGGTGCTGCTGGTGGCGACCGACGAAGCCGAGCGTAACGCGGCCCGCTTTGTCTTGTGCGGACTCGCGGGCCAGGTGCGTGAGCTCTTCGAGATGGGTGGTCTGCTCGACGCCTTTGCCGTGCACGCGTCACGCGAAGACGCGCTGGCGCAGCCCGGTTGACCGGCTCGACGCCAAATGACCCGCTCCGCCGGTCTTCTTTACGCGTCCGAGGAGACGCCGCCGCTGGCGGTGCTCATCATCTCGGCGATCCAGCACATCGCGGTCATCGCGATCACACTCATCTACCCGCTGATCATCGCCCGAGAGGCGGGGCTGACCGGTGCGCAGTTCCTCGACACGGTGTCGCTGTCGATGCTGGCCATCGGCTTGGCGACGGTCTTCCTGTGCATGCGTTCGCGATTCGTCGGCTGTGGCTACCTGTGCCCGGCCTCGTTCACGGCGATCTTCCTGGGGCCGTCGCAATATGCCCTGCAGCTGGGCGGGCTTGGGCTGATCTTCGGCATGACCATCGTGGCCGGCTTTGTGCAGGTGGCCATCGCCCCGGTGCTGAACCGCCTGCGCGCCTTGCTGCCGCCTGAGATTGCCGGTCTGGTGATCGCCATCGTCGGGCTGTCGCTCGCGTCGGTCGGCTTGCGCTACAGCCTCGGCATCTCCAACGGCAGCGAGATCCAGCCGGTCTTCCCGGTCATCGCCGGCCTCTCGCTGGCCACCATGGTGGCCTTGAATGTCTGGACCAGCGGCTACGCCAAGATGTTCTGCGCGCTGATCGGCGTCGTCGTCGGTTATGCCGCCAGCGCGGCCTTTGGCGTGCTCAACCTCTCGGCGCTGGTGCCAGAGCAAGGCCTGAGCCTGTGGCATCTGCCCGATATCGGGCACATCGAATACAAGTTCGACGCGCTTGCGCTGGCCCCCTTTGTCGTGGCCGCCATTGGCTCCACGCTGCGGACCATGGGCGACGTCACCAATGTGCAGCGCCTGAACGACAAGGACTGGGTGCGCCCCGACTTCCGCTCCATCAGCGGCGGTGTCACAGGCAACGGCCTGGGCTCGATCGTCTGCGGCCTGATGGGCTGCCTGGGTTCGAACACCTACAGCTCCAGCATCGGTCTGTCGGCCGCCACCGGCGTCACCAGCCGCAGCGTCGGCTACGCGATCGGCGTCGGCTTCATCCTGCTGGCCTTCGTGCCGGCCGCCGCCGTGGTGTTTGCCGCCATGCCGCCGCCGGTGATGGGTGCTGCCCTGTTCTTTACCTCGGCCTTCGTCTTCGTCACCGGGCTGCAGATGATCACCGCGCGCATGCTCGACGCGCGCAAGACGCTGGTGATCGGCTTTTCCTTCGCCATGGCGGTGATGGCAGACATCTACCGCGACCTGTTCATGACGGCACCGATCGCGCTGCAACCCATCCTGGGCAATCCGCTGGTGCTTGGCACGGTGTGTGCCATTGCGCTGAATCTGATCATGCGCATCGGAGTGCGCAAGCGCGTGAACATCACCATCGAGCCGGGTCAGGACGGCCGTGCGGTGGCCGAGCAGTTTCTGACCGAGCAAGGCACACGTTGGGCGGCACGCCGCGATGTCGTGAACCGCGTGGTCTTCGGCGTCGCCCAGGTGCTCGAGGTGATCGGCCCAACGGCCGGCAGGGTCGAGATCGAGGCAAATTTCGACGAGTTCAGCCTCAACCTGCGCCTGCGCTACACCGGTGCGGCGCTGCTCATTCCCGAGACCCGGCCCACCCCGCGTGAGATTGTCGCCAGCGAAGACGGCGAGCAGCGGCTTGCGGGCTACCTGCTGCGCCGCAGTGCCGACCGCATCAGCAGCCGGGCAGTCGGCGAGCGTGCCGAGGTGGACCTGCACTACGAGCATTAGGCCGGCGGCGCCCGGGCCGAGGTGTTCGCCGCGGCGATCTTGAGAGGAAAAGCACGCCGCAAAGCGTTAGGCTTACAAGCCAGCCAATGACAATGCCCTTAGCTGTCAATAGCGGCCTTTGTACGTTCTTTCAGCGTAAGGCATTGATTTAGCAAAGAAAAAAGCCGCTAAGTGTATGTCCTTAGCGGCCTTTGTCATAGGGTATGGTGGTGGGATGGTAGCCGGTCCCCAACCGCGTTGAATGAACGCTAAACCGGGGTCTCGGCAAGTTGCGAATTGCTGCGGATTCCAGTGAAAAACGGGGCTTGACACGTCAATTCGGGGGCATTTCTGCGATTTTCACCGACAACCGGTCGGCGGGAAGTCCTTCAGGTTGAAGGTCACGATCAGGCTGGCACCGCCGTGAATGGCGGCGGCCACCACATGCCGGTCATCGGCGTCTGGCAACTCGACGGACGGGATCAGATGCTCGAAGCCGGTGACCAGGCTGTCGCGGACGTGGGCGTTCATCAGCGACCGCGTCCGCTCCAGGTCTTCCGCCTTCAGGTCGGGCCGCTGCTTCAGAGCGTTACGCGTCCACTCGTCGTGGATCATGTCCGTCCAACGCGCCCGTTACAGATCGGTCAGCGCCAGGCGCATCAGCAGGTCGCGCAACGGTGCCGGGTAGAGCACGCACGCGTCGTAGATAACGGTGAAGTTCGAACTCATTCAGGGTGTGGTCTGGTACGCCCGTGCCCACAGCGACATCCACTCACACCCAATCCGCCGCCAAGCCACGCTGCGCCTTGGCTCGACTTGAGTCCGAAGTCATCATTGATGAGCAGCGGCACCCGCGCCAGCATCGCCAACTTGCCCTCGCCACTGCCAGTGACCCAGCCCTGCGCTCCAACATCCCCAGAGCGCGGCAATGCTGAGAACTGCCAGTTCGAAGCTAACTTCCGGGTCCGCAAGCGGACTATAGTTCATCCAGTGTATTTCGTCGACCCCGCACACCCCGGCGCAGAACGGGATGATGAAGCGTGGCCCGGCCCCGCCACAAAAGGAGACAGTTTCATGAGAATTCTTCAAATCAGTGCAGGGCGCGAGCGCTCTGTCGTGTTGGCAGCCGACGGCACGGCCCATGCGTGGGGCGGCGTCAAGCTGCTCGGGGCCACCTTGCCGCCGGGCTACCCCGGCGAGCTCTGCACCACCAGCCCCACCGAGATCGGCCACAACCGTTATGCGCAACCGGTGGCGCAGGCGCTCAACCCCGGCGCTCCGTTTGCGACGGTCGCCGATGGGCATGTGGACATGCTGGGTGTTTCGCGCGAAGGCGCGGTGCTGTCGTGCCGCCCCGTGGTCTCCAGCGAACACGGTGCCCAACGAGCAGCGATCGCCGGCCTGCCGGCATCACCGGTGCAGGTGTTGCTGACCGAATCCGCCGCCCTGGCCTTGTACGCGGACGGCGCCGTCTGGTCCTGGGGACTGCCCGCGCAGGGACAACTGGGCCGCGCAGCGCAGGGCTATATCGTGCCGCCCGGCCGGGTCTCCGGCTTGCCGGCGGTGCGGGCGCTGGCGGCGGGCCACGGCCATGTGCTGGCGCTGGACCGGGCGGGCAAGGTCTGGGCCTGGGGCGCCAACGCAGCCGGGCAACTGGGCCAGGGCACGCTGCAGCAAAACGCCACGCCGATGCGTGTGGCCCTGCCGGCGCCAGTGCAGCGCATCGCGGCCGGCGAAACCCACAGTTTCGCGGTGGACGCCATGGGCCGGCTGTGGGGCTGGGGCGCCAACAACTTCGGCCAGGTCGGCGACCCGACAGCCCGGTTCTACACCAAGCCCACCCGCGTGGAGACCAAGTTCACCGTGGCGCAGCTCGATGGTGGCATGTACTACACGGTGGCCACCTCCACCCGGGGTGATGTGTTCGCCTGGGGCTGGAACAGCATGGGTCAGCTGGGGCGCGCTGGTGCCAGCAACGAAGCTCGACCGGTGCGGGTACCGGGCCTGACGCAGGTGAGCCGGCTGTCTGCCGGCATGGGCCATGTGCTGGCCCTCAGCGATCGGGGTGTGCATGCCTGGGGCGACAACCGCGCCTCGGCCTGCGGACAGTTCCCATCCAACGCCGTACAGCCCCAGCCCGTGCTGGTCACGCTGGCCTGATGCCTAACCTGAGGACACCCCGATGAACGCCCAAACCCCATCCACCGACTTCACCCGCCGCGAAGCCCTGCAATGGAGCTTCGGCCTCTTGGCCGGCACGACGCTCGCCGCCTGCGGCGGCTCCAGCGCGACCGAGGACACCCTGCCCGACGCGCCGGCGCTGCGCAGCGCCAACGGCGTGGTCAGCCTGGAGCTGAACGCCCAGTACGCCGCGCAGACCATCACGGTTGGCTCAGAACCTGACAGCACCACCCCCACCAGCTACCCCGGTGCCTCGCAGCGCGTAGCCACCTCGCTGCGCAGTTTCAACAGCGTCTACATGGCGCCGACGCTGATCGTCAACATCGGCGACACCCTCCGCATCGCGTTGAACAACAAGCTGCCCGCCAACGTCGGCGGCCAGTCGGTTCTGTCGTACCTGAACTTCCAGAACAGCACCAACCTGCATTTCCACGGCCTGCATGTGAACCCCAAGGAAATCCGTCCCGGTGTGTTTGGCGATTACATGATCGACCACCCCGACGCCGGTGTGAAGCCCGGCGCGAACCGCCAGCACGAGGTGCAGATCCCCAGCAACCACACCAACGGCATCTACTGGTACCACCCGCACATGCATGGCGCCAGCAACGTACAGGTGTCCAGCGGCATGTTCGGCGCCATCCTGATCCGCGACCCCAAAGACGAGTTCATCACCGGCGACGACATCCGCGAGCGCGTGATCTTCGTGCATAAGCTCAGCCTGGACGCCACCGGCAAGACCGAGTCGTTCTACGACTCAATTTCGGCTGACACCTCGGCCTTCATGCTCAATGGCGTGTTCCAACCCACCATCGTCATGCGCCCCGGCGAAGTGCAGAACTGGCACTTCATCAACGCGGCCTCGTTCTACCCGTTCAACCCGGTGCTGGACGACCATACCCTGCTGGCCTACGCGCGCGACGGCAATGTATTCAACAAGGCCTTCAAGTCCATCGACAACGTGTCCGCCGCGAATTTCGACAACCAGAACTGGCCCACCACCGTGTTGTACCCGGGTGGAAGGCTTTCAGTGGTGGTCAAGGCCAGCAGCACGCCGGGTACCTACTACCTGCGCGCGGTCGAGGCACCGTCCAGTGGCGAGGTGGAAATCGTTGCGCGGGTGGTGGTAGAGGGCTTGCCCATGAGTAGCGCGCTGCCTTCGGCGGCCAACCTACCGTTGTATGCCGAACACAAGCCGATCACCGATGCCGAACTGGCCGGCGGCGGCGGCAAACAGCGCAACCTGACGCTGGCCTACGTCCCCAAGGACGATCCACGGCTGCGTCTGCCCATTCCCACTGGCGAGGAGTGGTTTGTGCCGACCGATGAAAACGTAAACGTGCCCGGCTTTTTTAGGAACCTCGTATTTGCGGCAGGTGTGACCACCCCCACCGGTTCACTGGTGCCGTTCCAATCGTCGTTGATGATGACGCAGACGGTGGCCCTGAACGCCGTGGAGGAGTGGACTATCACCAATGCCAACGCCTATCCGCACCCGTTCCACATCCATGTGAACGACAGTTTCGTGGTGCGCATCAACGGCGAGGCCATTACCCCGTTCTGGGCCGACACCCTGCCGTTGCCGCCCAACGGGAGCCTGACCTTCCGCATGCGCTTCACCGATTTCACCGGCAAGTACGTCTGGCACTGCCACGCGCTCGACCACGAGGACATGGGCATGATGGAACTGGTGGAAGTGGTGGTTGACGTGTGACCTTACCAGGAAATCGTCCAATTCTTCGACCCCGCGCCCGCAACTGGGGCTTGTAATTTTGTGCTTGGGCTCTGCGATCCGGATGACGAACCTTCTCAGTCCGCATTGGGGTGGTGCACGCCGGCCGTGACCAAAGCGCACTGGTGCTAAGAACTTCCCGTTCGAAGTTAACTTTCACGTCTGAAGGCGCGCTAAGATGAAACTTGTTGTCTAGGGGTCACCGTGTACAAGCTTGCTGCCTTGCCGTTTCTTGCCCTGTTCGCACTCGCTTTGCCGGCGTTGGCGGCCGAGCCGGACTATCGGCCGATCCGCATGGAGATCGATGTCGCGAAGCCGGCGGCGCAGGTGAGGCTGGCCATGTTCTCCGACGCGGCTTGCGAGAAACCTCTGATTAACAACGGCGTTCCCTTCGTTGTGACGATGGACACGGGACAAGCGTGCTTCTCGTTTTCCTACACGGACCCCGCTGGCCTGGTCGTGCCCACTTCACATGCGAACTTCAGATGTGAGAACGAAAAGGTTGTCTACGACAAATATCCTTCCTCGAGCGACTGCAAGCAGAGCACGACCAGCAGAGCAAAACCGACCATGGGGTACGCGATCAGCAATACGTGTCAATTCGCCGCGTCCCATACAGGCGGGGTTTATGAAAAGCTGGTCGACTATCGAGTTCCCGGCAATGCGGACTGCACCGTTGGTCGTTGACAAGGACGCACAGCGCACCTTCAAACCGCTCAAGCAGCGTGGCAAGCATGCGGCTGAGCATCGAGGGAGGGCTCCGAGGGTGATCTACTACACGCCGAGCGGGCCTGATCCCGCCGCTGCCCGGGGATCCGCCGGCATGCGTGAGCCTGCGGCATCTGCGGGCTTCAGCAGCCTGCTCAGACCCTCGAAATCGATCTCGGCACAGCCTGCAATCACCTGCCCGAGAAAGGCGTCGACTCCGGGGTGTTCGATTTTGTGACCGGCAGCCAGATCCTCGTCCGCCACCAGCTGCCCGAGTTCGAGCAGTTGTCTGGCGCGGTC
>JAIPCZ010000032.1 GCA_021737975.1 Polaromonas sp. | reverse complement strand
AAGGGGCTCGATGTGGACTTCGATTTTGACCAGCAGGGCGGACAAGCCCGCCTGGGGTTGACGGCCGGAAGCGTCAACTTGCCGGGCATTTTTCAGGAGCCGGTCGTGGAAGTGGCCTCGCTGGCGGCCAGCGCTCGCTGGCAACGCCAGGGCGAGCGAATTGCGCTTCAGCTCGACAAGGTCAAATTTGCCAACGCCGACGGCGAGGGCGAAGCGCAGATCAAATGGGAGACGGCCGACCCGGTAAAGGCGGTGTCGGGCTCACTTTATCCGGGCGTGCTGGACTTGCAGGCCAACCTGACCCGGGTCGATGGCAAGCGGGTGTACCGCTACCTGCCGCTGGTGATCGACAGGGAAGCGCGCGACTATGTGCGTGATGCGGTGCTGGATGGCCGGGCCACGTCGGTGCGGTTTCAGGTCAAGGGCGAGATTGACCAGTTGCCGCAGGTCGACCCCAAAAAAGGCGCATTCAAGATCACCGCGCAAGTGGTGGGCGCCAAGCTGGCCTATGTGCCGCCCGGCCTGCAGGACAGCGGCGACTTGCCCTGGCCTGTCCTGACCGACCTCACTGGCGAACTGGTCATCGACCGGATGCAACTGCTGGTCAACAACGCGCGTGCCAGACTGGGAGAAGCCACGGGCTTGCTGGTGACCCGGGCAGAAGCCCGGATCGCCGACCTGAACCATTCCCAGGTGCTGGTCGATGCCGACATCAAGGGGCCGCTTCCTGATCTGATGCGCTTGGTCAACGCCTCGCCCTTGCGCGCGATGACCGACGAGACACTGGCCAGCAGCGTCGTCACGGGAAACGCCGATTACAAACTCAGGCTGGCGCTGCCGATTGCCAATATCGACCAAAGCACGGTGCGGGGCAGCATCATGCTGGCCGGTAACGATGTGCAGATCACCCCGAACAGCCCCAGGCTCACGCGGGCGCGCGGCAGCGTCAGCTTTACCGAAAGCGGATTTTCGCTCAGTGGTGTCCAAGCCCGAATGCTGGGCGGCGATGTGCGGCTGGACGGCGGCTGGCTGCTTGCGCCCGAATTGCCCGGTGCCCGGCGGCCCGCCACCGTGATACGCGCCACTGGCACCGCCTCCGCAGAAGGCTTGCGCCAAGCGCAGGAGCTCGGCCTCGTGGCGCGCCTTGCGAGGCAGGCCAGCGGCAGCGCCGCCTACAGCGCCACGCTTGGCCTGCGCCGCGGGGTGCCCGAGTTGCTGGTCAGCAGCAATTTGCAGGGCCTGGCCCTGAGCCTGCCGGCCCCTTTTGTCAAGAATGCTGACGCGCTGTTGCCCTTGCGTCTGGAAACAGCCTTGCTGGCCGATGCGTCGGCGCCCTTGCAGGATCGCTTGAGCTTTTCCCTGGCCAACCTCGCGCAGGTCATTTACGAGCGTGATGTGTCCCAGCCGGATCCGCGCGTGCTGCGTGGCGCCATCGAAGTGGGCCTTGATGCGCAGGAGTCGTCGCCCTTGGCGCCAGCCGGGGTGAGTGCCAACATCAAGCTGAAACATTTCAATGTCGATGCCTGGCGCGAGATCCTGATGCATGCCACCGGCGGGGTGATGACGGGTCCCGCAATGGCTGAAGGCAGCGGCACGGCCATGTCCTATCTGCCCACGCGCCTGGCCGTGCGTTCCGATGTGTTGACGTTTGGAGGCCGTCGTTTCAACGAGGTGGTGCTTGGCGGCGGCCGCGACGGCGGCGTGTGGCAAGCCAACCTGCAGGCCAGTGAGCTCAATGGTTACCTCGAATACCGACCGCCCAATGAGCGGGGCAGCGGCGCAGCAGAAGGACGCGTCTATGCCCGCCTGGCACGCCTGACGATCGCCCCCAGCGTGGCCAGCGATGTGGAGGCCCTGCTCGAGGCGCAGCCGGCCAGCATTCCGGCGCTGGACATCGTGGTCGATGATTTCGAGTTGCGTGGCAAGCACCTGGGCCGCCTGGAAGTGCAGGCGGTGAACCGCAGCGCTCAGACCGCTTCGCGCGAGGGGGGGGTGCGCGAGTGGCGTTTGAATCAATTCAACCTGTCTGCGCCTGAGGCCAGTTTTGCCGCCAGCGGCAATTGGGTTGCGCTCAATGGCCAGGCTCCCGCCGCAGTCACGGCATTGGCGGGAAAGCCGGCCGGGACCAGGCGCACGGTGATGAATTTCAAGCTGGATGTTGGCGACAGCGGCGCCTTGCTGAGTCGCCTCGGCATGAAAGATGTCGTGCGAGGCGGGCGTGGCAAACTCGAAGGCCAGGTCGCCTGGGTGGGGTCGCCCTTGAGTCTGGATTACCCGTCCATGAGTGGTGCCTTTGCGGTCAATATAGAGTCAGGGCAGTTCCTCAAGGCCGACCCGGGCATTGCCAAACTGCTCGGGGTGCTCAGCTTGCAGGCCTTGCCGCGTCGTTTGACGCTGGATTTCAGGGACGTCTTCAGCGAGGGTTTTTCGTTTGACTTTTTGCGCGGCGACGTCAGGATTTCCCAGGGCATGGCATTCACCAACAATCTTCAAATGAAAGGGATCAATGCCGCCGTGTTGATGGAAGGCAGCGCTGACATCGCCCGGGAGACGCAGGACATCAAGGTGGTCGTGATCCCTGAAATCAACGCGGGGACCGCGTCATTGCTGGCCTCGGTGATCAACCCGGCGGTGGGCCTTGGCACCTTTCTGGCGCAGATGTTTTTGCGTCGCCCGCTGATCGAGTCCGCGACCCAGGAGTTTCATATCGACGGGGCGTGGGCCGATCCTCAAATTACCAAGGTGTCGCGCGCTGGCGCGGCGGCCCAGGAGGAAAAACCATGAAAGTTGCCGCCATTCAGATGGTCTCGGGCGCGGACCTGCCGGCCAATTTGGCCGAGGCAAAAGCGCTGTTGCAATCGGCTGCGCAAGCAGGCGCCGAACTCGCGCTGTTGCCCGAGTATTTCTGCCTCATGGGCCGCCGCGATGCCGACAAGTTGGCGATTCAGGAGCCCTTCGGGAACGGTCCGATGCAGCAGTTCCTGAGTGACTGCGCTCGCGAGTCGGGCCTATGGCTTGTGGGGGGCACCCTGCCCATCAGTGCACCGGCAAACGTCCCGGCCGCGGCGCAACCGGGCACCCGGGTGTTCAACAGTTCGCTGGTGTATGCCCCCAATGGCGCGTGTGTGGCCCGCTACGACAAAATGCATTTGTTCCGCTTCGACAACGGTGTCGAGTCTTATGACGAATCGCGGGTCCTCGCCGCGGGCCAGCAACCCGCCACCTTCGATGTCGCCTCTGCGGACGGCCACAGCTGGCGTATCGGCCTGAGCGTGTGTTACGACCTGCGCTTTCCCGAGCTGTACCGGCATTACGCCCAGGCCGGGGTACACCTGATGCTGGTCCCCTCCGCCTTCACCTACACCACAGGGCAGGACCATTGGGAACTGCTGCTGCGCGCCCGCGCCATCGAAAATCTGTCGTTTGTGGCGGCAGCGGCCCAGGGCGGTTTGCACGACAACCAGCGCCGCACCTGGGGTCATTCCATGCTGGTGGACCCCTGGGGCAGGGTGCTGGCCGATCGCGAGCAAGAAGGGCCCGGCATGGTCTTGGCCGACCTGTCCTGGGACCTGATGCAGCAGTGCCGCAGCCGTTTGCCGGCACTTGAACACCGGCTGCTGTGATGACTTTGCCCCTGTTTCTTCAGCGGACACTGGCGGGCCTGATCACTGCTGTGTTGCTGGCTTGTGCCGCGCCACCCCCGCCCGGGACGGAAATCCGCACGTCAGCGCCCAGTGTGCCGCAACCGCTCCCGGCGCCCTCGGTGCTGCCCGATACCGTTGCGCCCGGCCCGGCCTTGATGCGGGGCAACAGCCGATGGCAGCCGGTGGCCTGGACTGAATTGCCGGGCTTCGAGAACGATGCATTGTTTGAGGCCTGGAACGCCTGGCTGAAAAGCTGCGAGCGCCCGGGGCCGGTGTTTGCCCCGCTCTGCCCGGAGGTGCGCCGCCTGAGCATTGGCACCGGGGCCGAGCAGCGCCAGTGGCTGCTGGATCGCCTGCAGCCTTACCGCGTCGAGCCTTTGCAGGGGTCAGCGGTGGGTTTGCTGACGGCCTACTTCGAGCCTGAGTTGCAGGGCAGGCGATTGCCTGGGCCGGGATTTTCAGTTCCCTTGTACCAGGCTCCGGCCAATCTGAAGGCGCGCCAGCCCTGGTTCAGCCGGCAGGAAATCGACACCCAGGCCACAGCGCAAGAGGCTTTGCGCGGTCGTGAAATTGTTTACCTGAGCGACCCGGTGCAGGCCATGGTGCTGCAAATCCAGGGTTCCGGGCGCATTCGCGTGGCCGAGCCCGATGGCAGCACGCGTTACATCCGCTTGGCCTATGCCGGGCACAATGGTCACCCCTACCAGAGCATTGGTCGCTGGCTGCTCGACCAGGGCGAGCTGCGTGATGCCTCCTGGCCCGGAATCCAGGCCTGGCTGCTGCAAAACCCGCAGCGCGTCAATGAGCTGTTGTGGCGCAATCCGCGCGTGGTATTTTTCAAGGAAGAGGCGCTGGGCGAGTTTGATGCCGCTTTTGGCCCGAGGGGCGCGCAAGGGGTGCCGCTGACACCGGGGCGCTCGATTGCCGTCGATCCGCAGAGTATTCCCTATGGCACGCCGGTGTGGCTGGCCTCACAGGGGCCGCAAATCGCCCTCCAGCGCCTGGTGCTGGCACAGGACACCGGAAGCGCCATTCGTGGCGCGGTGCGGGCCGATTATTTTGCCGGCTGGGGTGACGCGGCCGGTGAGTTGGCCGGCCGCCTGAAACAGCCGCTGCGCTTGTGGGTGCTTTGGCCCAAGGCGCAGCCCTGAAATGCCCTGAAACAGACACAATTAGTGCCCGCATACAATGCCGGGCTGACTGAGACGCGTGTCCGGATGCGCCATTTCCTGCCTGATTCGTTTTGCTTGTTTTATTTACTTGGAGTTCGCTGTGTTTATTTCTTCTGCCATTGCCCAAACCGCTCCTGCCGCCGCCGCTGGTGGCGATATGCAGTCTTCGCTCATGGGCATGTTGCCTTTGGTGCTGATGTTTGTGGTGCTGTATTTCGTGATGATTCGTCCTCAAATGAAAAAGGCCAAAGAGCACAAATCCATGATCGAGGCCTTGGCAAAAGGGGACGAAGTCGCCACCGCCGGCGGTATCCTGGGTAAGGTGACCAAGCTTGGTGACAGCTTTATCGACATTGAGGTGGCGGATGGTGTTGAAGTTCATCTGCAACGCAGCGCGGTGGTGCAGGTCTTGCCCAGGGGCAGCATCAAGTAAGTTCACGCGCCTCAAGCGCTGGCCTGTGTCAGCATTTTGCAGTTTGATGTCATAAGGGCGATCATGAATCGTTACCCGGTCTGGAAGTACGTGATCATTGTGATCGCGCTGGTGGTGGGGGGGCTGTATGCCTTGCCCAACTTTTTTGGCGAGGCGCCGGCCGTGCAGGTGTCGTCTGTCAAGCCGCTGATCAAGGTGGACGCGGGGACACTCTCACAAGTCGAGTCGGCAATCAGGGCCGCAGGCATTTCAGCCGACTTGGTGACGCTTGAGGGGAGCTCGGTGAAGGTGCGGCTGGCCGACACAGACACCCAGCTCAAAGCCAAGGATGCGATCCAGAGGGCCCTGGTGCCCGATGCCGCCAATCCTGGCTATGTGGTGGCTCTGAACCTGTTGTCGAGCTCACCAGCCTGGCTGACGAGCCTGCATGCGTCGCCCATGTATCTGGGCCTGGACTTGCGCGGCGGCGTGCACTTCATGCTGCAGGTGGACATGCAGGCGGCGTTGACCAAGCGCGCAGAATCCTTGTCCGGCGACCTGCGCACCAGTCTGCGCGAAAAGAACATCCGCCACAGCGGCATCAATCGCAACGGACAAACCATTGAGGTGCGCTTCCGCGACGCCGCGACGCTGGACGCCGCCAAGGCGGTATTCCAGGACCAGTTCGCCGACTTGCAAACGGTCGATGCGGCCGATGGCGCCGAGTTCAAGCTGACCGCAGCCATCAAGCCAGAGGCAGCCCGGCGTGTCCAGGATCAGGCGCTCAAGCAGAACATCACTACCCTTCATAACCGGATCAACGAGCTCGGCGTGGCCGAGCCGGTAATTCAACAGCAGGGGTTGGACCGCATTGTGGTGCAGTTGCCGGGCGTGCAGGACACCGCCAAGGCCAAGGACATCCTGGGTCGCACGGCGACGCTGGAAGTGCGCATGGTCGATGAAAGCACCGAGGCCCGCGCCGCAGAATTGGGCAACGCGATGGTGCCGTTTGGCTCCGAGCGTTATCTGGAAAGCAACGGCCAGGCGGTCATTGTCAAGAAGCAGGTCATTCTGACCGGAGAGAACCTGACCGATGCGCAACCCGGTTTTGACAGCCAGACCCAGGAGCCCACCGTCAACCTGAACCTGGACGCCAAGGGCACCCGTATTTTTCGTGATGTGACGCGTGAAAACGTCGGCAAACGCATGGCCATCCTGCTGTTTGAAAAAGGCAAGGGTGAGGTGGTGACGGCGCCCGTGATTCGATCAGAGATCGGTGGCGGCCGGGTGCAGATCTCGGGGCGCATGACCACCATGGAAGCCAATGACACGGCCTTGCTGCTGCGCGCGGGTTCGCTGGCGGCGCCGATGGAAATCATCGAAGAAACCACCATTGGCCCCAGCCTGGGCGCCGAGAATATTGCCAAGGGCTTTAACAGCGTGACCTGGGGCTTTGTGGCGGTGGCCGTTTTCATGTGTTTGTACTACATGCTGTTCGGTGTCTTTTCCAGCATTGCGCTGGCCTTCAACTTGCTGTTGCTGGTTGCGGTGCTGTCCATGCTGCAAGCCACCCTGACGCTCCCCGGCATGGCGGCCATGGCGCTTGTGCTGGGCATGGCGATTGATGCCAATGTGCTGATCAATGAGCGCATTCGCGAAGAACTGCGCAACGGGGCCTCGGCGCAGGCGGCCATTCACACGGGCTACGAACGCGCCTGGGCCACCATTTTCGACTCCAACATCACCACCCTGATCGCCGGTCTGGCGTTGCTGGCTTTTGGCTCCGGCCCCGTGCGCGGCTTTGCGGTGGTGCATTGCCTCGGGATCATGACCAGCATGTTCTCCGGCGTGTTTTTCTCGCGCGGCCTGGTCAATTTCTGGTATGGCCGCAAGAATCGCCTGAAAACGGTGTCGATTGGCACCATTTGGCGCCCCGACACGGGCACCGCCGTCAAGGCTGAATAGGAAACAAGACCATGGAATTTTTTCGGATCAAGCGTGACATTCCGTTCATGCGTCATGCGCTGGTGTTCAACCTGGTCTCCGGCTTGACGTTTCTGGCGGCGGTTTTTTTCCTGTTTTCGCGCGGCTTGCATTTGTCGGTGGAATTCACCGGCGGCACCCTGCTCGAAGTCACCTATTCGCAACCCGCGGACCTGGGCGTGGTGCGCGACACCGTGGCCAAGCTCGGGTTTGCCGATGTCCAGGTGCAAAATTTTGGCACCGCGCGTGATGTGCTGATTCGTCTGCCAGCCCAAAAGGGGGTCAGTTCAGCCCAACAGGGCACGCAGGTCATGAACGCCTTGAAAGAACGGGATGCATCGGCCACCATGCGGCGCACGGAATTTGTCGGCCCGCAAGTGGGTGACGAACTGGCCGCGGACGGCCTCAAGGCGCTGGCTTTTGTGGTGGTCGGCATCATGATCTACCTGGCGGTGCGTTTTGAGTGGAAGTTTGCCGTGGCGGCCATCATTGCCAATATGCATGACGTGATCATCATCCTGGGGTTCTTCGCCTATTTCCAGTGGGAGTTTTCGCTTCCCGTCCTTGCCGCCGTGCTGGCCGTGCTGGGCTATTCGGTGAACGAGTCGGTGGTGATTTTTGACCGGATTCGCGAGAACTTTCGCCGTTATCGCAAGATGAGCACGGTGGAAATCATCAACAACGCCATCACGTCCACCATCAGCCGCACCATCATCACCCACGGTTCGACGCAGATGATGGTCTTGTCGATGCTCTTGTTTGGTGGCGCGACCCTGCACTATTTTGCGCTGGCGCTGACCATCGGCATCTTGTTTGGCATTTATTCCTCGGTATTTGTGGCCGCCGCCATTGCCATGTGGCTCGGCATCCAGCGTGAGGATCTGGTCAAAGGGGGCGTGGCCAAGAAAGACATTGACCCCAACGACCCCAACGCGGGCGCCACCGTTTAGAATTTGACGCCATGGCCTCACCCTTGTCGGCTCAACAAAACGCTTCGCTGGCGGCGCGTACTCGGCAGCGTCTGGTTGACGACCTGGCACAGGCGATGACGGTTCTGCAGGCCCCGATTCGGGAGCACTTGATCGCTCTTCTGGAAGAGGTCACGCCGGTGCGCGAATTGCAGCAATTGCGGCGCGATGCCTGGACGCTGTTCGAGCAGCAAAAGGAACGGTGGCTGGCGGCGACCCTCAAGGCCTGGCAGGCGGGCTTGAAGCTGGTGGCCGAGGGCGCCGTCAAGGTGTCGCAGCCCAATCATCTGGAACTGGTCAGCACCGAAGCCGTTGAGAACCGGATGCAGGGGTCCCGCATGGCACTGTCCCTGATGGAGGTGGCGGCCAGCGAAGTGAACGATTTGCGCAAGCGGCTCAAACATCTGGAGGCGGTTCAGGAACTGCAGGCGCAGGACGTGGTTCACCCGGAGGTCCTGATTCAGGCCATGGTCGAACAGTGGGTGGCTTGTGACTTGACGCTCGAACATTGGTCTCTGGTCAGCGAGGTGGTGCAGCACCATATCAACACCCAATGGCGCCAAATTTACGCCAATTGCAATGCCGAGCTCGTCGCGCAAGGCGTCTTGCCGGTGATCGAGCTTGTTCCCCGTGCCAAGCCCAGGCCGTCGCCCGCGCCTGCCACCTATGCTGCAGCGCCAGGGCAGGCTCCAGAATTTCCTGGTGACTATCCACAGCAAAATTACGCGCCCGTGCCCAATGCACCTGACGACGCGCCGGGTTGGCCCGCCCAAGGAGGCTCTGCTGGCTGGCCTGCCCAAGGCGGAGAACCCTCATGGCCGGCGCAGAGTGTCGCGCCTGGCTGGCCCTCGCTTTCCGGCAATCCCGCTCAGGGCTGGCCTGCGCAGGGTGGTAGCGCCATTCCCTCACAGGGTGAATCTGCCTGGCCCGTGCCGACTGGGACTGCCGCCGCGTCTCCCTGGTTTGATGCGCGTGAAGTGGGTGTGCTGGACCGGGTGGGGCGCATGATGACCGGTATGCCGCCGGCGCAGAATTTCGCCGCCGCCTTTCAGCATGTCCCCTCGCAAAGACTGATGACGGCGCTGGCACAGCGCCCCCTGCTTGGCGAGGCCTCGGTCGGTGGCGGGGCGGCGGGCCCCGTGCTGGTCGCGCGCTTGGCCGGCGAGTTGCAGCAACAGTCGGCAGAGCTCAAGAGCCTGGCGCAAAACGACAATGAAAAGGCGATCATTGAACTGATCGCCCTCATGTTCCAGTCGATTTTGCAGGAAGACCGCATTCCGCCCGGAATCCGGGTCTGGTTTGCGCGCCTGCAAATGCCGGTGTTGAGTGTGGCTCTGGCCGACCCCGAGTTTTTTAACCGGCTTGATCATCCAGCCCGCCAGCTGATCGATCACATGGGGTCTTGCGCGCTGGGTTTTGATGCCAGCGGCATCAGCACTGAGGCGCTGGAGACCGAGATCAAACGGGTGGTGCAAGTGGTGGAGCAGTACCCGGAGACGGGCGAGCGTGTGTACCAGCGTGTTTACGACGAGTTCAAGGAATTTCTCAAGCGCTACCTGACCCAGAAAAGCTCAACCCAGAAGGTCGTCGGTGTGGCGCAACAGGTCGAACAGAAGGAAACTCTGGCGATCCAGTGCACCATTGAACTGCGCAATCAGATCAAGGACATGCCGGTGCGCGAAGAAATTCGGGACTTTTTATACAAGGTCTGGGCCGAGGTGATTGCCGTGGCCAGCATGCGTCAGGGCGCGCAGAATGCCCAGACGCTTCTGCTCAAGAAGACCGCAGCCGACTTGATCTGGGCGGCGAGTGCCAAGCCTAACCGGGCCGATCGTACACAGGTGATTGCAGACATGCCGGAACTGTTGAAGTCCTTGCGCGCGGGGATGACTCTGCTTGGCCTGAGTCCGGAAGTCCAGGACGGGCATCTGAAGCAGATCAGCGACATCCTGGCCGATGCCTTCATGTCCAAGACACAAGCCATCGACATGGACCAGATTCAGGCGCTGGCCGAGAGACTGGCCAACCTGGAAGACTATTTCACCGCTGATGGCGCTGAGGAGTTGCCGCTCGATCCCCAAAACATCGAGGACTTGCTCGGCATTGACGCCTCTGACCTCGACGTGGTGACCAGCGGCGGCGCCGAACCCGGCCCGGTCATGATCGCCTGGGCGCAAAATTTGAGCTTGGGTGCCTGGTTCACCCTCGATTACCTCGACCAACCGGTGCAGGTGCAATATATGTGGCGCAGTCCGATTGGGCATCTGCACCTGTTTGCATCGGTTGTGGGACGCAGTTATCTGATCCAGTCGGTGCGACTGGCGGCCTACCTCGAGGCGGGCTTGCTGACGCCGCAGGAGGAAGTCTCCCTGACGGTGCGTGCCACCCGCTCGGCGATGGCCAAACTCGAAGCCAACCCCGAGCGCTTGCTGGCCTGATCGCTTGTCAGCTGCCGGGCAGGCGTTGAAACAAACCGCCAGGCAGGCGCGCCACCTGGCCATCAAGTTCCAGTGTCATGAGTTGGGCCTGCAGGTCTGCCGTTCCCAGCAGGGTTCGTCCCTGCAGGGCATCGAGTCCGACCGGATCAAAGCCGAGCGCATTGAGCAGCAGGATATTGCCGTCAAGGACGCTTTCGTCGCACGGGGTGCCGGCGTGTCCGGCCGCACAATCTGCCCCTTTTGACCCCGCGCTGAACCCCTGCAATTCTTCGAGCACGTCCTGTGCGGACTCGACCAGTTTGGCGCCCTGCTTGATCAGCGCATGGCAGCCGCGCGATTGCGCCGCATGAATTGAGCCGGGGATGGCAAAGACATCCTTGCCCTGCTCGACGGTCAGGCGGGCCGTGATCAAAGAGCCTGACTTCAGGGCGGCCTCCACCACCAGCGTGCCACGGGCCAGCCCGGCAATGAGGCGGTTGCGTTTGGGAAAGTTGGCATTGATCGGTGGTGTTCCCAGCGGGTATTCGCTCAGCAGCAAACCATGTTGCGCAATCCGGTGCGCCAAGCCGTGGTGTGCCTTGGGGTAGACGCGGTCCAGCCCGGTGCCGATCACGGCGAGCGTGGCTGGCAGGTCGGTGGCGCCCTCGGCCAGACCTTCCAGAGCGCCTTCGTGGGCAGCGCCATCGACGCCCAGAGCCAGGCCGCTCACCACAGTCAAGCCGGCCTGGACCAGGGCTTTGGCAAATAGCCTGGCATTGCCAGCGCCTTGTGGTGTGGGGTTGCGGCTGCCGACGATGGCCAGGCAGCGCGGCGCCAAGATCTGCCAGGGTTCAGCCATGGCGGGTGCCGCGGGGCCGGTCGGATCGGACGGGAGCGACGGCCGGTTTTCGCTGAAACTGGCGACTCCGTAGAGGTAGAGCAACAGGGGTGGGTCGTCGATGTCCAGCAGCGCTTGCGGGTAGCCAGGGTCGCCCAAGGTGAGCACTTGACGCCGGCAGCCATTGACCTCGCTCTGGTTGAGCCAGGCCCAGGTGGCCTCAAGCAGTTCAGGCAATGCCGGTGGCTCGGTGCGCAAGGCCTGGGTTTGCAGCGGCGTCGCCACTTGGCGCAAAGCCGCGCTGGGCTGCTCAAAAATAGCCTGGGGCAAACCAAAACATCCCAACAACTTGCGCGCCGTGACGTTGCCGATGCCTGGACTCAAGCTCAGCCGCAACCAGGCCCTGAGTTCATCGCGGTCCATGGCGGCTGAAGGCTGGGGCGGTCAGCGCGGGTTGATCAGTCGATCGCCCACCTTGACACCCTGGGTGATGTCGAGCACGAGGGCATAGGAGACTTTCTCAAAAGTGCGAAATACCATCAGCAAGCCGTTGCGTTCATCGGGAAGCTTGAGCGGGGTCAGCTTGGCATCCGTCTTGTCCACCAGACGTGCACCGTCACTCATGATGGCCAGAACATGGCCTGACTCGATGCCGTCACGGCTCCCACGGTTCAGGCTGACCACCTGGTTTTGCGCGGCATTCACCACGGCGCTGCCGTAAATTGAAACGATGCGCGCCTCGACGGGGCTGGTGGGCGCGCGGGGCACGTAGCTTTGCAGTTGTGTCGGCGGCTCGGGCAACAAACGGTCACCGACACGCATTTCTTCCTTGGCGTCGACGATGTCGATGGTTGCAGGAACGATGTCGGTGTGACTCTTGCCATCGGCGTCAACCCGGTTCTGGGTGGTCTCGCTTCGCGACAGCAGCGCCTTGCCAACGTACTGTGCCTCGTAGCCCAGCACTTCACCGCTGATGGGGTCCTTCAGGGGGGTGGCGTTGCGAAATACCCGAAATACCTGCTGTTTCTTGGCCGGCTCGTCTTGCAGTTCAAACCCGGGGTTGCCCCGTGCATAGGCCCGGTCGCCGCGGGTGAGCAGCACCCGGCTGTCTTGTGCCGCCACAATGCGGGCCGCCGCGCTGAGGCCGAGCGCGTCCACGATCATGGGCTCGGCCAAAAAGGGCTCAATCAGGCTACTTTTCAAGGTTGGCAGGGCACTGGCGCTCAGATTTTCGATGCGCGTGCGCGGCGAGACGCGCACGGTCGGCAGGTCGGCAGTCGCATCGGCACCACCTGGGCGCAGGCTCAGGCGAGCCCGGCCATTGCTGGTGTCCAGATAGAGCGTTTGTCCAGGGTAAATCAGGTGTGGATTTTTGATTTCAGACAGATTCATGCCCCACAACTCGGGCCACCGCCAGGCGTTTTTCAGGAACAAGCCAGAGATGCCCCAAAGCGTGTCGCCGGGTTTCACGGTATAGCTTTGCGGCGCATTGGATGAGAGCTCGCTCAGGGGGATGCCGCCCTGGGCAACCTGATTGGCGGTGGCGCGCTGTTGTTCGGTAATCGGGAAATTCTGTGACTGCACCGGACCGGCCAATAGACTGCAGGCAAGGGCAGTCCAGGTCAGTTTTTTGGAAACAGTGTCAAAAAGTGTTTTGGCCATGGTCTTTTCAATTCTATTAAATCGCGTTAGATTGTGCGCCCAAGCCCTTGCTGGAACAACGATTGTCCTTCGGCTAATTGGCGCAATGCGCCAAAAATTGCGAAAATAACGACATCTTTGAAGTGACACCATGGCTTTACTCCCAATTCTTTGTTATCCCGACCCCAAATTGCACACCGTGGCCAAACCCGTGGCTGCGGTTGATGCGCGCATCAAGACCCTGATTGTCGACATGTTCGAGACCATGTACGACGCCAAGGGCATCGGCTTGGCCGCCACCCAGGTCAACGTGCACGAGCGTCTGATTGTGATGGATATCTCCGAGGGGCGCGATGTGCCGCTGGTGCTAATCAATCCGAAAATTCTCTGGGCCAGCCCGGAGATGCATTTGAACGAGGAGGGCTGCCTGTCCGTGCCCGGCATTTACGATGGGGTGAAGCGCCACGATGCGGTCAAGGTGGAAGCCCTTGATGGCGAGGGCAAGACCCTCCTGATCGAGGCTGACGGCCTGCTGGCAGTGTGTATCCAGCACGAAATGGATCACCTCGTGGGCAAAGTGTTCGTCGAGTACCTGTCGCCCCTCAAGCGCAACCGCATCAAAACCAAAATGATCAAGGCCCAGCGCGAGGACCGTCCTTGAAACTGGCGTTTGCCGGCACACCCGAGTTTGCGGCGGTGGCATTGGCCTATTTGCACGCCGCCGGGCATGACATCGTGCTGGTGCTCAGCCAGCCCGACCGGCCGGCCGGCCGCGGCATGAAATTGCACCCCTCTCCGGTCAAGCAGTTTGCGCTGGCGCATGGCTTGGCGGTGGCGCAGCCGCGCAGCCTGCGCCTCGATGGCAAATACCCAGGTGATGCCGAGGCGGCGCGTCAGGCACTGATGGCGGCGCAGCCCGATGCCATGGTGGTGGCGGCCTACGGCCTGATCCTGCCGCAGTGGGTGCTCGATTTGCCCCGGCTGGGCTGTTTCAATATTCATGCCTCCCTGTTGCCGCGCTGGCGCGGCGCGGCCCCAATTCACCGCGCCATTGAAGCCGGTGATGCGCTCACGGGTATCACCATCATGCAAATGGATGCGGGCCTGGACACGGGTGACATGCTGCTGACACAGGCCCTGCCGATTTACCCGCTTGACACCACAGGCAGCTTGCATGACCGGCTGGCCGAGCTCGGCGGTGAGCTGATGGTCAGGACGCTGGCACTGGCCGATCGGGGGAAACTGCAACCCGTGCCGCAAGCGCCTGAGGGTGTCACCTACGCCAGCAAGATTGACAAGGCCGAGGCCGACATCGACTGGGCGCAGCCTGCGCAAACCATCCGCCAGCGGGTGCGCGCCTTTGATCCCTTCCCGGGGGCCAGCACCCAGCATGCTGGTGAGAAGCTCAAGATTTGGGCTGCAGAGGTGGGACCGGCAGCGCCAGGGAGGCCAGAAATTCCTGGTCAGATCGTGGCTGTAACGACGTGCGGCATTGTGGTCGCGGCGCTTGATTCGACACTCATCATCACCGAATTGCAGCGCCCTGGTGGCAAGCGCCTGTCCGGCGCCGAGTTTCTGCGCGGCTGCCCCTTGCAAGTGGGAGAGGTGCTGGGTTGATGCGCCACCTGCGCGCCAGCGCCAGCAGTTGGTGGCAGCACCCGGCGTTTGCCCGTGGCATGCGCGAGATGGCCTCGGTGTCGCCGGGCCTGGCCGCCTGGGGCATGATGACCGGCGTGGCCATGGTCAAGTCCGGCATGAGCACCGTTGAAGCCGTGGCCATGACGCTGCTGGTGTTTGCGGGCAGTTCGCAACTGGCGGCCATGCCCTTGATCGCTGCCGGAGCGCCCATGGGGGTGATCCTGGCAACGAGTTTTTGCGTGAATATGCGCTTTGTTGTCTTCAGTGCCCACATGCGGCCGTTCCTGATGCACCTTCCCCTGAACTGGCGGCTGTTTCATGGTTACCTGACGGCCGACCTCAGCTACGTCATGTTCACCCGGCACTACCCCCAGCCACCCGTCAACGAGGTCGAACGCCGGGAACAACTGGCCTACCTGAGCGGTGGCAGCCTGTTCAACTGGGTCAGCTGGCAAAGTGCCAGCTTGGTGGGGATCGCGATGGCGAATGTGATTCCGACGCGTTGGGGCCTGGGATTTGCCGGCATTCTGGCCCTGCTGGGGGTCGGTTGCTCGCTGGCATCGAGCCATTTGCGGCGCGTTTCCGCCGGCGTGGCCGGCATGGCCGCCGTGGCCGCCTATGCCTTGCCACTCAAACTCAATATTGTGGTCGCGATTGCCAGTGCGGTGGCGCTGTGCCTGATCATCGATGCCAGTTGGCCCAAGGCGCCCGGTGCACCCAGGCTGCCCGCATGAACGGCACGGATCTCTGGACCCTCGGGGTGATTTTGGGTCTGGCTGGTGTCACTGTGCTCACACGCTGCTTCTTCTTCATGAGCAGCCAGCCCTGGCACTTGCCGCACTGGGCGCAGCGCGGCCTGCAATACGCGCCCATCGCCGCGCTGGCCGCGGTGGTGGTGCCCGAAGTGGTGATGGTGCAAGGCCAGTTGATCGGCAACTGGCAGGACGCCCGTGTCTATGCCGCGCTGGCCGGAGCCGCTTATTTCTTCTGGCGCAGAGGCCAGGGGCAGGCGGTTTTGGGCACCATTGTCTCGGGCATGGCGGTCTATTTGCCTTTGCATCTGGGGCTGGGTTGGTAGCGTGGCTGACTGCGGCACTTGTGGGGTTTCTTGTTGCTGCTTCGTAACTTCTTTGTGTGAAAATCCGGAAACTAAATTACAACCGGAGATAAATTCATGCCCCGTCGTGCGACCAAAATTGTGGCCACTTTAGGCCCCGCGTCCAGCGATCCCTTCCTGCTTGAGCAAATGATTCGCGCCGGGGTCAACGTGGTGCGGCTGAACTTCAGCCATGGCACCGCGCAAGACCACATCGAGCGGGCGCGCCTCGTTCGCGAAGCGGCCAAGCGGGCCGGGCGCGAAGTGGCCATCATGGCCGATTTGCAGGGGCCCAAGATCCGGGTCGGCAAGTTTGCCGAGGGCAAGGTATTTTTGCAGCCCGGCCAGTGCTTTGTGCTGGATGCTGCCCGCACCGAGCTCGGTGACATCGACGCCGTGGGGCTGGATTACAAGGCCCTGCCGCGTGAAGTCAAGGCAGGTGACGTCTTGCTGCTCAATGACGGCCTGATCGTCATCATCGTGGACAGCGTCAAGGGCGAGGCCATCCACACCACGGTCAAGATGGGCGGCGAGTTGTCCAACAACAAGGGCATCAACAAGCAGGGTGGCGGCTTGACAGCCCCGGCCCTGACTGCCAAGGACATGGAGGACATCCGCACGGCCATGAGTTTTCATGCTGATTACGTCGCAGTGAGCTTCCCCAAGAATGCCACCGACATGGAAATGGCACGGCAACTCTGCAGTGTGGCTGCCGAGGACGGACACCGTCCCGGTCTGATTGCCAAGATTGAGCGCGCCGAGGCGATTCCGCATCTGGAGGAAATTTTGATGGCCAGCGACGGCATCATGGTGGCGCGTGGCGACCTGGCCGTCGAAGTGGGCAACGCGGTGGTGCCAGCCCTGCAGAAGCGCATGATCAAGCTGGCGCGCGAGAACGACCGGGTCGTGATCACCGCCACCCAAATGATGGAGTCCATGATCACCAACCCGGTGCCGACGCGCGCCGAGGTCAGCGACGTGGCCAACGCGGTGCTCGATGGCACCGATGCCGTGATGCTTTCGGCCGAGACGGCCGCCGGAAAATACCCGCTGGAAACCGTCATTGAAATGGCCAAAATCTGCCATGCGGCAGAAGGCGGCGAGTTGTTCAAGCTGGAAGCGGACTTCACCGGCAAGACCTTCAAGCGCATTGACCAGACCATTGCCATGGGCGCGCTGTTTACGGCGCACCACCTCGGTGCCAAGGCAATCGTCGCCATGACCGACAGCGGCTCGACAGCACTGTGGATGAGCCGCCACCTGATCCAGGTGCCCATCTATGCATTGACCTCCAAAATTGCCACGCAGCGCAAGATGACCCTGTACCGCAATGTGCGCCCGCTGCTGATCGACACCAGCGCCGATCGCGACACCGCGCTGGCCGAGTCCGAGGCCGACCTCAAGGCGCGTGGCATTGTCCAAAAGGGTGATGTCTATGCCATCACCTGCGGCGAGCCCATGGGCTCGCCCGGCGGCACCAACATGCTCAAGATCTGCAGGGTCGTCTAGGGGGACAGTGTCAGTTTTTCCGCTTGTTGAATGGCTAGAATTGCCTGGAGTTACTGCTTAGTTACCAATCTACAAAGGACACCATCATGGCACTTGTCTCTATGCGCGAACTGCTTGACCACGCTGCAGCCAACGGTTACGGCATTCCGGCTTTCAACGTCAACAACCTGGAGCAGGTGCAGGCAGTCATGTCGGCGGCCGACGAGGTGGGTGCGCCAGTCATTCTGCAGGCCAGTGCCGGGGCGCGCAAGTATGCCGGTGAGCCCTTCATCAAGCACCTGATTCTGGCAGCCATCGAGGCCTACCCGCACATTCCGCTGGTGATGCATCAGGACCATGGCCAGAGCCCGGCCATCTGCCAGGGTGCCATTGACCTGGGTTTCAGCTCGGTCATGATGGACGGCAGCCTGGAAGGCGATGGCAAGACAATTGCCAGCTATGAGTACAACGTCGAAGTGACCCGCAAGGTGGTGGAGATGGCCCACGCCGTGGGCGTCACCGTGGAGGGTGAGTTGGGCTGCCTGGGCTCCCTGGAAACCATGAAGGGCGACAAGGAAGACGGCCACGGGACCGAAGCCACCATGACCCGTGAGCAGATGCTCACCGACCCCGAACAAGCCGCAGATTTTGTCAAGCGCACCCAACTTGACGCGCTGGCCATTGCCATTGGCACCAGCCACGGCGCCTACAAGTTCACGCGCAAGCCCACCGGCGACATTCTGGCGATTGACCGCGTGATGGAAATCAACAAACGCCTGCCCAATACCCATCTGGTGATGCACGGCTCCAGCAGCGTGCCGCAGGAGTCGCTGGCCCTTATCAACCAGTTCGGCGGCAAGATGAAGGAAACCTATGGCGTGCCGGTCGAGGAAATCCAGAAGGCCATCAAATACGGCGTGCGCAAGATCAACATCGACACCGACATCCGCCTCGCCATGACGGCCGCCGTGCGCAAGTACATGTTCGAAAACCCGGACAAGTTCGATGCCCGCGACTGGCTCAAGCCGGCCCGTGAGGCCGCCAAAGCCCTGTGTAAACAGCGCTATCTGGAGTTCGGATGCCAGGGCCAGGGCGCCAGGATCAAGAGCCACAGCCTGTTCGAGGTTGCCGGAAAATACAGCCGTGGCGAACTGGAGCAATTGGTGAACTGAGCGCTCTTTCCCTGCGCTGCTGGAAAAGCCACCTTCGGGTGGCTTTTTGCTGATCATTCGGCTGTTGAAACCAAAATCGGAGCATTCTTTGAAAAATTTTTGAGCTGACGCACCATGACCCGATCCCGGCCAGCCCCGCACACTTCCGACATCACCTCACTGCCGCTGCTGGCGCGCGGCAAGGTGCGCGACAACTATGCGGTGGGTGATGACCGTATTCTGATGGTCGCGAGCGACCATGTCAGCGCCTTCGATGTCATCATGGGCCGGCCCATTCCCGGCAAAGGCGCGTCGCCGCCCCAAATGGCCCGAACATCTGTCCGATCCACCTCAACGCGTTGTCGCCACCCAGGGTGACGTGATGGACGATGCCGATGCAAATCGGTTTATCAGGCCAGAATGGCCGACTGGCGCTGATGACGTGACGCTTTCCCAACGACTTCCGCCAAGTCAGCATCACGCCAAGATGTGCCCCGTTTCAAGTCCGCCCGCCGGCAGGTTTTGGCAAGTCTCAGAACAGGAAATCAGCCGTCGACAGATCGGCCGCATTAACACCGAGCAGAAGGATCGACAGCTCAGCCGGGTGCTCGCCATCGACGCCGTTTTGCAAGTCCACCATCACGACCGTGCTCTCGCCAACCTGTTCCACCCAGATCGCGTTTGCCATCGGGCCATCAGCCGAGAAAGCGACGAGGCTGTCGAACGTGGTGAAGTCGATTTTGTCCACCCCCGCCTTGAAGTCGGTGATGGTTTCGACCTTCGGTCCGCCATCGTCATGGCCGCCGTCATCTTCATGGCCGCCTTCTTCACCCTCAACGCCTTCATGTTCGTCTTCATCGCCACGTGCCGGCGCGTCGCTGCGCGCCAGGTACACGAAGGTGTCTGCGCCCCTGCCGCCCGTGAGCATGTCGGGGCCTTCGCCGCCGGTCAGCACGTCGTCACCGTTGTCGCCAAACAGGGTGTCGGGTCCAGCCCCGCCAATCAGCACGTCATCGCCATTGCCGCCGTACATGATGTCGGGCCCGCCGCCGCCGGTCAGCGTGTCGTGACCATTGCCGCCCTCGACGACATCGGGGCCGCCGCCCGCAAACACCTGATCATCACCGTTGTCGGCAATGATGTGCTGCGGCCCGCCGCCCGCGTTGATGATGTCCGCTTGATTGGTTCCGTAAATGAATTCCGGCTCCTCGTCGTGGTCGTCTTCTTCCGCCAGTAAAAAAATGCCTCCGTCTGCAGGGCTTGTTAATGCACCGGGTTGTTTTATTGTGAACATGATTCGAACTCCTCACATTGTTTATAAAGAGCAGTTTGTGAGCGATGCAAATCGACCGCAAGGGACGATCGCGATCGAGACCTGCTGCCAACTAAAAAGTCGTGGTCAAGAAGAACGATGTGCCCGCCTCAACCACGACTGCCTTTAGCGACTGAACCAGGCTCAAAGCATCGGGCACTCCGCCGCGAACATGCCATCAGCGGCCATACTCAGGCCGACCAGTTCGACCTGAACGTCCATAACCGAAGCTTCGGCAGACGCTGGCGCTGAGACCTCCACTGCGCCGTAGTGTTCATGCATGAAGTTGATGACAGCCCTTGCATCGTCCGCTGCCTGGGCGAAGTCATTGACGCCACCCAAGTTGGCCGAGGCACCCATGTACTCGTCGACCCACGGCAAACCTTGGAACACAGCGTTCAGGACAGTGTCCGTAACGAGTTCTAGGTCAGGGTCATCGTCCATGTTTTCATACCACTGAATCCAAACGCCGTCAAAGCGCGCGTCCCGATCGTAGCTGTAGGTCTCGCCGACGTTATCGCTGAAGCGGAAGTAGTTGGTAACCATCTCGTCGTTCACCTGCGCGACGTCGTTCACGCCAAGCACCGAGTTTTCGTAGAGAACTGCGTCCATTGTGATCGTGCCTTCCTTCGAGAATGCGGCGCCGAGCAGGCTCGATGCATCCCAGTCCGGGCTCAACTCACTAGCGCCAAGCAGATCAGCAAGCTTTGCAGGCCAGTAATCGATCACCTCCGGCCAACTGGATTGGCCGTTAGCGGTCATCAGGTATTGATACAGCGCGAGGTTTTCGAGTGGAGAGTCGATCGTGACACCATCACAGACGATACGCCCCGCTGTGTCTGTGGTGACTACTGTTGCCGCGTCGATCTTGCCCAAGGCTTCTGCCAATGACTTGTCCATGACCTTGTCCGGCGCGCGTGCCACGTTGGCCCGCTCCAGTTCGACGGTCTGGGCGAAGGGAAGATCCTCCGGCGGGATCTCGTAATCGCCGTCGGTGTTTTGCACGAAATAGATCAATTCGCTATTGCTTCCGACAAGGATGGGCTGGCCATTCAGATCGAGAACCGGCTCGCCATCGCCGCCGCCGTTCGAGTCTGTCGGGTCGAGATCCCGCAGCAGGACGTACTGGTCTCCGTACAGATCGCCTTGGATCGGCCTGCCGCCGCCACCACCGCCACCACCACCACCACCACCACCACCACCACCGCCGCCACCGCCGCCACCGCCGCCGCCACCGCCACCGCCCGAACCGGGACCCATGGCAGCTAGAAATACGTCGTCAAGGGCTGTAAAAAGTTTTGATTTTGATAAGGTAGCCATGATTCAATCTCCTAATGTTGCTAAAGAAAATGACATCGAACACAGACCTAATCTAGCGCTCGGGAAAATTCATGAATTGATAATCCGCATCTTCAAACTCAAAAAAAATTCCTCTGGTGTTTTGTCATCAAAGAGGAAGGAATGCAGCCCTTCAGCCAGGGGGAAAATCGGGGAATGTGAAATGAGAAACGGCCCATTGGTATGAGCCGTTTCAGCGGGCTGTGTGCGAATTTCAGGTTGGCCGGAGGACCATGTCGTTGCACACCCTTTTCCTGTCACTGCGCGTTGATAATCGCGTCGAACTCCTCTTGGGTGATGTACTTCGGAACATAGGTGCCGCCATAAAGCGTCAAGACCTTCATGAACGCCCGCAGGTGATTAGCCGATGCGTTCACCAGGTTGGTGTAGACCAGCAGGATGTCTGCATTGTCAATATTTGTTTTTTGAGCGTTGATATCCCGAATGTCGAGTTCCTCGATCTCTGCGCCGACCTTTAGTGCCTCGATCAGGCTGACTTGGCTGGCGGCGACTAGGCTGTCGTACAGGGTCTGGAATTCCGGCGTCTTGAAGGTCCCGTTGGGCAGGCCAGCCAGCGGGTCGGGCTGCTGATAGCGATCCAGAAGTACCTTGATGGCCGCCGAGTGTGTTGCCTCGCTGTCGGTGATGTTGACAAAGGCGGGTATCACCCACAGCCCTGCGCTGACCGCGTACACATCGTGGGCAAGTTGCTCTTCCTCGCGCATGTAGGCCAGGCTTGCCGCTTCCGCTGCTGACAAGGATTCGATCGGATAAGTTGCGACCACGTTTTTCAGTTGGCCAACGTTGACGGTTGAGAAGCCGCTGGCGTCGACCGTCATCACGGGGGCAACGGCCTCGTCACCACCACCGCAGCCGAACAGGCTGGCCGCCAAAAAGGCAGCGCACGCGCTTTTAATCAATTGCGTATTCATGATTTTCATTCAAGCGTTAAAAGTTAAGAATATTGCAGTGGGGACCAACATCCCCACTGGCTCGGACCCGCTTATTGCAGCTTTAATTGGTCGCGGGTTTGTAGTTGAAGCTGCTCTTGCGTCCGCAACATGTCTCGTGTCTTGTTATGAACCTGCTCTTGCGCTCTGAGCTGCTCGACAATTTGGACCTGTACCCTTTCTTGTTCGCGCAGTTGTTCAAGGGTCTGGGTCTCGGCCCGCTCCTGTGTTCTGACCTGATCCCGGATCTGCTGTCTTGACTGATCATGCGCCTTGATCAACTCGCGTGTTTGCGCCTGGATTTGTTGTTGCGTCTGCAACTGCTCGCGCGTCCTGGTCAGTGCTCTCTCTTGAGAGGCCACTTGCCTGCGTGTCTCTGCGAGGGCTTGCTCCTGATCTCTGAGCTGTGAACGTGTCTGGGTAAATAGACGCTCCTGCAGGCGAATCTGATCGCGCGTTTGTGCAAGGTTCTGCTGCGTAGTGGCCACGCCCGCTGATGAAGATCCAGCAGGACCAGCACCAGGACCAGGACCCTGACTGGCGCCAGCGCCAGCACCAGCACCAGCACCAGCACCAGCACCAGCACCAGCGGCACCGGCACCGGCACCGGCACCGGCACCGCCAGCGGCAAAGGTCGTGCCGCCAAGCGCCAGTGCCAAGAGAAGTACGAGGACTCTCTTGTTGAATGTCTTGTTCATCATTGCAATCTCCCAGGTTAAAAAACTTCCCGTTACATGCACTGCGACCACAGCACCAAGCTGCGGCGGCAGAGGCCAAGCTGATAAAGTCCATTTGCCGTCTGGCGATTGGATACCGATCAGCACTCGCAACAGGTCAAATGGCCGAGACGCTGGCCGCTGCTGATGAGGGCTGTCCGTAGCTCGAAGGCAGCAACCATGGCCTTCATCGACATCGTTCGGATGCTCAAAATGCCGGTCTCGTGTGGACCTGTTAGCAATGCTTCGATGAAACCATAGGACTGAAATTGCAATATGCGAATTCTCAAATATGCTTGGGAAATTCCGTTTGGCAATGTCAAAAGGTCACATCGGCAATGGTTTACCCGCGTCGTCGGCGCTAAATAAAATGCCGTGTGCCGGGCTTGAATGCCTGACTGAAGGGGTTTTTTTTGATCAGTGGCCGGACCGCAAAGTGATTGAAAGCTTTGGCATTGACTCTAAACTCGCAAGATCTTTCTGAAACTTAATCTTTTGAGCCAACGCACCATGACCCAATCCCAGGCAGCCCTGCACACTTCAAACAT
This sequence comes from Polaromonas sp., assembly GCA_021737975.1. Taxonomy (GTDB): domain Bacteria; phylum Pseudomonadota; class Gammaproteobacteria; order Burkholderiales; family Burkholderiaceae_C; genus Rhodoferax. The sequence goes on along the minus strand of JAIPCZ010000032.1, from coordinate 6,769 downwards.
CACCTCACTGCCACTGCTGGCGCGCGGCAAGGTGCGCGACAACTATGCGGTGGGTGATGACCGCATTCTGATGGTCGCGAGCGACCGTGTCAGCGCCTTCGATGTCATCATGGGCCAGCCCATTCCCGGCAAGGGCGTGTTGCTGACCCAAATGGCCTTGTTCTGGTTTGACAAGCTGGGCCCGAACGGCCTGAACATCTGTCCGATCCACTTGACCGGTGACGCGCCGGAAAGTGTGGTCACAGCAGCTGAAGTGCCGCAGGTGGCTGGGCGTTCGATGCTGGTGAAGCGCCTCAAACCGATTATGGTGGAAGCCGTGGTGCGTGGCTACCTGGCGGGCAGCGGCTGGAAAGAGTACCAGGAAAACGGTGCGGTGTGTGGTGTCAAACTGCCCGCCGGTTTGAAAAATGCCAGCAAACTGCCTGAGCCCATTTACACCCCGGCGGCCAAGGCTGAAATGGGCGACCATGACGAAAACATCACGTTCGATAAGACCGTCGAGATGATCGGTGCCGACCTGGCCACCCGCATCCGCGACATCAGCATCGCGCTTTACAAGGCCGCCAGCGCCTTTGCCGCCACCAAGGGCATCATCATTGCCGACACCAAGTTCGAGTTTGGGCTGGACCAGGATGGCACCCTGGTGCTGATGGACGAGGTGCTGACGCCAGATTCGTCACGCTACTGGCCCGCCGAGAGTTATGTCGAGGGGATCAACCCGCCCAGCTATGACAAGCAGTTCTTGCGCGACTGGCTGGAAACCGCCCTCGTCGCCGGCAAGCCCTGGAGCAAAAGCCCACCGGCGCCGCACCTGCCGCGCGAGGTCATTGAAAAAACCGCGGCCAAGTACCAGGAAGCACTGACCCGACTCACGAGCTAATTGAGCATCATGCTCAATTGACGTCGATACTTGGACACCAGAACGGCCTGCGGGTCTTCTTGGACCTGTGCCTTGCCCAAGACCTCGATGCCGCCGGCAGTTTTGCCACTGGCTTGTGTTGTCGCCTTCGGTTTGGGCGGGGTCAGCAGCTCCAAAATGGCGACAAAGGCCTTGCGCGGCGCTTCATTGCCCCATTTTTTGTCGCGCATGATGATTTCCAGCAGTTCGTCCATGGCGGCGGTCCATTCGCCCACGGCCATCAGCAGCCGGGCTTTGGCAAAGCGGGTGTCAAAGTCGCGCTTGTTGAGGGCAATCTTGTCATCAAATTGCTCCAGCGTCCAGGTGGCATGGGGGCCCGTGGCGGCAGATTGAATGGCGTCAAGCCATTGTGACAAGGCCTCAAAGCGCAATTGGAGCGGAATCTCGGCGAGCTTGGGTGCGAGTGTGGCCTCGGCCTCGTCCAGTCCGCCCAGTTCGATCAACAGCTTGATGTAGTCGTAGCGGGCATCGTCGTTGCCGGGGTCTGCGGCCAGCGCGTCGGCCAGCTTGGCCAGCGCCGCCTCGGTGTCGCCAGCCTCCAGCAACTCCTGGGCTGCCTCGGCCTCGGCCTCAGCCACCAGCGCATCTTCGCTCGGGAGGTGTTTGTCGAGAAAGGTGCGCAGCTGGGTCGCGGTCTGGGCGCCCATGAAACCGTCAACCGGTTTGCCGCCCATCATCAGAATGCAGGTCGGAATGCTGCGGATGCCAAAGGCCTGGGCCAACTGCTGCTCCTGGTCCGAGTCGATCTTGACCAGTGTGAAGCGGCCCGCATAGTCCACCTCGAGTTGCTCCAGAATGGGCCCGAGCGACTTGCAGGGGCCGCACCAGGGCGCCCAGAAGTCGATCAGGATCGGGGTGGTCATGGAGGCGGCAATGACCTCGGTTTCAAAATTTTGGATGGTGACGTTAATCATGGTGCAGGGTCGCTTGGGTCAAACGTAAAATTAGGGCATGAACTCAATACAAATCGGTGTGCTCATGGGCTCCAGTTCCGACTGGGACACGATGCAGCACGCAGTCCACATTCTCCAACAGTTTGGCATTCCCTACGAGGCCCGGGTGGTCTCGGCGCACCGGATGCCCGACGATATGTTCGCCTATGCCGAAACTGCGGTGGGCCGCGGCCTCAAGGCCATCATCGCCGGAGCCGGTGGCGCTGCGCACCTGCCAGGCATGCTGGCAGCAAAAACCACGGTGCCGGTGCTGGGGGTTCCGGTGGCCAGCAAACACCTGAGCGGCGTGGATTCGCTGCACAGCATTGTGCAAATGCCCAAGGGTATTCCGGTGGCCACCTTTGCCATTGGTGCTGCCGGGGCGGCCAATGCCGCACTGTTTGCGGTGGCCATGCTGGCCAACTCCGACATCGTGCTGCGTGTCAAGCTCGAAGACTTCCGTGCCGAACAAACCCAGATGGCGCGCGGCATGACGCTGCCCCCCAAGTTATGAGCGGCGCCGTGTTGCTGCCCGGTGCCACCGGCTTGAATGGCAGTGGCCAGCAAACCACACTGGGCGTGATGGGTGGCGGCCAGTTGGGGCGCATGTTTGTGCAGGCGGCGCAAGCCATGGGCTACTTCACCGTGGTCCTCGACCCTGACGTCATCAGCCCGGCCGGCTTGGTGAGTCATTACCATATCCAGACCGATTACCTGGACCAGCAGGGCCTGGCCCAATTGATGCAGCGCTGCGCCGCGGTGACCACCGAATTTGAAAACGTGCCGGCCCCGGCGCTGGTCACCCTGGGCGCCGCCCGCCCGACAGCACCCAGCGCCGACGCCGTGGCCATCGCGCAGGATCGCATCAAGGAAAAGGCCCATCTGGCGCGCAGCGGCGTGCCCGTGGCGCCCTATGCAGTCATAGAAACGGCGACGCAACTGGCGGCGGTGGCCGACGTGTTGTTGCCTGGTATTTTGAAAACTGCCCGCCTGGGATACGACGGCAAGGGACAGGTGCGCTGCAGCAGTCGCGCCGAGCTCAGCCGCGCCTGGGATGCGCTTAAAAACGTTCCCTGCGTGCTGGAGCAAATGCTGCCGCTGGCAGCCGAGTGTTCGGTGATCGTGGCGCGCGGCTGGGACGGCAGCGTGGTGCACTTTGCGCCGCAGCTTAATCTGCACCGCGAAGGCATCCTGGCAGTGACCGAGGCTTACGCCGGCAACATGCCCCCCGCGCTGGCAGATCAGGCGGTGACAGCGGCCGAAAATATTGCCACAGAGCTGAACTATGTGGGTGTGTTGTGTGTTGAGTTTTTTGTGCTGAAAACAGGCTCACCAGAGTGCACTGCCATAGGTGCCCTGGTGGTCAACGAAATGGCGCCGCGCCCCCATAACAGCGGCCACTACACGCTGGATGCCTGTGATGTGTCGCAGTTTGACTTGCAGGTGCGCACCCTGGCCGGCTTGCCCCTGACGCAGCCACGTCAGCACAGCGCCGCGGTAATGCTTAATTTGCTCGGTGATTTGTGGGTCGACGGCGCCACGCCGCGCTGGGACCAGGTGCTGGCCTTGCCCGGCGTGCACCTGCACTTGTACGGCAAGCTCAAAGCCAGCAAGGGCCGAAAAATGGGGCATTTGACAGTCACAGCCGCGACCCCCGAGCAGGCCCGCAGCACGGCGCTGGTGGCGGCTAGCGTGCTGGGCATCGCGCCGTTTTAATGGCTTGATCCCATGATCCTGCCGGGCGATGCCCCCGAATCCATCGCTGCCGCGGCCCGTTGCCTGCGGTCGGGCGGCTTGCTGGGCTTGCCGACCGAAACGGTGTACGGCCTGGCCGCCAACGCCGACGACGATGCTGCGGTGGCGCAAATTTTCAAGGCCAAGGGCCGCCCGGCAGACCACCCGCTGATCGTCCATGTGGCCGATGCCGGCGCGGTGGCGCATTACGCGTCCGAGGTGCCAGAATTTGCCCGCGGTCTCATGCAAGCCTTCTGGCCCGGCCCCTTGACCCTGATCCTGCCGCGCCACCCGGGTGTGGCCGTTGCGGCCGCCGGTGACAACCCCACGATCGGCTTGCGTTGTCCGTCGCACCCGGTGGCGCAAGCTGTGCTGAAGGCGCTTCTGGGCAAATCCGGGCTTTCGTGCGTTTGGGGCCTGGCGGCCCCAAGTGCCAACCAGTTCGGCCGTGTCAGCCCCACCACGGCGGCCCATGTGCAGGGTGAATTTGGTGATGGCCTGCTGATTCTGGACGGTGGCGCCTGCAGCGTGGGCATCGAGTCCACCATCATCGACTGCAGCCGCGGCCAGCCGGTGCTGCTGCGCCCCGGGGCGATCACGCTGGAGCAGGTGCAGGCGGTGTGTGGTGTCAGGGTGTTGTCAAAGGACGAGCAGTTGTCTGCCTCGGCGCCCAAGGCCTCGGGCACGCTGGCGTCGCATTACGCACCGCGAGCGCGGGTGCGCCTGATGTCAGCGAGCGACTTGCAGGCGTCACTTGATCGGCTGGGCGACGGCGGCAGCGCCGCTGCCATGTCGGGCGGGGAGCCGCGGGTGGCGACCTATTCCCGAGCCGTCATGAAGTCGTCCAACCTGCGGGTGTTGTGCTGGCGCATGCCTGACAACGCGACAATGACCGCGCAGCAGGTGTTTGCGGTGCTGCGTGAGCTCGACGCGCTGGGGGTCAGTCAGATTTGGATAGAAGCCCCGCCCGCCGGTCCTGAATGGGACGGCGTGCGGGACCGTCTGCAGCGGGCGGCTGCAGACGAGCGGCTTTAAAGCCAACCCACCCGCGTCAGGTTCTTGGTCACCAAGTCGGCCAGCAACTTGTAGCCGTAAGGCGTGGGGTGCACGGTGTCGGCAAACAGGTACTTCGACACATCACCGGCCTTGACGTTGCCTGCGTTGCAGACCAGCGAACTGCCCAGGGCATTGGGGCTGGGTGCCGTCAAATCACAGGCTGTTCCGGTCACATTGCTGAGTCCATAGCTGCTGGGGTCGGCGATTTGGCTGCGCGTGGCAGCAAACGCATCGATGATCTGGACCCCGGCGGTGTTCCTCAACTCGTAGGCCAGCACTTCATTGAAGTAAATGACCATGTTGAGAATCAGCCCCTGCGTGTCTGCGCTTTGCCCTGTAGCCGACGGTGTTGAACTCAGATCGGGCAGGTTCACCACCGCCACGTACTTGGCACCCTTGCCGAGAATCTGTGTTTTGATGTAACCGGCCAGTTGTTTGCCGGCCTCGCCCATCGGGAACACGGCCTCGGCAGCACCATTGGCCTTGGCGTAGGCTGCGCCGGCGGCTGCGCCTGCAGCATTGCCGGCGGTTACTGCGGCAGCTTGGGCGGAGGCAACCATGGGGCCATAGACAGCGGGTGATGCAACGGCCGCATTGCCGGGCTGGGCTGCGGCAGTGGCGACCGCCGTGCCTACCAGTACCGTGCTGGAAGTGCCAGCCGGCAAGGCGCTGAGCGCAGCGCCAATTGCGCCAGCAGCCGCGCTTGGATTGGTTGCTCCGGCTGCAAGAAGTCCGACCAATGTGCTTGCAAAAGTTTGAGCGCCAGCGGCGGCACCGGCTGCGGCGCCAGCGGCGGTTGCATTGGCCACCAAAGTGTCCAGTAATCTCAGCGCATCATTGCCACCGGCCATGACGGTTACCAGTTCGGTGCCGCTGAAGTTGCCCACCCGGCCCAGATGGTTGGCGATCTGTGTGACGATCGGCACAGTTAATTGGCCCAATGGGGAACTGACCGGCGCCGCGGCGCTGCCGGGGCCAACCGGATCGGTTACGCGCGCGCCACCCTGGGCGTAATTGGTGCATGCCGGATGGTTCGTCACCGGCACAGAAAATCCCAGGGACGGTTCGCCTGTCAGGCCGGTTTGTGCAGGGCAGGGCGCAGCAACACCAATCTGCGCTGCCATGAGTTCAGTCCAGTTGTTGCTCGGAATCGCGCCGGAGATGCCGTTCACGCTGTAAGTTCCGCCTCCAAGCGCAGCGACAGTTCCCACCTTGTGGGTGCCCACATCGCTCAAGCTGTCGCCGAACGACACCAGCGAGGTGTACTGGATGGCTGGTGCCTGAACCGAATCACTGCCGCCACCACATGCCGAAACCAGCAGTGCCGCCGCCATGGCGACACCAAGAATTTTGAATTGCCTCATCAATTGTCTCCAGAAAAATTAAAAGAACGACCGTGCCATTCAAGTCGAAATCGTAAGCTTTTGCGGGCGGAGACGTGAGTGGGGAAAACCCGCGAACGTCGCGGCCCTGCCTCAGCGATAGCGCAGTTTCATCACCAGAATGGTGCTGGCCAGCGCCAGCGTGATCACGTTGGCAATCACCACCGGCCAGGCGCCCAGCAGCAGGCCATAGACCAGCCACATGGCTACGCCCAGCGTGAACGCGCTGTACATGCCCAGCGAGATGCCGCGGACATCCTTGGTGCGGAAGGTGTGCAGTGCCTGTGGCAAAAAGCTGATGGTGGTCAGGATGGCGGCAAGGGTGCCGATCAGGTCGGTAAGGTTCATTATTTTCAAGTGGGTGGGGCAGACGCGCAGCGGGCATCACGGGGCCTGATTGTCCATCACAGTCCAGTCAATCAAGGCATCCAGCGCCGCACGAACCGCAGCGGCGTTGGGGTGATTGACCATCGCGACCAGGAGGTAACGCTTGCCGCTGGCGGCATGCACATAACCCGCCAGCGCGGTCACATGGCGCAGGCTGCCGGTTTTCAGGTGGGCGCTGGCGTTGCTCGCCAGGCTGCGTTTGAGGGTGCCGTCCACACCGACCAGGGGCAGCGACGACATCAACTCGGGCATGGTGGGCGAGGCGTAAGCCACCTGCAGCAGTTGCCCCAGTTGCTGCGCGCTGATGCGTTTTTGGCGCGACAGGGCGGAGCCGTTGTCCATGGTCGGCACATCGGAGG
>JAIPCZ010000031.1 GCA_021737975.1 Polaromonas sp. | reverse complement strand
ATCGACCCCGATGCCGCCACGCGGGCGCGCGCCCAGATCAGCTCCAGCCTGCGTTTGCTTGGCCTGCATGGCAGCCCCGAGCACATGCACCACGACCAGAAAATATGGCACCCTCAGGTGATCCAGCTCAGCGCCCTGCATGTCCAGGGGGTCGACACCTTCTGGGCCAAGGTCTGTGAATTCCGGGCCCTGCAAATCGCCAATGGCAAGTTTTCCTCGCGCCGCCAGAAGCAGGCGCAGGCCTGGATGTGGGAGCGCATCGACGCCGGACTCAAGACCGCTTTTGCCCAGCATCCGCAGGTCAAGGCCCTGTTGCCCCAGTTGACGCAAGAGGTACTGGAGGGCCGCATGGCGGCCTCAACCGCCGCAAGAAGTTTGCTTCAGGCGCATGCTGGAAGAGCCTAGGCCGTTCATCAATTTAAAAACTTAAAACTCACCCATTCCTGACCTAAGAGAGAACAAGCCATGCACGATATTCTTGAACAACTGGAAAAAAAGCGCGAACTCGCCCGCTTGGGCGGGGGCCAGAACCGCATTGATGCGCAGCACAAAAAAGGCAAGCTCACCGCGCGGGAGCGCCTCGATGTGCTGCTCGATGAAGGCACTTTCGAGGAATGGGACATGTTTGTCGAGCACCGCTGCTCCGACTTCGGCATGCAGGACAACAAGATCCCTGGCGACGGTGTGGTCACGGGCTACGGCATGATCAACGGCCGCCTGGTGTTTGTCTTCAGCCAGGACTTCACCGTGTTTGGGGGCGCGCTGAGTGAGGCCCATGCGGAAAAAATTTGCAAGATCATGGACCAGGCCATGAAGGTCGGCGCGCCGGTGATCGGCCTCAACGACTCGGGCGGCGCCCGTATTCAGGAAGGCGTGGCCTCGCTCGGGGGTTATGCCGACGTGTTCCAGCGCAACGTGATGGCCAGCGGCGTGGTGCCGCAGATCAGCATGATCATGGGGCCGTCAGCGGGCGGCGCGGTGTATTCGCCCGCCATGACCGACTTCATCTTCATGGTGAAAGACTCGAGCTACATGTTCGTCACCGGCCCGGAGGTGGTCAAGACCGTGACGCACGAGGAAGTGACGGCCGAGGAGCTCGGCGGCGCCATCAGCCACACCACCAAGAGCGGCGTCGCCGACCTGGCGTTTGAGAACGATGTCGAGGCGCTGCTGATGCTGCGCCGCCTGTACAACTACCTGCCGTTGAACAACCGCGAAAAAGCCCCGGTGCGCCAGAGTGGCGACCCGGCCGGCCGCATGGAACACAGCCTGGACACGCTGGTGCCCGACAACCCCAACAAGGCCTACGACATGAAGGAGCTGATCGTCAAGACGGTTGATGACGGCGACTTCTTTGAATTGCAACCCGAGTACGCCAAAAACATCCTGATCGGCTTTGCCCGCATGGACGGCCAGACGGTGGGCATCGTGGCCAACCAGCCGCTGGTGCTGGCCGGTTGCCTGGACATCAAGAGCAGCATCAAGGCCGCGCGTTTTGTGCGTTTCTGCGATGCCTTCAATATCCCGGTGATCACCTTTGTCGATGTGCCCGGCTTCATGCCCGGCACCGCGCAGGAGTGGAGCGGCATCATCAAGCACGGCGCCAAACTGCTGTATGCCTACGCCGAGTGCACCGTGCCCAAGATCACCGTGATCACACGCAAGGCCTACGGCGGCGCCTACGACGTGATGAGCTCCAAGCACTTGCGCGGTGACGTCAACTTTGCCTGGCCCAACGCCGAAATTGCGGTGATGGGGGCCAAGGGGGCGGTGGAGATCATCTTCCGCGAAGACAAGGGCCATCCCGAAAAGCTGGCCGCCAAGGAGGCCGAGTACAAGGCGCGTTTTGCCAACCCGTTTGTGGCTGGCGCCCGCGGCTTCATCGACGACGTGATTCTGCCCAGCGAGACCCGCAAACGCATTTGCCGCAGCCTGGTCATGCTAAAAGACAAGAAGCTTGAAAACCCGTGGCGTAAACACGGGAACATTCCGCTTTAAGTTCTGGTGGAACGCTCTATGAAACTTTGTCGCACTGGATCGGGCTGCCCGGGCGTTTTGCTCCGTGTCCCCCGGCCTGCGGCCTCCTCCTTGACCTGCGCAAAACGCCCGGCCAGCCCAATCCCGAACCGGTCATTTGGCGTTCCAGCGCGAAAGGCAAAGTCAGCGCCATGTAGCAACAGGGTGGGGGTGTCTGTTGCAGCGAAGTCAAGGAGGAATCCAAAGGCGAGAGCCTTTGGAGGGGGACATGAGGGGAAGCAGACACCCTCGCCCTGTTGCGGACCCACAAACACGGCGTCCCGTCAAAAGGACAGACTCAACATCACAGCGAATTGAATAGTCGCTGACCGAATAACGTTAGGAGTGAATTATGTTTACAAAAATTTTGATCGCGAATCGGGGTGAAATCGCCTGCCGCGTCATCACTACCGCCAAAAAAATGGGCATCAAGACCGTGGCCGTTTATTCGGATGCCGACAAGGACGCGCGGTTTGTGTTGATGGCCGACGAGGCCGTGCACATTGGCGCCCCGCCCAGCCGGGAGAGTTACCTGGTCGGTGAAAAAATCATTGCCGCCTGCAAACAAACCGGCGCGCAAGCGCTGCACCCGGGTTATGGCTTCCTGAGTGAAAACGCCGAGTTTGCCAAACGCGTCGAAGAAGAAGGCATTGTCTTCGTCGGTCCCAAGCACTACTCCATGGCCGCCATGGGCGACAAGATCGAGTCCAAGAAGCTGGCCGGTGCAGCGGGTGTTAATTGCATTCCGGGTGTCAACAGCGCCATCGAAACGGCCGAGCGGGCGGTTGAAATCGCCCAGGGCATTGGTTACCCGGTCATGATCAAGGCCAGTGCCGGCGGCGGCGGCAAGGGGCTGCGCGTCGCCTATAACGACAAGGAAGCGTTTGAGGGTTTCACCAGCTGCCGCAACGAAGCGCGCAACAGCTTTGGTGATGACCGCGTTTTTGTCGAAAAGTTTGTCGAAGAACCGCGCCACATCGAAATCCAGCTCATGGGCGACAGCTTTGGGAATGTCCTGTACCTCAATGAGCGCGAGTGCTCGATCCAGCGCCGCCACCAGAAAGTCATAGAAGAAGCGCCATCGCCTTTTATTTCCGATGCGACGCGCAAGGCGATGGGTGAGCAGGCGGTGGCCCTGGCCAAGGCGGTCAAGTACCAGAGCGCGGGCACGGTGGAGTTTGTGGTCGGCAAGGACCAGAGTTTTTATTTCCTGGAAATGAACACGCGTTTGCAGGTGGAGCATCCGGTGACCGAATGCATCACCGGGCTGGACCTGGTCGAGCTCATGATTCGTGTGGCTGCCGGTGAAAAATTGCCGCTCACCCAAGCCGAGGTCAAACGCAATGGCTGGGCCATGGAGTGCCGTATCAATGCCGAAGACCCGTACCGCAACTTCCTGCCCAGCACCGGCCGTCTGGTGCGCTTTTCACCGCCCGCCCAGACCATGGAACAGGGCAACACCACCGACTGGTTTGGCGTGCGCGTGGACACCGGCGTGCAGGACGGCGGCGAGATCCCGATGTACTACGACTCCATGATTGCCAAGCTCATCGTGCACGGTGTGGACCGGCTCGATGCGATCGCCAAGATGCGCGAGGCGCTCAACGGCTTTGTGATTCGAGGTATCAGCAGCAACATCCCGTTCCAGGCGGCCCTGCTGGCGCACCCCAAGTTTGTCTCGGGTGACTTCAACACCGGTTTTATTGCCGAAAACTACGCGCACGGCTTCAAGGCCGCCGATGTGCCGCACGAGGACCCCCACTTCATGCTGGCATTGGCCGCCTTTGTGCGGCGCAAGTCGCGCGAACGCGCGGCCGGCATCAGCGGCCAGTTGCCCGGTTACGCCGTCAACGTGGGCAGTGATTACGTGGTGGTCACCCTGGGTGAGGAGGGGGGTAACGCCTACACCCCGGTGCATGTTGATGAGTTTGCCGGAAAAACCGGTTTCGCCCGCGTCAAAATGGGCGCCAGCAGTTATGAAATATGCAGCGATTCGCGCCTCAACGATGTCTGTATCACCGGCACGGTGAACGGCACACCTTTCACCGCCCAGGTCGAGCGCGGCACCCCCAAAAACCCGCTGGCCTTGCGCCTGCAACACAACGGCACGCGCATCGATGTGCTGGTGATTTCACCGCGCATGGCCGAGTTACACGCGCTGATGCCGTTCAAGGCGCCGCCCGACATGAGCCGCTATGTGCTGTCGCCGATGCCCGGTTTGCTGGTTGACGTGGCCGTGCAGGTGGGCCAAAAGGTGCAGGCCGGGGAACGTGTGGCCGTGATCGAGGCCATGAAGATGGAAAACGTGCTGTTTGCCGCCGCCGATGGCGTGGTGGGCAAGGTGCTGGCGACCAAGGGCGAAAGCCTCACCGTGGACCAGCCGATCGTGGAGTTCGTATGAGCCAGCGCCCGTTCAAGGTGCTGGGCATCCAGCAAATCGCCATCGGGGGAACAAGCAAGACGCGCCTGCAAAAGCTCTGGGTCGAGATGCTGGGCCTGCAGGTCACCGGCACGTTTCAGAGCGAGCGCGAAAACGTCGATGAGGACATCTGCGCCATGGGGGTCGGTCCGTTCAAGGTCGAGGTCGACCTGATGCAGCCCATGGACATCGACAAGAAGCCCGCCGTGCACGCGACGCCGCTGAACCATGTCGGCCTGTGGATCGATGATCTGCCCAGGGCGGTGGACTGGCTCAGCGCGCAGGGCGTGCGTTTTGCGCCCGGCGGCATCCGCAAAGGGGCTGCGGGCTTTGACATCTGCTTTTTGCACCCCAAGGCCAGTGACGAGTTTCCGATTGCGGGCGAAGGTGTGCTGATCGAGATGGTTCAGGCGCCGCCCGAGGTGGTGGCGGCGTTTGCCAAGCTGGCGGCCTAAGGCGCCGCTTCGCGTTTGGCGCGTGCCCGGGCCAGCGCGGCTTCAATCACGGCCCGTTTTTTTTCCAGCACGCCCGGGTCGGTGTGTTGCGAGTGGGTGGCAAGGTCTGAGAGCTTCAGCTCCGCCTTGGCTTCCAGCCTTTGCGCGTTTTCAAGCGCCTCGCGCTCGCTTTTGAGCGTGTGAAATTCATAACGCTGGCGGGCTTCGCCCGCTTGCTCTTGTGACCAGGCGGCCCAGCCGGTGGCGCTGCCGCTGACGGTTTCAATTTCGATGCAGTCCACCGGGCACACCGGCAGACACAAAGCGCAACCGGTGCAATAGGACTCGATCACGGTGTGCATGAGCTTGTTGGCGCCCACAATCGCATCCACCGGGCAGGCCTTGATACACAGCGTGCAGCCAATGCACCAAGCTTCGTCAATAAAAACCACCGTGCGTGGCCCCTCCAGGCCGTTGTCCGGATTCAGCGGTTTTGGCAGCAGCCCGGTCAGTGCCGCGAGGCGCTGAACACCCTCGAAGCCGCCGGGAGGGCATTGGTTGATGTCCGTGCTGCCGTCATGCAGGGCCTGGGCATAGGCGGCACAGTCCGGATAGCCGCAGCGTGTGCACTGGGTTTGCGGCAGTGCCGCCAAAATCCCGGCGGCGCTGGCAATCATCCGCGGCGTTGGATCGGCCGCTTGCGCGCCGCCGGCTTCGCCGGGGAAGCCACGCTGGCCGCGGCTTTGCTCGCAGCCGCCTTGCTGACCACCACAGGTGCTGCCGCCTGGCTGGCAGGCTTGGCTTTTGCAGGCGCCGTCTTCACCTTGGCAGCGGGTTTGCGCGGGGACACGGGGAGCTTGCTATTCACCTGGATCTCAGCCGTGACGGGTGCCTTGGGCAAAACAAAGGCTGGCGCCGGTTCCGGCAGTTCGGGCTCCGGGTTGATCAGGACGAGGGTGGGCGGGCTGGTCACCACCACCGGGGTCTCTGCGACAGATTTGGGCTGGTAAGCCAGAATGAAGGCCTTGACCTGTGGATAGACCACTTCACGCCAGCGACTACCGGCGAAAATGCCGTAGTGGCCGGCGCCCTCCACCTCGATGTGGCGCTGATTGGCTTTGTCGACCCCGGTGCAAATGGTGTGCACAGCAGCCGTCTGGCCGGAGCCGGAAATATCGTCCAGTTCACCTTCGATGGACAACAGGGCTGTGCTGTGGATGTCTTCCGGGTGCACGCGTTCAATCTTGCCATCAACGCCTTTGACGTCCCAGGTGCCGTTGACCAAGTTGAACTCCTGGAAAACGACCTTGATGGTGTCCAGGTAGTACTGCGCGTCCATGTCCAGCACGGCGTTGTATTCGTCGTAGAACTTGCGATGGGCATCGGCACTGGCGCCATCACCCTTGATCAGATCCTTGAAGTAGTCGTAATGGCTGCGGGCATGGTTGCTGGGGTTCATCGCGACAAAGCCGGAGTGCTGCAAGAAGCCGGGGTAAACCTTGCGCCCAGCGCCCGGGAAGCGGGTAGGCACGCGGTAAATCACGTTGCGTTCAAACCACTCGATGCTCTTGTTCATGGCCAGGTTGTTGACCTTGGTCGGTGACAGGCGGGCGTCGATCGGGCCACCCATCATCACCATGCTCAGGGGCGTCAGTTCACCCCGGCTGGCCATCAGCGACACCGCGGCCAGCACCGGCACGGTCGGCTGGCAGACACTCATCACATGGCAGTTCCCGTAGCGGCCCTGCACATGGCGAATGAACTCCTGGACGTAGTTGATGTAGTCGTCCAGGCTGAAGTCGCCCTCGGAGGTGGGCACCAGCCGGGCGTTGGTCCAGTCGGTGATGTAGACCTTGTGGTCCTTCAGCATGGTCTTCACGGTGTCACGCAGCAAGGTCGCGTAATGGCCAGACAGCGGTGCCACGATCAGGACCGCCGGCTGATCCTTGAGTTTGGTCAGCGTCGACTGGTCGTCGGTGAATCGTTTGAAACGGCGCAATTCACAAAACGGCTTCCTGAGTTCAACGCGCTCATGAATCGCCACCTCCACCCCGTCCACATCCACGGTGCGCAGACCAAATTCAGGCTTCTCATAGTCCTTGCCCAAGCGGTGCATCAGGTCGTAGCCGGCTGAAATACGTTGCGCCAGGGGGTGCTGGCCGAACACTGACAGCGGATTGCCATACACCTTGGCGGCAGATTGCGCCAGATCTGTGAATGGCTCCATCAGAGAACGTTGGGCTTCGTAAAATTTGTAGAGCACGGGAGTTCACCTTTTCATGAAAATGTTGCAGTGCAATATAACAGGTCTTGGACGTTTGCGTCTGTCGCCTAACTGACGAAATATACCGTTTGATGATAAATGTTCACGGCATGAAGGAGTCGCCAATCCTGTGTTCAAGATTTGCGGGCCTCGCGCTTCGCGAGTTGTCCGGCCAACCCGCTCAAGGCCTGGTAGGCCTCGCCTGCGCCGGGGTTCCAGCGCTGCACGGCCTGGCCCTGCGCTGCCACCAGAGCCGCGTCGCCTCGGGCGGCGGGGCCAGTCAAGGCCGCCTGTGGCCCCAGCTTGGTGATGTTGTCGACGCAATTTTTCAGCAGGCTTGCGCGCAAATGCTGCACCAGGGGCAGCGGCATGCCACTGTGCTGCCAAAGCTGCTCGGCCAGGTCTTGCAGCACCGGCAGAAAGTTGGTGGTAAAGACGGCGCCGGCGTGGTAGAGCAATTTGTCTTGCGCCCGGACATCAAAACACTGGGCGCCCAGGCGTGTAAAAAGAGGCCTTAATTCAGCCAGCGCCAGCGCATCGCCTTCGAGTGCGCAGGGGGTGCCCGCAAATTGCTCAAGCGCCATGGGGGGGCTGGCAAAGCTCAGCAGGCAGTGCGCGCTGGCCACTTTCCAGCCTTTGTCCTGCAAGGGTTTGAGCACGTCGGCGCTCAAGGCGCCGCTGGCATGAAACACCGTGGCGGTCGGCAGGCTGTCAGCGGCGGCCAGGGTCGCCGCGACGGGTGCGATCTGGCCATCCGGCACCGCCAGCAGCCACAGATCGGCCGGGCGCCAGTCCCTCATTTGACCCACCGCGCGGCCGGCGCCGATGAAGGCCAGGGCTTGCTCTGCAGAGGTGATGCTGCGTGTCAACACGTCCTGCACCCGAACCTGGCCGTCTTGGGTCAGCAGCCGCCCCAGCGTCTGACCGACCCTGCCCCCGCCAATCAGATTGAGGGTCTTCAAGCGAAGCAGCCTCAGATCACCTTGGCAATGCTGGCGCAAACATAGTCAATGTTCTTGCTGTTCAAGGCGGCCACACACATGCGGCCGGTGTCGGTGCCATAAACGCCGAACTCATTACGCAGGCGCACCATCTGGTCCCTGGAAAGGCCAGAGTAGCTGAACATGCCGATTTGCCGGGTGATGAAGCTCATGTCCTGCTTGACGCCGGCAGCCTTGAGGCCGTCGACGAGCTTTTGCCGCATGGCCTTGATGCGCACGCGCATCTCGCCGAGTTCGGCTTCCCACTGCGCGCGCAATTCGGGTGTGTTCAGCACCGTGGTCACGATGGCGCCGCCATGGGTCGGCGGGTTGCTGTAGTTGGTGCGGATCACGATTTTGAGCTGGCTCAGCACGCGGCTCATTTCTTCCTTGTTCTCGCACACCACGCTCAGGGCGCCGACACGCTCGCCGTACAGGCTGAAGCTCTTGCTGAAACTGGTCGCGACAAAAAACAGCAGGCCGGCGGCGATAAACTTGCCGATCACGGCCCCGTCTTCTTTCAGGCCATAACCAAAACCTTGGTAGGCCATGTCGAGGAAAGGCACGAGATTTTTGGCCTTGACCACCGCAATCACCTGGTCCCATTGGGCCGGCGTGATGTCATAACCGGTGGGGTTGTGGCAGCAGGCGTGCAACACCACGATGGTGCCGGCAACGGCTGCGGTCAGGTCGACCAGCATGCCCTCGAAGTTGAGGGCGCGTGTGGCCGCGTCGTAATAGCGATAGGACTCAACAGTGAAGCCGGCGTTGGTAAACAGCGCGCGGTGGTTTTCCCAGCTCGGGTCGCTGATGAGCACCTTGGCGCCGGTGCCCAGAAACTTCAAAAAGTCGGCGCCGACCTTGAGGCCGCCGGTGCCGCCGAGCGCCTGAATGGTGGCCACACGGCCCGAGGTGACGGGTTCGCTGTCGGCGCCGAAGACCAGCGCCTTGACCGCGGCGTCATAGGCGGCGATTCCGTCGATGGGCAGGTAGCCATGCGGCTTGGGGGCGTCCATCATGGCTTTTTCAGCCGCCAGCACACAGCCCAGCAAGGGCAGCTTGCCATTGTCGTCAAAGTACACGCCCACGCCCAGATTGACCTTGGCCGGGTTGGTATCGGCGTTGAATTGTTCGTTCAAACCCAGAATCGGGTCGCGCGGGGCCATTTCGACGGCGGAAAAGAGTGACATGACAAAGTCCTGTGAGGGTTGTTAAAGTGGCCAGTTCAGTTGGATACTGGTAGAAACCCTGCATTTTACCGACGCCTGTGGTGCTGTGGACAGCTTCGGTAAACTGATTTGTTGGAAATCCCAAGATTGGGTCTGGAGAAAATGGATGGATCAAGTGGAATGTGTGGTGGTCGGGGCCGGTGTGGTCGGTCTGGCTGTGGCCCGCGCCCTGGCGCTGCAGGGGCGTGAGGTGCTGGTGCTCGAAGCTGGCAACGCTTTTGGCACAGGCACCAGTTCGCGCAACAGCGAGGTGATTCACGCCGGCATGTATTACGCGCCGGGTTCGCTCAAGGCCAGCTTGTGTGTGCAGGGCAGGGCGCTGCTCTATGCGTACTGCGAGGAGCATGGCATCAGCCACAGGCGCTGCGGCAAGCTGTTGGTCGCGACCGAGCCGGCACAAGTGGCGCAGTTGCAGGGGATTGCCGAGCAGGCACTGCGCAATGGCGTGGATGATCTGGCCTTGTTGAGTGGGGGCGAGGCGCGGCAGATGGAACCACAGTTGGTGTGCGAGGCTGCGCTGTTGTCGCCCAGCACCGGCATTGTCGACAGCCATGGCCTGATGCTGGCGCTGCTGGGGGACCTGGAAAATGCGGGCGGTGTTCTGGCACTCAATTCACCGCTGGAAGGTGCGCTGGTCTGTTCTTCCGGAATTCAGTTGCATGCCGCCGATGGCACCCGCTTGCAAGCGAGGACTGTGGTCAACGCAGCGGGTTTGCACGCGCCAGCGCTGGCCGCGCGCTTTGCCGGCCTGGACCAGCGCCTCGTGCCGCAACCGTTCTACGCCAAGGGCAACTATTTCACGCTGGCCACGCGGGCACCCTTTTCGCACCTGATCTACCCGGTGCCACAAGCCGCCGGGCTGGGTGTGCACCTGACGCTGGATCTGGGCGGACAAGCGAAATTTGGACCCGATGTGCAGTGGGTCGAATCACCGGACGACCTGATGGTGGACCCGGGGCGTGGTCACGCTTTTTATGCCGAGGTGCGCAAATATTGGCCCGGTTTGCAGGATGGCGCATTGCTGCCAGGCTACGCCGGCATTCGCCCCAAGATCAGCGGCCCGGGTGCGCCGGCCTGTGACTTCGTGATTCAGGGCCCGCGCGACCACGGTGTGCCGGGCCTGGTCAACCTGTTCGGCATCGAGTCACCCGGATTGACCAGTTGTCTGGCCATCGGCCAAAGGGTTGCCGGCTTGGGAAATCAATTGGAATCTGACCCCAATTAAAAGGTCTTCTTGATCAGGCTTGCGGCCTGTTTGACCAGGCCTGGGCCCTGGTAAATCAGGCCCGTGTAGATTTGCACCACATCGGCGCCGGCCCTGATTTTGCTCACGGCATCTTCGGCGCTCATGATGCCGCCGACACCGATGATCGGGAACCGCGGGCCCAGGGCAGCGCGCAACTGGCTGATCACCTGGTTGCTCATGGCCAACACGGGCGCGCCCGACAGGCCGCCGGCTTCATCGGCATGGGCCAGGCCCTTGACGGCTTCGCGGCTCAGTGTGGTGTTGGTGGCCACCACGCCCCAGGCGTTGTTGACCTGGCCTGCGCCGTCCAGTCCGTAGCGTTTGAGAGTTTCTGCGATGACCTTGATCTGGTCCGCGTCGAGGTCCGGTGCAATCTTGAGGAAGATCGGGATGCGCTTGCCGTGTTGCTTCGCCAGCGCCTCGCGCCGCTCGGAAATGGCACCCAGCAAGCCATCCAGTGCCTCATCACTTTGCAGGCTGCGCAGGTTTTTGGTGTTCGGGCTGGAAATATTGACGGTGACGTAGTCGGCGAAAGGGTAGACCCCGTCCAGGCAAGTCAGGTAGTCGTCGGTGGCGCGCTCGATGGGTGTGACGGCGTTTTTGCCAATGTTCAGGCCCAGCAGCATGGGCGAGGCACCACCGGAGCGGGACGAGCGTGTTTGGTGCAGCCTGGAACGCTTGACGTTGGCGACAAAGGCAGCCAGCCCGTCGTTGTTGAAGCCCAGTCGGTTGATCAGCGCATGCGCCTGCGGCAGGCGGAACATGCGCGGCTTGGGGTTGCCGGGCTGCGCCAGCGGCGTGACGGTGCCGACCTCGACAAAACCGAAGCCCATCGCGCCCAAGCCGTCAATACAACGGGCATTCTTGTCCAGACCGGCGGCCATGCCGACGCGATTGGGGAAGGTCAGCCCGGCCAGTTCCACGGGATCGTTCACACGCGCGCTGCCATAAGCCCATTTCAAGGCGCTGCCCTGGGTGCGCGCCAGGGAATGCAGCGTGACTTCGTGGGCGGTTTCAGGGTCCAGAGTGAATAAAAAGGGACGAGTGAGGGCGTAGGGGACAAGAGCCATTGGATAATTCCATCAAGTTTTGGGTATTTTCCCCGATCAACCCCCTCAAGGACCCCGTTATGGCATCACTTTCTCAAGATGAACTCAAAACCCTGGTGGGTCAGGCCGCGCTCAAGTACGTGGTGCCCGGCGAGATCGTGGGCGTGGGCACCGGCTCCACCGTCAACAAATTCATTGACGCGCTGGCCAGCATCAAGGACCAGATCAGGGGAGCGGTGTCAAGCTCGGTCGCCAGCACCGAACGCTTGCAGGCCTTGGGCATCCGGGTTTTCGATGCCAATGAGGTGGACGAACTGGCGGTGTACATCGACGGTGCTGACGAGATCGACCACCAGGGTTACATGATCAAGGGTGGCGGTGCGGCGCTGACACGTGAAAAGATCGTCGCGGCCCAGTCGCGCCAGTTTGTCTGCATCGCCGACGAGTCCAAGCTGGTGCAAACGCTGGGCAAGTACCCGCTCCCGGTGGAGGTGATCCCGATGGCGGCGCAGCGCGTGATGCGGCAGTTTGCGGCCATGGGCGCACACGCGCAGCTGCGCCTCCGATATGACTCGCCTCTGGTGACCGACAACGGGCAGTACCTGGTGGATGTGACCGGCTTGCAGATCAGCGACCCGCTGGCCTTCGAGACCGAGGTGAACCAGTGGCCGGGCGTGGTGACGGTGGGTGTGTTCGCGCTGCAAAAGGCCCAAATTTGCCTGCTGGGTACCGCTGAAGGGGTTAAGACCCGGAGGTTTTCAGGGTAAACCCGGGCGCCTGTCGCGGGCGCTGGACAGCGGATCAAGCGCATACTGAAGGCAAGCGTTATTTGTAACTTTTCAGGAGTCATCATGAGCCAGCAAACCAAGTACCTCTTGAACGAAAACCAGATGCCCAGGTTCTGGTACAACTTGCAGGCCGACTTGCCCAAGCCCTTGCCGCCGGTCTTGCACCCCGGCACCATGAAGCCGGTGGGTCCGGACGATCTGGCGCCGCTGTTCCCGATGGCCCTGATCATGCAGGAGGTGAGCCACGAGCGCGAAATTGAGATCCCCGAGCCGGTGCGCGAGGTGTTTCAGCTGTGGCGCCCGGCGCCCCTGTTTCGCGCCCATCGCCTGGAAAAAGCGCTGGACACGCCGGCCAGGATTTTTTACAAATACGAGGGCGGCAGCCCGGCCGGCAGCCACAAGCCCAACACCGCCGTGCCCCAGGCTTTTTACAACAAGGAGGCAGGCGTCAAGCGTCTGGTGACTGAGACCGGTGCCGGCCAGTGGGGCACTTCGCTGGCGTTCGCCGGCCAGATTTACGGCCTGGAAGTCGAGGTGTTTCAGGTGCGCGTGTCCTACGACCAGAAGCCCTACCGCCGCGCGGTGATGGAGACCTACGGCGCCCGCTGTTTTGCGTCGCCCTCCACCGAAACCGCTTACGGCCGCTCGGTGCTGGCCAAGGATCCGCACCACCCCGGCAGCCTGGGCATTGCGATCTCGGAGGCGGTCGAGCTCGCCGTGCAGCGCGACGACACCAAATACGCGCTGGGCTCGGTGCTCAACCATGTGCTGCTGCACCAGACCATCATTGGCCAGGAAGCCATGCTGCAGATGGAAATGGCCGATACCTGGCCCGACGTGGTGGTGGGCTGCACCGGCGGGGGGTCCAACTTTGCCGGCATTGCCTTTCCGTTTATTGGCCACGGCCTGCGCGGCGGCCCCAAGCCGCGCATTGTGGCGGTCGAGCCCGCGGCCTGCCCGTCGCTGACGCGCGGCAAATATGCCTATGACTTTGGCGACACCGGCCACATGACGCCGTTGACCAAAATGCACACGCTGGGCAGCCAGTTCACGCCGCCCGGTTTTCACGCCGGCGGCCTGCGCTACCACGGCATGGCGCCGATGGTCTCGCACGTCAAGGAACTCGGCCTGCTGGAGGCCGTGTCGTACAACCAGGTGGAGTGTTTTGAGGCGGGTGTGCTGTTTGCGCGCCACGAGGGCATTGTGCCCGCCCCCGAGGCCAACCATGCCATCAAGGGCGCGATTGTCGAGGCCCTGCGCTGCAAGGCCGAGGGCAAGGCGGAGACCATTTTGTTCAACCTGTGCGGCCATGGCCACTTCGACATGACCTCGTACCAGAAGTACTTCGCCGGTGAACTGACCGACGAGCACTACGACGAGAGCGAACTCGCCATGGCGCTGGCGGGCTTGCCCAGCGTGCCCGAGCCAGTGTGAGTCTGTTTGTGCTTGTGTGTGTGACTGCCGTTTCGGCTTGGCCGGTGGTGGCCGGGCCGCGGTTTTTAGGCCAGTGATTTTCAGAGTCAGCCCATGGTTTCTTCCCATCGCGTTTTCCACGGCCGGCGTTTGCTGGTTCTGCTCAGCCTCTTGCTTTCATTGGGTTTTTTTGCCACCACCCTGGGGAGCTACCTTGTTTCCAAGGAGGTAATCCGTGAGGCCATTCTGGGGCGTGAGTTGCCGCTGGCTTCGAGCAACATCTACGTCGAACTGCAGAAGGACCTGGTTCAGCCCGTGGTGATCTCATCCACCATGGCCCACGACACGTTCTTGCGAGATTGGGTTCTTCGGGGCGAGCGCGACGTCAGTGAAATGAATCGTTACCTGATGGAGGTGAAGACCCGCCACGGGGCGTTCAGCAGTTTCTTTGTTTCCGACCGCTCTTTGAACTACTACACCGGCGGTGGTGTTCTCAAGAAAATATCGCCGACCGAGCCGCGCGATGCCTGGTATTACCGCGTGCGCAATCTCAGGGAAACCTACGAGATCAATGTGGACCCTGACCTGGCGAATCAGGATGCCATGACGATCTTCATCAATTACCGGGTGTTTGATTTTGATGGGAACTACCTGGGCGCCACGGGCATTGGCCTGACGATGGAGGCCATGCACAGCCGCATCAAGGGCTATCAGCAACGTTACCAGCGGACGATCTACTTTGTGAATGACCAGGGGCAGGTGGTGTTGCGGGGACAAGACGCCGCATCGCAGGCCGCCGATCTGCATACCAGACCCGGCCTTCGCGACATCATCGACCAGATTCTTCAGGCCAGGGGCGGTGCTTACCAGTATGAAGCCGGCGACACCAACCACCTGCTCAATGTGCATTACATCCCGGAGCTCAAATGGTATTTGTTTGTCGAGAAGGATGAATCCGAGGCACTTGTCAAGATACGCAACACGCTCTACCTCAATCTCGGTGTTTGTCTGGCTATCACGCTGGTGGTTCTGATGCTGACCAACCTGTCGCTGTCACGTTACCAGCGACGCCTTGAAGACATGGCCTCCACCGACAAACTCACCGGCATGCTGAACCGCCACGCTTTCACCATCCTGATGGACAAACTGATGGCCGACTGTGCGCGCACACCCCGTCCCTTGTCCATACTCATGATCGATCTGGATCATTTCAAACGGGTCAACGACCAGCATGGCCATGCCGCGGGTGACCAGGTGCTGTGCCTTGTGGCGGGCATATTGCAGCAGTCTTTGCGCAAGTCGGACGTTCCGGTGCGTTGGGGTGGGGAAGAGTTCTTGGTGGTGCTGGACAACTGTGCCCTCGATGAAGCCCGGCTGATTGCCGAGAAGATTCGGGAACGTATTGCGCAAGCCCATCTGGATGTCGATGAAAAAACCGTGGCAATGGAAGCGAGTGTGGGTGTGAGTCAACTGCGGCCCGATGAAGCGCTTGATCAGGCGATCCAGCGCGCTGATGGCGGGCTGTACCAGGCCAAGCAGGGCGGACGCAACCAGGTCGGCGTCGCCTAGGCAGCCCATCTCGTTCAGTGCAAGGAGCAGAACCTCTCGCCATCGCGTCGCCCGAGATCGTAGCTTGCCTGCAGGGCGCTGTCGTTGGTGTAGTCCCACACGTGCACCGGGATCGGCTGGGATGGCTGCACATAGGTGTGTCCGGCGATCGCGGGCAGGCTGGCAAAGGGCCGGGTCAGAAGCACCAGCGTCAGCCCATCGGCATCAGCGATGCCGCCGGTTGGCACGTTGCTCACCAGGCCGCCGTCAAAGATGGCCGTGCCATTACGCCGCGACTGGGGCGTCAGGGGCGGAACGCAAGAGGACGCAATGATCAGATCGGCCAGTTCGTCCGGCGTCGTGCACTCGCGCACGGAGCAATAGGCCGGCGTGAAGCCAAACCTGCGCCCCATCGAGGCTTGAATCACGTCGTGATTAAAAGCGTCCAATCCGACGGCGACCATCCCCAGGAAAAGGGCCATCCGCTGAGAGGCCCACAGTGGCGGGTACGACAGAAGAATGAAAATCTCGGGTCCCTGGTGCAACCGGCTCAATGCGCGCACGTCGATCGCGCCAAGAATGGCATTGCGATACAGGCTGCCATGAGGAAAGACTGCTTGCTTGTGCAGCAAATTGGACAGGTAAACATTACGGTCGTTTCCGGCAATGGCCAATTTGTAATCCGCAAAACCCTGCTCGAAAGTACCCGAGAACAGGGCGCAGGCAATGGCAGAGCCCGCGCTGACCGACACCACTCTGGACGGTTTCAAATTGAAGATGGGGGCCGCTATCGACCAGAAACCCGCCTGCCAGAAGCAGCGGTTTCCGCCGCCTGAGAAAACGACATTATCAAAATGCACGGCGTGCCCCACTGAATGTCAAAAGTTCTTTTTAACGCTCAGTCGCCGCAGGACCGTTGTGAAATATCAACTGTCCCTGATTGACGCTGCTGCAGCAGCCCGGATACCAAAGTCTTCCTCGATAGGAGCGGCGGGGTAATGAAATCGCACCGGGCCATCCGGGCGCTCATTGACGTACTGGAACACCAGCGGATCGGCACTTGCTTGCACTTCCTCCACCGAGCCCTGGAACGCGACCTTGCCGTTGTCCAGGATGACAACATGATCGGCAATGGCTAGGGTTTCCTTGAGCTCGTGTGATGCAAAAATGCTGGTCAGGCCCATGGCGTCGTTGAGCTGACGAATCAGGCGCGCGGCGACGCGCAGGGAAATGGGATCGAGACCGGAGAAAGGCTCGTCGTACATCAGCAATTCGGGATCCAACGCGATGGCACGCGCAATGCCGATGCGCTTGGCCATGCCGCCCGAGACCTCGCTGGGCATGAGCTCACGCGCGTTGCGCAGGCCCACCGCATTGAGCTTCATCAGGACAATGTCGCGGATCAGCGCTTCGGGCAAATCGGTGTGCTCGCGCAGTGGGAATGCCACGTTCTCAAAGACGCTCATGTCGGCAAACAGGGCGCCGAACTGAAACAGCATGCCCATGCGGCGCCTGACCGCGTAGAGCTGCTTTTGATTCATGGGACCCAAATCCTGCCCATCGAACAACATTTGGCCCGACCAGGCGCGGCTCTGTCCGCCCATCAGGCGCAGCGTCGTCGATTTGCCACCGCCCATCGGACCGATGAGTGCCGTGACCTTGCCCCGGGGGATGTGCATGGAAACATCCTGCAACACGGGGCTTTCTCCGTAGCCGAAGCTCAGGTGACGAAATTCAACAAGTGGGGGGGTGGCGGTGGATGGCATAGATACTCAATCCGGGCAAGGCCCGGCAGGCAAATGATAGGGGATCAGGCACGGATGTTGTCAGTGCATCACCCGAAAACGGTTGCCCTTGAAGCTGAAAACCGAACTGCGCGGCTGGATTTCTTCGAGCGTCAGGTCGGGCGCGACCTGGCTGCCCTGGGACAGAACCAGGTTGTTGATGAGCAGCAGACGCTGCGCCGGACTGTTTGAATACACGCTGCCGGTAATGGTGATTTTGGGAATCTGGCTGCGCAGGTCCTGTGGCAGTTCGCCCAGCAGCACCACAGCTGCGGGTGCAGGCGCAGGTGCAGGTGCAGGTGCAGGCGCAGGTGCTGGTGCTGGTGCTGGTGCTGCAGCCTGATTGACAGGCGCCGGGGCAGGAACCGGAGAGGCCGGCGTGACCGGCTTGCCCGGACTCGATGACGGCGCTGCGAGGGCTTTGGCAGCACGGGGGGGCAGCGCCTGGACCTGGGCTGTTTCTGCAAGCACAGCGGGGGCGCTTGCCGTTGCGCTGATGGCCGCGGGCGGCACAGCTGCGATGACGGGTGCTGCGGCGGGCGCTGGTGTATCTGGCGCCGTTACTGCAGCGGTTCCCATGGGCGCGGCGGGCGCCGGGTCCGGTGTCGGCAATACCCAATAGAAAAGCGCCAGCACAATAAGCACCGCGCCTGCAGCCAGGGCCAAGCCCATGTTTCGGATGGTGTTTGGTGCGCCTGGACTGTCGGCTGGGACTTGGTGGCGCGTGTGCAGTCCGGGCGCTGCGCCGCGCGCGCGTTCGGCATCGGCTCTTTTGAGGGCATCAAGAATGTAGGACATGGCTTATCGTGGCTCGGTGATCAGACGGGGTGCCTGCCCCTGGGTGGCGCTGTCGATCTGCATAAAGGTCATGGGGCCGGGCTGACCGTCGGGTGTGATGCCGCGTGCCCGCTGAAAGGCACGCACCCTTGTCCGCAGGTCCGCGTCCAACGCAAGCGCTGTGCCGTCACCAGCGGCAGTGGGCCCGGCGTCAAGCAGGCTCAAGCGCTTGGCCAGCCAGTCGATGGCCGGGCCGGTGCTGCCGTCGGGCAGCCCGGCTGTATAAGCCGTTGGCTGCTGCCAGTAGGTGGCAAAGTCGCCGCGCCACCACTGGGCCAAATCGACCAGCCTGACCGTGTGCAAGCGCCCGTTCAGCCGCAGTGTGGCGGTTTGGTCGGACAAGCCGACCAATATGGCATACACCGCCGGACCTTGCGCCGCTTGCAGGGTCAGGATGCCCGGGCGATCAAGCTGGCGCAGCAGCGGCATGCTCAAGTTGCTCGTGCGGTAACAGGGCAACTGGCGTGCGCCGGCCGCCTGACACGGGTCCGTGCTGTCGCTCGGCAACTTCCAGTCAGGCGCCAGTTCGCGCCAGGCGGCGTTGATGTCGCCGGGCAGTTGCGGCCACAGGCTCGGCAACTCGGCCAAGGGCGCCGCCGCAACTGCTGGCGCCGCCGGCCGTTTTTCTTCGGAGGCGGCGCCTTTGGGTGTTTCGGCTTGTGGCGTCTGCGTCGCCGTTGAGGACAGCGCTTGTGATTCTTTTTGCGCTGACCTGAACTGCCAACCCAGCAGTGTCAAGGCTGCCAGCAGGGCCAGGCCCGCCAGTCCAAAAGCCAGGCGCTGGTGTTTGAAGCCGGAAGCCCGGGAAGCCTCGTTGCCAAAGACTTCGGCGGCCGCCTTGTCCACCACCTTGCGGCTGATCCGGCTCTCACCGGTGGCCCAGGCGCCCAGCAGCGCGCGTCCGCAGAGCAGGTTGATGCGACGTGGCACGCCCCGGGTGAATTTATGGATGCGCTGCATGGCCTTGGCGTCAATAGGCAGCGCGCCGGTGTGGCCCGCCACGGCCAGGCGGTGCCCTATGTACTGACTGGTCTCGGCTGGCAACAGGGCGTCCAGGTGGAAACGCGCAATCACGCGTTGCGCCAGTTGTTCCAGTTCAGGCCGCGCCAGCATGTCGCGCAATTCAGGCTGGCCGATCAGCACGATTTGCAGCAACTTGCGTTCGTTGGTCTCCAGGTTGGTGAGCAGGCGCAATTGCTCGAGCACCTCGGCGCTGAGATTTTGGGCTTCGTCGATGATGAGCACGCTGCTCTGGCCGGCGGCGTGGCTTTGCAGCAAGAAAGTATTCAGCGCGTCAATGTGGTCCTTGACGGTTGGCGTGCCGGCGTGGCCAGCCTTGAGCGTGATGTGAAACTCTTCGCAGATCGATTGCATCAACTCCAGCACGCTGAGCTTGGGGTTGAAGATGTAGGCCACATGGCAGTGGGGCGGAATTTGGGCCAGAAAGCAACGGCAAATGGTGGTCTTGCCGGCGCCAATGTCCCCGGTCAGCAGGACAAAACCGCCGCCGGTGCCGCCTGTGGCTTGGTTGGAGCCCGCCACGCCGAAGAGCAGGTGGGCCAGGGCCTCGCGGTGGCGCTCGCTCATGAACAGGTAGCGCGGATCGGGTGCGATTGAAAACGGGTCCTGGTTCAGGCCGAAGTGGGCGGTGTACATGGCGGTGCTCAGTCCTGAAAGAGGGTGAGCAGTCGATCCAGGCCACCGGATTCGATCGAGACATTGGCAAATTCACGCACCGCCGGTTTGGCGTGGTAAGCCACAGAGAGGCCAGCCACGCTCATCATGGGCAGGTCGTTGGCGCCGTCGCCCATGGCGATGGCCTGTTTGGGATTGATGGCCAGCTTGTCGCACATCTGCAGCAACATGCTGCGCTTTTCGGCACCGTCGCAAATGTCACCCCAGGCTTGGTGCACCATGCGGCCGGTCAGCACGCCGTTTTCCAGCTCCAGCACATTGGCGCGGGTGTAGTCGATGCCCAGCCGGTCGCGAATGCGGTCGGTAAAGTAGGTGAAGCCGCCTGAGACCAGCAACACCTTGAGCCCGGCCTGCTGGCAAACGCGCACCAGTTCCGCCGCGCCGGGGTTGAGTTGCAGGTGGTTTTGGTAAATGCGCTCCATGTCGGCAATCGTGACCCCCTTGAGCAGGGCCACGCGCTGGCGCAGGCTATCCTTGTAGTCGCTGATCTCGCCGCGCATGGCGGCCTCGGTGATGGCGGCCACCTCGGCCTTGCGTCCCACGGCCGCGGCAATCTCATCGACACACTCGATGTTGATCAGGGTCGAGTCCATGTCAAACGCGATCAGCTTGTAATCGCTCAAGCGCAGCGGTGGGGTGATTCCTGCAATGATCAGACCGGGGGCGAATACGGAGGGTTTCATGGGAAACGGGTGGACCTATTTGGAGAAGTGCTGCGTGTAATGGTAGCGGCTGTTGGGGCCCGCTCAGGAAACTGTCAATTTTGTTGCAATTTTTGCAGTGTGGGTGACGCCGCTGGCATCGAAGCCCTGCTCCAGGAACTGGATGCTATCCGGCTCAAACCGCACCACGCTGCAGGCCCTGGTGCCGTAATCCGGCAGGGTGATAAAGGCGGCCGAGAGCGCGCGTTCGAATTCAAGCGAAAGACCGGTGACGGGCAGGTCGGCATCGGGTGCGACCGACGGGTTGTGCAGCAGTGCCAGCAACTGAGCGTCGCTGGGCGGCTCCTGTTCGTGGAGTGCCTGCAAGTTGCCGCTCAGGCGTGACAGCTTGGGCCAGGGAGTTAAAAAATCGGCATTGGACACCGCACCGATGCCGGGCGGCAGGGTCAAGACCCTGGCATGCCGGCTCTCAAGACCCATCAGGCTGACGCCATCGAAGACCAGCAGGTTGAACGGGTTGTAGTTTGCGGCGCGCTCAAGCAATGCGCCAAGGTAGTCCCCGGCGCTGGTGTCCGTTTGCAGGAAAGCGCTGACCAGGTCACCGCGCGACGGCGCGTCGGCCCGCTGGCTGGCGGGGTCGCGGTGGTTGGTCAGGGCCGCGAGCCGCCCGCCGCGGCTCACGCCGAGCCAGGTGCCCCCGGCCTGCAAGTCGCGCCCGGCCAGGACGCCGCCGTCCTGCCACCAGTGCAGCGGCGCGGTCGGGCGCGCGTAAAACTCGTCGCGGTTGGCAATCAGCAGCAGTGGGGCCGGGCTATGGGGTTGCCAGTTCCAGGCGATCAGGCACATGACTGAGGCTCCCTTGTCAGGCCGCAGCGGCGGCCGTTGCTGTCACTGGTTGCCCCAGGCTGCGCAGCACGTCGCGCACCATCTTGGCCCGGTCCGCGGCCTCGGGCAAGGCGCGCTCGATGCGCAGTTTTTCATTGCCTGACAGCCGGATGTGCTTGTTCTTCTGGATCAGCGCAATGATCTTCATGGCATCGATCGGCGGGTCTTTCCTGAAAGTGATGGTGATCACACCTGGCGCGGCGTCGACCTTGAGCACGCCGTAGGGTTGGCTGATGACGCGCAGGCGATGCACGTCGATCAGGGTTTGTGCCTGCGCTGGCAATTTGCCAAAGCGGTCGATGATCTCTTCCATCAGGCTGTCGATCTGCTCGGTGGTCTTGGCCGTGGCCAGCTTTTTGTAGAACGACAGGCGCAGGTGCACGTCGCCACAAAAGTCGTCGGGCAAGAGCGCGGGCGCGTGCAGGTTGATGTCGGTGGCCACGTTGAGCGGGTTCAGCAGGTCGGGCTCGATGCCCGCTTTCAGGCAGCGCACCGCCTCGGCCAGCATTTCGTTGTAAAGCTGAAAGCCGACTTCAAGCATGTTGCCGCTCTGGTTTTCACCCAGCACCTCACCGGCACCGCGAATCTCCAGGTCGTGCATGGCAAGATAGAACCCGCTGCCAAGCTCTTCCATGGCCTGAATCGCGTCGAGCCGCTGCTGGGCCTGTTTGCTCAAACCCTCCAAGTCGGGCACCAGCAGGTAGGCGTAGGCCTGGTGGTGGCTGCGGCCCACGCGGCCGCGCAACTGGTGCAATTGCGCCAGGCCAAACTTGTCGGCGCGGCTCATGACGATGGTGTTCGCGGTGGGCACGTCAATGCCGGTCTCGATGATGGTCGAGCAAAGCAGCAGATTGGTGCGCTGCGCCACAAAGTCGCGCATCACGCTCTCCAACTGGCGCTCGGGCATCTGGCCGTGGGCCACGGCAATACGTGCCTCGGGCAATAACTCCTCGAGCTTGGCGCGACGGTTCTCGATGGTCTCGACCTCGTTGTGCAAAAAGTAGATCTGGCCGCCGCGCTTGAGTTCGCGCAGAACCGCTTCCCGGATCACGCCATTGCCCTCGGTGCGCACAAAGGTCTTGATCGCCAGGCGGCGCTGCGGCGCGGTGGCAATTACGCTGAGGTCGCGCAGGCCCTCAAGCGCCATGCCCAGCGTGCGCGGAATTGGCGTGGCCGTGAGGGTGAGCACATCGACTTCGGCGCGCAGGGCCTTCATCTGCTCCTTGTGGCGCACGCCGAAGCGGTGCTCCTCGTCGATGATCAGCAGCCCGAGGTTCTTGAAATGGGTGTTCTGGCTCAGCAGCTTGTGGGTGCCGACCACGATGTCGATGGTACCGTCGGCCACGCCCTTGAGCGCGGCGGTGATTTCCTTGGCCGATCTGAAGCGGCTCATCTCGGCCACTTTGACCGGCCATTTGGCAAATCGGTCCACCAGGGTCTGGTAGTGCTGCTCGGCAAGCAAGGTGGTCGGGGCCAGAAAGGCGACCTGCTTGCCGCCGGTGATGGCGACAAAAGCGGCGCGCAACGCCACCTCGGTTTTGCCAAAACCAACGTCGCCACAGACCAGCCGGTCCATCGGTCGCGGGCTGATCATGTCCTGGATCACGGCGTGGATGGCGGCTTTCTGGTCAGCCGTCTCCTCAAAGCCGAACTCATTGGCAAAGGCCTCGTAGTCGGCGGGGCTGTACCTGAAGGCGTGGCCTTGGCGCGCCGCGCGCCTGGCGTAAATGTTGAGCAACTCGGCGGCACTGTCGCGCACCTGTTCGGCCGCCTTGCGCTTGGCTTTTTCCCACTGGCCGCTGCCCAGCTTGTGCCAGGGTGCCTCGTCGGGGCTGACGCCGGTGTAGCGGCTGATCAGCTGCAACTGGCTCACTGGCACATACAGCGTGGCCTTGTCGGCGTATTCAAGATGCAGGAACTCCTGCACCTCGGGTTCGCCATTGGCAAGCTTGTTGCCCAGGTCGAGGTTGACCAGTCCGCGGTAACGGCCAATGCCGTGGGCGGAATGCACCACCGGGTCACCCACTTTGAGCTCGCTCAGGTCCTTGATGAGCGCCTCAACGTCGCTCACCTGTTCCTGTTTTTTGCGCCGGCGCGTGGTCGGGCTGGCGGCAAAAAGCTCGGTCTCGGTGACAAAGTCGATGCCGGCATCGAGCCAGGCAAAACCCATGGCCAGGCCGGACGTGGCGATGCCGATGGGTTCCTTGCTGTCCTGAAACTCGGCCAGTGAGTCGAACGACGGCGGGTCGAATTGGCTGCTGTGCAGAAAGT
Organism: Polaromonas sp.; assembly: GCA_021737975.1. Lineage (GTDB taxonomy): Bacteria > Pseudomonadota > Gammaproteobacteria > Burkholderiales > Burkholderiaceae_C > Rhodoferax. Next base: position 6,992 of record JAIPCZ010000031.1, on the reverse strand, counting down.
CGAGCAGGCTGGCGCGCCGGCCGTCGCTCTCGGCCAGCACCAGCACGCGCTGTTGTGTGTTGCGGATGTGGGCCTTGAGTCTGGCCAGCGGGTCCTCGGCGCCGCGCACCACCGTCAGGTCGCCAAGGCGCACAAAGTGAGCGCTGTCAGCGACCTCATCCACGGCCGCGCGCAAGGCCAATTGGGCATGCTGGTTGACCCGGGCGTAGAACTGCTCGGCGCTCAGAAACAACGCATCGGGTGGCAGCACTGGCCGCTCCGGGTCGCCCTGGACCAGCCGGTGGCGTTCGCGCGTGTCCTGCCAAAAGTGCGCAAAGGCGGGTTCCAGGTCGCCGTGCAAGACCACGGTGGCGGTTTCTCCCAGGTAATCGAAGACCGTTGCAGTGTCGTCAAAAAACAGCGGCAGGTAGTATTCGATGCCCGCCGTGGCCACACCAGTGCCGATGTCCTTGTAGATGCGGCTGCGGGTCGGGTCACCGTCAAGCAACTCTCGCCAGCGACCGCGAAAGCGGGCACGTGCCTCGTCATCCATCGGAAACTCGCGCCCGGGCAGCAGCCGCACCTCGGGCACCGGGTACAGGCTGCGCTGGCTGTCCGGGTCAAAGGTGCGAATGCTGTCGATCTCGTCGTCGAACAAATCGACCCGGTACGGCACCGATGAGCCCATGGGAAACAGGTCGATCAGGCCGCCGCGCACCGCGTATTCACCCGGGCTCACCACCTGGGTCACATGGCTGTAGCCGGCCAGTGTCAGCTGCGCCTTGAGCTTGGCCTCGTTGAGCTGCTGCTTGACCTTGAAGTGAAAGGTGTAGGCCGCCAGAAAGGCGGGCGGCGCCAGCCGGTACAGCGCCGTGGTGGCGGGCACGACGACCACGTCAGCGCCGGTGTCGTGGTCGCGCTGGCTGATGCGCCAGAGTGTAGCGAGGCGCTCGCTGATCAGGTCCTGGTGCGGCGAAAAAGTGTCATAAGGCAGGGTTTCCCAGTCAGGGAACAGCACACAACGCAGCGCTGGCGCAAAAAACGCCATCTCTTCGATCAGGCGCTGGGCGTCGGTGGCGTCCGCCGTGACGATGGCAGTGACCCGGTGCTGGGCCTTGTCGCGCAAGGCCAGTTGCGCCAGCAGCAGCGCATCGGCCGAGCCGACCGGGCGCGGCAGGGTGTACCGTTTTCCGGCCGTAAGTTTTGGTAAATCCATATGTGGAGAGCAGTTCAGCAGGGCATGGAGGCGCGATAAAAACGCCGAAACCCTGCGCAAAGATTGGCAGGGTGTGTGGGCTCGATTCTAGAATGCAGGCCATACCATGACAGAACTTGACGACATTGCCCTTGCGCCGACCGCCGCCCCGCGTTGCTGGGCGCTCATTCCCTGTGCCGGCACGGGCTCGCGCGCCGGAGCGGCAGGCCCCAAACAGTACCAGAGGGTGGCGGGAAAGCCCATGGTGATGCACACCCTGGAAGCCTTTGCCGAGGTCCCGCGCATCGCACAGGCGCTGGTGGTGGTGTCACCGGAAGATACCTTTTTCCAAACACCGCAGGCGTTGAATGCGTCATTTCTCATCGCACCCTGTGGCGGGTCGACCCGGGCGGCCAGCGTTTTTAACGGTTTGAGCGCCTTGCTCGCAGAGGGTGCTGTGGCGCATGACTGGGTGCTGGTGCATGACGCCGCGCGCTGCCTGATCACGCCCGCGCAAATTGATCACTTGCTTGATGCCTGCCTTGGCGATGAAGTCGGCGGCCTGCTGGCGCTGCCGCTGCCCGACACTCTCAAGGTGGGGCGGGCGGGCAGGGTGGCGGCCACCCTGCCACGGGAGGAGAAAAGGCTGGCGCAGACGCCGCAAATGTTCCGTATTGGCAGCCTGATCGAGGCCCTCGAACTGGCGGGTGACGCCGTCACTGACGAATCCAGCGCGATTGAAGCCATGGGCCTGAGCCCGAGACTGGTGTTGGGCAGCGCGCAAAATTTCAAGGTCACCTACCCGGAAGACTTCGCGCTGGCAGAAGCGCTGCTGCAGCGTCGCCAGGCGTATAACAAATAAAAGGGTCATGCCATGAATTTCAGAATCGGTGAAGGCTGGGACATTCACGCGCTGGTGGCGGGGCGCAGGCTCATGCTTGGCGGCATCGAGGTGCCGTATCCGTTCGGTTTGCTGGGCCACTCGGACGCCGATGTGCTGCTGCACGCCATCACCGATGCCCTGCTCGGCGCGGCGGCTCTGGGGGACATCGGCAGTCATTTTCCGGACACCGACGCGCAGTTCAAGGGCGTGGATTCGCGGGTTCTTCTGGCCGAGGCCGCCCGGCGGGTGCGCGCCAAGGGCTTTGAGATTGGCAATGTGGACAGCACCATCCTGGCCCAGGCGCCCAAGCTGATGCCATTCATGCCCGCCATTCGCGAGAGCGTGGCGCAGACCCTGGGCATCGCGCTGGATCAGGTCAATGTCAAGGCCAAGACCGCGGAAAAAATGGGTCCGGTCGGGCTGGGTCAGGCGATGGAAGCGCGCGCGGTGGTGTTGCTGACGTTTTGACGTGAGCGTTCCCTAATTCGCCAAGGTGTGCAGCGGGATGTCGTGTTTGAGCGCAAGTTCTTCCAACTCCCGGCAACTGCGCTTTGCCATAAACCCGGCGATGGCCTGGCGTGTCGCCGGCTCCATCATCATGGCTGGTGTGGTCCAGGCCAGCCCTGCAACGGCACACAGGGACTTGGCGAAATGCGGTTCCAGGGCCGCCAACGCCACCCGGCCATCGAGACATGGGTAAAGCTGGTAGCCCGCGTGACCGCCACCAATGGGTGTGCCAGGCAGGGTCAGGCCCCAGTTGCGGGGCAAAGCGAGGTGGGCCGCGGCTTGTGACAAGGCCACCTCGAACCGATGTCCTTGGCCTGTTTGTTTTCGCAGCAGCACCGCCTGCAGCACGGCCTCAACCGCCATCAGGGCGCCGCCCATGTCGGCGTACAGCGTGGCGGGCAAGTCGAGTCCGGTGACGAGGTCGTTTTCAGCCAGGTAGGTGAGGTCATGACCGGGCGACTCGGCGTCCGGGCCCGGAGCGCCGACGATGGCCACCAGCGACAGCGCCGGGTAGGTCGGGCGCAGGCTGGGCCAGTCCAATCCCAGCTTTCTCAGGGCGCTGGGGCGAAACGAGGTCAGCAGCACGTCGGTTTTGGCCAGTTCGCGCCGCAAGGTTTTTTGGCCGGCCCCGCTTTTGAGGTCAACCGCTTTGATCCGGATGCCGGGGTGCAGGGCGTCATAGGCCGCGCGGCTGTAGGCGCTCATTGGGTCGCCCGTGACGCCGCTGGGGGCGTTGGCAGGGGTGGGGGGTTCGAATTTGACGCAACTGGCACCCATCTGCCTGAGCCGCAACAACGCGGCCGGACCGGGCAGGTTCAGGCTCAGGCTGAGGATGTGCACGCCCTTGAGGGCTGGTGGGGTCCGGGCTAGGGTGGCCATGGTGTCATGAATCGGTCTTGGTGGGAGCCTATTGTCAAGCACGTGAGGGGATCATGGGTAAACCAGGCCGTGCCTGTCGTGGCAGGGTGGGGTGGTTAGAATTGCTTGCCAGCAAGATCATTTCATCTTGCCATTTTTTGCCACCCGACATGCGCCTGCGTGGGCCTGGCGGAGCCTCTAGAAGCGATTGATTCGCTCAAGGATTTTCATGAAACGTGTTGATGATTTTCGCCTGAAGTTCGGTCAAAAAGAGTATGTGCCGATCCTGGTTGGCGGCATGGGTGTGGACATTTCGACGGCCGAGCTGGCGCTGGAGGCGGCCCGGCTCGGCGGCATCGGCCACATCTCAGATGCCATGGTCAACGATGTGTCTGACCGTCGCTTTGACACCAGTTTTGTCAAGGACAAGACCAAGCAGTACAAGTACAACATCAACAATGCGGACAAGTCTGGCGTCAAGTTCGATCTGGACGTGCTGGCCGAGGCCACCCGCCGCCACGTGGGCGCCACCATGGAGGCCAAAAAAGGCGACGGGCTGATTTTTGTCAACTGCATGGAAAAACTCACCATGAACGGCCCGCGCGAGACGCTGCAGGTGCGCATGGCTTCAGCGCTCGACGCCGGCATCGACGGCATCACCATGAGCGCGGGCCTGCATCTGGGCTCGTTTGGCCTGATCGCCGACCACCCGCGATTTCGCGACGCCAAGCTGGGCATCATTGTCTCCAGCGTGCGCGCCCTGCAGTTGTTCCTGCGCAAGAACGTCCGCCTGAACCGCCTGCCCGACTATGTAATTGTCGAGGGCCCGCTGGCCGGTGGCCACCTCGGCTTTGGCCTGGACTGGGCGCAATTCGACCTGGCCACCATCATCGCCGAGGTCATCCAGTACGTCAAAGACGAGCAACTCAACATCCCCGTGATTGCCGCGGGCGGGGTTTTCACGGGCAGCGACGCGGTGTCGTATCTTGAAACCGGCGCGGCGGCGGTGCAGGTGGCCACACGTTTCACCGTGTCCAACGAATGTGGCCTGCCGGCCGATGTCAAGCAGGATTACTACCGGGCCAACGAGGACGACATCGTCGTCAACACCATTTCGCCGACGGGCTACCCGATGCGCATGCTCAAGAGCTCGCCCGCCATTGGCGACGGCATCCGGCCCGGTTGCGAGTCTTACGGGTATTTGCTTGACGGCAACGGCAACTGCGCCTACATCACGTCCTACAACCGGGAACTGGCGCTGCACCCTGACGGCAAGAACATTTCGGTCATGGACAAGACCTGTCTGTGCACGCAGATGCGCAACTTCAAGCTCTGGACTTGCGGGCACTACACCTACCGGCTCAAGGACACCACCCGCCGCAATGCGGACGGCACCTACCAGACCCTCAGTGCCGAGCATATTTTCAAGGACTACCAGTTCAGCGTCGACCACCAGATTGCGCTGCCAGCCTGACTGTCAGCCCATTTTTAACCGGCAAAAAGCCCCGGTCGCTGATGCGATGCGGGGCTTTTTTGCTGGCGGCCTGTTGGCCGTTGACTAGAACTGGATGCCCGCCGGGTTGCTGGGGCTGATCTTGAGGTCCGTCACCGGGGGCAGCGGCGGCGTTGCCGGCGCAGGGGCACTGGCTGGCGTGCCTGGTTTTTCCGGGGTGACCAGCGGGGAACCCTGCGGGGCGCGGTAACTGGCTGGCAACCTGCTGCGTTCGGGGTAGCCCGCCGCCGTCAGGTATTCGGTCCACTCCGAGGCAGAGAAGCCAGCCACCTGCTGCGCGCCAATGGTCAGGAAGGGCAGCGAGTTGCTGCCGCTCAAGCTTTGAAAGGCCTCGGCATCCTGCAGCGAATTGATGGTTTTCTCCGAGAATGGCACGCCTCTTGTCCTCAGCAGGCTGCGCCCGCTGTCGCAGGGCGCGCAATTGCTGCTGGTGTACAGCGTGACCGGGTATTTCCCGACCACCTGGCGCAGCTCGAACGGCAGCGCGGCGACAACCGGTGCGGCGGCTGCCACGGTGTTGTCCACCGGGCTTGCCTTGCCGGCGGCCGAACTGCCCGGCTTGTCCGAAAAAGTCACCTGCCCGTCTGGGCCGACGATACGGTAAACCGTTTGCGCTTGCAGCTTGCCCGAGCCCAGCATGACGAGGAGGCAGACTCCGGCCAAAAGCCAGCGCGGCACAGGGAGTGCGCCAGGACGGACAGCGTGACCCGAAGAACTTGGTGTTTCCATCTGTTTCTCCTTAAGCAGTTTGCGTCATCCCCTGGTGACGAAGCAAGGCATCCAGCGTGGGCTCGCGGCCACGGAACGCCTTGAAGGACTCGATGGCCGGGCGGCTGCCACCGGCTTCCAGGATCGCCCGGCGGTATCTTTGCCCAGTTTGCACATTGGGTAAACCGTCTGATCCAAGCGTTTCCTCAAAGGCCGCGTAGGCGTCGCTGCTGAGCACCTCGGCCCATTTGTAGCTGTAATAGCCGGCCGCGTAACCGCCGGCAAAAATGTGGCTGAAGGTGTGTGCGGTGCGCGCCCAGGCGGGCGGCAGCAGCACGGCCACCTCCTGTCGCACCTGCTGCAGCAGCGGCATGATGTCGTGGGTCGGGTCATGCGAGGTGTGCAGCAGCATGTCAAACAGCGAAAACTCGATTTGCCGCAGCGTCTGCATGCCGCTCTGAAAGTTCTTGGCGGCCAGCATCTTGTCGAACAGCGCGCGCGGCAGCGGCGCATCGGTGTCGACATGGGCGCTCATGTTCTTGATGACGTCCCATTCCCAGCAGAAGTTTTCCATGAATTGGCTTGGCAGTTCGACCGCATCCCATTCCACACCGCTGATGCCTGACACGTCGCGTTCGTTCACCCGGGTCAGCAGGTGATGCAGCCCGTGGCCGAATTCGTGGAACAGGGTGGTGACATCGTCGTGGGTCAGCAGGGCGGGTTTGCCGTTCACGCCACTGGCGAAGTTGCACACCAGATGCGCCACAGGGGTCTGCAACTGGTGCGTGTCGGGGCGCAGCCAGCGTGAGCGCACGTCGTCCATCCAGGCGCCGCCGCGCTTGCCGTTGCGGGCCTGCGGGTCCAGGTAAAACTGGCCCACCAACTCGGGTGCACCTTGCTGTTGCGTGCGCTCGATGCGGAAAAAGCGCACCGACTCGTGCCACACCGGCGCATGGTCTTCTCGAATGTCGACCTCGAACAGGGTCTGCACAATGTTGAAGAGGCCGGCCAGCACCCTGGGCAGCGGGAAGTACTGCTTGACTTCCTGTTCGTTGAAAGCGTACCGCGCCTCCTTGAGTTTTTCACTGATGAAGGGCCAGTCCCAGGCCTGCGGGTCGGGCAGGTTCAGGTGCTCCCTGGCAAAGCTGCGCAGGTCGGCCAGATCCTGCTCGGCAAAAGGCCGGGCGCGCTGCGCCAGGTCACGCAGGAATTCAACCACCTGCTGCGGAGAGTCAGCCATTTTTGGCACCACGGACAGCTTGCCGAAATTAGGATAGCCCACCAGCTTGGCCTCATCCAGGCGCAGCGCCAGCAACTCGTTGATGATGTCGGTGTTGTCAAATTGGCTG